>NZ_JBIBVE010000022.1:0-75568 GCF_043080095.1 Streptomyces sp. NPDC015127
AGCACCCGAGGCCCTTCGTCTGGACGAAGACCGCCGACGAGATTCTCGACAAAGTCGCCGCATACTGCCGACGAATCTCTGACTCAGATCACTAGGAGGTGTCTTGTCGATCAGGCCGGATCAGCGAGTGGGGTCCCCCGACGCCCGCAGGGCGTAGGGGGAGGGTCTGGTGCCGTGCATCGCAAGGCGGCGGAGGGAGGCGACGCGGAGCGTCGGCGACCGACGACAACGCTGGCGGCACCTCCCGTGCCCGAAGGGCTAGGGGGAGAGGCGCGATGCCAGGCGTCGGGAGCCCGGCAAGATCGGCGAGACACCCCCTAGGGGGTGTCCGGTGGATCAGGGTCGGACAGGACGCGGCGTCTGGTGCATGAGGTCTCCCCAGGCCCGCAAGGCCTGGGGAGAAGCATCGCAAGGCGCCGGAGTGCCCTGATAGCGGAGCTGTCCGGGCATTTCGGCAACGCGGCGAGGTGCCGTCGCCTGGGGGTACCCCCAGGCGAAGCCCTGGGGGAGCGTCGTGGCCCCGGCCAAGATCCGCCGGACACCCCCTGGACCGGCCGCTCGGCCCGGGCCCCGCTCTCCGGGGGCCCGGGCCCCGTTCGCCCTCTTCGCCCATTTGTACAAGCAGGACAACCAGTTGCCCCGATCTGGGCTTCCCGCACAACCACAACCACCGGGCCCGGCCCTTAGCGTTCTCACCACCCGAGAGGCGAGAGGGGGCGGACGCGATGCCCGAGAGCGCGGAACACCGGCACTACTTCGTGGTGATCGGCGGCGACATGGCGCGCAGAGTCTGCGGCCTGCTGCGGTCGGCCGGGCACCTCGTGTGTCACCTCGCCCGCCCCACGGACGAGGATCTGCGCGAGGCCCTGCGGCGCGACGTGACGGGTGTGGCCGTCCTGCTCGACGACGACGTCGAGTCCCTGCGCTACGCCCTCGCCGTCGAGCACATCCACCCCCACGTCCACCTGGTCGTGACGGTGTTCGACCGGACGGTCAGCGAGCAACTCCTGCGCGTACTCCCCAACTGTCAGGTCACCTCGCCCGCCGATGTCGCCGCGCCCGTGCTCCTGGCCGCCTGTCTCCAGCCCGATCTGCTGAGCATCACCCAGACACCCGAGGGCCATGTCGCCGCCCGGCGGCAAGGCGACGACGTGCACCTGGAGCCATGGCGGCCGGCGCGCTCGGTCAGATACCGGGCCCGGCTGGGCAGGATCCGTGGACAGCTGCGGCCGCACGACGGCAGCTCGCGGATCATGCTCACGGGTCTGGCCGGGCTGCTCATGGTGCTCCTGGCGGACTGGACGTGGCTGGTCGCCCACCATCGCCCGCCCGTCGAGGCGCTGTTCGAGGCGGCGCGGACGGTGTCCGCGGTCGGCCCCGCGCTCGCGCACGGCTCGGACAGCTATCTCGTGTTCTCCGCCGTCGCGATGCTCGTCACGATCGTTTTCACCGCCGTCTTCACCGCGGGCATGGTCGACCGCCTGCTGGCACCGCGCACCGTCGGCATCGTGGGATCCCGGGCCCTCCCCCGGGCCGGCCATGTGGTCGTCGTCGGACTGGGACAGGTGGGCCTGCGCCTGTGCACACAGTTGCAGGCCCTCGGCATCGGCGTCATCGCGGTCGAACGGAACCCGCAGGCGCCGAACCTGCGCCTGGCCAAGGCACTGCGCGTGCCCGTGGTCATCGCCGACGCGACCGACAGGTTCGTCCTGAGCACGCTCGGCCTGCGCGACGCCCAGGCGCTGGCCGCTGTCGCCTCCGACGACCTCGAGAACATCGCCGTATCGGTGGCGTCGCTGGCCGTCGCTCCGGAGCTGCGGGTGGTCATGCGCGCGGGCGAGCACGAGGCCATTGCGGAGACCCGCTCGCTGTTCCGGATCGGTCACGTGCACGACCTCAACAGCCTGATCGCCGCGTACACGACGGCCAGCCTGAGCGGGCTTCGGCCGCGTGGCATCCTCACCAGCGGCAAGCGGCTGCTGGTGCAGCGCGAGGACGGGGCATTCGTGCCGTGGCCGCTCGCGGACCGCTGCGATCACCCGCACGAAGGGGACACGGGGGACCGTCTTCACGCGGCGGCCGGCACGGTGAACAGGGACGCGTGACCGGCCGCGCAAGCACGTGACGGCCCGCGCCGGACGCTCTTCCGCCCCTGCGGGTCCGCCGGATGCTGGTCCAGGAGAGTGAACAAGGGCCGCCACGCGCGCGTGGCGGCCCTCATGATTGCGTGTCCGCAAGTAAAAACGGTTCTGCTGCGAAGAACCGCGGTGGGGCGGGTGGGACTCGAACCCACGGCCGACGGATTATGAGTCCGCTGCTCTAACCGGCTGAGCTACCGCCCCTAACGGCGCGTCGCGCACATTTGTGCGCGCCGTCTGCCGCAGCATAGCCGGTCATACGATCTCCTGCCTCGCATGGTCGGCCACGCTCGACCATGAGGACTTCGCTGCGTGCCGCCCGGTTCCGCGTGTCGCGCAGAACATACGGAAGAGGCCCCGGAACGCGAAAAAGGACCCGCACCGGGGTCCTCTTCCGTCTCTGCTCCCCCGGCTGGACTCGAACCAGCAACCCTCCGGTTAACAGCCGAATGCTCTGCCAATTGAGCTACAGGGGATCGCGCTCCCCCGACTGGACTCGAACCAGTAACCTGCCGGTTAACAGCCGGCTGCTCTGCCAATTGAGCTACAGGGGATTGCTGCGTGTGCACCGAACGTACCTCCCGGGGTCCTCCTGGGGGGCGTGCGCTCGCTGCGACACATACATTAGCGCAAGCAGGGGGGTGCTCCGCCAATCGGTTCGGTGCCGGGTGAACACGGGCCTGGACGGGGTAGGCGGGCAGCACCGACGCAACGGAAGGTGACACCCATGCGGTACAAGCTCACGTTCGTCGTGGGACTGGCCCTCGGCTATGTGCTCGGCACACGGGCCGGGCGCGAGCGCTACGAGCAGCTCAAGAGGTCCGCGCGACAGTTCTCCCAGAACCCTGCGGTGCGCAACGCGGCGGAGTCGGCCGCCCACAACGGACGGGAGGCGGCGGGCAAGGCGTTCCACGCCGTGAGCGACAAGGTCGGCGACCGGGTGCCCGATTCGGTCGCGGAGCGGGTGCGCGCGCTGCGGGAGCGTGGCTCCGGCACCGAGGACGAGTGGGGAACCAGCAACACCTGACCCCACGCTGCCGCCGGTGGAACCGGCGGCAGCGCCGTGTCCGGCCGCCGAACCGGCGGCGGATGACGAGACCGCTCCCGGCGTACGGCAGAATTCCGGACATGGGGATAGTCGCCGGATTGGACAGCTCGTCTGCGTTCACACGCATCGTCGTCTGCGACGCGGACACGGGCGCCGTGCTGCGCCAGGGTTACGCGCCGCATCCCGTCGAGCCCAAAGCCACCGAGATCGATCCACAGGCGTGGCTGCTCTCGCTCGGCGAGGCGGCCGGAGGCGGTCTGCTGGAGGGCGTGGAGGCCATCGGTGTCTCCGCCCAGCAGCACGGCCTGATCGCTCTCGACGCACAGGGCGGACTGGTGCGGCCCGCGCTGCTCGGCAACGACAAGCGGGCGCAGGTCGCAGCGGCCGACCTGATCGACGCGCTCGGCGGGCGGCAGGCCTGGGCCGAGGCCGTCGGATCGGTTCCGCAGGCCGCCCAGCCCGTGGCCAAGCTGCGCTGGCTGGCCCGCACGGAGGCGGAGGCCGCCCAGCGGGTGGCCTTCGTGATGCAGCCGCACGACTGGCTGGTGTGGCAGCTGCTCGGGCGCCCGGCCCGCCGGACCACCGACCGCGGCGGCGCCTCCGGCACCGGATACTGGTCGGCAGGCACCGGCTCGTACCGCCCGGACCTCGTCGAGCTCGCGCTCGGTCACCCGTGCGCGCTGCCCGAGGTGCTGGGTCCCGCCGACGCCGCCGGGACCACGCCGGAGGGGCTGCTGATCTCGGCGGGCACCGGCGAGACCATGGCGGCCGCCTTCGGGCTCGGGGTCGGCACCGGCGACGCGGTGGTGTCGCTGGGGGCCTCCGGTTCCGTGATGGCCGTGCACCACGAGGCGCTGGCCGACCCGACCGGAATAATCACCTCGTTCGCCGACGCGACGGGGATGCACCTTCCGGTCGTGCACACCCTCAATGCCGTACGGGCGCTGCGCGGCACCGCCGAGCTGCTGGGCACGGCCGACCTGGCCGAGCTGTCGGCGCTCGCCATGAAGTCGACGCCCGGCTCGTGCGGCCTGGTGCTGCTGCCGTACCTGGAGGGCGAACGTACGCCCCAACTGCCGCACACCGCGGGCACCTTGAGCGGGCTGCGGCGCGAGTCGATGAAGCCCGAGCACCTGGCGCGGGCGTCGTTCGAGGGCATGCTCTGCTCGCTGGCCGACGCGCTGGACGTGCTGCGCGGACGCGGGGTCGACGTGCGGCGGGTGTTCCTCCTCGGGGCGGCCGCCGAGCTGCCGGCCGTCCAGGCCATCGCCCCCTCCGTCTTCGGGACCCAGGTCGTGGTGCCGCAGCCGGCGGACTACGCGGCTCTGGGCGCGGCCCGGCAGGCGGCGTGGGCGCTGGGCGCGGCGCGCGGGACGCTGTCCCCGCAGACGCCGCCGGCCTGGCAGGGCGCCGCCGCTGGCGTCGCCCCCGGCTTGCCCAAGGGGACCTTCGAGCCGGGCGACGAGGCCGCGGTGGGCAAGGCGGTGCGCCAGCAGTACGGGGCGACGCGGGACCAGATCCACCCGGGGGCATTCGGGCCTGCGGTATGACGATCTGCTTTTGACTCGCGCTTGGGGAAAACCCTTGGGGTTTCGGCGACCGGGTGCCGGAAGATGAGGTGACCTCCGATCTTGCCGAGCCCGAGAGACCGCGCGTGCTGATAAGACTGCTGCGGACCTATCTGAGTCCGTACAAGAAACCGATCGCCCTGCTGGTGCTGCTGCAACTGCTGCAGACCAGCGCCACCCTCTATCTGCCGACGCTCAACGCCGACGTCATCGACAACGGTGTCGTCAAGGGCGACACCGGTCGCATCCTGACCGTCGGCGCGCTGATGATCGGTATCAGCGTGGTCCAGGTGCTCTGCAACATCGGGGCCGTCTTCTACGGCGCGCGGACCGCCGCCGCGCTCGGACGGGACGTGCGGGCCGACGTGTTCGGGCGGGTGCAGAGCTTCTCGGCGCGCGAGGTCGGCCACTTCGGTGCGCCGTCATTGATCACACGGACGACGAACGACGTGCAGCAGGTCCAGATGCTGGTCCTCATGGCGTTCACGCTGATGGTGTCGGCGCCGATCATGTGCGTCGGTGGCATCGTGATGGCGCTCGGCCAGGACGTGCCGCTGTCGGCCGTGCTGCTGGCGGTCGTGCCGGTGCTCGGCATCGCCGTCTCGCTGATCGTCAAGAAGATGCGGCCCCTGTTCCGCACCATGCAGGAGCGGCTCGACACGGTGAACCGGGTTCTGCGCGAGCAGATCACGGGCAACCGCGTGATTCGCGCCTTCGTCCGGGACGAATACGAGAAGGGGCGCTTCCGCGGGGCGAACGACGAGTTGACGGACGTGTCGATGTCCACCGGCCGGCTCATGGCGCTGATGTTCCCCACCGTCATGACCGTGGTGAACGTGTCGTCCATCGCCGTCGTCTGGTTCGGCGCCCACCGCATCGACAGCGGTGCCCTCCAGATCGGCGCGCTGACCGCCTTCCTCGCCTATCTCATGCAGATCGTGATGGCCGTGATGATGGCCACCTTCATGTTCATGATGGTGCCGCGGGCCGAGGTGTGCGCCGAGCGGATCCAGGACGTGCTGGACACCGACTCCAGCGTCGTGCCGCCGAGCGCGCCCGTGCGGGAGCTGCGCGCCCGCGGGCATCTGGAGGTGCGCGGCGCGGACTTCTGCTACCCGGGCGCCGAGGAGCCGGTGCTGCGCGGCATCGATCTGGTGGCGCGGCCGGGCGAGACCACCGCGATCATCGGGTCGACCGGAAGTGGCAAGTCGACCCTGCTGGGGCTGGTGCCGCGGCTGTTCGACGCGACCGGCGGCGCGGTGCTCGTCGACGGCGTGGACGTGCGGGAGCTGGACCAGGAGCTGATGGCGCGCACGGTCGGGCTCGTGCCGCAGAAGCCGTACCTGTTCTCCGGCACCGTGGCGACCAACCTGCGCTACGGCAAGCCGGACGCGAGCGACGAGGAGCTGTGGCAGGCGCTGGAGGTGGCGCAGGCGGCCGACTTCGTCCGCGGGCTCGACGGCGGTCTGGACGCGCCCGTCGCCCAGGGCGGGACGAACGTCTCCGGAGGCCAGCGCCAGCGGCTCGCGATCGCGCGGACTCTGGTGCAGCGCCCGGAGATCTACCTCTTCGACGACTCCTTCTCCGCGCTGGACTACGCCACGGACGCGGCGCTGCGTGCCGCGCTGGCGCGCGAGACCGCCGACGCGACCGTGGTGATCGTCGCCCAGCGGGTGTCGACCATCCGCGACGCGGACCGGATCGTGGTGCTGGACGAGGGGCGGGTCGTGGGGGCGGGCAGCCACCACGAGTTGATGCAGGGCAATGAGACGTACCGGGAGATCGTGCTCTCGCAGCTGACGGAGGCGGAGGCCGCATGAGCGGGGGACCTGCTGCACGGATGATGGCGGGGCAGACGCCCGGCGAGCGGTCGATGGACTTCAAGGGCTCGGGCAGGCGGCTGCTGCGGCAGCTGGCGCCCGAGCGGGCCGCGCTGTGGTGGATGCTGGCGGCCGGTGTGCTGAGCGTCGCGCTGAACGTGGTCGGGCCCAAGATCCTCGGCATCGCGACGGACCTGGTCTTCGCCGGCGTCGTCGGCCGTGAGTTGCCCGACGGCACGACCAAGGAGCAGGCGGTCGAGGGCCTGCGGGCCGAGGGCGACGACGGGCTCGCCGACATGCTCTCCGGAGTGGGCTTCACCCCGGGTGAGGGCATCGACTTCACCGCCGTGGGCCATGTGCTGCTCGTGGCCCTCGCCGTGTACGTGGCGGCGGGCCTGCTGATGCTGGTGTCGACGCGGCTGTCGATCAAGGTGATCAACCGGACCGTGTACCGGATGCGGGAGGACGTGCAGGCGAAGCTGTCGCGGCTGCCCCTGTCGTACTTCGACAAGGCCCGCCGCGGCGAGGTGCTCAGCCGCGCCACCAACGACATCGACAACATCTCGCAGACCCTCCAGCAGTCGATGGGCCAGCTGATCAACTCGCTGCTCACGATCGTCGGTGTGCTGGCGATGATGTTCTGGATCTCGCCCCTGCTGGCGCTGGTCGCCCTCGTCACCGTGCCGGTGTCGGTGGTCGTGGCGACGCGGGTCGGCAAGCGGTCGCAGCCGCACTTCGTCGCCCAGTGGAAGTCGACGGGCGCGCTCAACGCCCATGTGGAGGAGATGTACACCGGTCACGCGCTGGTGAAGGTCTTCGGCCGCCAGAAGGAGTCGGCGCAGGGCTTCGCCGAGCAGAACGAGGCGCTGTACGAGGCGGGGTTCAGGGCGCAGTTCACCAGCGGGATGATGCAGCCGCTGATGTTCTTCGTCTCCAACCTGAACTATGTGCTGGTCGCCGTCGTCGGCGGTCTGCGGGTCGCGTCCGGCTCGCTGTCGATCGGTGACGTGCAGGCGTTCATCCAGTACTCGCGCCAGTTCTCGATGCCGCTGACGCAGGTCGCCTCGATGGCGAACCTGGTGCAGTCGGGTGTCGCGTCCGCCGAGCGGATCTTCGAGCTGCTGGACGCGGAGGAGCAGGAGCCGGATGCGCCGTCCGTCGAGCGGCCGGAGCGGGCCGAGGGACGGGTGTCGCTGGAGAAGGTGGCGTTCCGCTACGAGCCGGAGAAGCCGCTGATCGAGGGCCTGTCGCTCTCCGTCGAGCCCGGACAGACGGTCGCGATCGTCGGCCCGACGGGCGCGGGCAAGACGACGCTGGTCAATCTGCTGATGCGGTTCTACGAGGTGACCGGCGGGCGGATCTCGCTCGACGGGGTCGACATCGCCAAGATGTCCCGGGAGGACCTGCGGGCGGGCATCGGGATGGTGCTCCAGGACACGTGGCTGTTCGGCGGCACCATCGCGGAGAACATCGCCTACGGGGCTGCGCGCGAGGTGTCCCGGGAGGAGTTGGAAGAGGCCGCGCGCGCCGCGCATGCGGACCGGTTCATCCGCACACTGCCCGACGGCTACGACACGGTGATCGACGACGAGGGCTCGGGTGTGAGCGCCGGCGAGAAGCAGCTGATCACCATCGCCCGGGCGTTCCTGTCCGACCCGGTGATCCTGGTGCTGGACGAGGCGACGAGCTCGGTCGACACGCGTACGGAGGTGCTGATCCAGAAGGCGATGGCCCGGCTGGCCCACGGCCGCACCAGCTTCGTGATCGCCCACCGCCTCTCCACCATCCGGGACGCGGACGTGATCCTGGTGATGGAGGACGGCTCGATCGTGGAGCAGGGGACGCACGAGGAGCTGCTCGCGTCCGAGGGGGCGTACGCGCGGCTGTACGCGGCGCAGTTCGCGCAGGCCGTGGTGGAGGTGGAGTAGCCCCGGCGGGGCGGGGGCGGCGCCCGCGGCGCGGGGCGTCCCCGTCAGTCGAGGTAGCCGCGGAGCTGGTCGGCGAACGCGTGGTCGCGGAGTTTGTTCAGGGTCTTGGACTCGATCTGGCGGATCCGTTCGCGCGTCACACCGAAGAGGCGGCCGATCTCCTCCAGCGTGCGGGGGCGGCCGTCGTCCAGGCCGTAGCGCAGCTGCACCACCTTGCGTTCCCGCTCGCCGAGCGTGGACAGCACCGCCTCCAGGTGCTCGCGCAGGAGCAGGAAGGCCGCCGATTCGACGGGGGACGCGGCGTCGCCGTCCTCGATGAGGTCGCCGAGGGCGACGTCGTCCTCCTCCCCCACCGGCGCGTGCAGCGACACCGGTTCCTGCGCGAGGCGCAGCACCTCGCCGACCCGCTCGGGCGGCAGGTCGAGCTGGGCGGCGACCTCTTCGGGCGTGGGCTCGTAGCCGCGCTCCTGGAGCATCCGGCGCTGGACGCGGACCACGCGGTTGATCAGCTCCACGACATGGACGGGCACCCGGATGGTGCGGGCCTGGTCGGCGAGCGCGCGGGACATGGCCTGGCGGATCCACCACGTCGCGTACGTCGAGAACTTGTAGCCGCGCGCGTAGTCGAACTTCTCGACCGCGCGGATCAGGCCCAGGTTCCCCTCCTGGACGAGGTCCAGCATGGTGAGCCCGCGGCCCACATAGCGCTTGGCGACCGAGACGACGAGGCGGAGGTTGGCCTCGATCAGACGGCGTTTGGCGACGCGGCCCATGACCACCAGCCTGTCGAGGTCGACAGCGAGCCGGGAGTCCGGGTCGGGGGTGTTCGCCAGCTTCTCCTCGGCGAAGAGGCCCGCCTCGACGCGCCGCGCGAGCTCGACCTCCTCGGCCGCTGTGAGCAGCGGGATGCGGCCGATCTCGCGCAGATACTGGCGGAACAGGTCGGAGGACGGCCCCGACGCGTCGGCGGAGCGGGCCGCGGGCCGGGGCAGCTCGGGCAGGTCGAGTGCGCCGTCGGTGTCCTCGGCCGCCGTGTCGGCCACGGACTCGGGGGCGGGGTCCGGGACATGGTCCTGGACGGGGTCCGGCACCGCCTCCGGGTGCCGTGCGGGCCGGCCCTGCACGGGCACCTGCTCGACGGCGGCCGTGGCGACGGCCACGACGGCGTCGGTCTCGGTCAGGGTCTGGGTCTGCACGGGGGCGACCTCCAGGGTGATCGCTGCCGTTCGGGGGCGTGCGGCAGCTCCGAGGGCTCAGGCACCGCCCCCCAGTGTGGGGTACGACACATCCCTGCCACGAGGGGCGTGCGGTGACTTTTTGCGACCCGTGCGTGACCGGTCGGTTACTCGGATGCCCGGCGTACGGGTGTCTGGGAGTATCTGCCGGTGCACAAGAGCTGTGAGTACGAGACCCATGTGACCGTGCGCTGCGCGGGCGGCGGGGAGGACAGGCTGGACGCCTGGGCACGCGAGGCCGGGCTGAAGGTCACTCATATCGAGCTGGCCCGGGGCCGGATGGTCTCCCAGCCGATGCTGACGCTCCAGAGCCGGGACGGTTTCGCGGCCCAACGGGCCGCATCCGAGCGGCTGGTGGAACGGCTGCGGGCGTCCGGGTTCGACCCGGTGCGCGTGAAGATCGAGACCACGCCGTGGTCCCCGGAGGTCGCCGGGGCCGCGGACGGGTACTTCGAGCACCATGTGAAGCTCATGCTCGACGAGGACTTCGACCGGGAGGCGCTCGCGGCGCTGGCCGTGCGGCACGGGGGGCACCTGTCGTGGAACGCGCGGAGGGTGTCCGGTGGCGGACGGCACGAGCGTTTCGTGACGCAGCGCTGCCACGGCGGGTCCGCGGCGGATGCGGGCAGGGCGTGCGACGCGCTGGTCGCGGAGTTGCGGGCGGCGGGGCACGAAATCATCGCGGAGGAGCGGGAGTTCGTGCTGTACGACAGTGACCTGTCGGTGGACGACGGGTGGATCGAGGAGGGGACGGCACAGTGACGGAGACAGGCAGGCGGCCGATTCCGGGTGGGCCGGAGGATCTGGCCGAGCCCGTGGCGGACATTCGGCGGCGCACCACGGAACTGCCGCGCACGCTGCACGTGGGCATGGATCCCCAGGGGGCGCAGCGCCAGGTCTTCGACCCTGCGCTCAAGCACTTCACCCGGGCGTTCAGGCCGTTGGACGCCGTCGCGCCCGATGCCACGGCCTGGCAGTCGGCCCGCCGCGAGGCGCTCGACACGGTCCTCACCGCCGTCTCGCGATCGGGATGGGCCGATTCGCTGGTGCTGCGCGGCAGCATGCTGATGGCGGCCTGGTTCGGGCGGGAGGCACGTGAGCCGAAGGATCTCGACTTCGTGGTCGTGCCTGCCGACTGGAACATCGAGGAGGAGCGCGCCGGCACGATGCTGACCGAGGTCGCGTCGGCCGCGCAGCGCGTGGCCGACGAGCGGGGCGGGCCGCTGACGATCGACGCGAGCGGCGCCGAGTCGGAGTACATCTGGACGTACGACCGGGTGCCGGGGCGGCGGATGGTGCTGCCGTGGCGGGTGACCGGACAGCCCGGCGGCCAGGTCCAGCTCGACTTCGTCTTCAACGAGCGGCTGCCGCAGGAGCCGGTGCCCACCACGGTCGCGGGCACCGAGCTGCGGGCGGCGAGCCCGGAGCTGTCCCTGGCGTGGAAGGTCCAGTGGCTGCTCACCGACTGCTACGCGCAGGGCAAGGACCTCTACGACGCCGCCCTGCTCGCGGAGCGCCACCCGCTGCGGTACGAGCTGCTCCACGAGGTGTTCCGGCTGTCCGGCGAGTGGCCGTATCCGCAGCGGGAGGAGGTCGGTTTCGCGGACCTCGAGGAGGCCGTCGGGTCCGTGGAGTGGAACCACTTCGCCGCGGACTACCCGCAGTTCGCGGACGCCGAGCGTGAGTACGCGGAACGTCTGCTGACGGCGCTCGCCCCGACCTTCGCGGACGAACGGTAGTTCCTGGGGGCGCGGCCCGGCGCAGCCGCTACAGCGCCGCCGCGCCCTGGTTGCGCAGGGACTGACCGTACTGCTGGAGCACCCACAGCTCGTTGGCCACCGCCGCGTACCGCTCCGGGTCCGCGTTGCTCCCCAGTCGGGCCATGGTGCCCTGGACGTCGCGGATGCGGCGGTCCACAGCGCGCAGCCGGACCTGGACGAGCTGCTCGCCCGCGTATGCCTCGTCGACGATCCTGCCGTGGACCGCCTCCACCGCCAGCTCGGTGACCAGGGCGCGGACCGTGTCGTTCGGCGCGGCGTCGCGGACGCGGGCCAGGTAGCCGGAGGTGTCCCCGGCGCCCTGCTCGGCGCCGCCCGCGTCCTCGATGGTCTGGCGGACGGCCGCGTACGGCGGCGCGGTGAACTCGTCGACGCCGTACGCGTCGAAGGCGGGCGAGACCAGGGCCGGGTACTGGAGGGCGAGCTTGAGCAGTTCGCGCTCGGTGCGGTGGGCGGGGCTGCGCAGATTGAGCGCGGGCCCGGCCGCGTGCTGCGGCGGTGCCTGGACCTGCTGCTGCGGCCGCGGGGATCCGGGCCTCTCCGGGCCGCGTCCGCCGCGCTCGCGGGCCCAACGGGCCAGCTGCGCCACCCTCTTGACGACGAACTGGGTGTCGAGGATCCCGAGGATGCCGGCGAGCTGGACGGCCGACTCGTGCTGGATCGCGACGTTCTTGATGGCGGCGACGACGGGGGCGGCCTCGTCGAGGGCGGCGGCGCGGCCGGCGGGGGTCTCCAGATTGTGCCGGGCGACCATCTGCCGGATCGCGAACTCGAAGAGCGGGGTGCGGGTTTCGACCAGCTTCTGCACCGACGCGTCGCCCTCGGCGAGCCGCAGCTCGCAGGGGTCCATACCGCCGGGGGTGATCGCGATGGACGTCTCGGCGGCGAACTTCTGGTCGTCCTCGAAGGCACGCAGCGCGGCCTTCTGCCCGGCCGCGTCGCCGTCGAAGGTGAAGATCACCTCGGCCGTTGCGTTGTCCATCAGCAGCCGGCGAAGGATCTTGATGTGGTCGCCGCCGAACGCGGTGCCGCACGTCGCGATCGCGGTGGTGACGCCCGCGAGGTGGCAGGCCATCACGTCCGTGTAGCCCTCGACGACGACGGCCCGGCTGGTGCGGGCGATCTCCTTCTTGGCCAGGTCGATGCCGTAGAGGACGTGCGACTTCTTGTAGATCGCGGTCTCGGGGGTGTTCAGGTACTTGGGGCCGTTGTCGTCGTCGCGCAGCTTGCGGGCGCCGAAGCCGACGACCTCGCCGGTGATGTCGCGGATGGGCCACATCAGCCGGCCGCGGAACCGGTCGATGGGGCCGCGGCGGCCCTCCTGGGAGAGGCCGGAGAGGACGAGCTCCTTGTCGCTGAAGCCCTTGCCGCGCAGGTAGCGGGTGAGGTGGTCCCAGCCGGCCGGGCTGTAGCCGACGCCGAAGTGCTGGGCGGCCGCCTGGTCGAAACCGCGCTCGGCGAGGAACTTCCGGCCGATCTCGGCCTCGGGGCCGTCGAGCTGCTCCACGTAGAACTCGGCGGCGATCTTGTGCGCCTCGACGAGGCGGATCCGCTCGCCCCGCTGGTGGGTGGGGTTGTACCCGCCCTCCTCGTAGCGCAGGGTGATGCCCGCCTGGGCGGCGAGACGCTCGACCGTCTCCGAGAAGGAGAGGTGGTCGATCTTCATCACGAAGGCGATCGTGTCGCCGCCTTCCTGGCAGCCGAAGCAGTGGAACAGGCCCTTGCTCGGGCTGACCTGGAAGGAGGGTGACTTCTCGTCGTGGAAAGGGCACAGTCCCTTGAGGTTTCCGCCGCCCGCGTTGCGCAGCTGGAGGTACTCGGACACGACGGCGTCGATCGGGACCGCGTCCCGTACCGCCTTCACGTCGTCATCGTTGATCCTGCCGGCCACGCGTGAATTCTACGGTGGCGCGCGGACACCGCTCTCAGCCGTTCAGCTCCGCGAGCGGGACGCTCGGGTCGCCCAGCGCCTGGGCGTCCACCCGCGCCTTGGAGCGGATGAGCTGCTGGAGGCTCTCGGTGACGTCCCACACATTGACGTTCATCCCCGCGAGCACCCGGCCGCCGCTCAGCCAGAACGCGATGAATTCGCGCTTGCCCACGTCGCCGCGCAGCACGACCTGGTCGTACGACCCCGGCGGTGCCCAGCCGCTGTACTCCATGCCCAGGTCGTACTGGTCGGAGAAGAAGTACGGGACGCGGTCGTAGGTAACGGCCTGGCCGAGCATGGCACGGGCGGCGGCCGGACCGCCGTTCAGCGCGTTCGCCCAGTGCTCGACGCGCAGCCGGGCGCCGATCAGCGGGTGCTGGGCGGCGGCGACGTCGCCCGCCGCGTAGATGTCGGGGTCCGAGGTGCGCAGGCTCGCGTCGACGGCGACGCCGCCGCCGTGCGCCCGGTCGGCGAGCGCGAGGCCCGCGCCCTCGGCCAGCGCGGTGCGCGGCGCGGCGCCGATCGCGGCGAGGACCTCGTGGGCGGGGTGCTCCTCGCCGTCGTCCGTACGGGCCGCGAGCACCATTCCGTCCTGGCCGATGATCTCGGTGAGCCGGGCGCCGAAGTGGAAGCGGACGCCCCGCTCGCGGTGCAGCTCGCTGAAGACCTGGCCGAGCTCGGGCCCGATGACCTGGTGCAGGGGTGTGGCCTCCGGTTCGACGACCGTGACCTCGGCGCCGTATCCCCGGGCAGCGGCGGCGACCTCCAGGCCGATCCAGCCGGCGCCCGCGATGACGAGATGGCCGTTGTCCCGGCCGAGCGCGGCGAGGACGCCGCGCAGCCGGTCGGAGTGGGCGAGGCGGCGCAGGTGGTGGACTCCGGCGAGGCCGGTGCCGGGGATGTCGAGTCGGCGCGGCTCGGCTCCGGTGGCGAGCAGCAGCTTGTCGTAGTGGATGACGGCCCCGTCGCCGAGGCGGACGGACTTGGCCGCGCGGTCGATGGCCACGACCGGCTGGCCGAGGTGCAGCTCGACATCCGCCTGCGCGTACCAGCCCGGCTCGTGCACGAAGACGCTGTCGCGCTCCTCCTTGCCCGTGAGGAAGCCCTTGGACAGCGGTGGACGTTCGTAGGGGTGGTCGCGTTCGTCGCCGATGAGGATCACTCGCCCGGTGAATCCTTCGGCGCGGAGGGTCTCTGCGGCCTTGGCTCCGGCCAGTCCACCGCCGACGATGACGAATGTCCGATGTGCGTCGACCACGTGATGCCTCCTTGAGTCCCACTGTTCGTCTCTGCGCCGCTCGGCCTTCAGCGAGCGTCCCGCACGGAACGTGGCGGCGGAAGAGGGAGTGCCCCTCGGGCGTGTCAAACCGGACGAAACGACAAACGATCACCGTACCTCGTGCAGCGGGTGCGGGGCGGTCAGCGGCGCAGGGACAGCCGGGCGTGCAGGGTGCGGGCGGAGGCGTCGGTGAGCGAGGCGATCTGGTCGACGATCACGCGCTTGCGGGCCCGGTCGTCGGGCGCGGCCTCGAACAGCGCCCGGAACTGCGGCTCCAGCCCTTCCGGCGCGCGGGCGGTGAGCGCCTCCGCCAGCTCGGCCAGCACGATGCGCTGGTCGGCGCGGAGCGCCTCCTGCTCGGCGCGCTGCATCACATAGCGGTCGGCGACGGCCTTGAGGACGGCGCACTCGTTGCGCGTGGGTCGCGGGACGACCAGCTCGGCCTCGTACCGGGTGAGCCCGCCGCTGCCGAACGCATGGCGCGTGGCGCCCTCGGCGGCGAGCGCGAACCGGCCGATGAGCTGGCTGGTCGCGTCCTTGAGCCGGGCCTGGGCGACGGCCGAGCCGTCGTAGTGGTGCGGCCACCACGGCTCGTCGATCAGCCGGTCGAGCGCCTCGGACAGCTCCTCGGGGTCGGTGTCCTTGGGCACGTAACGGCCCACGGCGACGGCCCAGATGCCCTCGCGCTCGGCCGGGGACAACAGGCAGTTGGGGTCGATGTGCCCGGCGTGCAGCCCGTCCTCGAAGTCGTGCACCGAGTACGCCACGTCGTCGGACCAGTCCATGACCTGCGCCTCGAAGCACTTGCGGTGCGCGGGTGCGCCGCTGCGCACCCAGGCGAAGACCGGCAGGTCGTCCTCGTACACCCCGAACTTCCCCGAGGCCGGGTCGGTGGGATGGCCGCCGCGCGGCCAGGGGTACTTGGTGGCGGCGTCCAGCGCGGCCCGGGTGAGGTTGAGACCCACGCTGACCGGCTCGTCGTGGCCGGCAAGCGGGACGAACCGCTTGGGCTCGATACGGGTGAGCAGCCGCAGCGACTGGGCGTTGCCCTCGAAGCCGCCGCAGTCCTCGGCGAACTCGTTGAGCGCCTGCTCGCCGTTGTGGCCGAACGGAGGGTGACCCAGGTCGTGGGCGAGGCAGGCCGCCTCGACGAGGTCCGGGTCGCAGCCGAGCGCGGCGCCGAGCTCGCGCCCGATCTGGGCGCACTCCAGCGAGTGCGTCAGCCGGGTGCGGGGGCTGGCGTCCCAGGCGTGGCTGCGGGTGCCAGGAGTGACGACCTGGGTCTTGCCCGCCAGGCGGCGCAGCGCGGACGAGTGCAGGACGCGGGCCCGGTCGCGCTGGAAGGCCGTACGGCCGGGCCGCTTGTCGGGCTCGGGCGCGAAGCGTTCGGCGTCCGCGGTGCCGTAGCCGTCGGGCGCCGAGGAATCGGAGGCGTACGCCTCCGGGGTCCGGGCCCCGGCGGCCTGCCGGTTGCGGGCGGGGTCGTGCGGTGCGGGTGCCTGGGGGTCGGGCGGCCAGGTGATGCCGTCGGTGCCGGTGGTGCCAGTGCCATCCATGCACCGAAGGTAACCGCCGGGGCCGACGGTGGGGACCAGGAAGGGCCGAGGGCGCCCGGGAGGGTGGTCGGCGGGGCGCCCGGGAGCGTGGTCGGCGGGGGCGTGCGGGTGGGTGGCGCGGGGGTGGCCGCGCGGGTCGGTTGGCGCGGGGGTGGTCGCGCGGGTCGGTTGGCGCGGGGGCGGCCGCGTGGGGTGGCCGCGCGGGTCGGTTGGCGCGGGGGTGGTCGCGCGGGTGATCGGCGCCGGGGCGGTCGGGCCGGGGGCGGCCCGGTTGTCAGGCCGCGGACAGCTCGTGGTGGCGCAGGGCGTACGGGCGCGTGCGTGCCTCGTCGTAGCGGTGGAGCAGCAGGCGGGCAAGCGCCGGGTGCGTGCCGAGCGGTTCGGCGGCGATCCAGGGTGCGGCAGCGGCGCTGCGGGTCGCGAAGAGGCCGGGAGCGGCGAAGTAGGACGCGACGGCGATCCGGTGCCGGCCGCGGGCGGTGAGCGCCCGGACGGCGGCGGGCACGGTCGGCGCGAGCGCGGAGGCGTACGCGGCGACGACGGGTACGCCTCCGAGACGTTCGCCGAGCATCTCCGCCATGCGGCGGGTGTCCTCGGCGGACTCGGGGTCGCGCGACCCCGCGGAGGCGAGCACGACGCCGGCGCTGCGGCTGCCGCCGTCCGCGTCCTGCCAGCCGGCCTCGGCCAGCCGGGAGCACAGGGCCTCGACCAGCAGGGGGTGCGGGCCGAGGGGCCGGGCGACGCGGATGTCCGCGCCTCCGCCCGGCGCGGCCGCGGCGGCCTGCGGCAGGTCGTGCTTGACGTGGTAGCCGCGGCTGAGCAGCAGCGGCACGAGCACGGCGGGCGCGCCGCGGAGCCCGGCGAGGGTGTCGGTGAGCAGCGGCTCGTTCAGCTCGATGTGCCCGAGCCGGACGTCCAGACCCGGCCGGAGCTCACGGACCCGCTCCAGGAGAGCGGAGACGGTGCGCAGGGCGCGCGGGTCGCGGCTGCCGTGGGCTACGGCGACGAGGGCCGGCTGGGGGTGGGACGGGTGGGAGCGGGGCGGGCGTTGGTGGGTCTGGGGCATGCGCTGCGGGTTCCGTTCAGTCGGACGTGACTCAGCTGGGTGCCGAGCTGAGCGGTGATGCGCGTCAGCAGCTGAGCGGTGGTGTCGAACTGCGCGGCGCTGTCGTGGGGCATCGCGGGCTGGAGGTGCGGGGACTCACGAAGGTGTTCCGGCTCCGTCATGGACCGATCGTGGCGGGCGGAGGTTGCCGGGGTGTTGCGTGGGGGTGACAGGTGTTTGCGCCGGGCTCACGGTGAGGGGGCGGGGGGTGGGCGGGGCTGGTGCGGCCGAGCGCGGGGGCGGGTGGCCGGATACGGGTGGTGTGCGGGGGGGGGTGGGCCGCTGCGCGGGGCCGTTCCCCTACCCGCCCCTTCCCGTAACCGGGGCTCCGCCCCGGACCCCGCGCCTCAATCGCCGGCGGGGCTGTCATGTGGCGACGCGCCCCGGGACGTAGACCGCGCCCCAGCCCCAGCCGTACCCGAAGCGTCAGGCCGTGAGCCAGACCCGCAGGGGGCCCGCCACGGCGCAGCCCGCTCGCAGGGCCGGTGGCAGGTCGTCGCCGTGCTCGTAGCCGACCACGGGGACGTCCGGGCAGCGCGCGGTCACCGCCGACAGGCAGCCCGCCCAGGCCGCGTCCAGGTCGCCGTCCCGGGTGAAGAGGTTGGAGATGCCCGCCGCCCCCGGTGTCGTGGTCAGCACCGCTCCCGCCGTCACCCGGCCGACCGGGTCGTGTGCCGCGAGGACCGTCGTCGTCGGGTCGGACAGCAGCTCCGCGCGGAACAGGGCGTCGAGGCCCTGGCCGTCGTCCCACGCCGTCGCCCACTCGGCCAGTTCCCCGGGCGTCGTCACCGGGGACCACCGTGCGCCGCGCGGTGCCACGGGCGCGGGCAGGCCCGCCGGGCGGTACAGCCACTGCGCCTCGAACAGCACCTCGAACCCCGCCGCCGTCAGGTCCAGGCAGGCGAAACTGTCCTTGACCGACGCGCCGGGCCCCGCGGCCGCGGTGTCGATGGCCGCGAGGACATCGGCGGAGGACGCGTCCGGGGTCAGCGTCACCGCGTCCGGATACAGCGGCGGGGTCCGGCGGGAGTTCGTCCAGGCGTGCGGGGCGAACGTGCCCGGCAGACCGTGCGCGCGGCACATGGCCTCGCACCACACCGCGTTGTTGTGGGCCGCTCGCAGCGCCCTCTCGTCCGTCACGGAAGTGATCATGCCAACACAGGGGCCACCGGGACGAACCGTTTTCTCATGGACCGCGTCTGACGTCCCGTGAGGGGTTTGAGGAAGATCTCGCGCCGCGGGCAGCGGCGAACCGTCCAGGCCGTCATGCTCGGCTGCGTACTCGCGCTCGCGCCCGCCACCTGGATGCACGCCGTGGCCGACAGCCGCGTGCGCGCCGTCGCCGACGTGCCCGCGCAGGACGTGGCCGTCGTCTTCGGTGCCGGGCTGTGGAACGGCCGGCCCACCCCGTACCTCGCCCACCGCCTGGACGCCGCCGCCGAGCTCTACCGGGCGGGGAAGGTCAAGGTCGTGCTGGTCACCGGCGACAACAGCCGTGTCGAGTACGACGAGCCCGACGCGATGCGCACGTATCTGACGGAGCGCGGTGTCCCGGACGGGCGGATCGTCAGCGACTACGCCGGTTTCGACACCTGGGACTCCTGCGTCCGGGCGAAGGAGATCTTCGGTGTCGAGCGCGCGGTGCTGGTGACGCAGGGCTTCCACATCCGCCGGGCCCTCGCCCTGTGCCGTTCCGCCGGGGTCGAGTCGTACGGCGTCGGTGTCGCCGAGCCGCACGACGTGACCTGGTACTACGGCGGGGTGCGCGAGATGTTCGCGGCGGGCAAGGGGTCGCTGGACGCCCTGCTGCGGCCCGACCCGAGGTTCCTCGGCGCGAAGGAACCGGGCGTGCGGCAGGCCCTGGAGTCGGCCGGCCGCTGACACGCGGCACCGGCACGCTCGCATCCGGGCCCCCGGCGCGCGACAGTGAGCCGCATGACGAACGACGACGCGGCAGAGCTCCTCGCCCGGCACTCCGAAGCACTCGCCCTCTTCACCGACCGGGTGCACGCGGTGCGGGCCGGCCAGTGGGACGATCCGACGCCCTGCACCGAGTGGTCCGTGCGCGATCTGGTCAACCACCTCACGGCCGAGCAGCTGTGGGTGCCGGACCTGGTGACAGACGGGGCGGACATCGAGGACGTGGGCGACGCGTACGACGGCGACGTGCTCGGCGCGCGTCCGGCGGCCGCGTGGGACGCGGCCGCCCGCGCCGCCCACAAGGCGTTCGCCGCGGACGGCGCGCTGGAGCGGACTGTGCGGCTGTCGTACGGCGAGACCCCGGCCGTCGCCTACTGCGCGCAGATGACCACGGACGCGGTGGTGCACGCCTGGGACCTGTCGCGGGCGATCGGCGCCCCGGAGCGGCTGCCCCACGCGCTCGTGGCGTTCGCGCTGGACGAGGTCACCCCGTACGCGGACGAATTGGCCGCCTCGGGTCTCTTCGCGCCGCCGATCGAGCCGCCGCCGGGCGACAGCGCCCAGTCCCGACTGCTGGCCATGCTGGGCCGCCGGGGCTAGGGAGGGTCGTGGCCCCGGCCAAGATCCGCCGGACACCCCCTAGGAGTCAGGGGCGCCGGCCTCACCGGGGCGGGCCGTCCGCGCGGAGGGCGGCGTACCTCGCTTGTAATGTGCCGCGCCCGCCGGCGTAACACGGATGTTCCACGCTGGGCGTCATGCGCGACGAGACCATCCCGACCCACTGTCCCTACTGCGCCCTGCAGTGCGGCATGAACCTGCGCGGCAGCACATCGGCCGAGGCGGTCGTCGAGGTGGTGGAACGCCCCGATTTCCCCGTGAACCGGGGGGCGCTGTGCGGCAAGGGCCGCACCTCTCCCGCCCTGCTCTCCTCCCGGGTGCGCCTGACCGAGCCGCTCATCCGATCCCACGCCACAGGCCGGCTCGAGCCGGCCACCTGGGAGGAGGCCCTGCGTACGATCGCCGACGGGCTGCGCCGTACGAGGGACACGTACGGCCCCGACGCGGTGGGCGTCTTCGGCGGCGGCGGGCTCACCAACGAGAAGGCGTACACGCTGGGCAAATTCGCCCGGGTCGTGCTCGGCACCTCGCAGATCGACTACAACGGCCGGTTCTGCATGTCGTCGGCCGCCGCCGCGCACAACAAGGCGTTCGGTCTGGACCGCGGCCTGCCCTTCCCGCTGGAGGACATCCCGAGGACCGGGTGCGTGATCCTCGTCGGCTCCAACCTCGCCGAGACCATGCCGCCCGCGCTGCGGTACCTGACGGAGCTGAAGGAGAACGGCGGCACGCTGATCGTCGTCGACCCGCGGCGTACGAAGACCGCCGAGCAGGCCGACCTCCACCTGGCGCCCCGACCCGGCACCGACCTGGCGCTCGCCCTCGGTCTGCTGCACCTGGTCGTCGCCGACGGGCGCACCGACGAGGAGTTCATCGAGGAGCGGACCAGCGGCTGGGCGGACGCCCGGGCGGCGGCGATGGCGCACTGGCCGGAGCAGGTCGAGCGGCTCACCGGCGTGGGCGTGCCCCAGCTGCGTGAGGCCGTACGGATGTTCTGCGACGCGCCCACGGGCATGGTGCTCACTGCGCGCGGGCCCGAGCAGCAGTCCAAGGGCACGGACACGGTCAGCGCCTGGATCAACCTGTGCCTGGCCACCGGCCGGGCCGGCCGCCCGCTGTCCGGCTACGGCTGTCTGACGGGACAGGGCAACGGGCAGGGCGGCCGTGAGCACGGCCAGAAGGCCGACCAGCTGCCGGGCTACCGCAAGCTGGACGACCCGGCGGCGCGGGCCCATGTCGCCGAGGTGTGGGGCGTGGATCCTCAGACGCTGCCCGGCCCGGGACGCAGTGCCTACGAGCTGCTGGACGCGCTCGGCACGGACGTGAAGTCGCTGCTGCTGATGGGCTCGAACCCGGTGGTCTCGGCGCCGCGCGCCGCGCACATCGAGGAGCGGCTGAAGTCGCTGGACTTCCTGGCCGTCGCGGACGTCGTGCTGTCGGAGACCGCCGCGCTCGCGGACGTGGTGCTGCCGGTGACGCAGTGGGCGGAGGAGACCGGCACGACGACGAACCTGGAGGGACGAGTGCTGCTGCGGCGCCGCGCGGTCGACGCGCCGCCCGGCGTGCGCAGTGATCTCCAGGTGCTGGGCGGCCTCGCCGGGCTGCTGGGTCACGAGAAGGGCTTCTCGTCCGACGCGGAGGAGGTCTTCGACGAGCTGCGCCGGGCATCGGCGGGCGGGCCCGCGGACTACTCGGGGATCACCTATCGCAGGATCGCCGAGGAGGACGGGGTGTTCTGGCCCTGTCCCGAGCAGCAGGACGCTCATCCGGGGACGCCGCGGCTGTTCCTCGACCGGTTCGCCACGGACGACGGGCGGGCGCGGTTCGTGCCCGTCGGACACCGGCCCGCCGCCGAGGAGCCGGACGACGAGTACCCGGTGCTGCTGACCACCGGGCGGGTGGTCGCCCAGTACCAGTCGGGGGCGCAGACGCGCCGCGTCGACGAGCTGAACGCGGCGGCACCGGGCCCGTTCGTGGAGCTGCATCCGCAGCTGGCCGAGCGCATCGGCGTCGCCGCGGACGGCGATCCGGTCGCGGTGGTCTCGCGGCGGGGGCGGGCCGTGGGGCCCGCACGGATCACCAACGGGATCAGGCCGGACACGGTGTTCATGCCGTTCCACTGGCCCGGCGAGGGCCGGGTGAACACGGTGACGAACCCGGCGCTCGATCCCACGTCGCGGATGCCGGAGTTCAAGGTGTGCGCGGTGCGCGTGGAACCGGCGGCCTGACGGGCCACCACCCCCGGCTCACACCCCCGCCGCTCCCGCCCGGCCGCACCAGTCGCCGCCCGCGATGCGCTGCCCGCGCGCCGTCAGGTCGCGGGCCACGCCGTCGGCGGCGACGTAGACCCAGGCAGGTAGCGCGGTGCCGTCCGCGAGGGTCACCTGCCGCGCCACCCGCTCGTACATGTTGCGCGGGTGGCCGGGGGCGATGAAGTCCTCCAGCTGGTCGAGCGTCCTGAGCAGGCGGGCGTACTCCTCGGGCGCGGCCCGCACGCACGCGCCCGCGACCGGGCCGCCGTCCTGCGCGTCCTCGACCAGGTACGGGTAGCCGGGCCCGTCGTACAGCAGGGCGCCCGGCAGTGTCGCGGGCTCCTCGGCCGAGGTGCGGCCGGCGAGGAACAGGTCGTGGTTGTGCTCGCCGGGCCGCAGGGTGCCGTAGACGAAGAACGGAAGCTGCGCGCTCACGGCGTCGTCGTCTCCGCCCGTACCCATGCCGCGTACGCGGCGCCCGCCCGAACGGTCGGGAAGGCGATGATCTCGGGGGTGTCGTAGTCGTGCGCGGCGGTCAGATGTGCTTCCAGGGCCTCGTAGCAGGCCGGGGTCGTCTTGAAGACGACCTGCCACTCCTCGGCGCGCTCGACGGCGTTCCGCCAGCGGTACACGGAGGTCATCGGCGCCGAGACCTGCGCGCAGGCGGCGAGTCCGGCCTCCACCGCGCCGTGCGCCAGTTCGTGCGCCTTATCGGCGCTGTCGGTGGTGGTCAGCACGGCGAGCAGCTCGGGCGCGGCGGGCTGTTGCTCCACGGCAGGGGCTCCTTCGGTGGGCGGCTGGGGGACGGGGGCCAGGCCCGTCCACGCCACCGTACGCACCACCCGGCCCCCTGCGCCCGGCCCGCCCCTTGATCAGGCCGCGTAGGGGTGCGCGGCCTTGGCGGAGCGCAGGGCGGTGCCCCACCAGGAGAGCTGGTCGAGCATCGTCTTGGCGGCCGCGTCGGGGCCCGCGGGGTCGCGGTGGTTGCCCTCGTCGTCGAAGTGGGCCCCGGCGTTGTGGAAGGAGACCGTGTCGCGGACGGTGACGGCGTGGAGCTCGGCGAACACCTGCCGCAGGTGTTCGACGGCCCGCAGCCCGCCGGACATGCCGCCGTAGGAGACGAAGCCGACCGGCTTGGCCTGCCATTCGCCGAAGTGCCAGTCGATGAGGGACTTGAGGGTGGCGGGGAAGGAGTGGTTGTACTCGGGGGTGAGGACGACGAAGGCGTCGGCGGCGGCCAGCCGGGGTGTGACCTTGGCGAGTTCGGCGGTCACGGCGGGGGACGGCTTGTAGGACAGGGACGTGGGCAGTTCCGTCTCGGCGAGGTCGACGAGATCGACGGTGAAGTCCTCGCGACGGGCGGCGCGGGAGAGGAACCAGTCGGCGACGACGGGCCCGAAGCGCCCTTCGCGGTTGCTTCCGACGATGACGGCGAGCTTCAGCGGCGCCTTCTCGGCGGGGCCGGTGACGGTCGTGTTCTCAGGCGTGTTGAGGTCCATGGGGAAGAGCGTGGTACCTCAAGTTTGGTTGAGGTCAAGCGCCGCGGTGCCGTCACCCGTTCAGCATGCCCGGGGCGCACCCCACCCGAATGCGGCACCCTGCGCGGTGACCTGCGGCGACACCCCGCGTCCAGCGCGACACGCCGCTCCGTGCCAGTGAATCTGATGCGCCATCAGCAGGCATGGGGGGCGGCCCGGCCCTTACCTCGAAGCAGAGGACCCTGCATCACGCGCTCCCGGAGGACCCCCATGCGCACGACCGCCCGCCTGCTGACCGGCATCGCGCCGGTCATCGCCTCGATAGGTCTCGCCACCCCGACGGCCCTCGCCGGGGACTTCGGAACCCTGGAGCTCCACCCGTCGACGGCCGCGCCGGGCGACACCGTCACCGTCAGCACCCAGGCGTGCGGCAAGAACGGGCGCGGCACCGGTGACGCACGGGCGCTGGGCGCGGGCGAGTTCAAGCTGTGGCCGGGCACGCACAAGGAGCTCGCCGTGGGCCAGTTCACGGTGCCCGAGACCGTACGGCCCGGGACGTACGGGATCGGTGTCGTGTGCAAGAACGGCAAGGAGGCCAGCGGGGACGTGACCATCCGTCACCACGGTCCGAGCGGCCATGTGAAGACCGGCATCGGCGGCAGCGTCGGCCCGGACCTCACCCAGATCGCGGCGGGCACGGCGGTCATCGCCGCGGCCGCCGTCGGCGGGACCCTGCTCCTGCGCCGCCGGGCGAGCGGCGCGCAGGGCAGCTGACGGGCCGGCTTCCACCGGCCCGTACCGCCCGAGCCCCCGCTCCCGTCCGGCCCCGAGCCGACGGGGGCGGGGTGCGAGCCGTTCGGCCCTCTTGCCGGAGGCCGCTCCGGGCTCTTTCCCCCGAGGCCGTTCCGGCCCCGCCTTCCCGGACGCCCTTCCCGGAGGTCATTCCGCCCCCTTCCCCGAGGCCGTTCCGGCCCGGCCCCCTTCCCGGAGGAGAGATGAGCGCGAAGGCCAAGGGCCTGGGTGTCGCCCTTGCCCTGTGCGCGGGCCTGTGGCTGGTCCAGAACGGCGTGCGGGACGTGACGCCGCCGATACCGTCGGCCGCCGAGGCGTTCGCAGCGGGCCCCAATCAGCACACCGACGCCGCCGCCGCCCCGCTGCCCGCGTCCAGGCCGCTGCGGCTGCGGATCCCCGAGATCGACGTGGACGCCCCGGTGAGGGGCCTCGGCCTGGAGCGGGACGGCAGCCTGGAGGTCCCGCCGGCCGCCGACCGCAACCTCGCCGGGTGGTACGAGGACGGCACCGCGCCCGGGGCGAAGGGCACGGCGATCGTCGCCGGCCATGTGGACAACACCGAGGGCCCGTCCGTCTTCTACAACCTCGGCGCGCTCCGGAAGGGCAACCGGGTCGAGATCACGCGCGAGGACGGCCGGACCGCGGTGTTCACCATCGACGCGATAGAGGTCTACGACGCGGACGCCTTCCCCGACCGGAAGGTCTACGGCCCCCGCGACCGCGCCGAACTGCGGGTGATCACCTGCGGCGGCGGCTACTCGGAGAAGACGGGCTACCGGGGCAACGTCGTGGCGTACGGGCATCTGATCGGCGTGCGGCAGGGCTAGCGGGTTTCTCGCACCCAAAAAGCTAGCCATGGACATAGTAGCCATGTACGGTATCGGCCGAGGCGCATCCATACCCGCCCTCCGTCGAGCCCCGCGAGGAGCAGCCATGTCCACCGCACCCCTGCTGAACAGCCAGATACTCGGCCAGGCCCACTACGCCGCCCGCGCCCTGCTGGAGCGCGAGCTGGCCCGTACCGGCAACACCTTCTTCCACTCCATCGCGCTGAACGCCCTGGCCGCACAGGGCGGCGCGGCCGCGCGCGAGGCGATCGCCGAGCGCATGACGTCCACCGTGAAGATCGACGAGGGCGAGGCATTGAAGGCCCTGGTGGAGCTGGCGGACTCCGGTCTGGTCGAGACCGTGCCGTCTTCCTCCGCGCCCGGGGACGCGGACCGCATACAACTCACCGAGGACGGCCGGGCCCTGCAGACCCGGCTCGCCGCGTTCGCGGCCGAGGTCGCACCCCGCGTCTACGGCACCGTCCCCGAGGAGGACCTGGCCGTCGCCGCCCGCGTCCTGCTGCAGATCACCGAGCGCGCGAACGCCGTCTGCGCGGAGACCGCCGACCGCTGATGAGCAGGGCCCGCGCTACGCGCTCCACTGGTCGAAGCCGAGCTTGGCGACCAGGGAGAAGACGACGACGAGCAGCACCCCGCGCACGAACTCGCTGCCCTTCCTCAGGGCCATGCGGGCGCCGATCATGCCGCCCGCCAGGTTGAAGACGGCCATGACCAGGGCCAGCTGCCACAGCACGGTGCCCTGGTACGCGAACATCGCCAGCGCGCCCCCGTTGGTGCAGACGTTGACGATCTTGGCGGTCGCGGAGGCGGTCACCAGGTCCAGGTGGAGCACGGCGGTCAGCGCCAGGACCAGGAACGTGCCGGTGCCCGG
The DNA here is from genome assembly GCF_043080095.1 of Streptomyces sp. NPDC015127. Lineage (NCBI taxonomy): Bacteria > Bacillati > Actinomycetota > Actinomycetes > Kitasatosporales > Streptomycetaceae > Streptomyces > Streptomyces sp. NPDC015127. The sequence continues at coordinate 26,165 of NZ_JBIBVE010000022.1, forward strand.
CCCGAACAGGCCGTCGTAGAAGCCGATCCCGCCGCCGACGAGGACGATCGCCGCGACAGTCCGGGCCCGGCTCACGCGCCGCCGCGCCTCGTCGGTCGCCGTGCCGAACGTGGGCCGCAGCATCACGAAGGCCGCCACCCCGAGCAGCACGACCATGATCACGGGACGCAGGACGTCGCTGCTGATGCCGGCCGCGAAGAAGGCGCCGCCCATCGAGCCCGCCAGAGCCGCGAGCCCGATCCGCACGGCCGTCTTCACCTGGACGGGCGCCTTGCGCACATAGGTGACGGCCGCACCCGTGGTGCCGACGATCGCGACGGCCTTGTTGGTGCCGAGGACGTGGGCGGCCTGGACGTTCGGCAGGCCGAGCAGCAGGGCGGGCAGGAGCAGCAGTCCCCCGCCGCCCACCACCGCGTCGATCCAGCCGGCCACCGCGGCGGCGAGACAGAGGAAGACGAGGGTGGTCAGTGATATGTCGGGCACGGGGCGACCCTATGGACGCGATGCGTGCACCGTCCAACGAACTGTTGATTCTTGAGCGTCTCCTGAGCTTTCCGTAACCGGGGCGCGGCCCCGCGTGAGGGACGGCCCCTCACATCCGCCCCCGGCCGCCGCTGAGGGCAGCGTTCCGCACGGGAAACAGAAGGGAACCTGCCGGGTAACACCGACGACGCACGCTGCTTGCATGACTTCGGACATCGTGGTGATCGGCGGCGGGACGGCAGGCGCGCGGCTCGCGCGGCAGCTGGGCACGGCCGCCCGCGTCACCGTCATCGGCGAGGAACAGCACGCCCCGTACAACCGGGTGCTGCTCGCCGAGGTGCTCGCCGGGCGGTACGGGCCCGAGGTGATCGCCCTGCCCGAGGTGCCCGTACGGCGCGGTGTCCGGGCGACGTCCATCGACCGCGAACGCCGGCTCGTGCACTGCGCGGACGGCACCGCGGTCGGCTACGACCGGCTGGTCCTCGCGACCGGTTCCAACCCGGTGCTGCCGCCGCTGCGGGGCATCGGCCCCGGCCTCCCCGACGGCGTGCACCCCTTCCGCACCCTCGACGACTGCGCGGCCCTGTCGAAGGCCGTCCGCCCGGGCACCCGGGCCGTCGTCGTCGGCGGCGGGCTGCTCGGCGTCTCCGCGGCCCGGGCGCTCGCCGAGCGCGGCGCCAAGGTGGTGCTGGCCCAGCAGGGCGAGCACCTCATGGAGCGCCAGCTCGACGTCTCCGCCTCCACGCTGCTGCGCAGCCACCTGGAGGCCATGGGCGTCGAGGTGCACACCGAGTGCCGGGTGCGCGGCCTGCGCACCGGCGCCGACGACGCGGTCAGCGCCGTGGTGCTCGCCGACGGCTTCGCGCTCGACGCCGAGCTCGTCGTGCTGGCCTGCGGGGTGCGCCCCAGGATCGGGCTCGCGGCCGACGCGGGGCTCACGGTCCGCCGCGGCATCGTCGTCGACGACGAGCTGCGCACCTCCGACCCGTACATCCACGCCATCGGCGACTGCGCCGAGCACGACGGCGTGGTCCACGGCCTCGCGGGCCCGGCCGTCGAACAGGCCGACGTCCTCGCGTCCGTGCTCAGGCCCGGCGCCACCGGCCGCTACACCGGCACCCGCGCCCTGACCCGGCTCACGCTCGCCTCGGCGACGAGCCCTCTCGACCTCGCCGCCTTCGGCGATCCCACACCCCGTCCCGGCGACGACGTCGTGCAGCTCGCCGACGCCACCCGCGGCGCGTACCGCAAGGTCGTCGTCCGCGGGGACCGGCTGGTCGGCGGGGTACTGCTCGGGGATCTCGCCTCGGTCGGCGCACTCGCCCGGGCCTGGGAGGGCGACGAGGCCCTTCCCGACTCCGTGCCCCTGCTCCACCTGCTCACCAATGATGGAGGCCTCTGAACATGGCTGCGATGTCCACCCCCGCGATCACCCCCACCATCGTGGTCGTCGGCCACGGCATGGTCGGCCAGCGATTCCTGGAGGCCCTCGCCGACCGCGGCGTCACCGGCCGTGCGCGGATCGTCGTGCTGTGCGAGGAACCGCGCCCCGCCTACGACCGGGTCCGCCTCACCTCGTACTTCTCCGGGAACACGCCCGAGGACCTGTCCATGGTCGAGGCCGGCTTCATGGAGAAGCACGGCATCGAACTGCACGTGGGCGACCCGGCGGAGGCGATCGACACCGCCGCCCGCACGGTCACCTCGCGCGCCGGGCTGACGGTCGCGTACGACACGCTGGTGCTGGCCACCGGCTCGTACCCGTTCGTGCCGCCGGTGCCGGGCAAGGACGCGGAGGGCTGCTTCGTCTACCGCACCATCGAGGACCTGCTGGCGATCGAGGAGTACGCCAGGAAGTCCCGTGTCGGCGCCGTCGTCGGCGGCGGCCTGCTCGGACTGGAGGCGGCGGGCGCGCTGAAGGGCCTGGGGCTCGAGACGCACATCGTCGAGTTCGCGCCGCGGCTGATGCCGGTGCAGGTCGACGAGGGCGGCGGCGCGGCGCTGCTGCGCACCATCGAGGACATGGGCCTGTCGGTCCACACCGGCGTCGGCACCCAGGAGGTCACCGCCGACGACAGCGGCGCCGTCAACGGCATGGCCCTGTCGGACGGTTCGGTGCTCGCCACCGACATGGTCGTCTTCTCCGCCGGCGTGCGGCCGAGGGACCAGCTCGCCCGGGACGCGGGTCTCGCCGTCGGCGAGCGCGGCGGCATCGTCGTCGACGAGCAGTGCCGCACCTCCGACCCTGCGGTCTTCGCGATCGGCGAGTGCGCGCTCGCCTCCGACGGGCGGGTCTACGGACTGGTCGCGCCCGGCTACGAGATGGCCGAGACGGCGGCCGCCGCGCTGGAGGGCGAGGTCGCGTCGTTCACCGGCGCGGACCTGTCCACCAAGCTGAAGCTGCTCGGCGTCGACGTCGCCTCCTTCGGCGACGCGCACGGAGCGGCCGAGGGCTGCCTCGACGTCGTCTACTCCGATTCCCGCGCCGGTGTCTACAAGAAGCTCGTCATCGACCCCGAGGGCACGCTGCTCGGCGGCATCCTCGTCGGCGACGCCGAGGCGTACGGCACGCTGCGCGCGTTCACCGGCTCGAAGCCGCCGGTCTCCCCCGAGCAGCTGGTGCTGCCCGCCGGCTCCGGCGCGCCGGTCGCGCTCGGCCCCGCCGCCCTGCCCGACGACGCCGTCGTCTGCTCCTGCCACAACGTCACCAAGGGCACGATCCGCGGCGCCGTCACCGAGCACTCCTGCACCACCGTCCCCGAGGTGAAGAAGTGCACCAAGGCGGGCACGGGCTGCGGCAGTTGCGTCAAGGTGCTCGGCCAGCTGGTCAACGCCGAGCTGGAGGCCGCGGGCGTCGAGGTCGACAAGGGCCTGTGCGGCTGCTTCGCCCAGACCCGCCAGGAGCTGTACGAGATCGTCCGCGCCCTGCGCATCACCTCGTATCAGCAGCTCCTCGACAACCACGGCCGGGAGGCGGCGCGCGGCACGAACGGCTGCGAGATCTGCAAGCCCGCCGTCGGTTCCGTCATCGCCTCCCTGGCGCCCACGATCGGCGCCCCCGGCTATGTGCTGGAGGGCGAGCAGGCGGCGCTCCAGGACACCAACGACCACTTCCTCGCCAACCTCCAGAAGAACGGCTCGTACTCGATCGTGCCGCGCATCCCGGGCGGTGAGATCACCCCCGAGAAGCTGATCGTCATCGGCGAGGTGGCCCGCGACTTCGGCCTCTACACGAAGATCACCGGCGGCCAGCGCATCGACCTGTTCGGTGCCCGGGTCGACCAGCTGCCCCAGATCTGGGGCCGGCTGGTGGACGCGGGCTTCGAGTCGGGGCACGCCTACGGCAAGGCGCTGCGGACCGTTAAGTCCTGTGTGGGGCAGACCTGGTGCCGCTACGGCGTGCAGGACTCGGTCCGCATGGCGATCGACCTGGAGCTGCGCTACCGCGGCCTGCGCTCCCCGCACAAGCTGAAGTCGGCGGTCTCCGGCTGCCAGCGCGAGTGCGCGGAGGCCCAGTCGAAGGACTTCGGCGTGATCGCCACCGCCAACGGCTGGAACCTGTACGTCGGCGGCAACGGCGGAGCGACGCCGCGCCACGCCGACCTGCTGGCGCAGGACCTGTCCGACGCCGAACTGATCAGGCTCATCGACCGGTTCCTGATGTTCTACATCCGCACCGCCGACCGGCTGGAGCGCACCTCGACCTGGCTGGAGCGGATCGAGGGCGGCCTCGACCATGTGCGCGACGTCGTCGTGCACGACTCGCTGGGCATCTGCGCCGAGCTGGAGTCCCTGATGGCCGACCATGTCGCCGGCTACCGCGACGAGTGGGCCGAGACGCTGAACGACCCGGAGCGGCTGCTGCGGTTCGTGTCCTTCGTCAACGCGCCCGACGTGCCGGACCCGACGGTGAAGTTCGTGCCCGAGCGCGACCAGGTCAAGCCCGACCTGCCGCTGCTGTCCATCCGTCCGCTGGGCGAAGCCCTGGAAGACTCCCTGGAAGGTACTGCCGCCCGATGACCATCGCGCCTGAGAAGACCCTGCAGAAGACGGACACGCACGTCCAGCTCCGGCTGGGCGACGAGTGGCTGACCGTGTGCCCGCTGTCCCGGCTCACGCCGGGCCGCGGGGTGGCCGCCCTGCTGCCGGACGGCCGCCAGGCCGGGCTGTTCCTGGACCGTGACGGCGTGCCGTACGCGATCGACAACCGCGACCCGTTCACCGGGGCGCAGGTGCTCTCGCGCGGCCTGATCGGCACGGCGGCCGGCCGCCCGTTCGTCGCGTCGCCGCTGCTCAAGCAGCGCTTCGACCTGGTGTCCGGGCGCTGCCTGGACGACGAGACGGTCTCGGTGACCGCCTACGAGGTCCGCCTCGGCTAGGGGCTGTCCGACGGATCAGGGCCGGACAGGACGCGGCGTCTGGTGCATGGGGTCTCCCCAGGCCCCCAGGCCTAGGGGGTCGGGTCTCCCCAGGCCCCCAGGGGCCGAGGGGGTGAGGTCTCCCCAGGCCCGCAGGGGCCAAGGGGACGCATCGCAAGGCGCCGGAGTGCCCTGATAGCGGAGCTATCCGGGCTTCGGCAACGCGGCGAGGTGCCGAGCCAGACGTCGTGGCCCCGGCCAAGATCCGCCGGACACCCCCTGAGGCATCCCCGGCTCCGCTCACGCGTCGTCTGTCACTGCCCTGACTCTTCGCGGCGCGTGAGCGGCACCCTGTCCTGCCGGGCCCCTGCGGCCCGGCAGGCGCCCCTGGGTGACGGCGAGTACCGCGCCGACGAGCAGCACCACCGCGCCGGCCGCCTGGACGGCGCCGAAGGACTCGCCGAGGAAGACCATGGCCGCCGAGCTGCCGAAGACGGGCACGAGGAACATCATCACGGAGGCCGAGGCGGGGCCGACCGCGCCGACTCCGCGGTAGTAGAGGAGGTTGGCGAGGGCGGTCGGCCCGACGGCGAGGAAGACCACGTTCAGCCAGATCCCGGCGGGCAGTTCGCCCCAGCTCACCTCGCCCAGCTCGGGGGCCGAGAAGAGGCCGAGGGCCACGGCCCCGGCGCAGGTCGCGTACGTCGTGGCCCGCAGCGGTTCGATGCCGGCCAGCACGCGCGGCCCCGCGAGGGTGAAGCAGGCCCAGCAGACGGCGCTGAGCAGGAACAGCAGATCACCGGTCAGCCGTGTCGCGCCCCCACCGCCGGTGCCCGCGCCGACGAAGAAGACCACGGCGCCCACCACGCCCAGGCCGAGCCCCGCGATGCGGGCGGGCGACGCCGACTCCTTGCGGGTGAGCAGCAGGAACGCGGTGGTCAGGACCGGGCTCATGACGGGGATGATGACGCCCGCGTCCATGGAGGGCGCGAGCGAGAGCCCCCAGAAGAAGCTCAGGTTGTACGCGAAGACGCCGAGCAGCCCGGCGAGCGCCGCCCTCCCCCGGTCGCGCGGGGCGACCCGTACGCCGCGCCGGCCGAAGAGGCGCACGGCGAGCAGCAGGGCGAGCGCGCCACCGCCGAAGCGGAGGAACGCCGCGACACCGTGGGGCACCTCCTCCACGACCACCTTGGAGCTGCTGAAGGCGCTGCCCCACAGCACCATGGTCACGGTCAGCAGCAGGTACGGATTGTCCTTGCCCTGAGGCGTGTTCACCGTCTTCGCCGAGTTCATGGGAACAGCGTCGGCGCCCGGCCCCTCCCCGGTCTTGTACGTATGTGCGGGGGACAATGGTGGGCGTGGACACGGCTGACGGCTCTCCGGGCGCGCACGGCGACGGCTGGGCGTGCTACTGGCGCGACCCGGACCGCCCGCTGGAGGCGATGCGCGCCCACTTCTTCGACCACGTCTACCACCCGCACAGCCATGACGCGTACTCGTTCGGGCTCACCGAGGCGGGTGCCCAGCGCTTCAGCTGCCGGGGCGGCGCGCACGTCAGCGGTGCGGGCATGGTGATGGCGTTCAACCCGGACGATCCGCACGACGGGCGGGCGGCTGCCGACGTCGGCTACCAGTACCGGATCGTGCACATCGGCCCCGATGTCGTACGCGAGGTGCTGACGGACGTGGCCGGCGGGCGGGCGGCCATGCCGCTGTTCCGGGAGCCCGCGCTGAGCGACCCGGAGCTGAGCGGCACCCTGCTGCGGCTGCACACGGCGCTCCTCGGCGACGCGGACCCCCTGGTGCGCGACGAGCGGCTGACGGCGGCGGTCACCGCCATGGTCGCCCGGGGCACGGCACGCCCGCCGCGGGCACGCGTCCCGGGGCGCGACGGCCCGGCCAGGGTCGCGGCGCGCCGGGCCCGGGCGCTGCTGGAGGAGGCGTACGCGCAGAAGGTGACGGCCGAGGCTCTCGCCGCGGCGGCGGGCTGCAGCCGCTTCGCCCTGTACCGCGCCTTCCGGGCCGAGTACGGGATGTCACCGGCGGACTGGCAGCGGCTGGTGCGCCTGCGGCGGGCGCGCGGGCTGCTCGCGGCCGGTCTGCCCGCGGCGGACGCGGCCGCCGCGGTGGGTTTCACCGACCAGAGTCACTTCCACCGGTGGTTCGTGCGCTGTTTCGGTGTGACTCCGGGGCTGTACCAGCGGGCGGGCCGGTCGTGACGCGTCCGTCACGACCGGCCCGGCGTCGCCCCCGCCGGAGTCAATCGCCCTGTGCCATGGCCTCCTTGGCCGCCTCCATGTCCATCCAGATGACCTCCCACATGTGGTGGTCGGGGTCCTGGAAGGAACGGCCGTACATGAAGCCGTAGTCCTGCGGGTCGTTGGCCGGGGTGCCGCCGGCGGCGAGGGCCGCGTCCGCGAGCTCGTCGACCTTGTCCCGGCTGTCGGCGCTCAGGGCCAGGATCACCTCGGTGGAGGTGGTGGCGTCCGCGATCTCCTTCTTGGTGAAGTCCTTGAACCGCGGCTTGGTCAGCAGCATCGCGAAGATGGTGTCGCTGATGACCAGACATGCGGCGTTCTCGTCGGTGAACTGCGGGTTGAAGGAGTAGCCGAGCTTGCTCCAGAAGGCCTTGCTCGTCTCCAGGTCGTCCACAGGCAGGTTCACGAAGATCATCTGGGGCATGGCCGTCTCTCTCTCGTACGGTCTCGTCGGGTGCTCCGCCGTGCGGTGCGTTCGAAGGGATAGACGGGCGGGACGGTCCGGACTCATCGCTCGCGGGCGGCAAAGTTCGGGGGATGTCCGAGTGACCCCCGTGGCGGCAGGACCGGGCGTGTCCGGACACTCCCGGAGTCGACGCCTCCGGGTCACCATCCGTTGCCGCAGCGTCAATTCGCTGCTCCTATGTTCTGCGACGCGCGACCCCGCGGCGCCGGCCGGCGCGGCGGGTCGGTCATCCCACCCTGGAGTGACAAGTGGAACGTCGTAGTTTCCTGCGTGGCGCGGTCGTCGGCACGTCCGCCGCCGCCTTCGGCTTCACGCTGTGGCAGGGGGCCGCGTCCGCGGCTCCGGCGCAGCCCGGCGCCGGCCCGTACGGGGCGCTCGGTGCGGCCGACGCGAACGGCATCCAGCTCCCCGCCGGTTTCACCAGCCGGGTGATCGCCCGGTCCGGCCAGAAGGTCGGCTCCACCGCGTACACCTGGCACAGCGCCCCGGACGGCGGCGCCTGTTTCGCCAACGGCAGCGGCTGGATCTACGTCTCCAACTCGGAGATCTCCTCGACCGGCGGTGCCAGCGCGATCAGGTTCGACTCGTCGGGCACCATCACGAGCGCGTACCGCATCCTGTCCAACACCAACCGCAACTGCGCCGGCGGTGCCACTCCCTGGAACACCTGGCTCTCCTGCGAGGAGGTGAGCACGGGATACGTCTACGAGACCGACCCGTGGGGCGTGAACGCCGCCGTCCGCCGCAGCGCGATGGGCCGCTTCAACCACGAGGCGGCGGCGGCCGACCCGGTGCGCAAGGTGATCTACCTGACGGAGGACGCCTCCGACGGCTGCCTCTACCGGTTCGTGCCCACCACGTGGGGCAACCTGTCCTCCGGCACGCTCCAGGTGCTCAAGGCCGGGACCGCCACGTCCGGCAGCTTCACCTGGGCGACCGTGCCGGACCCGGACGGCTCGCCGACCCCCACCCGCGACCAGGTGTCCGGCGCCAAGCTGTTCAACGGCGGCGAGGGCTGCCACTACGCCAACGACACCGTGTGGTTCACCACCAAGGGTGACAACCGGCTGTGGCAGCTGAACCTGCTGAACAACACCTACGAGCTGGCCTACGACGACTCGCTCGTCGTAGGCGGCGGCGCGCCGCTGACCGGTGTCGACAATGTGACGGGCTCCGCCTCCGGTGACCTCTTCGTCGCCGAGGACGGCGGCAACATGGAGATCTGCGTGATCACGCCGGACGACGTCGTCGCGCCGTTCCTGCGGGTCAACGGGCAGTCCGGCTCGGAGATCTGCGGCCCGGCCTTCTCGCCCGACGGCCGCCGGCTGTACTTCTCCAGCCAGCGCGGCACCTCGGGCAGCTCCTCGGGCGGCATCACCTACGAGGTGACCGGTCCGTTCCGCGCGTAGGGCTCCGGCTCCGCCGAGGCGCCGCCGCGCAGCAGGGCGGCGCCCAGCGGGGTGAGGGTGTGCAGGACCGCGTTGCCGTGGCGCAGGGTCACGACGAGTCCGGCCTCGCGGAGGACCGCGGCGTGCTGGCTCGCGGAGGCGAGGGAGACCCCTGCCCTGCGGGCCAGTTCGCTGGTGGTGCATCCGTTGCGGATGGCCTGGAGCACGGCGGAGCGCGTGTGGCCGACGAGACGGCCCAGCGAGGGCCCGGCCGACTCGCCGAAGGCGGGCTCGCCCCCGTGCGCGACGGGGTAGACAAGCACCGGCGACAGCGAGGCGTCGCGCAGCACCACCGGGGTGCCGCGGCAGAAGAACGACGGCTGGAGCAGCAGTCCCCGCCCGTTCAGATGCAGCTCCCGGTCGACCGGGTAGTCGGCCTCCAGCACGGGGGCGCGCCAGCGCAGCACGGGCGGCAGCGAGGCGAGGAGCTCGTCGGCGCCGCCGTCGAGCAGCGCGCGGCCGCGCACGGCGCGGTCCGCCTCGACGCGCGCCTGGATGTGGGGCCAGTACGGCTCCACGGCGGCCCGGTAATAGGCGCGCAGGGCGGCCACGAGCCGGGCGACGGCCTCCGAGCTGCCCTCGGCGAGGGCGAGGAGCCGGGCGGGCAGGACGCGCAGCGGCGAGCGGTGGGCGACCGCGAGGGCGAGTTCCGTGTGCAGCCGCGCGGGCGGGGTGGCGCGGAGCGCCTCCAGCCCCGCGTCGAGGCCGTCACGGCCCTCGGCAGGCGTCAGGAAATCGGGGAAATAGCCCCGCGGTGGCACGAGCTGGGCGAGCAGACGTGTTTCACCTTTCAACCGGCTGCGGGCTTCGGAGCGCCATTCACCGAAGGTGAGTGCGCCTCTGCGGTCGCGCAATCGGTGAAAACTGAGAATGGATTCCCACAACGCGTCGGGCCTGGCGGCCATCCGTACTTTCGCCAAGTCGTCCGCATTGAAATGAATTCGAAGCACCGAACCCCCACCTGTTGCACCCGCAATCGCCCCCATCACTGAGTATGCATGCAATCACAGGTTGTTACCACGGTGTTTCAGCCACAGTTGAAACGCCTCGCGGGAGCACGGGGGCAACCGAAAGGCTGTACGACGTCGGGCATGAAACCTACTTCACCGATGTGACGCAGCAAGGACCGTGGGGGGCCTTCGCGTCCGGCGGCGGTGGCGGAGGTTGCGGCTCCGTGTCCGGCACGGGTAATGGAGCGCGGTCGGCGGGTGGGGATCCGCCGGCCGCGTTCCGCCGGTTTCCTTGCGGGTTCCTTGCGGGTTCCTTGCCGGTTCCCCGCGGGGAAAATGTCGAGAATTCGATTCCCGTTGGACGTACGGAATTAAACTGAATGCCCGGTCAGGATTAGGTGGATCCTGTCACCGCGGACTCCGCACAACGGACAAAGCGGAAGGGGCAGGCGCCTCGCACAGGGCGCCTGCCCCTTCCGCTTGGGTTCCGGGACCGTCACCGGGATGCCGGTGAGGGTCGAGGTTCCGGACTGCGGGTTTTCGTGCCCCGCTCCCGGATGACGGCCCCGGAAGTATGTCCGCGCTCGGACGCGTGGGTGCTCGGACGCCGTCGGCCGAGCACCCCCGGCGTCAGCGCGAGTCGCTGCCCGTCGACTGGGCTGCCGCCCGGCCCGCCTCGAGGCGCGCCACCGGGATGCGGAACGGGGAGCAGGAGACGTAGTCCAGGCCCACCTCGTGGAAGAAGTGCACCGACTCCGGGTCGCCGCCGTGCTCACCGCAGACGCCGAGCTTGATGTCCGGGCGGGTGGCCCGGCCCGACTCGACGGCGCTGCGGACGAGCGAGCCGACGCCGTCCTTGTCGATGGTCTCGAACGGGGAGACACCGAAGATGCCCTTCTCCAGGTACGCGGTGAAGAAGCTGGCCTCCACGTCGTCCCGGGAGAAGCCCCACACCGTCTGGGTGAGGTCGTTCGTACCGAAGGAGAAGAACTCGGCGGCCTCGGCGATCTGACCGGCGGTCACGGCGGCGCGCGGCAGCTCGATCATCGTGCCGAGCGCGAGCTTCAGCTCCACGCCGGTCTTCGCCCGGACCTCGGCGATGACCTGCTCGGCCTCGTCGCGGACGATCTCCAGCTCCTGGACGGTGCCCACGAGCGGAATCATGATCTCCGCGCGCGGGTCGCCCTTGGCCTCGATGCGCTCGGCCGCGGCCTCCGCGATCGCCCGCACCTGCATGGTGAACAGGCCGGGGATGACCAGGCCCAGCCGTACACCGCGCAGACCCAGCATCGGGTTCTGCTCGTGCAGGCGGTGCACGGCCTGGAGAAGCCGCAGGTCGTTCTCGTTGGGGTCCTTGCGGGCCTCGGCGAGGGCGACGCGCACCGACAGCTCGGTGATGTCGGGCAGGAACTCGTGCAGCGGCGGGTCGAGCAGACGCACCGTCACCGGCAGCCCGTCCATCGCCTCGAACAGCTCGACGAAGTCCCGCTTCTGCTGCGGCAGCAGGGCCTGCAGGGCCTCCTCGCGCTCCTCGTCCGTGTCGGCGAGGATGAGCTTCTCGACCATCTCGCGGCGCTCGCCGAGGAACATGTGCTCCGTGCGGCACAGGCCGATGCCCTGCGCGCCGAACCGCCGCGCACGCAGGGCGTCCTCGGCGTTGTCGGCGTTCGCCCGCACCCGCAGCCGGCGCACCCGGTCCGCGTACGCCATGATCCGGTGCACGGCGGCGACCAGCTCGTCGGCGTCGTCGGCGCCCGCGTGCATGCGGCCCTCGAAGTACTCCACGACCGGGGACGGCACGACCGGGACCTCACCGAGGTACACCTTGCCGGTGGAGCCGTCGATGGAGACGACGTCGCCCTCCTCGATGACCTGGTCGCCCACGGTCATCCGGCGGCGCTTGGTGTCGACCTCCAGCTCCTCGGCGCCGCAGACACAGGTCTTGCCCATGCCGCGCGCCACGACGGCCGCGTGGGAGGTCTTGCCGCCGCGCGAGGTCAGGATGCCCTCGGCGGCGATCATGCCGTCCAGGTCGTCCGGGTTGGTCTCGCGGCGGATCAGGATGACCTTCTCGCCGGAACGCGACCACTTGACCGCGGTGTAGGAGTCGAAGACGGCCTTGCCGACGGCCGCGCCCGGGGAGGCGGCGATCCCGCGGCCGAGCAGCTCAGTCTTCGCCGTGTCGTCGAAGCGCGGGAACATCAGCTGGGCGAGCTGGGCGCCGTTGACCCGCTGGAGCGCCTCGGCCTCGTCGATCAGGCCCTGGTCCACGAGCTGCGTGGCGATGCGGAACGCGGCACCGGCGGTGCGCTTGCCGACGCGGGTCTGCAGCATCCACAGCTGGCCGCGCTCGATGGTGAACTCGATGTCGCACAGGTCCTTGTAGTGCGTCTCGAGGGTTTCCATGATCTGCATCAGCTGGTCGTACGACTTCTTGTCGATCGACTCGAGCTCGGCGAGCGGCACGGTGTTGCGGATACCGGCGACGACGTCCTCGCCCTGCGCGTTCTGCAGGTAGTCGCCGTAGACGCCCTGGTGGCCGGAGGCGGGGTCGCGGGTGAAGGCGACGCCGGTGCCGGAGTCCGGGCCGAGGTTGCCGAAGACCATGGAGCAGACGTTGACCGCGGTGCCGAGGTCGCCGGGGATGCGCTCCTGGCGGCGGTAGAGCTTGGCGCGGTCGGTGTTCCAGGAGTCGAAGACCGCGTGGATGGCGAGGTCCATCTGCTCGCGCGGGTCCTGCGGGAAGTCGCGTCCGGCCTCGGCCTTGACGATCTTCTTGAACTGCTTGACCAGCTTCTTCAGGTCGGCCGCGTCGAGGTCGGTGTCGACGGTGACCTTCTTGGCGGCCTTGGCCTCGTCGAGGGCGTCCTCGAAGAGCTCGCCCTCGACGCCCAGCACGGTCTTGCCGAACATCTGGATCAGGCGGCGGTACGAGTCCCAGGCGAAGCGCTCGTCGCCGGCCTGCGTGGCGAGGCCGGCCACCGACTCGTCGGAGAGGCCGATGTTGAGGACGGTGTCCATCATGCCCGGCATCGAGAACTTGGCACCGGAACGTACGGATACCAGCAGCGGGTTGTCGGCCTGGCCGAGCTTCTTGCCCATGGACCGCTCGAGGGCGTCGAGGTGGGCGCTCACCTCGTCGCGGAGGGCGGCGGGCTCCTCACCGCTCTCGAGGTAGACCTTGCAGGCCTCGGTGGTGATCGTGAAGCCCGGAGGGACCGGAAGACCGAGGTTGGTCATCTCGGCGAGGTTCGCACCCTTCCCGCCGAGCAGGTCCTTGAGGTCCTTGTTGCCCTCGGTGAAGTCGTAGACGAACTTCTGATCTTTGTTTTCCGACACGGGTCTCGACTCCTCGAGGACTCGGTGGCTGCCCTGACGGCGAGGAACATACCCAGATCGAAGGCACCTGGGTACGTCCACTTGCGCGTCATACGGCCTTAACCACTCGTCCGCCAGGAGATCGAAAGTGCCGCTGAGGCGCGGAGGCATAGACCTCTTGCTTCATCTCTTGAACGGATCACTACGAAGAGCGACCACATACCCCCACAACATGCACGATCAGTGAGAATCGAGTACGGGATTCGAACACCAAAAGGGTGGCACTCAGTGCCATCCTTTGAGAGATGCAGTCGTCTTCAAATCGCTCATCTGAGCGCACCCCCTATCAGGGGTGGCGAGAATCACGCCGAAGAACCTGACGAAATTCCAACATCCGGACCGCCACGGCAGGCGCCGGCGAGCGCTCAGCCGCCCGAAGTGTCCAGTTCAGCGTCCGCTGCGACCCCTGCGCAGTCGTACGGATCCTTCAGCCAGCCGTCCGGCAGGACCACGCGGTTGTTGCCCGACGTCCGGCCCCGGGGCCCGTCCGCACCCTCCGGCCACGCCTGATCCAGATCGAGCCCGCTCAATTGAGCGCTCAGCTCGTCCAGGGACGACGTGACCGCCAGCTTCCTGCGCATCTCGGAGCCGACCGAGAAGCCCTTGAGGTACCAGGCCACGTGCTTGCGGAAGTCGATGACACCGCGCGACTCGTCGCCGATCCACTCGCCCAGCAGCGCGGCGTGCCGCAGCATCACCTGCGCGACCTCGCGCAGCGTCGGCCGTGCGTAGTCACCACGCCCCTCGAAGGCCGCCACCAGGTCGCCGAAGAGCCACGGCCGCCCCAGGCAGCCGCGCCCCACGACCACCCCGTCGCAGCCGGTCTCGCGCACCATGCGCAGCGCGTCGTCCGCGGACCAGATGTCGCCGTTGCCGAGCACCGGGATCTCAGGGACGTGCTCCTTGAGGCGTGCGATCGCGTCCCAGTCGGCCGTTCCGCCGTAGTGCTGCGCCGCCGTGCGTCCGTGCAGGGCGATCGCCGTGATGCCCTCGTCGACCGCGATGCGGCCCGCGTCGAGGTAGGTGATGTGGTCGTCGTCGATGCCTTTGCGCATCTTCATCGTGACCGGCAGGTCACCCGCGTTGGACACGGCCTCGTTGAGGATCGCCCGCAGCAGCGGCCGCTTGTACGGGAGGGCCGAGCCGCCGCCCTTGCGGGTCACCTTGGGGACCGGGCAGCCGAAGTTCAGGTCGATGTGGTCGGCCAGGTCCTCGTCCACGATCATGCGCACGGCCTTGCCGACGGTGACCGGGTCCACCCCGTACAGCTGGATCGAGCGCGGTGTCTCGGTCTCGTCGAAGTGGATCAGCTGCATCGTCTTCTCGTTGCGCTCGACCAGCGCCCGCGTCGTGATCATCTCGCTCACGAACAGGCCCTTGCCCCCGCTGAACTCACGGCACAGGGTGCGGAAGGGGGCGTTGGTGATTCCGGCCATGGGAGCGAGCACCACCGGCGGCTGCACGGTGTGCGGGCCGATCCGGAGCGTGGTGGCAGCAGGGGCGAGCGTGGTCATGGGCCCCATTATCGCGCACCGGCCGGATCCCCGGTCGGCCCGTACGATGCGCCCATGCACGAGATCGGCCGCCGGCACCGGATCCTGGTCCTGGCGATCTGCTGCATGAGCCTGCTGATCGTCAGCCTCGACAACACCGTCCTGAACGTCGCCCTCCCGTCCCTGCGCGACGAGCTGGACGCCTCCGTCGCCGGCATGCAGTGGACGATCGACGCCTACACCCTGGTCCTCGCCTCCCTGCTGATGCTCGCCGGGTCCACCGCCGACCGCATCGGCCGCCGCAGGGTCTTCAAGGCCGGGCTCGTCCTGTTCTCCCTGGGGTCCCTGCTCTGCTCGCTCGCGCCCAGCCTCGAACTGCTCGTCGTCTTCCGCATGGTGCAGGCCGTCGGCGGCTCCATGCTCAACCCCGTAGCGATGTCGATCATCACCAACACCTTCACCGACCCGCGCGAACGCGCCCGCGCCATCGGCATCTGGGGCGGCGTCGTCGGCATCTCCATGGCGGCGGGACCGCTGGTCGGCGGACTGCTCGTCGACACCGTGGGCTGGCGGTCCATCTTCTGGGTCAACCTGCCCGTCGGCCTCGCCGCCCTCCTGCTCACCTGGCGCTACGTCCCCGAGTCCCGGGCCCCCAGGCCCCGCCGCGCCGACCCGGTCGGCCAGCTGCTCGTGATCGTGCTGCTCGGCTCGCTCACCTACTCGATCATCGAGGCCGACCCCGCCTTCGCCGCGCTCTCGGCCGGCGCCCTGGCCGGCCTCCTGATCTACGAGCCGAGGCGCCGCGAACCCCTCATCGACCTGCGCTTCTTCCGCAGCGCACCGTTCAGCGGCGCGACCGTCATCGCGGTGTGCGCGTTCGCGGCGCTCGCCGGCTTCCTCTTCGTCAACACCCTCTACCTCCAGGACGTGCGCGGTTACTCGGCCCTGCGGGCCGGCCTGTACATGCTGCCGATGGCGGGCCTCACGCTGGTGTCCGCGCCCCTGGCGGGACGGCTCGTCGGCAGCCGGGGCCCGCGCCTGCCGCTGCTGATCGCGGGCACCGCCATGGCCGCGAGCGGCGTTCTGTTCGCCGCGTTCGAGGCCGAGACCTCGCAGGTGCTGATGTTCGCCGGCTATGTGCTGTTCGGCCTGGGCTTCGGCATGGTCAACGCGCCGATCACCAACACCGCGGTCTCCGGCATGCCCCGCGCCCAGGCCGGAGTCGCCGCGGCGGTCGCCTCCACCAGCCGCCAGATCGGCCAGACGCTCGGCGTCGCCGTCATCGGGGCCGTACTCGCCGCCGGAGTCCCCGCCTCCGCCCCCAGCGAGGGCTTCGTCGCCGCGAGCCGGCCCGCCTGGTGGATCATCGCGGGCTGCGGCCTGTGCGTGCTGGTCGTCGGCGCGCTCACCAGTGGCCGCCGCGCGCAGGAATCCGCGCGCCGCACGGCGGAGCGGCTGACGTGCCGGAACGAAGAGGACGCCCCCGCGCACCGGTGAGGCGCGCCGCATCGGGGCCGGCCCCCGGACGCCCGCACAAAGGGCCCGTCAGGAGGTGGCCGCCGCGACCGCGAGTGACCTGAGCTCCTCCAGCCGCTCGCGGCTCTCCTCGTCCAGGTGCAGCAGCCCCACGTGGGCGTTGCGGATGTACTTCGCCCGGCCGCCCTGCGCCACCACCTCGTGGCGGGCCCACACCGCACGGAACTCGGCCGACCGCTCCAGCCGGGCCAGCAGCGCCTTCCAGGCCGGCTCCGCCAGGTGCTCGGCCATCGACGCACGGAACTTGTTCGTGATCGCCGTGGCACTCCAGCAGGGGCTGGGCATGAGCGCGGTGGCCGCCGGGCTGGCACTCGTTCCGATGGCCCTGGCCTTCTTCGGGGCCTCCCTGGCCGGGCCGCGGCTGGTGACCCGGTACGGCAGCCGCGTCGTGACCGCGGGCGGTGTGCTCCAGGGCCTCGGCATCGGCGCGCCGGCCCTGGCGGTGTGGCGGGACTGGCCCTCGGTCGGCTTCCCGAAGCTGCTTCCCGGTGTCGCGCTCGCGGGTCCTGTCGCCGGCGTCGTCGGCCGGCACGGGCGCGGCGCTGACGGTCACGCTGCTGGTGCAGCTCGGGGTGATCGCGCTGACGACACCGCCGAGCCTGCGCCTGCCGCGCACGGTGAACTGAGGCGACACCGCCGAGTCCGCGCCTGCGGCGGCAGCTGAGCCGAGGCGACACCGCCGGGTCCGCGTGTGCCGCACGCGCACGTGAACGGGGCCGGACACGCGAAGGGGCCCGGATCGCGCATCACGCGCGGTCCGGGCCCCTTCATGCGATCAGGAGGCGTCCTCCTGCGGCTGCTCCGGGCTGCCCTGGGCGCGCTCACGCATCTTGCGCAGCAGCTCCTGCTTCTGGTCGGCGGCCGCCTTGCGGTCCGCCGTGCGCGCGGGACCGTTTCCGTGCTGGTCGGCGCGGGACAGCTTCTTGCGCTGTCCGCCCACGCCGAGGAGGTTGTTTCGGCTCTTGGCCATGCGGTTCTCCCGTGAGGGTGAGAAGTGACTCGGGTATCGGGGGGCGGGTGGGCCGCCGCCCTCTCACTCGTAGATCTGGAAGAACGAAGACATGCACGGACAGTAGCGCGTGCCCGGCTGTGCGGGCACCCGGATTTCCGTGGCCCGAATGACAGATATTGAAATCTGTCAGACGTCATGCCATAGTCGTCAGGGAAGAGACCCGACTCCTGGGAGACCTCATGACCTCCGTCACGCACCCCACCCGTCCCCTCGGCACCACCGGCCCGCGCGTCTTCCCCCTCGGCCTCGGCTGCATGGGCATGTCCGCGCTCTACGGCGAGGCCGACCGCGCCGAGTCGATCGCGACCATCCACGCCGCGCTCGACGCCGGCGTCACCCTCCTCGACACGGGCGACTTCTACGGCATGGGCCACAACGAGCTGCTGATCAACGAGGCGCTGCGCACCGCGGGCTCGTCCGCCCGCGAACAGGCCCTGGTCAGCGTCAAGTTCGGCGCCCTGCGCACGGTCGAGGGCGGCTTCAGCGGCTACGACGGCCGGCCGGACGCGATCAAGAACTTCGCCGCGTACAGCCTCCAGCGCCTCGGCACGGACCACATCGACGTCTACCGGATCGCCCGCGTCGACCCGGATGTGCCGATCGAGGAGACCGTCGGCGCCATCGCCGAGCTGGTCGAGGCCGGCCATGTCCGCCACATCGGGCTGTCCGAGGTCGGGGCGCAGACCATCCGGCGGGCCGCCGCCGTCGCCCCGATCGCCGACCTCCAGATCGAGTACTCCCTGATCTCGCGCGGCATCGAGGAGGAGATCCTGCCCACCGTCCGCGAGCTCGGCATCGGTGTCACGGCGTACGGAGTGCTCTCGCGGGGGCTGATCAGCGGCCACTTCACCCCCGACCGCGAGCTGGGCCCGGGAGACTTCCGGGGCATGAGCCCCCGTTTCCAGGGCGACAACCTCCGGCGGAACCTGAACCTGGTCGAGCAGCTGCGCAAGGTGGCCGACGACAAGGGCGTGAGCGTGGCGCAGACGGCGATCGCCTGGGTGCTGTCGCGCGGCGAGGACATCGTGCCGCTGATCGGCGCCCGTACCCGTGCGCGTCTCGCCGAGGCGCTGGGCGCGCTGGACGTGGAGCTGTCGGCCGAGGACCTGGCGGCCGTCGAGCAGGCGGTACCGGCGGGTGCGGCGGCCGGCGAGCGCTACCCCGCGGCCCAGATGGCCCACCTGGACAGCGAGCGCTGACCCGTCCGCCGCGCCGGGTACTGTCAGCTCATGCCCACCGAGACCCTGACCGCCGAGCGCATCCTCGAAGCCACCGAGGAGGTGCTGCGGCGCTACGGCCCGGCCAAGGCCACGGTCGTGGACGTCGCCCGGGCGCTCGGCGTCTCCCACGGCAGCGTCTACCGCCACTTCCGCACGAAGGCGGCGCTGCGCGAGGCGGTGACCGAGCGCTGGCTCGGCCGGGCGGAGGTCGCCCTCGCGGAGATCACCGGGGCTCCGCAGCGCACCGCGCCCGAGAAGCTCGTCGACTGGTTCTCGGCGCTCTTCGCGGCCAAGCGCCACAAGGCGGGCGACGACCCCGAACTGTTCGCCACGTACGGCGTGCTGATCGACGAGAACAGCGGTGTTGTGGACCGGCATCTGGACGCCATGCTCGGTCAGCTCCGGCAGATCGTCGAAGAGGGTGTCCGGGCCGGCGACTTCGCCGACACCGACCCGGTGGCGACGGCCCGCGCGCTGTTCGACGCGACCGCCCGTTTCCACGACCCGGCGTACGCGCCGGAGTGGCGAAAGCCCACCGTCGACGCCGAGTTCGACGCCGTGGTGGGCCTCCTGCTGCGCGGCCTGCGCGCCTGACGGCGTCCGCTACGAGGCCGTCGGGTCGACCGTCGCCTGGTGCTCCAGGGCCAGATGCTCCTCCGCCTTCAGCCAGGGCAGAAACTGGGCGCTCCTGCGCCACCCACAGGTGTCGCAGCGCAACTGCCGCTGCACACCGGACCGTTGGACGCGCACGACGTGTTCCCTGCCGTGCCCGTCCCATCTGCTGACCTTGCTGGTGGTCATCGACACCATGCGCCCCAGTGTGCACAAAGGCCCCCGGTTCCGTACCCGGAACCGGGGGCTTCGTGATGAACGGCCAGGGAACCGCCGGTCAGCAGCCGAGCAGGCGGCTGCCCAGGTAACCCTGGATCTGGTCCAGCGAGACGCGCTCCTGCTTCATGGTGTCGCGCTCGCGGACGGTGACCGCGTTGTCGTCGAGGGTCTCGAAGTCGACGGTCACGCAGAACGGGGTGCCGATCTCGTCCTGGCGGCGGTAGCGGCGGCCGATGGCGCCGGCGTCGTCGAACTCGATGTTCCAGTTCTGCCGGAGGTCGGCGGCCAGGCCCTTGGCCTTCGGCGAGAGCTGCGGGTTGCGGCTCAGCGGCAGCACGGCGACCTTGACGGGCGCGATGCGCGGGTCGAGGCGCATGACGGTGCGCTTCTCCATGACGCCCTTGGCGTTCGGCGCCTCGTCCTCGTTGTAGGCGTCGAGGAGGAAGGCGAGCATGGCGCGGCCGACACCGGCGGCGGGCTCGATGACGTACGGCGTCCAGCGCTCACCGGCGTCCTGGTCGAAGTACGACAGGTCGGTGCCGGACGCCTTGGAGTGGGCGGAGAGGTCGTAGTCGGTGCGGTTGGCGACACCCTCCAGCTCGCCCCACTCGTTGCCGCCGAACTGGAAGCGGTACTCGATGTCGGCGGTGCGCTTGGAGTAGTGGGAGAGCTTCTCGGCCGGGTGCTCGAACCAGCGCATGTTCTCCTCGCGCAGGCCGAGGCCGGTGTACCAGTTCCAGCGCTGCTCCATCCAGTACTCGTGCCACTGCTCGTCCTCGCCCGGCTTGACGAAGAACTCCATCTCCATCTGCTCGAACTCGCGGGTGCGGAAGATGAAGTTGCCCGGCGTGATCTCGTTACGGAAGGACTTGCCCATCTGCGCGATGCCGAACGGGGGCTTCTTGCGCGACGTCTGCTGGACCTGGCCGAAGTTGGTGAAGATGCCCTGCGCGGTCTCGGGCCGCAGGTAGGCGATGGAGCCGGAGTCCTGGGTGGGGCCGAGGTGGGTGGAGAGCAGGCCGGAGAACTGCTTGGGCTCGGTGAACTGGCCCTTGTTGCCGCAGTTGGGGCAGTTGACCTCGGACAGACCCTCCGGGAGGCGGCCGTGCTTCGCCTCGAAGGCCTCCTCCAGGTGGTCGGCGCGGTAGCGCTTGTGGCAGGAGGTGCACTCGGTGAGCGGGTCGGTGAAGGTGGCGACGTGGCCGGATGCCTCCCAGACCTCGGTGGCCAGGATCACCGACGAGTCGAGGCCGACGACGTCCTCGCGGGAGGTGACCATGTAGCGCCACCACTGACGCTTGATGTTCTCCTTGAGCTCGACACCCAGCGGCCCGTAGTCCCAGGCGGCCTTCTGGCCGCCATAGATCTCGCTGCACGGGTAGACGAAGCCACGGCGCTTGCTCAGGCTGACGATGGTGTCGATCTTGTCGGCGGCCACGGTGCTCTCTTCATTACGACGACGACGAACGGAGAATGCTTCAGGTTACCGGCGGCCTGACCCTCCGGATCAAATCGGTCCGGGTGGAGGGCCTGGCAACAGGGTTTATTGACAATCGTTTCCGACTTTGTTGAAAATGACTGTCATGAACGTACGACGCCTCATACCCACCACCGCCGTCGCCGGAGCCGTCGCGCTCGGCCTCATGGCCGTCTCCGCGTGCTCCACCTCCGACGCTGCCGAGGGCGGCAGCGACGGCAAGCTGAAGGTCGTGGCGTCTTTCTATCCGATGCAGTATCTCGCCGAGCAGATAGGTGGCGCCAATGTCTCCGTCACCACGCTCACCAAGCCGGGCGTCGAGCCGCACGACCTCGAGCTGAAGCCCCGGCAGACCGCCGAGCTGAACGACTCCGGCCTCATCCTCTACCTCAAGGGCATCCAGCCCGCCGTCGACGACGCGATCGCCGAGTCCGGCGTGAAGCACAAGATCGACGCCGCCACCCTCACCAAGCTGGAGAACCACGGCACCGAGGTCGGCCACGACCACGGGCACGAGGAGAGCGGCCACGAAGAGGCCGGCCACGCGGACGAGCACGGCCACGAGGGCGAGAGCGAGGCCGGCGCCGACCCGCACATCTGGCTGGACCCGGTGAAGTACGCCGAGGTCGCCAAGGGCGTCGGCAAGGCCCTCGGGAAGGCCGACCCGGACCACGCCGCGGACTACGAGAAGAACACCGACGCGCTCGTCGCCAAGCTGAACGACCTGAACACCGACTTCGAGCAGGGCCTGAAGAACTCGGCCACGAAGACCTTCATCACCACGCACTCCGCCTTCGGCTACCTCGCCGAGCGCTACGGCCTGGACCAGGAGGGCATCGCGGGTCTCGACCCCGAGTCCGAGCCCAGCCCCGCGCGGATCAAGGAGCTGCAGACGATCGCGAAGGAGGAGAAGGTCACCACGGTCTTCTTCGAGACCCTCGCGAGCGACAAGACGGCGAAGACGCTCGCCGAGGACACAGGCCTGAGGACCGATGTCCTCGACCCGCTGGAGGGCATCACCGACGCGTCCAGGGGCGACGACTACCTGCAGGTCATGCGCTCCAACCTCACCGCGCTGCAGAAGGCCCTCGGCGCGAAGTGATCCCGCACGAAGCGACACCCACCCCGCACGCAACGGAGGCACCCGCCATGGACACCGTTACGGATCCGGTCATCTCCGTCAGCGGTGCGCGGGCCACGCTCGGCACGCGCACAGTGCTGCGCGGTGTGGACCTCGCCGTCGGGCGCGGAGAGGTCGTGGCACTGCTCGGCGCCAACGGCTCGGGCAAGTCGACCGTGGTGCGCTCCGCGATCGGCCAGGTGCCGCTGACGGACGGCTCGATCGAGCTGTTCGGCACGCCGCTGCGCCGGTTCCGGCAGTGGGCGCGCGTCGGCTACGTGCCGCAGCGGACGACGGCCGCGAGCGGCGTGCCGGCGACCGTGCGGGAGGTCGTGTCCGCGGGCCGCCTCTCCCGCACCCGTTTCGGCTTCTCCTCGCGCGCCGACAAGGCGGCCGTGCAGCGGGCGATCGAGCTGGTGGGTCTCGCCGACCGCGTCAAGGACTCGGTGACCGCCCTGTCGGGCGGCCAGCACCAGCGGGTGCTGATCGCGCGGGCGCTGGCATCCGAACCCGAACTGCTGATCATGGACGAGCCGATGGCGGGCGTGGACCTGGCGAGCCAGGAGATCCTCGCGTCGACGCTGCGGGAGCAGGTCGCGGACGGCACGTCGGTGCTGCTCGTGCTGCACGAGCTGGGTCCGCTGGAGCCGCTGATCGACCGGGCCGTGGTGCTGCGCGACGGCTGTGTGGTCCATGACGGGCCGCCGCCCACCGCGGTGGGCCAGCACGCCCTGCCGGGCCACGACCACGTACATCCGCACGCGGCCCACGAGCCGCTCCGCACGGGACTGCTGACCTGATCATGGAAATCCTGGAAACCGAGTTCATGCAGCGGGCACTGCTCGCGGCGCTGCTGGTCGGCATCACCGCCCCCGCGGTCGGCATTCACCTGGTCCAGCGCCGCCAGGCGCTGATGGGCGACGGAATCGGCCATGTCGCGATGACGGGCGTCGGCCTCGGATTCCTGCTCTCCACCAACCCGGTGTGGATGGCGACGCTGGTGTCGGTGCTCGGCGCCGTACTGATGGAGCTCATCCGCGCCTACGGGCGTACCCGCGGCGACATCGCGCTGGCGATGCTCTTCTACGGCGGCATGGCCGGCGGTGTGATGCTGGTCAACCTCTCGGACACGGGGTCGACGGCGAATCTGAGCTCGTTCCTGTTCGGTTCGCTGTCCACGGTGTCGCAGGAGGACCTGACGGCCATCGCGCTCCTGGCCGGCTTCGTGGTGCTGGTCTCGCTGGGACTGCGCAAGCAGCTGTTCGCGATCAGCCAGGACGAGGAGTTCGCGCGGGTGACCGGCCTGCCGGTCCGCGCGCTGAACCTGCTGGTCGCGGTGACCGCGGCGGTCACGGTCAGCGTCGCGATGCGCGTGGTGGGCCTGCTGCTGGTCAGCGCGCTGATGGTGGTGCCGGTGGCGGCCGCGCAGCAGGTGACGCGCTCGTTCCGGGCGACGTTCGCGCTCGCCGTGGGGATCGGGGTCGTCGTGGCCCTGACCGGAACCGGCACCTCGTACTACCAGGACGTGCCGCCAGGGGCGACGATTGTCCTGCTGGCCATCGCCGTCTTCGTGGTGCTCACCGCGCTGGCGCTGCCGCTGGCGCGCCTGCGGGCGAAACCGGCGGCCGGCAGCACCGAGTGCACGGTGGACATGCCGGGTACGCGACGGCCCAGTGACGACGTCAAGGTCTGAGCGCGGGCGGGGCCCGCGCGCGGGCCTGGCAGAATGGCCCGACACATGTGCGGGCGAGGCAAGGAGGCTCCTGTGACCACGGCGCCAACCGGCGGGAACACCGCCCCGGTGCGAGGCCGGTCCACCCGGCAGCGGGCAGCGGTGGCTGCGGCGCTCGACGAGGTGGACGAGTTCCGCAGTGCGCAGGAGCTGCACGACATGCTCAAGCACCGCGGCGATTCGGTCGGCCTGACGACGGTCTACCGCACGCTCCAGTCGCTCGCCGACGCGGGCGAGGTGGACGTGCTGCGCACGAGCGACGGCGAGTCGGTGTACCGGCGCTGTTCGACGGACGACCATCACCACCACCTGGTGTGCCGGATGTGCGGCAAGGCGGTGGAGGTCGAGGGCCCGGCCGTGGAGCAGTGGGCGGAGATGATCGCCGCGCAGCACGGATACGTGAACGTGGCGCACACGGTCGAGATCTTCGGCACGTGCGCGGAGTGCGCGTCGAAGGCGAACTGACCGCCAGGGCGTGACCGCCGCCCTTGTGGCGCGGCGCGGCATGAACGCCACCCTCGTGGCCCGCGCCGCGTTGTGGTGCACCACCGGGTCCGGCTGCCCGCCGCCGGCCCGATCGGCTGTACCCGGTGCAGCGGCCCTGTCGCGCCGGACCTGGGGTCGGGCTACGCGTCCGGGCCGAGATCACGTCGTCACGGTCGCCGGGAGGTCCGGGTTTCTCCGTGGGTGATCGGCCGCGGGCCGGAGGGTCAGGACCATGGTGAGTCCGCCGCCGGGGGTGTCCTCGGCGGTGAGTGTGCCGCCGATGGCCTCCGCGAAGCCCCTGGCAACGGCGAGGCCCAGGCCCACTCCGGCACCGCTCGGGGCGTCGCCGTAGCGCTGGAAGGGCGCGAAGATGCGGTCCTTGGCCTCGTCCGGGACGCCCGGGCCGCGGTCGATGACGCGGAGTTCGACGCGGTCGGCGATGGCGCTCGCCGAGACCAGGACCGGTGCGCCGCCGGGGCTGTACTTGACGGCGTTCTCGACGATGTTGGCGACTGTTCGCTCCAGCAGGCCGCGGTCGACGGCGACCATGGGCAGGGTCTCGGGGATGTCGAGCTCGACGCTGCCCTCGGGTACGCCCACGAGCGCCATGGGCACCACTTCGTCGACGTCGGTCTCTCGGATCACGGGGGTGACGGTGCCGGTTTCCAGACGGGACATGTCGAGGAGGTTGCCGACCAGGTGGTCGAGGCGGTCCGTGCCGAGTTCGATGCTCTCCAGCAGCTCGGCCCGGTCGTCGTCCGACCATTCGACGTCGTCGGAGCGAAGGGAGGTCACGGCGGCCTTGATGGCGGCCAGCGGCGTGCGCAGGTCGTGGCTGACCGCGGCGAGCAGGGACGTTCGGATCCTGTTCCCCTCGGCGAGTTTCCGGGCCTCTTCCGCCTCGCCGAGGAGGCGCTGGCGGTCCAGGACGACGACGGCCTGGGCGGCGAAGGCGGCAAGGACCCGGCGGTCCTCGGCGGGCAGGGCCCGGCCGGAGAGCGCGAGCGCCATGTGGTCACCCACGGGCATGTCGACGTCCGCGCCCTCGGGGCGACTGACGGGCCGTGCGCCGACGCTGCACGCGCAGGTCCACGGCTCGACGTCGCTCGTACGCTCCAGCAGGGCGACGGAGTCCATGGAGAACGTCTCGCGGACGCGTTCCAGCAGGGCGTCCAGCGTGGTCTCTCCGCGCAGGACGCTGCCCGCCAGGAAGGACAGCGTCTCCGACTCGGCGCGCAGGCGGGCGGCCTGGTGGGTCCGGCGGGCGGCCAGGTCGACGACCGAGGCGACCGCTATCGCCACCCCCACGAAGATCACGAGAGCGACCATGTTCTCGGGGTCGGCGATGGTGATCTCGTGGAGGGGCGGTGTGAAGAACCAGTTGAGCAGCAGGGAGCCGGCCGCAGCGGATGCCAGGGCCGGAATCAGCCCGCCCAGCAGGGCGGCGGCCACGGTCAGCGACAGGAACAGCAGGACGTCGTTGGCCAGTCCGACATCGGGGGCGACCCGGCTGAGGAGCAGGGTGAGCAGCGCCGGGCCGGCCAGGCCGACCAGCCAGCCCCATATGGTCCGGGACCTGCCGAGCCGGGCACCGCGGGAGACGGGCAGGCGACGGCCCTTGGCGGCCTCGTCGTGGGTGACGATGTGGACGTCCAGGTCGGGGCCGGATTCACGGGCGACGGTGGCGCTCACGCCCGGGCCGAGGATGTACTGCCAGGACCGCCGGCGGCTGACGCCCAGCACGATCTGGGTGGCGTTGACACCGCGCGCGAACGCGAGCAGGGCGGTCGGCACGTCGTCGCCGATCACATGGTGGAAACTGCCGCCGAGGTCCTCTACCAGCGTGCGCTGAACGGCGAGTTCCTTGGGCGAGGCCGAGGTCAGGCCGTCGCTGCGGGCGATGTAGACGGCGAGGACCTCGCCGCCGGCGCCCTTCTCGGCGAGCCGGGCGGCGCGTCGGATCAGCGTGCGGCCTTCGGGCCCGCCGGTGAGGCCGACGACGATGCGTTCCCGGGAGCCCCAGATCTTCGAGACCTGGTGTTCGGTCCGGTACTCCTGGAGGTATTCGTCCACCCGGTCGGCGGTCCACAGCAGGGCCAGCTCGCGCAGCGCGGTGAGGTTGCCGGGGCGGAAGTAGTGGGAGAGGGCCGCGTCGACCTTGTCGGGCTGGTAGATGTTGCCGTGTGCCATGCGGCGGCGCAGCGCCTGCGGTGACATGTCGACGAGCTCGATCTGATCGGCGCGGCGCACCATCTCGTCGGGGACCGTCTCCCGCTGGCGTACGCCGGTGATGGATTCGACGACGTCGCCCAGCGACTCCAGGTGCTGGATGTTGACCGTGGAGATGACGTCGATGCCGGCGGCGAGCAGTTCCTCGACGTCCTGCCAGCGCTTGCTGTTGCGGGAGCCGGGGACGTTGGAGTGGGCCATCTCGTCGACCAGGGCCACGGCGGGACGGCGGGCGAGGACCGCGTCGACGTCCATCTCGGTGAAGACGCCGCCCCGGTACCGGAGTTCCTTGCGCGGGATTGTCTCAAGACCGTGCAACATCACTTCCGTGCGGGGCCGGTTGTGGTGTTCGACGAAGGCGACGACGCAGTCCGTTCCGCGCTCGACGCGTCGGTGCGCCTCGGACAGCATCGCGTAGGTCTTGCCGACGCCTGGGGCGGCGCCGAGGTAGATCCGAAGCTTGCCGCGTGCCATGGTCTCGTCCGGTTCCTGCGTCTCGAAGCGGCAGCCCGTACCGGGCTCGGTGATGAGGTGTCGCGGATGGGGAGGCATCCGCTTCCGGTTCCGCGCCTGGAGGTTGCCATCAGCGCGTGGTCAGTTCCTTGAGTGCGATGTTGAGCTTGAGGACGTTGACGCGGGGTTCGCCGATGAAGCCGAGGATCCGGCCGTCGGTGTGGGCGGCGACGAGCTTGTTCACCTGCTCGAGGTGGAGGTGGTTTCTCGCGGCGACCCGGTGGGCCTGGAGTTTCGCGTACTCGGGCGAGATGTGCGGGTCCAGGCCGGAGCCGGAGGAGGTGACGGCGTCCGCCGGCACGTCCGAGGGCTTCACCTTGTACGTGGCGGTGGAGTTGTCCTTGATGACGGCGGCCTTGGCGTCCTTCACCCACCGGATGAGCTCGGCGTTGTCGGCGGAGCGGTTGGTCGCGCCGGACAGGATCAGCTTGTACTGCGTGTTGACGGTGTTGCTGCCGAGGCCGTTGGAGGGGCGCGGCTGGAACCACTTCAGGTCCGGAGCCGGTGTCTCGCCGCCGTCCCGGAGTGGCAGGTCGTAGCGCTGTCCGATGAGTGCGGAGCCGACGACCTTGCCGTCGCTCTCGATCTCGGAGCCGTTGGCCTTGTCGCCGAACAGGCCCTGGGCGACGCCGGTGACGGCGAGGGGATAGACGACGCCGGTCACCAGGGTCAGGACGAGGAGGGCGCGCAGGCCGGCCCCCAGCAGCCGTGCCGCGTTCGTGAAGGAGTTGTTCATGGCAGATCAGCACGCTTTCTGATTCAACGCAGCCCGGGGACGAGGGAGATGAGCAGGTCGATGAGCTTGATCCCGATGAACGGGGCGATCAGGCCGCCGAGGCCGTAGACGGCGAGGTTGCGGCGCAGCATCCGGTCCGCGTTCATCGGCCGGTACCGGACTCCCTTCAGGGCGAGCGGCACCAGGGCGACGATGACGAGCGCGTTGAAGACGACGGCGGAGAGGATCGCGGACTCCGGCGAGGCCAGGCCCATGATGTTGAGCTTGTCCAGGCCCGGGTAGGCGACGGCGAACATCGCGGGGATGATCGCGAAGTACTTGGCCACGTCGTTGGCGATCGAGAACGTCGTCAACGCCCCTCTGGTGATGAGCAGTTGTTTGCCGATCTCGACGATCTCGATGAGTTTGGTCGGGTTGGAGTCCAGGTCGACCATGTTCCCGGCCTCCTTGGCGGCCGAGGTGCCGGTGTTCATGGCCACGCCGACGTCGGCCTGGGCGAGGGCGGGTGCGTCGTTCGTACCGTCGCCGGTCATGGCGACGAGCTTGCCGCCGGCCTGTTCGCGCTTGATCAGGGCCATCTTGTCCTCGGGCGTGGCCTCGGCGAGGAAGTCGTCGACCCCCGCCTCCTGGGCGATGGCCTTGGCGGTCAGCGGGTTGTCGCCCGTGATCATGACGGTCTTGATGCCCATGCGGCGCAGCTCGTCGAACCGCTCCCGCATGCCCTCCTTCACCACGTCCTTGAGGTGGATGACGCCCAGGACGCGTGCGCCCTTGTCGTCCTCCACGGCGACCAGCAGCGGCGTGCCACCAGCCTCGGAAATGCGGTCCGTGAGCACCTGCGCGTCCTCGGAGACACGTCCGCCCCGCTCCTCCACCCAGGCCACGACCGAACCGGCCGCGCCCTTGCGGACCTTGCGTCCCTCCATGTCCACGCCCGACATACGGGTCTGGGCGGTGAAGGCGATCCACTCGGCGTGCGCCGGCTCCCCCGGGTGGCGCCCGCGCAGCCCGTACTTCTCCTTCGCGAGGACGACGACGGAACGGCCCTCGGGGGTCTCGTCGGCGAGTGAGGAGAGCTGCGCGGCGTCCGCCATCTCGGCCTCTGTGGTGCCCTTGACGGGGACGAACTCGGCGGCCTGCCGGTTGCCGAGGGTGATCGTGCCGGTCTTGTCGAGCAGAAGGGTCGAGACGTCGCCGGCGGCCTCGACCGCGCGGCCGGACATCGCGAGCACATTGCGCTGGACGAGCCGGTCCATTCCCGCGATGCCGATGGCGGACAGAAGCGCGCCGATGGTCGTCGGGATGAGGCAGACCAGCAGGGCGACGAGGACGATCATCGAGGTCTGTTCGTCGGCTCCCGCGTAGATCGCGAACGGCTTCAAGGTGACCACGACGAGCAGGAAGACAATGGTCAGTGAGGCGAGCAGGATGTTGAGCGCGATCTCGTTGGGCGTCTTCTGCCGCGCGGCACCCTCGACCAGGTTGATCATGCGGTCGATGAACGTCTCGCCGGGCTTCGTGGTGATCTTGACGACGATGCGGTCGGAGAGGACCTTCGTGCCGCCGGTGACGGCGCTGCGGTCGCCGCCGGACTCCCGGATCACCGGGGCCGACTCGCCCGTGATCGCGGACTCGTCCACGCTTGCGACACCTTCGACCACGTCACCGTCGCCGGGAATGGTGTCCCCGGCCTCGCAGACGACCAGGTCGCCGATCCTCAGCTCGGTGCCGGGCACCCGCTCCTCGGCCGTGCGGTCCTCGGCCAGGCGGCGGGCAACCGTGTCGGTCTTCGCCCTGCGCAGGGTGTCGGCCTGGGCCTTGCCACGGCCTTCGGCCACCGCCTCCGCCAGGTTGGCGAAGATCGTGGTCAGCCACAGCCAGCCGGCGATCGCCCAGCCGAACCAGTCGGTCGGGTCCTTCACCGCCAGCACGGTGGTGCCCACCGAGCCGATCAGGACGACGAACATCACCGGGGACTTGACCATCACCCGGGGGTCGAGCTTGCGGAGCGCGTCCGGGAAGGACGTGAGCAGCTGCTTGGGGTCGAACAGACCTCCGGCGACGCGCCCGGCGTCGGGCTTGTGTCCGGTCGGCACATCGCTGTGAGGTGCCCGGGTCGCAGTGGCCGTGGACATGGAGTCCTCCGGCTTCTTCACGTCGGTGGTCATGAGGCCAGCCCTTCGGCGAGCGGGCCCAGCGCGAGCGCCGGGAAGTAGGTCAGACCGGTGATGATCAGGATGGTGCCGACCAGCAGGCCCGCGTAGAGCGGCTTGTCGGTGCGCAGCGTTCCCGCGCTCTCCGGGACAGGTTTCTGCTCGGCGAGCGAGCCGGCGAGCGCGAGAACGAACACCATGGGCACGAATCGGCCCAGCAGCATCGCGAGTCCGATGGTGGTGTTGAACCACTGGGTGTCGGCGTTCAGTCCGGCGAAGGCGGAGCCGTTGTTGTTGGCGCCGGAGGTGTAGGCGTAGAGGATCTCGGAGAAGCCGTGTGCTCCGGAGTTCGTCATCGAGTCGGCCGGGGTGGGCAGGACCATCGCCGCGGCGGTGAAGCCGAGCACCAGCGCCGGGGTGACGAGGATGTAGCAGGCGGCGAGCTTGATCTCGCGGGTGCCGATCTTCTTGCCCAGGTACTCCGGGGTGCGGCCGACCATCAGACCGGCGATGAAGACGGCGATGATGGCCATGATCAGCATGCCGTAGAGGCCCGAGCCGACTCCGCCGGGCGCGATCTCGCCGAGCATCATGCCGAGCAGGGTGATGCCGCCGCCGAGCCCGGTGTACGAGGAGTGGAAGCTGTCCACCGCCCCGGTCGAGGTCAGCGTCGTGGAGACCGCGAAGATCGACGAGGCGCCGATGCCGAACCGGGTCTCCTTGCCCTCCATGGCCCCGCCGGCGATCTCGAACGCCGGGCCGTGGCCGGAGAACTCCGTCGCCCACATCAGCAGCACGAACCCGACCCAGATGGTCGCCATCGTGCCCAGGATCGCGTACCCCTGCTTGACCGAGCCGACCATCCTGCCGAAGGTGCGGGTCAGCGAGAACGGGATCAGGAGGATCAGGAAGATCTCGAAGAGGTTGGCGAAGGCGTTGGGGTTCTCGAAGGGGTGGGCGGAGTTGGCGTTGAAGTAGCCGCCGCCGTTGGTGCCCAGCTCCTTGATCGCCTCCTGCGAGGCCACCGCGCCGCCGTTCCACTGCTGGGAGCCGCCCGTGAACTGGCCGACCTCGTGGATGCCCGCGAAATTCTGGATCGCACCGCAGGCCACGAGCACGATCGCGGCGACAACGGAGATCGGGATCAGGATGCGTACGACACCGCGCACCAGGTCGGCCCAGAAGTTGCCGAGTTCGCCGGTACGGGTGGGGGTGCCCCCTGCTCGAAGAGCTCGGGGGAGGGCGAAGCCGCGCACCAGCGCGACGGCGACCGCGATGCCGACGGCGGCGGAGACGAAGTTCTGCACCGCCAGGCCGGCGGTCTGCACGACGTGGCCCATGGTCTGCTCGCCGTAGTACGACTGCCAGTTCGTGTTCGATACGAACGAGGCGGCCGTGTTGAACGCCTGGTCCGGGTCGATCGAGGAGAACCCGAGCGAGCCGGGCAGGCTGCCCTGCAGGCGCTGCAGCAGGTACAGGAACAGGACGCCCACGGCGGAGAAGGCGAGGACACCGCGCAGGTAGGCGGGCCAGCGCATCTCGACGGACGGGTTGGCGCCGATGGCCTTGTATATCCACTTCTCCACCCGCAGATGCCGGTCGGAGGAGTAGACCCTGGCCATGTAGTCGCCGAGCGGGCGGTATGCCAGCGCCAGCGCCGCCATCAGCGCGAGCAACTGGAGCACACCGGCGAGGAAGGGGCTCATAGCCGTGCTCAGAACCTCTCCGGGTACACGAGGGCGAGGACGAGATAGCCCAGCAGCGCGAGGGCCACGATCAGTCCGACGATGTTCTCGGCATTCACAGCTTCGCCACCCCCTTGGCGATGAAGGCCACCAGCGCGAAGACCGCGATCGTGGTGACGACGAAGACCCCGTCGGCCATCGAGAGCTCCTGAACGAAGACGATGAGAGGACCATCCGCCTCTCGGACCGTTCGAGGTAAACGCATTTCGGCCACGCCGCGGCGCTCGTTGATGGGTCCCTTACGGCCGCCGATGCCACTTTTACGGATCCCGTACGGCGTCTTCGGCCGAATACGGCGGCGCAGGGCAGAGCGCTCGGCCGATCGGTACGGCGCCGGGCCGCCCGGAACGGCGCCCGTCAGGAGATCGGGGCCGCGACTGCGGATGTCGCGTGCAAGGCGGAGGTGTCACTCGTGCGGGTCCGGGCCGCGCAGGGGGCGAAGGCGCGGGAGGAGCTGATCCGGAGCACCGCGCGGAGCCGGAGAAGGTCCGCAGGGCGAACGACGCCCGGCGGCGAACACAAGGGCGGCCCTCGGCCGGTCAGACCCGCTGGACGTGCTCGTCGAGCAGGGTGCGCAGGCGGTCGACGTCGCCGGGGCCGGGCAGGCCGCGCTTGGGGAGGAGCATGACGCCGACGCCGTGCTTGTCGGCGGTGAGCAGGACGAACAGCGCGTCGGTCTCGGCGTAGCGGGGATACAGGTCCCAATTGCTGGTGGTCTCGCTGTCGCGCGTGGTCAGCCGTATGCCGCCCGCGTCCACGGTGGCCCGGAACACGCCCTGGCGAACGGCCAGTTGCTGGAGCTGGCGGGCCTGCAGGCGGGGCAGCAGGAACTGGCTGCCGACGGCGAAGAGGATCAGCGCGACGCCCGCGACGAGGCGGACGGCGTCGATGTCGCCCCGCGCGACCGTCAGTGCGACGAAGCAGAGGCCGGCCACACCGCTGAAGAGCATCAGGCGGCGGGTGCGGCGGCCGGACGGTGTGCTGCGCGCGCGGGCGTCGAGGGCGCCCTTCATGTCGGCGGCAGTGGGCTCGTAGGTGAGCGTCACCGACTGTCCGTCCTGCTGCTGTACCTCTGCCACGGTCTCTCCCGTACCGACGATTGCCGAGCCGTGATCGTATCGGCGGAGGCGCTCAATCCCCACGCGGGGTGCGGGGGTTGTTCAGAGCCGCGGCAGATGCCTCTCGAGCGTCGCGCGGAGCAGGTCGGCGTCCCCGGCTTCGCGCAGGCCCCGCTTGGGCAGGACCTCCACCCACACGACGCCCCGGTCGCGGCTGAGCAGGACGAAGCTGTCGTCGGTCTCCCGGTGGCCGCGGAAGAGGGTCCAGCGCTGGGTGAGCGCGCAGTGGTCGTTCACCGTCGTGACGCCGTCCTCGGTGACCGTCGTGCGGTAGTCGCCCTGCCACGCGACATTGCGCAGCATCTGCCGGGCGTGCAGGTGCGGGATCGCCCACACGAAGACGCCGATCAGCAGGGGCACCACGGCCGGCCCGCGTGAGGCGGGTGCGAACGCCGGCAGGATCCCCCAGGCCAGGAGCAGGGCGACCACGAGCCACCGCACCCACGTCAACCGCCGGTAGCTCTCGCGCACGCGGACCGCGCTCATGATGTCGGCGAGCGTCGGCCGGAAGGCCAGCTCGACCGCGTGCGCCGTCCGCTCGGTGTCCCGCCCCTGGTGATCCATGGGCGGGACCCTAGCGACCCTGCGGGCCGGTGTCTCAGCCGGCCGTCCCCTCCGGCCGTCCGCGCATCGCCTCCAGCTCCTCGTTCGGGATCGCGCCCCCGAAGCGCCGGTCGCGCTGGGCGTATTCCAGGCAGGCGCGCCACAGGTCACGGCGGTCGAAGTCGGGCCACAGCACGTCCTGGAAGACCATCTCGGCGTAACTGCTCTGCCAGAGCAGGTAGTTGGAGGTCCGCTGCTCGCCGCTGGGGCGCAGGAACAGGTCGACGTCCGGCATGTCCGGGTAGTACAGGTACTTCTGGAACGTCTTCTCGTTGACCTTGCCCGGGTCGAGCTTTCCGGCGGCCACGTCCCGCGCGATCGCCTGGGCCGCGTCCGCGATCTCCGCCCGGCCGCCGTAGTTGACGCAGAAGTACAGCGTCATGGCGTCGTTGTCGACGGTCTGCTCCTGGGCGATCTGGAGCTCCTGGACCACGGACTTCCACATCTTGGGCATGCGGCCCACCCACCGGATGCGGATGCCCAGCTCGTTCATCTCGTCGCGGCGGCGGCGGATGACGTCGCGGTTGAAGTTCATCAGGAAGCGGACCTCGTCGGGCGAGCGCTTCCAGTTCTCCGTGGAGAAGGCGTAGAGGGAGAGGTTCTTGACGCCCATCTCCAGGCAGCCCTTGAGCACGTCGAGGACGACGCCCTCGCCGACCTTGTGCCCCTCGGTGCGCGGCAGGCCGCGTTCCTTGGCCCAGCGGCCGTTGCCGTCCATGACGCAGGCCACGTGGTTCGGCACGAGCTCGCCCGGGATCTTGGGCGGGCGGGCACCGGAGGGGTGCGGCTCGGGGACCTTGTACTCGCGGCGGGACCGGCCCAGGATTCCGCGTCGTGCCATGCGGCTCACATCTCCTATTTCTCTACGTATCGCAATGAGCGCAGGCCGCGCTCCAGGTGCCAGTGCAGATAGGCGGACACGAGTCCGCTGCCCTCCCTGACGTGACGCGCCTCGCAGGCGTCCGCCGTGGCCCAGTCGCCGGTGAGCAGCGCGCTGAGCAGGCCGATGGCCTCCGCCGAGGGTACGACGCTGCCCGGCACCCGGCAGTCGCCGCATATGGCGCCGCCCGCGGCGACGGAGAAGAAGCGGTTGGGGCCGGGCAGGCCGCAGCGGGCGCAGTCGTCGAAGCTGGGGGCGTAGCCGTTGACGGCGAGGGAGCGCAGCAGGAAGGCGTCGAGCACGAGCCCCGGGGCGTGCTCGCCCCGGGCGAGGGTCCGCAGGGCGCCGACGAGCAGAAGGTACTGCTGGACGGCCGGCTCGCCCTCGTGGTCGGTGAACCGCTCCGCGGTCTCCAGCATGGCCGTGCCCGCGGTGTAGCGGGCGTAGTCGGTGACGATCGCGCCGCCGTAGGGGGCGATCGTCTCCGACTGGGTGCACAGCGGCAGCCCGCGGCCCACGAGCTCGCTGCCCCGGGCGAAGAACTGCACGTCGACGTGGGAGAAGGGCTCCAGCCTGGCCCCGAACTTCGACTTGGTGCGCCGCACGCCGCGCGCGACAGCGCGTACCCGTCCGTGACCGCGGGTGAGCAGCGTGATGATGCGGTCCGCCTCACCCAGCTTCTGGGTGCGCAGGACGACGCCGTCGTCACGGAACAGGCTCATGGGCCCATTCTCCCGTACCCCGGGGCCCCGGCGGCCACGGGCCGGTCAATCCGTCAGCCGCTCCTGGAGCCGTACGGTGACGGTGTCGCCCGCCTCCTTGTGGATCGCCCTGCGGATCTCGGCCTTGACGGGCAGCATGTGGGTGCCGTCGCCGAGGGCCATGAAGGAGCTCCGGAACGGATGTCCGTCGATGGTGCCGCGCACCTTGACCAGTCCGCGGGTGCCGAAGTACTCGACGGATCGGGGCCATACGACATACGTCCAGCCGCCCTGGGCGGGGCTCTTCTGCAGCGTCGCACGGAATTCCTTGTCCATGGAGTGGGGACCGGCGAAGCCGCCGGAACTCATCGGCCGGCCACGCCACCGCCTTCTCGCATCCTGGAATACCCGCCCGCCGCGCCCTGCCGCGCTGGAGAATCCGGGACGCACGCGCTGCCGATCCGACCAGGCCCCGACACGGGGCCACGGAGGACCCCCGTTGAGTCCTGACACGTCCACCGACACCCCGGCGACCACGAAGCACCCGGACCCCGTCCCCACCGAGCGGCCGTACCGCCTGTGGCGCGACGCCTCCCTGTCGGCGGTGCTGGCCGGGTTCGTGGCCGTCGTCGTCTCCTACTCGGGGCCGCTGGTGATCGTGCTCACGGCCGCGTCGGCGGGCGGCCTGTCCACCGCCGAGACGGGCTCGTGGATCTGGGCGATCTCCATCGGCAGCGGCCTGACGTGCATCGCGCTGAGCCTGCGCACCCGGATGCCGGTGATCACCGCATGGTCGACGCCGGGTGCCGCGCTGCTGGTCACGAGCCTGGGCGCCTACTCGTACGCGGAGGCCGTCGGCGCGTTCCTCGTCACCGGCGCGGTGATCACGCTGGTCGGTCTGACCGGGATCTTCGGCCGGCTGATACGGCAGGTCCCCGGCGCGATCGTGTCCGCGATGCTCGCGGGCATCCTGTTCTCGTTCGGCGCCGGGGTGTTCACCTCGCTGAGGACCGGCCCCTGGATCGCCGGAGCGGTGCTCGTCGGCTATCTGCTCGCCAAGCGGTGGCTGCCGCGGTACGCGGTGCTGGTCGCCCTCGCCGCGGGGCTCGCCGTCAGCGCCGCGGGCTCGCGGATCGACGTCCGCCTCGACCGGATCGAACTGGCCCGCCCGGTGCTCACCGCGCCCGACTTCTCCCTCGCCTCCCTGATCGGCATCGCCGTCCCGCTGATCCTGGCGACCCTCGCCTCGCAGAAC
This sequence comes from Streptomyces sp. NPDC015127, assembly GCF_043080095.1. Lineage (NCBI taxonomy): Bacteria > Bacillati > Actinomycetota > Actinomycetes > Kitasatosporales > Streptomycetaceae > Streptomyces > Streptomyces sp. NPDC015127. Next base: position 62,346 of record NZ_JBIBVE010000022.1, read on the forward strand.
GCGCCCGGCATGGCGGTGCTCTCCGCGTCCGGCTACGCCCCGGACGACCGCCTGCTCATCGGTTCCACCGGCCTCGTGTCCACGGCCCTCGCGCCCTTCGGCTCCCACGCGGTCAATCTGGCGGCGATCACGGCGGCCATCTGCACCGGCCCGGAGGCGCACCACGACCCGCGCCGCCGCTATGTCGCGGGCGTCTCGTGCGGTGCGTTCTACCTGCTGGTCGGGTCGTTCGGCTCGACGCTGGTGGTCCTGTTCGCGGGGCTGCCGAAGGAGCTCGTGGCGGCGGTGGCGGGAGTGGCCCTCTTCGGGGCCCTTGCGGGAGGTCTCACCGGAGCCGTGCAGGAGCCGAAGGACCGCGAGCCGGCCCTGATCACCTTCCTGGCCACCGCCTCCGGCCTCACCCTCTTCGGCATCGGCTCGGCCTTCTGGGGACTCCTGTTCGGCGTCCTGGCGCATTTGATCCTGTCGCGGCGCACGCCCCACGCACGGGCCTGACCAGCCCGTTTCCACCCGCCGACCCGGGAGCGAGCCGGTCTCAGGGCAGTTCGCCGCGGCTGCGCGCGTTGACGTACGCCGTCGTCGCGCTGATCCGCTCCGCCGCCGTCGCGGGCCGCACCTCCTCCGGCGCGCACTCCCACTCCCGGCCTCCGCCGACGGGTCTGAGCGAGAGGAACGGGCCGGCCTGCCCCATGAGCCGGCCCACCCGGCCGGTGCGGGTGTCGACGACGTACGTACCGATGGGCAGGGTCATGGCGTACGGCCCCCTTCCCTGGGCGGAGCTGCCGCGAATCAGGCGGACAGTGTCCACCGCGCGGCGCCCCGATTCGACGAGCGGACACGGCGTGTCCCGGGCCTTCCCATTCTGCTCGGAGTTCACGTTTCGCATGTGGAGCGTGACGCCGCGCGAGTAGGCTGAGGAGGCCTGTGCCGGTTCCAATCGGGCAGCCGGGCACGGCCGTTGGTCCGCGGCCAGGGCTCCGCGATCCCGCGCGGGCCCTCGGCGCTGCGTGCGCCCACGCGGGCGACGCCCCTCGGCACCGCATACGGCACGGTCCTCACCGGCTCCGCACGCGCGGTGCGCCCCGTGCCCCGATGCCTGGGCGACCGGTCATCAAGCAGAGCTTTGAGTGCCCATAAGCCTCACTTATGAGGTCATAGACCCGGGCCGACTACAGACTTAGGCAAGCCTTTGTTTAGGGTGGCCGACGAGCCAGTTGTCGCCGCTCGAAGGGAACCTGAACATGCCCCGCCCCCTGCGGGTAGCCATCGTCGGAGCCGGCCCCGCCGGGATCTACGCCGCCGATGCGTTGCTGAAGTCCGAGGTGGCCGCCGCCGAGCCCGGCGTCTCCATCGACCTCTTCGAGCGGATGCCCGCGCCCTTCGGCCTGATCCGTTACGGCGTCGCCCCCGACCACCCGCGGATCAAGGGCATCATCACGGCCCTGCACCAGGTGCTCGACAAGCCGCAGATCCGGCTCTTCGGCAACGTCGACTACCCGAACGACATCAGCCTGGACGACCTGCGCTCCTTCTACGACGCGGTGATCTTCTCGACGGGCGCGACGGCGGACCGGGCGCTGGACATACCCGGCATCGGCCTCGACGGCTCGTACGGCGCGGCGGACTTCGTCTCCTGGTACGACGGCCACCCGGACGTGCCCCGCACCTGGCCGCTGGAGGCCGAGAAGGTCGCGGTGCTCGGCGTCGGCAACGTCGCGCTCGACGTGGCCCGCATCCTCGCGAAGACCGCGGACGAGCTGCTGCCGACCGAGATCCCGCCGAACGTCCACGACGGGCTCAAGGCCAACAAGGCCCTCGAGGTCCACGTCTTCGGACGGCGCGGCCCCGCGCAGGCGAAGTTCAGCCCGATGGAGCTGCGGGAGCTCGACCACTCCCCCAACATCGAGGTCATCGTCGACCCCGAGGACATCGACTACGACGAGGGCTCGATCGAGACCCGCCGCGGCAACAAGCAGGCGGACATGGTCGCGAAGACCCTCGAGAACTGGGCGATCCGCGACACCGGCGACCGCCCGCACAAGCTGTTCCTGCACTTCTTCGAGTCCCCGGCCGAGATCCTCGGTGAGGACGGCAGGGTCGTGGGCCTGCGCACCGAGCGCACGCAGCTCGACGGCACGGGCAATGTGAAGGGCACGGGCGAGTTCAAGGACTGGGACGTCACGGCGGTCTACCGCGCGGTGGGCTACCTGTCGGACGAACTGCCCAAGCTCCCCTGGGACGTGGCGTCGGGCACGGTCCCGGACGAGGGCGGCCGCGTGATCGAGGAGTCCGGCGAGCACCTGGACTCGACGTACGTCACCGGCTGGATCCGGCGCGGCCCGGTCGGCCTGATCGGCCACACGAAGGGCGACGCGAACGAGACCGTCGCGAACCTGCTGGACGACCACGCCAACGGCCGCCTGCGGACGCCTTCTTCGCCCGCGCCCGAGGCCGTCGAGACGTTCCTCGCCGACCGCGGCGTGCGCTACACGACCTGGGACGGCTGGTACCGGCTGGACGAGGCCGAGAAGGCGCTGGGCGAGCCGCAGGGCCGCGAGCGGGTGAAGATCGTGGAGCGCGAGGACATGCTCAGGGCGAGCGGCGCGTAAGCGGCATACGACGACGGCCGGGGCCGGGGCTCGAACGAGCCCCGGCCCCGGCCGTCGCGGTAACGCCCAATGTCCCCTACGGCTTCGGGACCGCGCAGCCGGGGCGGTTCAGGTCGATCCGGCTCCCGGGGCCGATGCAGGGCACGAGCGTGTACGTCTGCTGCCCGTAGTTGATGCCCTCGCGGACCGTCACGTTGCCGTTCTCGTCCACCTCGCACGGGTTGTTGTCCGTGCAGCGTCCGCCGTCCTCGTTGCCCGTGTTGTTGACGGCGACCACCTTGCCGGTGGCGGTGTCGACGACCGGGGAGCCCGAGGTCCCGCCGATGGTGTCGCAGCCGGAGGTGTAGCGGACCGAGTCCTTCCAGGTCCAGGCGCCCTCCTTGAGGCGGTAGGCGAAGCCGTCGATGTCGCAGCTGTAGATCCGCTTCCAGTAGCCCGAGACGACCTTGATGGCCGTGCCCTCCACCGGACGGGCGTCGTTCAGCTCCAGCGCCTTGATGCCGTAGCGGGACTCGATCTGGCCGTAGGTGCTGGTCAGTTGGTACAGCGAGACGTCGGTGTCCGTCATCGTCCCGTACGCCACCTTGCCGGCGCGCAGTGTGGCGACGCGCGTGCCCGCCGAGTCGAGCAGCCCGAAACTGCGCGAGGACCGCTGGTCGACCACGACCTCACCGGGCCCGGGGAAGCCCGTCTCCAGGCAGTGGCCGTTGGACAGCACGAGCGCGGGGTCGCTCGGCTGGGAGGCGGCCGTCCTGACGACGGAGCCGGAACAGTTGCTGAGCGCGACCGTTCCGGCGAAGTCCACCGCCTTGGCCTCGACCGCCGGTTCGGCGGCGGGTTCGGCGGCGACTGCCGGTGCGGCGCCCGCTCCGAGGAGGGTGAGGGCGAGCAGCGTGCCGGCGAGAGGCTTGTTCATGTGGGGGTCCCCTCAATGCGACGTGAGTGGCCGATGTGACGGCCGAAGTTGTCATGCGCATTGTTGGGGCGTCGGCCTGGGCCGACAAGGCGTCGTTTTCGGCCACGGGCAGGGGCCGACATCGGGGGCCGACATCGGGGGCCGCGGGGTGGGCCCGGCGGGCCGACGGGGCTTTTCCGGGGCGGGGGCCGCTCCTAACCTGAGGAGGGAAGGGAGCGGCCATGGCCGTCCAGTCGGCCCCCTCCGTCGAGCGGGCGCGGGACGCGGCGGCCCGGGATTCCTGGGCCGAGGCGTACGTTCTGCTGCGTGCCCTCGACACCGGAGCGCCCGGTGCCCTCGGCCCGAGCGACCTCGACGTCCTGGCCGACGCCGCCTGGTGGTCCGGGCACGTGGACGAGTCGGTCGACGCCCGGCTGCGGGCGCACGCCGGACACGAGGCCGCGGGCGACCACCGGCGGGCGGGCTGCACCGCATGGTGGCTCTTCTTCGAGTACCGCAGCCTGGGCCGCCCCGGCGCGGCCGCGGGCTGGCTGCACCGGGCCCGACGGCATCTGGAGCACGAGCCCGAGTGTCCCGAGCAGTGCTTCCTCGCCTGGACCGACACCGAGGAGGCGCAGCGCAACCGCGATCCCGGTGCGGCACTCGCCGCCGCCCGCCGGATGTACCGCATCGCGGAGCACTCGGGCAGTGCGGACCTCATCGCCCTGAGCCGTCAGGCGCACGCGGCGGTTCTGCTCGCCGACGGACGCAGGGAGGAGGGGCTCGCCCTGCTGGACGACGCGATGTGCTCCGTCACGGCCGGCGAACTGAGCGGCATGTTCACGGGGTTGCTGTACTGCCTGGCGCTGACCCAGTGCATGGCGGCGGCGGACTTCGCGCGGGCCGCCGAATGGACCGACGCCGCCATGGCCTGGTGCTCCGCCCCGTGGTCGGAGCACGTCACGCCGCCGCCGGACGGCACCCGGGCTCCCGGACCCCACGCGGACGGCGCGGCCCTGAGCCCGGCCGGCGGAAGCCCCACCGGCTTGAGCCCCGCCGACGGGAAGCCGGCCGTCCTCCTCACGGACAACCCGTTCCGCGGGCTGTGCCGCGTCCACCGCGTGGAGGTGCTGGACCTGCTCGGCGCCTGGCCGCTCGCCGCCGCCGAGGCGTCGCGTGTCTGCACCGAGGTCCTGCCCGACTGCCTCGAAGCGGCCGCGGCCGCCCACTACGCGGCCGGGGAGATCGAGCGACGCCGCGGCCTGCTCGACGCCGCCGCGGTCTCCTACGCACACGCCCACGAACTCGGCCTCACCCCGCAGCCCGGTCTCGCCCTGCTCCGCCTGGCCCAGGGCAAGGCCGATGCCGCCGTGACCGGCCTGCGGCTGGCCCTCGACGCCCAGAGCGAGACACCCGGTGACCTGCTGGGCCGCGCCCGGCTGCTCACCGCACAGACCGAGGTGGCCCTGGCCGTCGGGGACACGGAGCGGGCCCAGCTCGCGGTGGAGGAGCTCCGGACGCTCGCCGGCACCGGGCCCGGGGACCGGGGAGCGACCCTGCTGCGTGCCATGGCCGACACCGCACACGGCGCCCTCGCCCTCGCCCTGCACGGCGGCCGGGACCCCGACGCGGCGCTGCGGCCCCTGCGCCGCGCGCTGGCCGGCTGGCGGGAGATGCGCATCCCGTACGAGGCCGCGCAGGCGCGGATGCTGCTGGCCGCCGCGTACCGGGCGGCCGGCAACAAGGAGGCCGCCCGGCTGGAGCTGCGGGCAGCCCGCACCGCCTTCGAGCAGCTCGGCGCGGTCCCCGACGCCCGGCGTGCCGCGGCGCTGCTGAGCGAGCGGACGACGACCCTGCCGGACGGCCTGACCCGGCGGGAGGCCGAGGTGCTCGGCTGGTCGCGGCGGGCGGCACCAACCGGGACATCGCCCATGAACTGGTGATCAGCGAGCACACCGTCGCCCGGCACCTGAACAACATCTACGCCAAGCTCGGCGTGACCTCACGCGCCGCCGCCACGGCCTACGCGTGCTCCCACGGCCTGGCCTGACGTCCCCGTCCGGATATATGGGCTGTTCTGCCCATGGACGCGTACGCGGCCCACGTGGACGGTTCGGGCGATGCGGGCGGCGCCGCCCGCTGCCTAGAACGGACTCGTGGGACACGGACGACCCTCGACAAGGACGCCGCCGCACAGACCCGAAAGCCGGTGCCGCCATGACCGCACTCACTCCTTCCACCCCGGTGAAGCCCCTGCCGGACGCGGCTCTGGAGCTGCTGCACGACGCCGTGCGCGGCGACGTCATCGTGCCCGGCGACCCGGCGTACGACGAGGCACGCCGCGTCTACAACGCCCTTCACGACCGCCGCCCGGCCGTGGTCGTGCGGGCCGTCGACGCCGGTGACGTGATCGCCGCCGTGCGCGCCGCCCGCGACCACGCCCTGCCGCTCGCGGTCCGCGGCGGCAGCCACGCGGTCGCCGGATACGGCACCTGCGACGACGGACTCGTCATCGACCTGTCCCGGATGCGTTCGGTGCGCGTGGACCCCGTCACCCGTACCGCCCGTGCCGAGGGCGGCTGCACCTGGGGCGACTTCAACCACGCCACGCACGCCTTCGGCCTCGCCACCACCGGCGGGGTCGTCTCCACCACCGGGATCGCCGGCCTCACCCTCGGCGGCGGTATGGGACACCTCTCCCGCCGCTACGGACTGAGCTGCGACAACCTCGTCTCGGCCGATGTCGTCACCGCCGAGGGCGCGCTCGTCACCTGCGGTGCCGAACGGCACCCCGACCTCTTCTGGGCGCTGCGCGGCGGTGGCGGCAACTACGGCGTCGTCACGTCCTTCGCGTACCGGCTGCACCCGGTGGACGACGTCCTCGGCGGTCTCGCCCTCTATCCGCTCGACGGCGACGTCGTACGGCGCTGGCGGGACATGAACGCCGACGCCCCCGAGGAGCTGAACACCATCCTCGTCCTCCTCCTCGGGCCCGAGGTCCCCTTCCTTCCCGAACGCTGGCACGGCCGGCCCGTCTGCGCCGCCGTCACCTGCTTCAGCGGCCCCGCCGAGGAGGACACCAAGGTCCGCGCCCGCCTCAGCGAACTCGGTCCCGTCATCGGCGAGTTCGTCGAGCGGATGCCGTACCCCGTGGTCAACACCCTGTTCGACGAGGACCTGCCGCCCGGCCTCTACCACTACTGGAAGGGCAACTTCAGCCGCGAACTGACCGACGGTGCGATCGACGTCCACATGACGTACGGGGCGACGATCCCCTCGATGGAGAGCGACACCGCCCTCTTCCCCATCGACGGCGCATGCCACCGGACCGGGGCCGAGGACACCGCGTTCGCCTACCGCGACGCCTTCTTCTCCGCGGCCTTCGGCGCCTCGTACACCGACCCCGCCGACACCGCGCGGAACATCGCCTGGACGCGCGCGTACGACCGGGACCTGCGCCCGCACACCGAGGAGGCCGGCTACATCAACTTCATGGACACCGACGACCAGGACCGGGTACGCGCCAACTACCGGCAGAACTACGACCGGCTGCGCGCGGTCAAGCGCCGGTACGACCCGGAGAACCTGTTCCGGATCAACCACAACATCGCGCCGTGAACGCCCTCCCCGGTCACTCGCCGCCCGGCGTAACCAGGCCCGACTCGTAGGCCACAATGACCAGTTGGGCGCGATCCCGGGCGCTCAGCTTGCCCATGATGCGGCTCACATGGGTCTTGGCGGTCAGCGGGCTCAGGCCGAGGGTCTCGGCGATCTCCGTGTTGGTGAGGCCCCGGGCGACCAGCGTCAGGACCTGCCGCTCGCGGTCGGTGAGGCCGTCCGGGCCGCCCGTGGACGGCAGCCGGGGGGCGCTCAGGACACGGGCGATCAGGCGGGACGTGGGGCCCGGGGAGAGCAGCGACTCCCCCGCCGCGACCGTGCGGATCGCGGCCAGCAGGTCGGCCGGCCTGGTGTCCTTCACCAGGAACCCGGACGCGCCCGCGCGCAGCGCCTCGACGATGTGCTCGTCGGTGTCGTACGTCGTGAGCACGAGGACCTTGACCCCCGCGAGGTCCTCGTCGGCGGCGATGAGGCGCGTGGCCTCGATGCCGTCGAGTTCGGGCATGCGGATGTCCATGACGACGAGGTCCGCCCGTTCGCTGCGGGCCAGTTCGACGGCCTCCGCACCGGTACCCGCCTGGCCGACCACCTCCATGTCACGGGCCGACTCGACGAGCATCGCGAACGCGGCACGTACGAGGGTCTGGTCGTCGGCGAGCAGTACGCGGATCATGCGGCGGCCTCCTTCGGCTCCAGGGGCAACATCGCGGCGACCCGGAAGCCGGCCGCGTCCGTGCGCGGGCCTGCCGACAGTGTCCCCCCGACGCTGCGGGCCCGTTCACGCATCCCGATGATGCCGAACCCGGGGGACTCGGCGGGCCGTTCGGCGGCGCGGGACGCGTCGCCGTTGTCGGTGACCGTGACGTGCAGCGCCCCGCCGCGCCGCGCCAGGGCGACATCGATACGGGTCCCTCTGCCGCCGTGCCGCACGGCGTTGGTCAGCGACTCCTGCACGATCCGGTACGCGGCGGCCTCCACCGCGGGCGGCAGCGCCCCCTCGCCCGTGTCCAGGGTGAGCCGCGCCCCCGCGGCCCGTACGAGACCCGGCAGCGCGGCCAGGTCGGGCAACGGGCCGCCCCCGTCCGGCCCGTCCGCGCGCAGCACCTCCAAGGTGGTGCGCAGTTCGCCGCGCGCGGTGCGGCAGGTGTCGGCGATGTCGTCGAGCGCCTTGGCGATCCGGGCCCGGTCGAGGCGGTCGGGGTCGACGGTCAGGACGTGGGCCGCGACCGAGGTCTGCACGCCGATGAGGGTGATGGAGTGCGCGAGCAGATCGTGCAGATCCCGGGCGATGCGCAGCCGTTCCTCGGCGACCCGCCGGGCCGCCTCCTCCTCACGGGTGCGTTCGGCACGCTCGGCACGGCCGACGACGGAGGCGATGTAGAGGCGGTAGACGCGTACGTCGACACCGAAGACGAGCACGGCGAGGAGCCAGCCCGAGGTGCGCAGCGTCTCCAGCCCCTCGTGTGCGCCGACGCCGAACATCACCGTGAGCGTGATGCCGATGACGCCGCTGCCGACGAGCAGCGTGTGCAGCGGGCGGGCGGTGGCGGCGAACGTGTACAGGGCGAGCAGCGACGCCGGTACGGGGGCGGCGTGGGCGTTGTCGAGCGCGTGGTACGGCGCGACGCACAGAAGGACGGCGACGAGCACGAGCCCGGTCCGCGAACGCCGCCACGCGAGCGGCACGGCCGTCCCGGCGAGGAGCACCCACCCCAACGCGTCGGGCCGGCGCCCCTCGTCGGCGAACAGGGCGAGGAGGAGGGAGACGAGAGCGACGACGCCGGCGAGGACGGCGTCGTTGCGGGCGCGGTGGGGTGCGGTGAGGGGGTCGCGGCTCACGGCGGTGAGAATGCGTTCGCCGAGGCGGGGGCTGGGGGCGGTGGGTGGCTGCTGCACGGCTCCATCCTGGGTCGGCGCTCGACGTTTCCCCACCCCGCCCCTTCCCGTAACCGGGGCAAGCCCCGGACCCCGTACCGCGCTTCGCACGGTGTCCTCAAACGCCGGACGGGCTGGATTCGCTCCGCGGAATCAGCCCCGCCGGCGTTTGAGGCACGGGGGTCCGGGGGCGGAGCCCCCGGTTACGGGAAGGGGCGGGGTGGGGTGGGGTGGGGGAACGAACCTCTACGCGCGGCCCGCCGGTTCGCGCAGCTCCACCCGCTCCACCGGCGCCTCCGGCGCCGCGCCGCGGCTCAGCGCCCCCGGCCACCACACCCGCCGCCCCAGCAGCACGCTCGCCGACGTCACCAGGTACGTCCGCACCAGGAACGTGTCCAGCAGCACCCCCACCGCCACCACGAAGCCCATCTCGACCAGCGCCACCAGCGGCAGGTTCATCAGCACCGCGAACGTCGCCGCCAGCACGAGGCCCGCCGACGCGATCACCCCGCCGGTGGTGCGCAGCGCCGTCAGGGCCGCCGCGGCCGGTTCGGCGCCCGACAGCGCCTCCTCGCGCATCCGGTGCATCAGGAAGATCCCGTAGTCGACCCCGAGCGCCACGAGGAACACGAAGGAGAGCAACGGCAGTCCGGGGTCCACGCCGTGGAAGCCGAAGAGTCCCTCGAAGACGAGACCGCCGAGCCCCAGGGCCGCTCCCCACACGGCGACGACGGCGACGATGAGGATCAGCGGGGCGACGATGCTGCGCAGCAGAGCGATCAGGATCAACAGGACCGCGACGAGCACGAGCGGGATGATCACCAGGCTGTCGCGGGTGTTGGTCTCCTCCAGGTCGCGCTGCTGGGCGCTGGGCCCGCCCACATGGCTGCCGTCCAGGCCGGCGCGCAGCGCCTCGATGGTGGCCGTCTCCCCGGGCGTGTCCGGTCCGTCCTTCGCGAAGACGGCGATCTCCGTCCAGCCGTCGCCGGTGCGCCCGGTCTCGGCCGCGACGACGCCTTCGGTGGTGCGGGCCTCGGCGAGCACCTCGTCGGCGCGGTCCGCCGGGGCGACGACGCTGATCGGCTGGGCGCTGCGCTCCGGATAGGCGTCGGCGAGGGTGCGCATCGCGGCGACGGACTCGGGCCGGTCGGTGAAGCTGTCCTCCTGGCTCAGGTTGCCCGGCAGGCCCAGCGCCCCGAGGGCGAGCGCGCCGAGCAGGACGACGCCGGAGCCGAGGACGAGTCCGGGCCTGCGCCCGGCGGAGCCGCCCATCGCGGTGAACAGCGAGCGCCGCTGCTTCGGCTCGGAGCCGTACGCGGGCACGAGCGGCCAGAACACGCGGCGGCCGAGGAGGACCAGCACCGCGGGGAGCAGGGTGAGCATGGCGGCCAGCGCGCACGCGACGCCGACCGCGCCGACCGGCCCGAGCCCGCTGGCACTGTTGAGGTCGGCGGCGAGCATGCACAGCAGCCCGGCGGCCACGGTGCCGGAGGAGGCGAGGACGGCGGGTCCGCAGCCGCGCAGGGCGGCGAGCATGGCGTCGTACGGCCGCTCGACGCGGCGCAGTTCCTCGCGGTAGCGGGCGACGAGCAGGAGGGCGTAGTCGGTGCCGGCGCCGAAGACGAGGACGGTCATGATGCCGCCGCTCTGGCTGGTGACGGTGAGGTCGAAGCCTTGGACGAGGCCGTAGATCACGGCCCGCGAGGTGAGCGCGGCGACACCGACCACGGCCAGGGGCACCAGCCACAGGAAGGGACTGCGGTAGGTGAGGATCAGCAGGACGGCGACGACGCTGACCGTGGCGATCATGAGCGTGCCGTCGATGGTCTCGAAGACGGCCTCCATGTCGGTCTGCAGGGCGCCCGTTCCGCCCACCTCGACGCTGAGCCCTTCGCTCGCCCCGGGGCCACCGTCGTCGAGCCGTTCGCGTACGTCCTCGACGAACGCGGCGCGCTTCTCGCTGTCGGTGCCGGGTTCGTTGCTGGACACCGGGTACATGAGCGTGGCGCCGTCCTCGGAGGGCACGCCCCGGGGCGGTCCGCCCGCGAGCGGGTGGGCGTCCGCGATCCCGTCCAGCCGCCGCTGCGCGTCGGCACGGTCGGCGTCCGTCAGTCCGCCGTCGCGGTGGAAGACGACGACGAGGTCGGTGGGCTCCCCGCCGGGCAGGGCCTGCTGGATCTTCGCCACCTGCGTGGAGTCGGCGCTCGCCGGCAGGTAGTCGACGACGTTGTCGCGCTGGACGTCGCCGAGCCTGCCCGCGAACGGGCCGGCGAGCGCGACGACCGCCACCCAGAGCAGGACGATCGCCCAGGGTACGGCCCGCCGGCCTGCCTGCGGTTTCGCCGGCGGTGGTTCTGTTGCGCTCCGTAGGGCCCCCATGGGTGCCTCCCCTTCGTCACGGGTCCGGTGGCTGGATGCCTCACCAGACTCCCGGCGAACGGGGGCGCTTTCGTCGCGCGCGGGGGCGAGATGGGGACTACTGCCGTGGTCGGCCCGGTCCCGTGGCTACTCCCCGGGGAGTACGCCGCAGGAGCACGCCGGGCCGGGGACGGACGGCCGCGGGGCCAGGGCCACCAGAGACCCTAGAAGGGTGCGCGCGCCGTTTCCAGCAGGCGCGTCGTGTCGTCCTCGGCGAGCTGCAGCGCCGCGCCGACGGTGGTCAGCACCTCGCGCTCGGCCGGCGTGTAGGGCCCGTCGGCGAGGGCGATACGGGCGCCCTGCAGCAGGATCGACTCCCGCCCGGCGGGGGCGAGATGGGGGGCGAGCGGCTCCAGCGCCTCGTGCAGTTCGATGGCCAGGGCCGCGCCGTAGGGAGTGGTGTCGGCGACGAAGCGGCCGGTGTCGGCGGCGAGCGCCTCGATGAGGGAGGTCAGCTGGTCCTCGGTGCAGTCGTCGAGCCCGGCGGCGCGGACCGTGTGCACGGCGGTCTCCAGCACCGAGCGGGAGGAGGTGCCGCCGGAGGCGAGGACGGCGAGGGCCACGGTGTGCACGGCGTCCCTGAGCATGGCCGAGAACCGGCTGGTGGTGGGGTGGTCCAGGGCGTCGGGGCCGAAGTGGGTGTGGCAGGCGGCGCATTCGACGACGGGACCGGCGAGGCCGCGGCGCAGCAGGGGCACGCCGAGGAGGGTGAAGCGGCGGCGTCCGGTGCGGCGCCGGTAGTTGCGGTCGCCTCCGCAGCCGGGGCAGAAGAACTCCCCGTCGCCGATGGTGCTCCACGACGTGTGAATACCGCATACCCGCTGAATGCCGCAGACCCGCAGTTTCCGGCCGAACATCCCCCGGGCTGTCTGCACCTCGCACCTCCGTAATGCAGCGGCAACATTGCCGCGTGGACGTGATGTTAGCCACACGATTGAGGCCGCGTCAGCACCCCGACGGGAGTACGTGCGGACATGGCCGGATCCGCGCGATGCCCCATCCAGCGCACAACGGCGCAAAATCGCCGGGCGTGCTCGGATGCGAGCACGCCCGGCGATGCGGGCCGGAACGGGGGCTGACTAGCGGGCCGCGCGGTTGACGGCGGAGACGACGGCCTTCAGGGAGGCGCGGGTGGTGTTGGCGTCGATGCCGATGCCCCACAGCACCTTTCCGTCGATGGCGCACTCGATGTACGAGGCGGCCTGCGCGGAGGCGCCCTCGCTCATGGTGTGCTCCTGGTAGTCCAGCAGGCGTACGTCGACGCCGATGGCGTTCAGCGCCTCGAAGAAGGCGGAGATCGGGCCGTTGCCGGTGCCGCTCAGCACCGTCTCGACGCCGTCGACGACCGCCTCGACGGTCAGGGTGTCGACGCCGTCCTTGTCGGTGTTGGTCTGGCCGGAGCGGATCTGGATGCGACCCCATCGAGCCGCAGCGTCGTCCGGGTTCGGCAGGTACTCGTCCTGGAACACGGACCAGATCGCGGCCGGGGTGACCTCGCCACCCTCGGTGTCGGTCTTGGCCTGGATGATCCGGGAGAACTCGATCTGCATCCGGCGCGGCAGGTCCAGCTTGTGGTCGTTCTTCAGGACGTAGGCGATACCGCCCTTGCCGGACTGCGAGTTGACACGGATGACGGCCTCGTAGGAGCGGCCGACGTCCTTGGGGTCGATCGGCAGGTACGGCACGGCCCACTCGATGTCGTCGACGGTCTTTCCGGCGGCGGCCGCGTCGGCCTCCATCGCGTCGAAGCCCTTCTTGATGGCGTCCTGGTGGGAGCCGGAGAAGGCGGTGTAGACCAGGTCGCCCGC
>NZ_JBIBVE010000023.1:0-68121 GCF_043080095.1 Streptomyces sp. NPDC015127
GTGGTCGCCATGTCCAGGCCGTGCGTGATGCCGTCACGCTCGATGTAGTCGATCAACGCCCGTTTCAGGACAGGGTTGTTGTGCCCGTAGTTGAGCGATCCGGCGCCGGCGAAGAAGTCCAGGTAGGTGTGGCCGTCCTCGTCGTGCAGGTAGCTGCCCTGCGCGCGGTCGAACACGGCGGGCCAGCCGCGGCAGTAGCTGCGCACCTCGGACTCGAGGGTCTGGAAGACGCTCAGGGCGGGCGGGGTGATGGTCACAGCAGTCTCCATGGGGGTGGGGGTCAGGCGGCGAGAGGGCCGATGCGGTAGAGCACTTCCGGCTGGTGCGTTCCCTCGGGGAACAGGCCGCCGTCGAAGAGGACTTCGCGGCGCAGCGGCGCGTCGTGGCGCCGGGCGTAGGAGGTGAAGAGCCGGTCGGACGCCGTGTTGTCCGGCGTGATCGTCGTTTCGACCTCGCGCACCCCGCGGCCGCTGGTGACCTTGGCCGTCAGGGCGTCCAGCAGGATGCCGGCCAGCCCCCGGCCGCGGTGCTCGCTGTCGACGGCGACCTGCCAGACGACCAGTGCCTCCGGGCGGTCGGGCCGTACGTAGCCGGTGACGAAGGCGATCGGCTCGCCGCCGGGGCCGCGTGCCACGACAGAGGTGGCCGCGAAGTCGCGACACCACAGCAGGTAGCTGTACGAGGAGTTGAGGTCCAGGACCTCGGAGTCGCGGGCGATGCGCCAGATCGCGGCTCCGTCCTCCACTCGTGGGGTGTCGATCTCCAGGAAGTCCGGAGTATCGGTGAATCCTTCTCGGGCTCGTACAAGGTCTTCTTGTGCGGCGGTCATGCGAATTGAATTTACCGAGCAAATTTCGAGATTGCATCGGGCGAAGGGGTTGGGTCGGGAGACCTTCTGTGTTATCGCGCGGGCGCGAGCCGCCTGGCCGTTCGCCGGGCGATCGCGCTGTTTTGCCCGTATTTATGGGGGCAAATCGACTTCACTGTGGGGTCGGTCACATGTCCGTAACGGCGTTGACACCCGGTTGAATCGCTTCCGGGGATCGATCGGAATCCATGTGTTTAGGCCCGGAGATCGGGGGCAGCAGAATGCGGGGAGCTGTTTACTCGAATTTGCTCCCCGCATTTATGGACTCTGCTGTGTATTTGTTTTGCGCGAAGAGGAGCGGGAAGGTGCTACCAGCTCTCGCCGGCCGCCCGCCGCGCACCTTCCAGGTCCACCTGGCGGCCCTGCTCGGCCAGCGCCGCGCCGAGCGCCGCGAGCGACGACTGCACGACACCGCGCGTCGCGTCCACGCCGTAGTGGTTGACCCGGATCATCTCCTTCGCCAGCGCCCCGCCACCCGCGATCAGCGGCAGCGAGGGGTCGGCGGCGAGCGCCGCCGCCACCAGGTCGCGCGCGTCCACCCCGTCCGGGACACGCAGCGTCGTCGCCACCGGAGCCGCGTCCCTCGCCTCGTGGACGTACGGCGAAAGGCCGCCGCCGAGCGCCAGCGCACCCGCGCGCGTGGCCGCGGCGGCCGACGCGTGGCGCGCCGTCACCGCGCCCAGTCCCTCGGCCTCGATGCGCTCGACACACGCCTCGAGCGCCAGCATCTCCAGCTGGGCGGGCGCGTGCAGCAAGGTCCTGCGGCCCCCGTCGATCCAGCGCTCCTTCCAGTCCAGCAGCGACAGGTACGAACGCCGGGGCGCCCCCGGATTCGCGGCCATGCGCTCCCAGGCGCGCTCGCTCACCGACACCGCGGACACGCCCGCCGGGCCGCCCATCGCCTTCTGCGCGCCGATCACGCACAGGTCCACGCCCCAGGCGTCCGGCAGCAGCGGCTCGGCGCCCACCGAGGCGACCGCGTCCAGCATGAACAGTGCGCCGTGCGCCCGGACCACATCGCCGATCTCCGCGACGGGGTTCGTGTTGCCGGTCGCGGCCTCGGCGTGCACCAGCGAGACGAAGTCGATCTCCGGGTGCGCCGCCAGCGCCTCGGCCACCTGCTCCGGCGTCACGGCGGTGTGGAACGGCACTTCGAGGTCGACGACAAGGGCCCCGCAGTCCCGCAGCCAGTTGCCGAAGGTCTGCCCGTAGGGGCCGGTCACCACGTTCAGTGCCGTCGAGCCCGCCCGCGCGCCGCCGCGGATGCAGCCCTCCAGCGGGAGGAGCGCCTCGCCCTGCATGATCACGACGTCCTGGCCGGTGCCCAGCAGCGCGGCGACCCTGCGC
Organism: Streptomyces sp. NPDC015127; assembly: GCF_043080095.1. NCBI lineage: Bacteria > Bacillati > Actinomycetota > Actinomycetes > Kitasatosporales > Streptomycetaceae > Streptomyces > Streptomyces sp. NPDC015127. The sequence goes on from NZ_JBIBVE010000023.1 coordinate 2,216, forward strand.
TCGATGGAGGCGAAGTGCGCGGCGGTCAGCGGGGCCAGGTCCAGCAGAGGGTGTGTCACGGCGAGCTCTCTTCGATCAGCGGTGCCGGCCCGGTGTCCGGGCCTCGGGCCGAGCCTACCGAGGCCCCGGGCGCCCGCCTTTGTGCGCCTCGTACAGTGCAGTGCATGAGCGATGACACGGTGCTGCACGTGAAGGGGCGGGTGCTCGTCGGACCCGAGGACGTACGGGACGAGGTGTGGGTGGTGGACGGCCGCATCACCTACGACCGACCCCGTGCCGAGGCGGTCACCGTGCACGGCTGGGCCCTGCCAGGACTCGTCGATGCCCACTGCCATGTCGGGCTCGACCACCAGGGGCCGGTCGACGCCGCGACCAGTGAGAAGCAGGCACTCACCGACCGCGACGCGGGCACCCTGCTGCTGCGCGACGCCGGGTCCCCGTCGGACACCCGCTGGATCGACGACCGCGACGACCTGCCGAAGATCATCAGGGCGGGTCGGCACATCGCCCGCACCCGCCGCTACATCCGCAACTACGCCCACGAGATCGAGCCCCACGACCTCGTCGCCTACGTCGCCCAGGAGGCCCGGCGCGGCGACGGCTGGGTCAAGCTCGTCGGCGACTGGATCGACCGCGACGCCGGCGACCTGACCGCCTGCTGGCCGCGCGACGCGGTGGAGGCGGCGATCGCCGAGGCGCACCGGCTGGGCGCGCGCGTGACCGCCCACTGCTTCGCCGAGGACTCGCTGCGCGACCTGGTCGAGGCCGGCATCGACTGCATCGAGCACGCGACGGGGCTCACCGAGGACACCATCCCGCTGTTCGCCGAGCGCGGCGTCGCGATCGTCCCGACGCTGGTCAACATCGCCACGTTCCCGTCGCTCGCGGCCGGCGGCGAGAGCAGGTTCCCGCGCTGGTCGGCCCATATGCGCAGGCTGCACGAGCGCCGGTACGACACCGTGCGCGCCGCCTACGACGCGGGCATCCCCGTCTTCGTCGGCACGGACGCGGGCGGCTCGCTGGCGCACGGCCTGGTCGCCGACGAGGTCGCCGAACTGGTGAAGGCCGGTATCCCGCCGGTCCGGGCGCTGTCGGCGACCACCTGGGGTGCGCGGCAGTGGCTCGGCCGTCCGGTGCTGGAGGAGGGCGCCCCGGCGGACCTGGTCGTGTACGAGGAGGACCCGCGGGCCGATGTCCGGGTGCTCGCGGGACCGCGGCGGGTGGTGCTCAACGGGCGGGTCGTCGGCTGATTTTTTGAGGCTCGGTTCTCCCCCTGGCTTCGCCGGGGGACCCCCACGCCATGTAGTAGGCCCGGTCGTGAGGTTGACCGGGCGGCGTGTTGACCGAGCGTGACCCGGCGGTGCCGTCCGTCGTTGAAGCACCTTTCCCATGCGCCTGCCCAGCGGACCGGCGCACCACTCGCGGGCGGTGACGGGTGGGACCGAGAGGAACACCCGTGCCTCGGGAATCGAATGTGGGCGCGGAAACCTCACTTTAGGGTGAACTCACTTCAGGTGTCTGCCAGTTCACTCTCCGTGCGTAAAGATGCGGGTGTCTTCGTCCCCGCCGTCCACGTGTCCCCGTGGGCGGCGGGCGACGCCATGTCTCCTGTGGGGGTTCCACCACCGTGAACAGCAACACCTTCCGCCTGCCCGCCCGTGTGCCCGCACGCAAGGCCGCGGCGGCGACGGCCGCCGCCGCACTGGCCGCCGTCCCGCTGGCCCTCGCGACGCCCGCGCACGCCACCGGCGGCGGCGGAAAGGCGAACGCGGTCGTTCTCCGTACCGGCCTCGACGTCTCCCTGCTCGACAAGACCGTCCACGTCCCGCTCAAAGCCACCCTCAACGAGGTGCGGGCACCCGGCAGTGCCGAGAAGACCGCGCTGAGCGTGCGCGTCGACGGCGTCGACGGGGGACGGCCGTTCCAGGTGCTGCGCGCCGACGCGGCCACGGCGAGGGCCACCGTCGAGGACGGACGGGCCGCGGCGTACAGCAACCTGGCACGCGCCCGGGTTCATGTGCCCGGACTGCCCCTGCTGTCGCTCGTCGAGGTCGAGAAGGTCACCTCCGAGGCCGTGTGCGCGGCGGGCAGGAAACCGGTCGCCACCTCCAATGTGCTCGGCCACGTCAGGGTGCTCGGCAAGAAGGTGACGCTCGCGGCGGGCGGACCGACCCGCGTCGAGGTGCCCGGCGTCGGCGAGGTCGCCCTCGACCTGTCGAAGACGCAGACCACGTCCCGTACGGCCGCGGCGACGGCCCTGCGGCTCACGGTGTCGGTCAACCCCCTCGATCTCAACGTCGCCGAGGTCACCGGCGAGGTCACGCTCGCCGAGGCGGCCTGCGAAGCGCCCGACGCCCCGAAGAAGCCGGCCGAGCAGCCGTCGAAGGCCCCGGCCAAGAACGTCGCGCCCCAGTCCGGGCAGGCGCCGGAAGAGAATCTGGCGGAGACCGGCGGCAGTGCCGCCACCCCGTACCTCGCGGGCGGCGCCGGACTGCTGCTCGCCGTCGGCGCGGCCGCGATCGTCGTCACGCGCCGCCGCTCCGGCTCGCGGAGCTGACCCGTCCGACCCGGCCGGGCCCCACCGAGGGGGAGGGGCCCGGCCGCGGCGAGCGCGCCGCGCACGTGGCGCGTCCGGGGGGACCGCCGGCGCACCGGCCGTGGCGCGTTGCGCCGGGACGGTGTGGGCCCATCGGCCCGGCCGCGGCGCGCGAGCGGCGCACGTGGCGCGTCCGGCGGGATGCGCCCGGTCCGGGGCGCCGGGCCGCACACGCGCCCCTGCGCGCGCCGCGCAGGTGGCGCGTTGCGCCGGGACGGTGTGGGCGCACCGGCCCGGCCGCGGCGCGCGAGCCGTGCGTGCCCGTACGAGGCACAGCGCGCGAGCCCTGCACGCGCCTCTGCGCCCCCGCGCGCGCCGTCCCGTCAGCCCACCATGACCAGGGCCTGGTCCAGCGCCTGCAGGAAACGATTCGTCGTCACCCGGTCCCGCACCGCGAGCCGCAGCCAGTCGCCGTCGAGCCCCGGGAACGTGTCCCCGCGCCGGACGGCGAAGCCCAGTCCCCGCAGCCTCTCCCGCACCTCTCGCGCCCGCCGGACCCGTACGAGCACGAACGGGCCCTCGGCGCTCTCCACGGCCCGTACCTCGTCGAACTCCGCCAGACCCGCCAGCAGATGGGCGCGGTCCGCGGCTATCCGGCGCGCCGCCTCCTCGGCCTCCGCCAGCGCGGCATCCCCCATGCATGCTTCCGCCGCGGCCAGCGCGGGCGTGGACACCGGCCACAGCGGCTGGGCCCGCTCCAGCGCGGCGACGGTCTCCGGCTCCGCCAGCACATAGCCGATCCGCAGACCCGCGAGCCCCCACGTCTTGGTGAGACTGCGCAGCACGACGAGACCGGGTACGTCGGTGCGCCCCGCGAGCGCCTCCACCTCGCCGGGCACCGCGTCCATGAACGCCTCGTCCACGACCAGCAGCCGCCCGGGACGCGCCAGTTCGGCGATCCGCGAGGCCGGATGCAGGACGGACGTCGGATTGGTCGGATTACCGATCACGACCAGGTCCGCCGACTCCGGCACCGCCTTCGGATCCAGCCGGAAGCCGTCCTCCTCCCGCAGCAGCACGCGCCCCACGTCGTGGCCCGCGTCCCGCAGCGCCGCCTCCGGCTCCGTGAACTGCGGGTGCACGACGACCGGCCTGCGCACCGGCAGCGCCCGCGCGAGCAGCACGAACGCCTCCGCCGCGCCCGCCGTCAGCAGCACCCGCTCCACCGGCAGCCCGTGCCGAGCCGCGACGGCGGCCCGGGCAGCGCGCCCGTCGGGATAGGCCGCGAGTGAGCCGATCGACGCGGCGACGCACTCCCGCAGCCACTGCGGAGGCGTGCCGGTACGGACGTTGACCGCGAGGTCGACCAGGCCGGTGCCGCCGTCCCGGACCTCCGCGTCCCCGTGGTGCCGCAGGTCGTGCCCGCCGGACGGTTCGGAGCGCTCGGGGTGCTCGGGATGGCCCCGGTCGTCAGTGCGCGTGTACATGGCCGCCGCGCAGCGGTACGGGAAGACGGATCACTGGGGTCTCCTCGATGAGTGGGGGGTGGAAGAACGCACGACGGTCATCATGTCTCCTGCCGCCGGTTCCCGGCAGATGCCGGGGACGTACGCGTGGGCCTGCGCACGATGGCGCATGTCACACCCGCGGGTCGCCCGGCGGGACTCGACCGGCGCTTGGGCACCAGCAGTTGGCCGCCGCCCGCCAGCGCCGCCGCCTCGGCGACCGACGGCGTCCCCACCGCCGCCAGCGCCGCCGCGGAGGGGCCGGGGACCGGGACCGTGGCCAGCCGCGCGGCGGAGTACGCCACCAGGGGAACGCCCAGCCGCCCGGCCAGGCCCACGATCCCCGGCTCACCGGCCCGCACGTCGAGTGTGGCGACTTCCACCACGTCGGCCGCCGCCAGGCCGGCCTCGCGCAGCGCCGCCAGGACGAGTTCCACGACCTCGTCGACCGGCACGCCCCTCGACGCTCCGACTCCGACGACGAGAGCGGGCGGACCGGTCATGGAGCACTCCTCCAAGTCGTGGCGGCAGGCGGGCAAGCGGGTCAATCCGGTGCGGCGGCGATGTGCGCGGGGGCGGACTCATGGGCTAGCAAAGGCGCATGGCGGTGTTCGTCGCGCTCGGCGCGTTCCTGATGACGCTGTTCGGCGGCTGGATGGCGCACCGCGTCACCGACCGCCGCCACCTCGTGCTCGGCCTCGCGGGCGGCCTCATGCTCGGCGTGGTCGGACTCGACCTGCTGCCCGAGTCGACGGAGGCGGCGGGCCGGCCGGTGTTCGGCGTACCGCAGGCGCTGCTGCTGTTCGCCGGCGGCTTCCTCGCGGCCCACTGCGTGGAACGGCTGCTGGCCGTACGGCAGGCCGCGCACGGCGGCGAACGCCGCGTACCGCAGGTGGGCATGACGGCCGCCGCGGCGATGGTCACCCACAGCCTCATGGACGGCATCGCCCTGGGCGCCGCCTTCCAGGTCGGCGGCGGCATGGGCGCCACCGTCGCGCTCGCCGTCATCACCCACGACTTCGCCGACGGCTTCAACACGTACACGATCACCAGCCTGTACGGGAACACACGCCGCAAGGCGGTCGCCATGCTGGTCGCCGACGCGCTCGCGCCCGTACTCGGCGCCGCGTCCACCCTGCTGTTCACTCTTCCTGAGGAACTTCTCGGCAGCTACCTCGGGTTCTTCGGCGGTGCGCTGCTCTACCTCGCGGCGGCCGAGATCCTGCCCGAGGCGCACCACGAACACCCCGCCCGCTCCACGCTGTTGTGCACGATCGGCGGCGTGGGCTTCATCTGGCTGGTGGTCGGCATCGCCGAATGACCCCGCCCGCGTCATGCCCGGCACGCCTCGACGAACCGGGCGGCGACCTCGGGCCGCGACGCCCAGTGCGTGTGCAGATAGCTGGCATGCACCCCCTGGTGCACAAAGCCCTCGACCCGGCGCTCCGGACGCACCATGCCCCACGCGGGCGTGGCCCCGGCCCCAGGCTCCAGCACCGTGCGGTGGAACTCGTGGCCGCGCATCCGCGTCCCGGCCGCGGCCAGCGGGCTGTCGCCCACGGCGACGGCCTCCCGGTAGCCGAGTGTGAGCCGCCCCGTCATGCGGGCGTCCGCGTCCAGCACCCCGCACATGGGCTTCCCGTCCAGCGAACGCGCCAGGTACAGCAGCCCGGCGCACTCGGCGGCGACCGGCGCGCCCGACCGCGCCAGCTCGGCGACGGCCTTGCGCAGCGACTCGTTCGCGGACAGCTCGGGCGCGTACACCTCCGGAAAGCCGCCGCCGATGACAAGCCCGGCGGTCCCGTCGGGGAGCTGCTCGTCCCGCAGCGGATCGAAGGCGACCACCTGGGCCCCGGCGGCCCTCAGCAGTTCGACATGCTCGGCATACGAGAAGGTGAACGCGGCCCCGCCCGCGACCGCGACGACCGGCCTCGTTGTGGGCATTCGTTCCGCTGAGGCGGAACCGGTGGGCACAACCCGCCCACCGGCGGACGGCCGCCCTGCGACCTCAGGCTCCCACGGAGCGTCGGCCAACCCCGGCGCGCTGCGCGCCAACGCCAGCAACGCATCCAGATCGCACCCCTCCCGCACCTGCTCCGCCTGCGCCCGCACGGCATCGACGGCCTCGGCCTGCCGCTCGGCCACCGGCACCAGCCCGAGATGCCGCGACGGCGTCTCCACCGCAGGCGCCCGCCGGAGCACGCCCAGCACCGGCACGCCCGACTCCTCCAGCGCCTCCCGCAGCAGGCGCTCGTGCCGGTCGGTGGCGACCTTGTTCAGGATCACGCCGCCGATCCGCACCTCCGGGTCCCACGACGCGAACCCGTGCACCAGCGCCGCCACCGACCGCGACTGCGACGACGCGTCCACCACCAGCACCACGGGTGCCCGCAGCAGCTTCGCGACCTGTGCCGTCGACGCCAGTTCGCCCTGGCCCGCGGCGCCGTCGTACAGGCCCATCACGCCTTCGACGACGGCCAGTTCGCAGCCGCGCGCGCCGTGCGCGAAGAGCGGTGCGATCAGCTCCGTGCCGCACAGGTACGCGTCGAGGTTGCGCCCCGGCCGCCCGGTGGCCAGCGCGTGGTAGCCGGGGTCGATGTAGTCCGGGCCGACCTTGTGCGGCGAGACCGCGAGACCACGGTCGGCAAACGCGGCCATCAGCCCCGTCGCCACCGTGGTCTTGCCCGCGCCGGAGGACGGCGCGGCGATGACGAGACGTGCTACCACTCGATGCCCCGCTGGCCCTTCTGCCCGACGTCCATCGGGTGCTTGACCTTCGACATGTCGGTCACCAGATCGGCGAAGTCGATCAGCTTCTGCGGGGCGTTGCGGCCGGTGATCACCACGTGCTGGGTGCCGGGCCGCTCGCGCAGCACCTCGACGACCTCGTCCGTGTCGATCCAGCCCCAGTGCATCGGGTAGGCGAACTCGTCGAGCACGTACAGCTTGTACGTCTGCGCGGCCAGATCCCGCTTGACCTGCTCCCAGCCCTCGCGGGCCTTGTCCTCGTTGGACAGCTCGCCCTCGGCGGTGGGGCGCTGGATCCACGACCAGCCCTCGCCCATCTTGTGCCAGGCGACCGTGCCGCCCTCGCCGCTCGCACCGAGCACCTTGAGCGCGTTCTCCTCGCCGACCTTCCACTTGGCCGACTTCACGAACTGGAAGACCCCCACCGGCCAGCCCTGGTTCCAGGCCCGCAGCGCGAGTCCGAACGCGGCGGTCGACTTGCCCTTGCCGATGCCCGTGTGGACGAAAACGAGCGGACGGTTGCGGCGCTGACGGGTGGTGAGTCCGTCGTCCGGTACGACGGACGGCTGTCCCTGCGGCATTTACGCGGCCCTTCTGCTGATGGCGTGTACGTTGCGAACGTCCTTGACGAGCCCGGCGATCGAGTCGGCGCGCAGTTCGTCGAGCGTGACGGCGGTGCCGCCGAGTTCGCCGGCGAGGGTGCCGGCCAGACCGAGCCGTACGTATCCGGACTCGCAGTCCACGACGACCGATGCCGTGCCCTCGGCGGCGTGCAGCCGCGCGGCGCGCAGCGCGAGCGCGAACGCGTCGCCCGCACCCCGTGCCGTGGCGCGGCCGTCCGTCACCACGACGAGCAGCGGGCGGCGCGAGGGGTCGCGCAGGCGCTCGACGCGCAGCACCTCGTGCGCCTTCAGCAGGCCCGCAGCCAGCGGCGTACGCCCGCCCGTCGGCAGCTGCTCCAGCCGGGCCGCGGCCGCGTCCACCGACGACGTGGGCGGCAGCACCAGCTCCGCGTCCTTCCCGCGGAACGTGATCAGGCCGACCTTGTCACGCCGCTGGTAGGCGTCGAGCAGCAGAGACAGGACCGCGCCCTTGACCGCGCTCATCCGCTGCCGGGCCGCCATGGAGCCCGAGGCGTCCACCGCGAACAGCACGAGGTTCCCCTCACGTCCCTCGCGGGTCGCCTGCCGCAGATCGTCGCGGCGCACCACCAGGCCGGGACCGCTGCGTCCGCGAGCGCGCTGATGGGGCGCCGCGGCCTGCACAGTGGCAGTGAGGTGCAGTTTCGTGAGCGTGCCCCGGGGGCGCCGGGACCCGGTCGTCCGCCCGTGCTCGGTCCGCGCCCGGGACCTGCGGCCCGCCGCGCCCTCACCGAGCCCGGGCACACTGAGCGTCTTGGTGCGGAACGGCTCGGAGGCCCGTACGGGCTGCTGCTCACCGCGTCCGGCACCGGGGGCCGGTGCGGGCTGCGGGTCCGCCTCGGCCGGCTCGGACGGCGCGTCCGGGCCCTGGCCCTGAGGGGGCACCCCGCCGCCGGGGCCGCCGCCGTCAGGACCGGAGCCGGGGTCCGGGTCCGGGTCGGGGTCAGGGTCGGGCTCGTCGTCGCGGAACTGCTCCAGGGTCTCGTCGAGCTTGTCCTCGTCGAGGCCCGGAGCGTCGAAGGGATTGCGCCGCCGGCGGTGCGGCAGTGCGAGCAGCGCGGCCTGGCGCACATCGTCGGTGGTGACCTCGTCGCGCCCCGCCCAGGCCGCCAGGGCCGTCGCGGTGCGCGCCATCACGATGTCCGCGCGCATGCCGTCCACCTCGAACGCCGCGCACGTGGCCGCGATCTGACGCAGCACCGCGTCGCCCAGGACCACGCGCGGCAGCAGCTCCCGCGCCGCCACGACACGCTCCCGCAGCGCCGTCTCCTCGTCCGCCCAGCGGGCAGTGAAACCCGCAGGGTCGTCGTCGTACGCCAGCCTGCGCCGTACGACTTCCACCCGCTGGTCCGGGTCCCGGGAGGCGGCGACCTCCACCGTGAGGCCGAAGCGGTCCAGCAACTGCGGCCGCAGTTCGCCCTCTTCGGGGTTCATCGTGCCGACGAGCAGGAAGCGCGAGGCGTGCCGTACGGAGACGCCTTCGCGCTCGACGTACGAGGCGCCCATGGCGGCCGCGTCCAGCAGCAGGTCGATCAGGTGGTCGTGGAGCAGATTCACCTCGTCGACGTACAGGATCCCGCGGTGCGCGTCGGCGAGCAGTCCCGGCTCGAAGGCCTTCACGCCCTCGGCGAGGGCCCGTTCGATGTCGAGTGCGCCGACGAGCCGGTCCTCGGAGGCGCCGACGGGCAGTTCGACCATGCGCGCGGGGCGCCGCGTCCCCGAGTCGTCCTCATGCGTCCCGTCCGGGCAGGCCGGGTCCGGCGCCGCGGGCGCGCAGGAGAAACGGCATCCGGCGACGACGTCGACGTCCGGCAGGAGCGACGCGAGCGCACGGACCGCAGTCGACTTGGCGGTCCCTTTCTCCCCGCGCACGAGCACGCCGCCGACCGCCGGACTGACCGCGTTGAGCAGCAGCGCCAGCCGCAGATCGTCCATCCCGACGACCGCGGTGAACGGATAGGAGGTGCTCATCCGTCGATCACTCCTTGGCTGGGGCCGGGCAGAGGGAGCCTCGCCGGCGATTGAGGCGCGGGGGTACGGGGGCAGAGCCCCCGAAACGGGGTCCGGGGCGGGGCCCCGGTTCGGGAGGTGGGGGTCCCCCCACGCCGCCAGGCGTAGGGGGAGGGGCAGGGAACAAGCGCACCGCAGGCGCCACCCGCGTTCACGGCGCACCCGGTGGGACGAACGGCAGTCCGGCCGGCGGGCCCTGTTCGATCAGCCGCAGCAGCGCGTCCGTGTCCGCGTGCTCCTCGATCAGATCGCCGAGCCGGTCCAGCTGCTCCTCGCGCAGCGTGCCGAAGCTCGTGTCCGGCGCCGGCACGAACCGGCGGCCCGCCTGCGCGGCGACCTCCCGCAGGAACGCCCGGCGGAAGCCGTCGCTCTCCAGCGAGCCGTGCCAGTGCGTGCCCCACACGGACCCGACCCGGCAGCCGTCCAGGCTGTGTCCCTTGTCATCAGAGATGAACCCCTCCCCGCCCAGCACCTCGGCGACGCCGTGGTGGATCTCGTACCCCTCCACCCGCTCGCCGAGCGCCTCGCCGACGGGGCGCGCAAGGGTCTTCTCCCGCGCGAACCGCACGCGTACCGGCAGCAGCCCGAGCGCGTCGACCGCGCCCGCCTTCGACTCGACCTCGTCCTCGATGCGCTCCGACAGCGCCTGGTAGCCGCCGCAGATGCCGAGCACCGGCCTGCCCTCCGCCGCGCGGCGGACCAGGGCCTGCGCCAGCCCGCGCTCCCGCAGCCACGCCAGCGCCTTCACCGTGCCCCGCGTGCCGGGGACGACCGCCAGGTCGGCATCGGCCAGCTCCTCGGGCCGGTCCACGAACCGGACCACGACGCCCGGTTCGGCGGCGAGTGCGTCCACGTCGGTGAAGTTCGACATCAGCGGCACCGCGCACACCGCGACCCGCAGCAGGTCCTCGCCGACCGGCGGAGCGACGACCGACTCCCGGACCGCGCCGCGCAGGGAGACCCTCAGGCCGTCCTCCTCGTCGATGCCGAGCCCGTGCGCGTACGGCAGGACGCCGAACGTCCGCCGCCCCGTGAGCCCTCGCAGCATGTCGAGCCCGGGCTCCAGCAGGCTCACGTCACCGCGGAACTTGTTCACGAGATAGCCGGCGACGAGTGCCTGGTCCTCGGGCGCGAGCAGCGCCGTCGTCCCGAAGAACTGCGCGAACACCCCGCCGCGGTCGATGTCCCCGACCACCACCACGGGCAGCCGTCCGGCCCGCGCGATGCCCATGTTCACGATGTCCGTGCGCCGCAGGTTGATCTCGGCCGGACTGCCCGCCCCCTCGCAGATCACGGCGTCATACGTGCCCCGCAGCTCCTCCAGGCACGCCATCACCGGCTCGAACAGCTCGCGCTGCCGGTTCCCGTGATAGCCCCGCGCGCTCATCTCGCCGACGGGCCTGCCCATCAGGACGACCTGGCTGGAGCGGTCGCCGCCGGGCTTGAGCAGCACCGGGTTCATGAGCGCGGTCGGCTCCACTCGGGCCGCCTGCGCCTGCATCGCCTGGGCCCGCCCGATCTCCGCGCCCTCGCGCGTCACGAACGAGTTCAGGGACATGTTCTGCCCCTTGAAGGGCGCGACCTTCACTCCGCGCCGCACCAGCCACCGGCAGATGCCGGCGGTGACGACGCTCTTTCCCGCGTCCGACGTGGTCCCCGCGACCAGCAGTCCGCCGCCGCTCATGTACGCCTCCCCCTCATGGCCCCCAAGGCCAGTCGCGCGCCCGCGCACGCCACGAGCGCCAGCACGCCGATGCGCTGCGACAGCCGCACGGCCCGGTCGATGTCGCCGAACTCCACGGCCCGGCCCTCCCCGCCCAGCACGGGCCGGTGCTCGACCCGGCCCCCGTACGAGAGGGTCCCGCCCAGCCGTACCCCGAGCGCTCCGGCGAATGATGCCTCCACCGGGCCCGCGTTGGGGCTCGGGTGCTTCGCCGCGTCGGCACGCCACGCGCGTACCGCCCCCCGCGGGTCGGGGCCGGCGATCGCGGCGAGTACGGCGGTGAGCCGTGCGCCGGGCCAGCCCGCCACGTCGTCGAGACGGGCCGATGCCCAGCCGTAGCGACGGTGACGCGGCGACTTGTGGCCGACCATCGCGTCGAGCGTGTTCACCGCACGGAAGCCGACGAGACCGGGCACGCCCGCGACCGCGCCCCACACCAGCGCGCCGACGACGGCGTCCGAGGTGTTCTCGGCGACCGACTCGACGACGGCACGGGCGATCTGCTGTTCGTCCAGGGACTGCGGGTCACGCCCGCACAGATGGGGGAGCCGCGCGCGGGCCGCCTCGACGTCGCCGGCGGCCAGCGCCTCGCCGACGAGGCGCGCCTCCCGGCTCAGCGACGTGCCGCCGACGACCGCCCAGGTGGCGGCGGCGGTCAGGGCGACGGACGCGGCGGGGGAGCGGCGCACGGCGCGGGACGCGAGCGCGCCCAGAGCCACGGCGCCGCCGGCGCAGACAGCGGTGTGCAGGGCGCCCCGGCCCCGGTCGTCGCGCCACAGCAGGCGCTCGACGGCGGCCGCGGCACGCCCGAAGGCGGCGACGGGGTGTCCGCGGCGGGGGTCGCCGACGAGCCGGTCGACGACGAGGCCGACGGTGGCGCCGTACACGAATATCCGGTCGGCACGCACGGGGTCAGCGATCCCTGAAGTGGTGTCCGGCGGACAGCGCTGATCGGCAGCCAGGCATGGCGAGAGTCCTCACTCAGGGTCCGCGCCCTGGTTCGACGTGACCGGCGGCGAGAGTTCCTGGCTCCCCGGAGTGTTCGTCCGGGTGACAGTGGCGGGACCGCGCCGGATTCGCACCGGACTTCCTCTTCTGCCGCCGTAGATGGCCACGGCAGTCCACCACGCCCCGCGAACGCCCGTCAACTCACCCTTGACCTGCGGCGGGACAGTGTGCGAAGCCCCACACCCGGATGCGCCGAAGCCGGGCCGGAGGCACGCGAGGTGCCACCGGCCCGGCTCCGGGCGGGTCGCCGTCGTCGGCGGACGACAGCAGTCAGCGGGAGTCAGCTGACGATCAGATAGATGCCGTACGTCACGGCCGCGGCGCACAGGGCGAAGCAGGCGTAGGCGCCGGTGCGGACCATCGTGGCCGACCCGCCGTTCGCGGTCGCCGCCTCGTGCTTGGTCAGGCCGACGATGCCCAGGGTGAACAGGCCCACCAGGGCGACGGTGGCGAAGAGGCTCACGCCGAACACGGAGCCGAGAGCTGCCCAGTCGATCTTCATGCTGATGATTCCTTACACCGTGGCCGGACGGACCGGCTCGGGCTCGGCCGGGGCCGGGATGGTGGTCTTGAGGTCGCCCGCGGGCGGCGGGGTGACGGCCGCGATGGCGGTCGTGACGACGCCGGCGGGCTCCTGGTCCTCGACGTCGTTGACGTTGGTGTGGTCGACGACCTGGCGGCGGGAGACGAACCAGATCGCGGTGCAGGCCGCGACCAGGAAGACGGCGACGGCGGCGACGCCCCAGTCACCCTGCTGGGTGACGAACTCCGAGCCCGCGGCCACCAGACCGGCGGCCGGCAGGGTCAGGCCCCAGGCGACGAACATCCGGGTCGCGGTCGACCAGCGGACCACACCGCCCTTGCGGCCGAGGCCCGCGCCCATCACCGCGCCGGAGCACGAGTGGGTGGTCGACAGGGAGAAGCCGAGGTTGGACGAGGCGAGGATGACGCTCGCCGCGCCGGTCTGGGCGGCGAAGCCCTGCTGCGGCTGGAGGTCGGTCAGGCCCTTGCCCATGGTGCGGATGATGCGCCAGCCGCCGAGGTAGGTGCCGAGCGCGATGGCGACACCCGCGGAGACGATGACCCACAGGGGAGGGTTGGAACCCGGGGCGATGACGTTCCCCGCGACCAGGGCCAGGGTGATGATGCCCATCGTCTTCTGCGCGTCGTTGGTGCCGTGCGCCAGCGAGACGAGGCCGGCGGAGGCGATCTGACCGGCGCGGTAGCCCTTGGCGGTGGCCTTCGGGTCGGCGTTCCGGCCGATCTTGTACGTCAGCCGGGACGCGAGGAACGCGGCCAGACCGGCCACGAGCGGCGCGGCGACCGCGGGGATCAGCACCTTGGTGACGACGACGCCGCCGTTGACCGCGTCGAAACCGACGGAGGCGACGGTGGCGCCGATGAGGCCGCCCATCAGGGCGTGCGAGGAGCTGGAGGGGAGACCGATGAGCCAGGTCATCAGGTTCCACAGGATGGCGCCGACGAGCGCCGCGAAGATGACTTCAGGTGAGATGCCTGATTCGTCGACGAGGCCACTGGAGATCGTCTTCGCGACCTCCACGGACAGGAAAGCGCCGACGAGATTCAGAACGGCGGACATGGCCACCGCGGTCTTGGGCTTCAGAGCGCCGGTCGAGATGGTCGTCGCCATCGCGTTGGCGGTGTCGTGGAAACCGTTCGTGAAATCGAACACGAGAGCTGTCACGATCACAATCGCGAGCAGCAGCGTGATGTGTTCCATTTACCCAGGCAATCGTTTGACGTCATTGACCCGCCGACCGTAGGCAACCTGGGTGAACGGAAGATGAACTGGGTCGGGCTCTGTGGTGTCCGTAAGTAGGTACGAGACATTCCGTTTGGCTGTCCGGGGCGTTATGACAGCAGCCGGCATCCACTCGAACACCCTCCGTCGTCTGTCGCCCCGAATCGGACTCCTGACAGGATCCTCGGCATGAGTGATCACGCCGAGAAGGACACGATCGAACGGGCCTGGCAGGACGTCGTCGCGACGGCCCGCAGAACCGCGGCGGAGGGCCTCGTGGTCGGCACCTCCGGCAACGTCTCCGTACGGGTCGGCGACCTCGTGCTCGTCACCCCGAGCGGGGTGCCCTACGACCGGCTCGGACCTGACGACACCTGTGCCGTCGACCTCGACGGCCACCAGGTCGTCGGCACGCTCGCCCCCACCAGCGAGCTGCCGCTGCACCTGGAGGTGTACCGCAACACACCGGCCGAGGCCGTCGTGCACACCCACGCGGTGCATGCCACCGCCGTCTCCACACTGGTCCCCGAGCTGCCACCGGTCCACTACATGACGGCAGCCCTCGGCGGCCCGGTCCGGGTGGCCCCCTACGCTATGTACGGCACGCCGGAGCTGGCCCGCAACATGATCACGGCGCTGCGCGACCGCACGGCCTGCCTCCTCCAGAACCACGGCACCGTCGCGTACGGCACGACCCTGGCCCAGGCGTACGACCGCACGGCCCAGCTGGAATGGATGTGCCAGGTCTGGCTGACGGCGTCCTCGCTCCCGTCGCACTCCCCCCGCCTCCTCTCCGCCGCGGAACTCTCGGCGGCGGCGACCCAGCTCCACACCTACGGCCAGCCCCACCGGCACTGACGGACCACACCGGGTCTCCGCCCCGAGCCCCGCGCCTGAATCGCCGGCGGGGCTGGAGGTGCGCGGCGCTCTCGTGGTGCGTGCGTCCGGTGAGCCGGGCGGCATGGCGGGACGCCGGCGAGTGGCCGCGCTGGGCCGGCAGGCCGGTTGCCGCGCAGCGGCAATGGCAGCCCGGTCGGGGCCCGGGCGAAGCCCGGGGACACGGCCCACGGCCGCACCGGGGTCCGGGGCGAAGCCCCGGTCACGGGAAGGGGCGGGGTGGGGGAAAACGCCCCCGCGCGAGCAGCCACCCGCCGCGCCCACTGGCACCCCCGCCCGCACCCGTCGACACTGGATCCGTGCGCCCGGCTACAGCGACGGCAGCGGCCGTCACCACACTCATCGGCGTCGGCGCGGCCACGGTCGCCGCCGGCCGCCACGCGAGCAGCGCCGCCCTCGGGGCGACCCGCCCCCTCCCGGGCGACCCGAGACTCACCGTGCACGGGACCGGTCCCGGCCGCGTGACGCTCACCCGCAGCCTCGCCTCCCTGCGACGGGGGACGTACGGTCTGCAGGGCTCCGGCGTCCACGCCGTCGTCGGGCCCGTCCTGGACGGCGTCACACACTCCGCGGACACCGTCGTACGCCGCCTGGAACGCGTCGGCGAAGGCGGCCTCCGGCCCGGCAGCCGGGTCCGCTTCACGCCGCAGGTGCACAGCGGCGACCCGGCCGACGCCCTCGGCATCCCGTACGCCGACGTCCTCGTCCCCGGCGAACTCGGCGCGATACCCGCCTGGTTCGTACCCGGCGCCCGCTCCACCTGGGTGATCACGGTCCACGGCATCGGCACGACCAGGGAGCACCCGCTGAACCTGCTCCCCTTCCTGCGCGACCAGCAGTTCCCCGTGCTGAACCTCGCCTACCGCGGAGACGAGGGCGCTCCCCGGCCGCCGGACGGCCTGAGCCACCTCGGTGACTCGGAGTGGCGCGACCTGGACGCGGCCGTACGGCACGCCCTGCGGCACGGCGCCGAACGCGTCATCGTCCACGGCTGGTCCACCGGCGCCTCGATGGCGCTGCGCGCCGCCGCCAACTCCGCTCTGCGCGACCGCATCAGCGGCCTCGTGCTCGACTCCCCGGTCCTCGACTGGGAGGCGACCCTGCGCGCCCTGGCCGCCGCCCGGCGCACCCCGGCCCCGCTGATGCCCCTCGCCGTGCGCGCCGCGCTCGGCCGCACCGGCCCGCACGGCGACCGGCTCGCCGAGGCCGCCGACCCGTCGGCCGTCCGCGTCCCGATGCTGATCTTCCACGGGCCGGACGACACCATCGCTCCCTGGCAGGACTCGCGCCGGCTCGCGGCCGAGCGCCCGAGCCTGGTCAGCCTGCAGACCGTCCCCGGCGCCCCGCACGCGGCGATGTGGAACGCCGACCCCACGGCGTACGAGGAAACCCTCCGCCGCTTCCTCACTCCTCTCATGTAACCGCAGGCGGGAGGCGTGTCCGGTGCGGTCTCCTGCCTTCCGTTTGGGCTTTCGGGCCGTCAGCGGGAAGACTGCTCCCCGTGACGTCCCGAAAGCCTGATGAGCAATTGGCGCGCAACTCCAGACTCCGTCTTGTCCGCCCGCGATCCCTGGCCACCGCACGACGGGCCGTGACGACCCGGCGCACCCGTCCGGCGCCCCGTCCGCCGGAGGGCACGCCCGCCCCCGCCGAGCTGGCCCGACAGGCCCGCGCGGTCCTCGCCGACGCGGTACGCATCGCCCGCTGGGCAGCCGCGGGAGCCGCCCCGTCAATGCCGGAAGGCCCCTTCGGCAGCGGCCCGGCCACCGTCCCGCCGACCGTGGGCGCGCGGGAACAGGCCGCTGCCGCACTGGACCTGACGCCGGACCAGGTCCGCGCGGGCTGGGACCGGGCCCGCCTCGCCGGCCTGGTCGAGCTGCACGACGGCACCGCACGCCCCGGCTGGCGGCTGCGTGCCTGGGACCGTGACGACATGGCCGTGCTGCGCGGCTGGGTCGCCCTCTTCGACGCCTGGTCCCTCGCGCATCCCGCCCCCGAGGACGTCGCACCCACCGTCGTGGCCGAGGTCGTCGAGGCCGTGCCCCAGGTGCTCTCCCTCCTTCAGCTCTCGGCCGGCCCGGTGCTCGTACCGGCCCTGCTCGATCTGCTCCAGCAGCGCGTCGCCGAACTGCGCGAGGAGCGCTGCGAGGTCCCCTACGGCCCCCGCGGCGAGACGCAGCCCACGGCCGCCGAGCCGGGCGCCGCGGCCCCCGAAGGCGACGTCCCCCTCTCCGTGCTGCTCGACTGGGCCCTCGAAGGGCTCGCCGCCGTCGGCGCGCTGACCCTCGAGCACGGCCAGGCCACGCTCACCCCCCTCGGCAACTGGGCGGTGTGGGTCAAACTCGAACAGATCTGCGTCGCCGCCCAGAGCCCCGCGGGCAACATCGAGCAGTCCGCCGAGGACATGCTCCGCGGGTGCGCCCGCCTCACCCCCGGGCCCGCACGTGCCGAGTACCGGGCCTGGCTCGCCGCCCGCACCGTCTCCAGCGCCGTCGGTGAACTCCTCTCCGTCGCACGCGGCGAGGACGCCCTGCTGCGCGGACTCGCCTTCGAGGCGCTGCGCGTCGTCGGCGCCCCCGCCGAGCCCGAGGTGCGCGCGGCCGCCGCCGAACCGTCCCTGCGCCCCTACGCCCTGCTGTGGCTCGCCGAGTACGAGGGCGCCGACCCCGAGGACGCCGCCGACGTCCTCACCCGCGAGGAGGCCACCTGGCTCTGGGTCGACACCGCGGCCGCCGTCGCGGACCACGGTGAGCCCCAACTCCTGCTGCGCCACCTCGATTCCGCGGTGCAGGGCACGGTCCCGGCGCTCATCGAGGCGGTCCGGGCCGGCGGCCACCCCCGTACGGTCCAGGTCCTCGTCGCCCTCGCCGCCGCGCACCCCGACCCGGCCCTGGCCAAGGCGGTCCGGCGCGCGGCCTTCCAGGTGCACACCGGCGGCGCCTGACAGACAGCACACGCACCCACCGGGGGCGGCGCAGCGCTACGACTCCGCCGCCCCCGGTGTGTACGTACCGAAGCTCCAGATGTTGCCCTCGACGTCGCGGGCCATGTAGTCCCGGGCCCCGTAGTCCTGGTCGGTCGGCGGCATCACGATCTCCGCGCCGTGCTCCACCGCCGTGCCGTGGTGCGCGTCCACGTCGTCGACATGCACGAAGACCCCCGCGGGCCCGGCGCCCTGCATCAGCTTGTCGAACTCGCTCCCGGTGCCCCTGCTGCCCAGCATCACCATGCCGTTGCCGTACGTCAGCTCGGCGTGCAGCACCCCGCCGTCCTCGTCCTCGTACACCGCGTGTTCGGTGAAGCCGAAAGCCTCGGTGAGCTGTCTGATCGCGGCCTTGGCGTCCGTGTAGACCAGTGTGGGACAGATGCTCGGCGACTGCGTCATCCCGATCACTCCTCACTCGCTCGACGACAGGATGGTGATCTGCGTCTCAGTCTGGCACCGCCCACCGACAATCCCGGCCCGCAGCCGCCCGCCCGTCAACACCGTTCCCGCAGGCTCAGCCGAACGGCCGCGGGCCTCGCCGCGGCCGAAAAGCACTTGCCACGCCCCGTTAGACTGAGCCGTATGGCAATTCTCCTTGTGCATTAGACGGCGTCGAAGCGTCGCTCGCCCGTCCCTTCCGCCGTCCAACCGCCCTGGAGTATTTCCCCGTGATCACCGCATCCGGTATCGAGCTGCGCGCCGGCGCGCGCGTCCTCATCGAGTCCGCCTCCTTCCGTATCGCCAAGGGCGACCGCATCGGCCTCGTCGGCCGCAACGGAGCGGGCAAGACCACCCTCACCAAGTGCCTTGCCGGTGAGGGCATCCCCGCCGCCGGCACGATCTCCCGCTCCGGCGAGGTCGGCTACCTCCCGCAGGACCCCCGCACCGGCGACCTCGACGTCCTCGCCCGCGACCGCATCCTCTCCGCGCGCGGCCTCGACCTGCTGATCCGCAAGATGCGCCAGAACGAGGACCGCATCGCGAACGGGGCGGGCGCGACCCGGGAGAAAGCGCTCAGGCAGTACGAGCGGCAGGAGACCGAGTTCCTGACCAAGGGCGGGTACGCGGCCGAGGCCGAGGCCGCCACCATCGCCGCCGCGCTCGGCCTGCCCGACCGGGTCCTCGGCCAGCCGCTGCACACGCTCTCCGGCGGTCAGCGCCGCCGTGTGGAACTCGCCCGCATCCTCTTCTCGGACGCCGACACCCTGCTCCTCGACGAGCCGACCAACCACCTCGACGCCGACTCGATCGTCTGGCTGCGCGACTACCTGAAGACGTACCGCGGCGGGTTCATCGTGATCTCCCACGACGTCGACCTCGTCGAGACGGTGGTCAACAAGGTCTTCTACCTCGACGCCAACCGTTCGATGATCGACGTCTACAACATGGGCTGGAAGCTCTACCAGCAGCAGCGCGAGGCCGACGAGAAGCGCCGCAGGCGCGAGCGGCAGAACGCCGAGAAGAAGGCCGCCGCCCTCAACTCCCAGGCCGACAAGATGCGCGCCAAGGCCACGAAGACGGTCGCCGCGCAGAACATGGCCCGCCGCGCCGAGCGTCTGCTCGCCGGTCTCGACGACGTCCGGGTCGCCGACAAGGTCGCCAAGCTGCGCTTCCCCGAGCCCGCGCCGTGCGGAAGGACGCCGCTGACCGCCGAGGGCCTGTCGAAGTCCTACGGCTCCCTCGAGATCTTCACGGACGTCGACCTCGCCATCGACAAGGGCTCGCGCGTCGTCATCCTCGGTCTCAACGGCGCGGGCAAGACGACGCTGCTGCGTCTCCTCGCCGGTGTCGAGAAGCCCGACACCGGCATGGTCACCTCCGGCCACGGCCTCAAGCTCGGGTACTACGCCCAGGAGCACGAGACCCTCGACCCGGACCGCACCGTCCTGGAGAACATGCGCTCCGCCGCGCCCGACCTCGACCTCGTCGAGGTGCGCAAGACGCTGGGCTCCTTCCTCTTCTCCGGCGACGACGTCGACAAGCCGGCCGGGGTGCTCTCCGGCGGTGAGAAGACCCGTCTCGCGCTGGCCACGCTCGTCGTCTCGTCGGCCAACGTCCTGCTGCTCGACGAGCCCACCAACAACCTGGACCCGGCCAGCCGCGAGGAGATCCTCGGCGCGCTGCGCACCTACAAGGGCGCCGTCATCCTCGTCACGCACGACGAGGGCGCCGTCGAGGCACTGGAGCCGGAGCGGATCATCCTGCTCCCGGACGGGGTCGAGGACCTGTGGGGTGCGGACTACGCGGACCTGGTGGCGCTCGCCTGACGCGCGAGGGCGCCTCCGGTTGCCTCCGTGCGCCCGTTGATCCACTCCGTATGGATCATTCGGCCTACGTGTGATCCATCATCTGTGTGAGGGCGTCTCGTACTGCGGCGTGGCGGCTCGCCGCCCGCCGCCGGGCGCCTTCAGGGCCGTCCGTCCTCCCCACTGCCCCGCTGACCAGGCGTTTCCGCGACCGGCCAGGCGATACGTTCCCTCTCGTGCGACCGGAGGGATTGATTCCGGTCATGGTGGCCGCTTATCGCACGGCCAAGCGTTCCGTACCGACCTTGTCGAATGGGTGGCCAGGACGCCCGAGAGGGGTGATCATGAGAAGTCCAGAGCGCACTTCCCATGAGGAGGCACGGGTGGCCGAGACTCTGAAGAAGGGCAGCCGGGTGACCGGCGCCGCGCGCGACAAGCTCGCGGCAGACCTGAAGAAGAAGTACGACTCCGGTGCGAGCATCCGGGCGCTGGCCGAAGAGACCGGTCGCTCCTACGGATTCGTCCATCGGATGCTGAGTGAGTCCGGAGTCGTCCTGCGTGGACGCGGCGGAGCGACGAGGGGCAAGAAGGCCACCACGGCCTGATGCAGCTCGTCGTAAGGACTCCTTCGGCCCATCGGTTCCGCGGTGGCCACCCGGTCGGTCGTCCGACCGGCCCGGGTGGTTACTGTGCAGTAGCTTATCTTCGTAGGCACTACTGCACCGATCCGGAGGCGTCCCATGACTTCGCTCGACCCCGTGCTCGACAAGGACGGTGTGCGACTCACCGTCGACGGCGCCGTTGCCACGGTGACCCTGACCAGGCCGGACAAGCGCAACGCCCAGGACTTCGCGCTGTGGCGGGCGTTGACGCAGGCCGGCCGGTCACTGCCGGGCGACGTGCGTGTCGTGGTGCTGCGCGGCGAGGGCAAATCCTTCTCCGCGGGGCTCGACCGGCAGGCCTTCACTCCTGAGGGCTTCGAGGGCGAGCCGTCGTTCATCGATCTCGCACGCGGCAGCGACACGGAGATCGACGGGGCCATCGCCGAGTTCCAGGAAGCTTTCACCTGGTGGCGCCGCAGTGACATCGTCACGATCGCGGCCGTCCAGGGCCATGCGATCGGCGCGGGATTCCAGCTCGCCCTGGCCTGTGACCTGCGGGTCGTGGCCGAGGACGTCCAGTTCGCCATGCGGGAGACCAGCCTCGGGCTGGTCCCCGACCTCACCGGCACGCATCCCCTCGTGGCGCTCGTGGGCTATGCCCGCGCGCTCGAGATCTGCGCGACCGGCCGGTTCGTCCACGCCGAGGAGGCCGAGCGCACCGGACTCGCCAACCTCGTCGTGCCCGGCGCCGAACTCGACGCCGCCGTACGGGACCTCGCCGCGGCGCTCGTCGCCGCGCCCCGCGACGCGGTGATCGAGACCAAGGCGCTGCTCCAGGGCGCGGCGGGCCGCTCCTACGAGGAGCAGCGGGCGGCCGAGCGCGCCGCCCAGGCCCGGCGGCTGCGGGACCTCGCGGGTCTCGGCGACTGACCGGCGCCGCGCGTACGACCGACCCACACCTGCCGCGCCCTTCGGCGCGGCCGGTGGGGGCGGCGGCCTGCCCGCGGCATCAGGCGGCCGACGAGACCAGGACCGTGACCGGGCGCCCGTCCGCGAGCGCCGCGGACACCGACGCGCGCACCGCGCGGGCCACGTCCAGCGCCCGGAACCCGTCGGCCGTGGCGACCTCGACCCGCACATGGTCCCCAGCCGCCTGCACAGCGCTGCCGCCCAGTTCCGCCGTTAGGCACACCACACCCGCCGTCGACGCCGCGGCCTCGCCCGCCGCGTCCGAGGGCGGTGCGGGCGTAGGGACAGAGACCGGACCCGGCCGCAGCGGATGGTCCGGCAGCGACACCACCCGCAGATCCACCTCGGTGACCACCAGACCCAGCCGGTCCTCCGCCGCCCTGGACAGCGCCGACCGCAGGGCCGCCGTCACCGCGGGCAGCGGCTCGCCGCTCCACACCGCGACCTCCGCGGCGAGCCGGTGGGGACCTGGGGGCAGCGCGCTCGGCGGCGGAGGCACGGCGGGCTCACCGGCCGTCTCCGGGTCGGCGAGTGTCACATCCAGCCGGGTCACGGCCACACCCCGCACCGCCGTCGCGGCGGCCTTCACGAGCACCGACCGGGCCGCGCTCTCCGCGAGCCAGGTGCCATCCGTAGGACCTCCCAGCGCCACCAGCCTGCCGAGCCCCATCGCCCGCCGCATCCGCCCTATCGCTCCTGCAGTGCTCATTCCTCCAGCCTGCCGCATCCCCGGCGCGAGACGGGGGAACCGCACTTAATGTGGGCAAAGGGAGGTCACCACGACCCGAGAGGACACCGCGATGACCGAGACAGGTGAGCGCAACCGGCCCCAGACCATGGGGAACGAGACGGCCGGCGGCGGCGAGCCGTCGTCCCGCAGGACCACGATCGGCAAACGCGTGGAAGCGGGTGTCCGCGGACGCACCACGATCGCCGACGGCGTCGTGGAGAAGATCGCCGGACTTGCCGCGCGCGACGTCGTCGGCGTCCACGCCATGGGCAGCGGCCTCTCCCGCACCTTCGGCGCCGTACGCGACCGCGTCCCGGGCGGCGGCAGCAGCAGGTCCAGCGTCACGCGCGGCGTCAAGGCCGAGGTCGGAGAAGTGCAGACCGCCCTGGACCTGGAGATCGTCGTCGACTACGGCGTCGCCATCTCCGATGTCGCACGCGCCGTCCGTGAGAACGTCGTCGCCGCCGTGGAACGTATGACCGGACTGGAGGTGGTCGAGGTCAACATCGCCGTGAGTGACGTCAAGCTGCCCGATGAGGAAGAGGAAGAGCCGGAGCCACGTCTCCAGTAGAGGAGCTCAGCATGAGCATGGCCGTGGTCGGCATGGTCGCCGGCATGGCGCTCGGATTCGCCGGGTACTTCGGTGGGTTCGGGGCGTTTCTCCTGGTCGCCGCCCTGGGGGCGGTCGGTTTCGTGGTGGGCAGGTTGCTCGAGGGCGATCTGGAGGTCGGCGACTTCTTCCGGGGCCGCGATCGTCGCGAAGGGCGACGGTGACGCCCGGTGGCCGCCGACCGCGTCGCCCCCGCCGACCGCGTCGCCCCCGCCGACCGCGGGGCGACCACCATCGCCGACCGCGTCGTGGCGAAGATCGCCGGGCGGGCGGCGCGGGAGGCGCTCGCGCGCGTGCCCGAGGGCGGCTCGCCGCCCCACGCGATGGTCGTCGTGCACCATGACACCGCCCGCGTCCGCGTCAGCCTCGAACTCGACTACCCCGGCGACATCGGCCGTCAATGCGGCGCCGTGCGTCGCCAAGTTGCCGACAGGGTAAGGATGTTGACGGGAATGGAGGTACCCGAGGTGGCGGTGCAGGTCGAGCGCCTGCACTCCGTCCACTCGCGTCACGCGGCGCAGGGGAGGATCCGATGACCGAGCCCGAACAGACCGACCGACCCGTCCTCGAACTGGACCAGTCCGCGTCCGCCGCGGACTACGACCCCGCGCCGGGCCCCGCGGAAGGGGAGTACGGCAGGGCAGGGCGCTTCTGGTCGGCGCGGCGCGTTCCCGCCGCGCTGCTCGCCCTGGTGGTCCTCGGCGGATCCGGGCTGCTGGTCTACGACATCGCCGCGGTACGCGTCGACCGGCCCGCCCTCCACTGGCGGCGCGCCCTGGCCGACCACCTCGACCGGTGGCGCCTCGACGAGGTGGCGGTCCTCGCGGTCGCGGCTGCCGCGGTGCTCGTCGGTATCTGGCTGATCGTTCTCGCGGTGACGCCGGGGCTGCGCGGGATCCTGCCCATGCACCGCGACCGTCCGCACGTACGGGCCGGGCTCGACCGCCGGGCGGCGGCGCTCGCGCTGCGCGACCGTGCGATGGAGGTATCCGGAGTGCAGTCCGTACGCGTACGGATGGGACGCTCCAAGGCCACGGTGCGTGCCCGCGCCCACTTCCGCGAACTCGACGACGTACGCGCCGATCTGGACGCCGCGCTCGCCGTGGGCATCAAGGAGCTGGGCCTCGCCAGATCCCCGGCTCTGGCCGTGCACGTCGGCCGGCCGCCGGCCAAGAAGCGGTGACGGGCAAGGGGTGAGACGGATGCTCAGAACGGTCAACCGGGTCGTGCTCGGTCTCGTGGGGCTGGTGCTGCTGTGTCTGGGCGGCGCGGTGCTGGTAACCGGGACCGGGCTGCCCGTGCCCTCGTGGTGGCCCTGGAGCGGGCGGAACGACGTGCTGCTCAGCGACGCGGACCGGACGAGGTGGCGGGACGAGGGCTGGTGGTGGCCGGTCGTCATCGCGGTGCTCGCGCTGCTGGTGCTGCTCGCCCTGTGGTGGCTGCTCGCGCAGCTGCGCCGTGCCCGCCTCGCCGAGGTCCTCGTGGACACCGGCGACGGCGAGGGCGCGCTGGTTCGCGGCCGGGCGCTGGAGAATGTGATGACGGGGGAGGCGGAGTCGCTGGAGGGCGTGTCCCACGCCCGGGTCATGCTGACAGGCCGCAGCCGCCGTGCTCCTCAGGCAAGGGTCCTGCTGCAACTGGAGCCCCACGCGGCTCCGGCGGAGAGGCTGTCACGACTCGTCGACGAGGCGGTGACGCACGCGCGGGAGTCGGCGGGCCTGTCGTCGCTGCCGGTGGAGGCGCGCCTGCGCGAGTCGAGGCACCGGCCGGAACGCGTGGCGTGAGCCCCAGCGCCTCAATCTCCCCTACGGCCTGGCGGCCGTGGGTGGGGGTACCTCCTACGCCGCCAGGCGTAGGGGGAGTGCCCCCAGCGGGGCTGCGCAGGCAGCCCGTCCGGCGATTGAGGACACCGCGCGAAGCGCGGGCCGGGTCCGGGGCTTGCCCGGACCCGGGAAAGGGCGGGGAGGGGAAAACCGCCCCCGCGGCTAGAACCCGTGCCGCGCCCCGCCGTCCACCGGGAGCATCACGCCCGTCAGGTACGACGCCGCCGGCGACAGCAGAAACGCGGCGACCGTGCCGAACTCCGCCGGCGTGCCGTAGCGCCGCAGCGGGATCCGGGACTCGTTCCCCGCGCGCGCCGCCTCCGCGTCGCCGGAGAGCGCGTCGAGCTCGCGCACCCGGTCGGTGTCGATGCGCGCCGGGAGCAGGCCGATCACGCGGATACCGCGCGGGCCCAGTTCGTCGGCGAGGGACTTCGCGAAGCCCGCGAGTCCCGGGCGCAGGCCGTTGGAGATCGTCAGGCCGGGGATCGGTTCGTGGACCGAGCCGGAGAGGACGAACCCGATCACGCCGCCCTCGTTCAGCTCCGCCGCCGCGGCCCGCGCCAGCCGCACCGCGCCGAGGAAGACGGACTCGAACGCCGACTGCCACTGCTCGTCCGTGTTGTCCGCGACGAAGCCCGGTGCCGGGCCGCCCACGCTGATGAGAATGCCGTCGAAGCGGCCGAAGTGCGCCCGGGCCGCCGCAATCAGGCGCTCGGCGGCCGCGGGGTCGGCGTTGTCCGTCGCCACGCCCACGGCGCCGACGCCGAGTTCGGCCGCGGCGTCCTTGACCGTCTGCTCATCCCGGCCGGTGATGACGACCTTCGCGCCGTCGGCCACCAGCGCCCGCGCGGAGGCGTTGCCGAGGCCACGGGAGGCGCCGGTGACGATGTAGACGCGGTCTGTGAGTCCAAGATCCATGGCCCTATCCTGCCGCCTCGTGCCTGCCGAGCGCGAGGGCGGTGTTCACCAGCCCGATATGACTGAATGCCTGGGGGAAGTTGCCGAGCTGGCGGCCGGCCACCGGGTCGTACTCCTCGGAGAGCAGTCCCACGTCGTTGCGGAGTGCCAGCAGTCGCTCGAACAGCTCGCGCGCCTCCTCCTCGCGCCCCGTCATGCACAGGGCGTCCGTCATCCAGAACGAGCACGCCAGGAACGCGCCCTCGTCGCCCGGCAGGCCGTCGACGGAGACGCCCTCCGTGCTGTAGCGCCGCACCAGCGCGCCGCTGCCGAGTTCGGCCTGTACCGCCTTGACCGTGCCGACGACCCGCGGATCGTCCGGGGGCAGGAAGCCGACGTGCGGGATCAGCAGCGTCGCCGCGTCCAGGTCCGTCGAGCCGTACGACTGCGTGAAGGTGTTGCGCACCGGGTCGAAGCCCTTCTCGCACACCTCACGGTGCACCTCGTCGCGCATCGCACGCCACCGCGCCGCGTCCCCGCGCAGCGTCGGGTCGGCCTCCAGGGTGCGTACGGCACGATCGGCCGCGACCCAGGCCATGACCTTGGAGTGCACGAAGTGGCGGCGCGGCCCGCGCACCTCCCACAGACCCTCGTCCGGTTCGCGCCACTTGGACTCCAGGAAGCCGAGGAGGCTCAACTGGATGTTCCACGCGTGCCGCTCCGCCTTCAGGCCCGCCCCCCTGGCCAGGAAGAGCGAGTCGATGACCTCGCCGTAGACATCGAGCTGGAGCTGGTAGGCCGCGTCGTTGCCGACGCGGACCGGGACGGATCCCGCGTAGCCGCCGAGCCAGCCCAGCTCCATCTCGGCCAGCCGGCGTTCCCCCGCCACCCCGTACATGATCTGCAGGTCGGCGGGATCGCCGGCCACCGCGCGCAGCAGCCAGTCGCGCCAGGCCCCGGCCTCGTCGACATAGCCGGCCGCGATCATGGCGCCGAGCGTCAGGGTCGAGTCGCGCAGCCAGCAGAAGCGGTAGTCCCAGTTGCGTACGCCGCCGATCTCCTCGGGCAGGGACGTGGTCGCGGCCGCGACGATTCCGCCCGTGGGCGCGTACGTGAGGGCCTTGAGGGTGATCAGTGAGCGCAGCACCGCTTCCCGGTAGGGGCCCTGGTAGCGGCACCGGGACGACCACTCCGCCCAGTCCTCCAGGCAGTGGCGCAGCGACTCGTGGGGGTCGATGAGTGCGGGGCGCGGCTTGTGCGAGGGGTGCCAGGTGAGGACGAACGCGACCGTCTCGCCCGCGGAGACCGTGAACGCCGAGCGAGTGCTGTACTGCTGGCCCCAGGTGTGCACCTGCGGTTCGCTGCGCAGCCAGACCGAATCGGGGCCGGCCACGGCCACCCGGTGGCCGTCCAGGCGCCGCATCCAGGGCACGACGCTG
Organism: Streptomyces sp. NPDC015127; assembly: GCF_043080095.1. Classification (NCBI taxonomy): domain Bacteria; kingdom Bacillati; phylum Actinomycetota; class Actinomycetes; order Kitasatosporales; family Streptomycetaceae; genus Streptomyces; species Streptomyces sp. NPDC015127. Next base: position 29,348 of record NZ_JBIBVE010000023.1, read on the forward strand.
CCGTAGTCGAAGCGCAGCCGCAGTGCGGCGGCCATCTCGACGGTGCCGCTGACGCCTTCCACGATGCGCACCACGTCGGGGGCTTCGTCACGTTGTGGCATGAAATCGAGCAGTTTGACCGTGCCGGTGCGGGTCTCCCACACCGTTTCGAGCACCAGTGATTCATCGACATAACGACGACTCGTGCACCGGCCGGCGCCCTGGGGAGCGATCCGCCAGTGTCCGTTCTCCTCGTCGCCGAGGAGCGCCGCGAAGCACGCCCCGGAATCGAACCGGGGCAGGCACAGCCAGTCGATGGAACCGTCCGCACCGACCAGTGCAGCGGTCTGCAGATCACCGATGAGGGCGTAGTCCTCGATACGTTGGGTCACGCTCTGGCGTGTTCCCGGCGGGGTTGGCCGCTAAGCAGCCGCGCCGACCGGTTCCGGCGTGCCGTTCGCGGCGGCCGCCGCCCTGTCCCGCTTCTCCCGGCGCACCAGGATCACCCAGCCGACAGGCACGGCGGCCGCGAAGAGCCACCACTGGACGGCATACGCCATGTGCGCGCCGATCGAGTCGTGGTCGGGGTCGGGGATCTGTTCCGGGCCGGCGGCGGCCGACTTCGGCTCCGTCTGCTCCAGATAGCCGCCGACCACCGGGCGGTCCAGCAGCTTCGCCTGCTGCTCGCTGTTGATCAGCATCACCTGGCGCGGCGGAAGGCCCGCCAGGTCCTTGATCCCGCTGGCACCGGTCGTCTCGTCGGCCTTGAGCCGGCCGGTGACCGTGACGGTGCCCGTGGGCGCGGGCGGCACCTCGGGGAACGTCTTCTGGTCGGCGGCGGCGGGGACCCAGCCGCGGTTGACGAGCACGGCCGAGCCGTCCGCCTGCACCAGGGGGGTCAGCACATGGAAGCCGACGCGGTCGTCGGCGTTGGTCCGACGGCGTACGACGACCTCGTGGGCCTCGTCGAACGTGCCCGTCGCGGTGACCTGCCGCCAGTAGTCGGCCCGCGGAACGGTGTGCCCGGGGGAGGTCAGCTCGCCGACCGGCACCGGCTCGGCGTCGAGGTTCCGGGCGATCAGGGAGTTCTGCGCGACGCGGCGCTCGTGGCGGTGCAGCTGCCAGAAGCCCAGCTCGACCATCGTGGGGATGAGGACGAGGGCGATGAGGGTGAGGATCACCCACTGCCGGGACAACAGGAAGCGGTACACGGCTTCGACCGTACCTGTAGTGCCCCGGCGCCGGGACGGGGGGTCCCGATGGCGCCCCGCCCCCGGCCCGGGGCACGGCGTGGTCACACCCTGTCGACGATGCCGGCCCTCCCCTCGGCGCGGGCGCAGTGTGCGCCGCAGTACCAGTGGCCCTCGGCCTCGACCCCCTGGCCGATGATCTGGACCCGGCAGTGCTCACAGATGGGCGCCATGCGGTGAATGGCGCAGGAGAAGCAGTCGAAGACGTGCACCGCGCCCTGCGCGTGCACCTCGAAGGACATGCCGTAGTCGTTTCCGCAAACCTCGCAACGTGCCATGCGCCACAGGGTGGGACGCGAGGAGGGCGCGGGCGAGCGGGTGGCGGGCGAGTCGCGCCGGGTTCACTCCGATGCGGGTGCCATGCCCGGCAGCATTCCCTGCGCCGTCCCCGTCTCCGTTTTCGGCCCGGGCTCCGCCGCCTGCGCGGGCGGGCTCGCCGACCGTCCCCGCTCCGGGACGCCTCCCTGGTCCACGGGCGCGCCCGCCGCCGGGGTCACGTGCCCCAACAGCTGGGTGAACGCCGTCTCGTCGACGACCGGAGTGCCGTACGACGCGGCCTTGACCGTCTTCGCCGTCGACGCGTGCGGATCGTTGGTCACCAGCAGGCTCGTCAGCCGCGACACGCTCGTGGCGACGTGCAGGCCCGCCTCGGTCGCCCGGTCCTCCAGCAACTCGCGCTCTATGGAGGTGTCGCCGGAGAACGCCACCCGCATGCCCTGCTTCAGCTGGCCGCCCGGCTCGTACCTGCCCGGGTTCGGGTAGGGGCACGGGGGACGCTTGCGCGACGGCCGCCAGCTGCTCCGCCCGTACGACGGCTGGTAGCCGATGCGCGGTGCGGGCGCGGTGTCCGACCACTCGGTCAGCGGGCGGCACTCCAGCAGCGGCAGCCGGACGCCGTCGCGGGCCGCCGAGTGCAGACTCGGCCGGAACGCCTCGGCCAGCACCCGCGCGTCGTCCAGCGCGTGGTGGGCGCGCTGCTGCACGACGCCGAAGTGCGCGGCGAGCGTCTCCAGCTTGAAGTTGGGCAGCGGCAGGGCGAGCTCCCGGGCGAGCGCGATGGTGCACAGCCGCTGCCGGGTCGGCGCGGTCCGCCGCGCGCGGGCGTACTCCCGCGCGATCATGCCCCAGTCGAACTTGGCGTTGTGCGCGACCAGGACACGGCCCTCCAGACGCTCGGTGAGCTCACCCGTGATGTCGCCGAAGAGCGGCGCGCCGTGGAGCATCTCGCTCGTCAGACCGTGGATCTCCACCGGACCGGGGTCCCGCTCGGGATTGACGAGGGTGTACCAGTGGTCCTCGATGTTGCCCCGGGCGTCCAGGCGGTAGACGGCAGCGGACACTATCCGGTCGTAGTGGAACAGGCCGGTGGTCTCCACGTCGACGACCGCGTACCCCTCCGGGTACGCGGTCGGCCACGTCGTCGCTGCGGTCGTACGGTCGTCGAGCATGGTCACAGAGAATACGGGCCGGGACCGACAACGCCCGATCGCCCCTTGCCTGCCCGCCCTTGCCGGGCCGTCCGGCGGCAGCCCGTTCCCGTCCCGTCGGCGTCAATCCGCCCCGGCCCGGCGGGTCTCCACCCGTCGTCCGGCGGGTTGCCCGGGTACCCGGCACGCACCGGTGAGACCCTCCCGGGATGAGTGACGAGACCACGGGCGCAGGGCACGACCAGCCGCAGGGCGGCGGACTCGGCACGCGCCTCAACTGGCTGCGCGCCGCGGTCCTCGGCGCCAATGACGGAGTCGTCTCCACCGCCGGCCTCGTCGTCGGCGTCGCCGGAGCCACGGACGCGCGCGGCACTCTGCTCACCGCGGGCCTCGCGGGGCTGCTCGCGGGCTCCATGTCCATGGCCGCCGGCGAATACGTCTCCGTGTCCACCCAGCGCGACTCGGAGAAGGCGGCCCTCGCCGTCGAGAAGCGCGAGCTGCGCGAGCAGCCCGAGGCGGAACTCGACGAACTCACCGAGCTGTTGACCCAACGAGGCCTGTCCCACGACGTGGCCAGGGAGGCCGCCGAACAGCTCACCGAACGGGACGCCCTGCGCGCCCACGCGCGCGTGGAGCTCGGTATCGACCCCGAAGAGCTGACCAATCCCTGGCACGCGGCCGGCGCGAGCTTCCTCGCCTTCACGACGGGCGCGCTGCTGCCGCTGCTCGCGATCGTCCTGCCGCCCCCCACGGTCCGCCTGTACGTCACGGTCGTGTCCGTCCTCGCGGCCCTGGCGCTCACCGGCTGGTGGAGCGCCCGCCTGGGCGCGGCGCACCCGGGCCCCGCCGTGCTGCGCAACACCGGCGGCGGGGCACTGGCCATGGCGGTGACGTACGCGGCCGGGACGCTGCTGGGCGCGGCGGGGGTATGAGGACCGGGCGGGGACGGTCATGCCGCCGGCGCGCGCGTCAGTCGCGCCACTCGGGCGCGTCCGTCCCCCAAAGCCCGGCCGGGCGGACCCAGTCGACGGGTCCGCCGTCGTACGAGACCGCGGGCAGGGCATGGCGCAGCCGGCCCATGGGACTGTCCGTCTCGGTGAGCCACCGCTGCGGGTCGTACTCTCCGGGGGCGTCGTCCGGTGCCTTCTCCAGGCCGTTGACCAGCCACGCGGCCGTCTGTGACAGGGCCAGTTCGACGAGCCGGGTGCCGCCGGTCCCGTGCCGTTCGGTCAGCGCGCGCAGCACTCCGGCGGCGAGCAGATACCCGGTGCCGTGGTCCAGGGCCTGCGCGGGCAGCGCGCCCGGCCGCTCGCCGTCGCCCTCGATCTCCGCGATACCGGAGGCGACCTGGACCAGGCTGTCGAAGCCGCGCCGGCCCGCCCACGGCCCGTACCGGCCCCATGCCGACAGGCGGGCCACCACCAGGCCCGGGCGCCGCGCAGCCAGCTCCTCGGGTGCGAGACCGAACGGGTCCAGCGCGCCCGGCCGGTAGCCGGTCACCACCACGTCGGCGGAGGCGAGCAGTTCCTCGAACGTGCCCCGGTCCGAGGCGTCGGCCAGATCCAGCCGGGTGGACCGCTTGCCCATGCCCGTGTCGTTATGGGCCTCCTGACTCTCCGGCAGGCCGGGGGAGTCGATCCGCAGCACATCCGCGCCGAGCAGGGCCAGCGTGCGGGTCGCGACCGGGCCGGCCAGCACCCTGGTCAGGTCGAGCACCCGCAGCCCCGCGCAGGGCAGGGCCGCCGAGCCGCCGGGGGCCCTCGGCGGGGGAGCATCGCCGATGCGCCGCATGACCAGCAGCGGGTGCGCGGCCGCCGCGGCGCCCTGAGGATGCGCGGCCCACTCCTTCGGAGCGCGTGCGGCGACCGCCAGGCCGCCCGCCGCGTACACGCTCTCCTCGACCTCCAGCGCCCGCCGTTCGCCGACGGCGGCCGCGACGGCGTCCTCGTCCGCGTCACCGGGCAGGCCGAGCGCACTGAGCAAACGGGCCCGGTGGTGCGGGTAGTTGGCGTGCGTGCGCACCCAGCCGTCGGCGGTGCGCCAGAAGCGGGACAGCGGTGCGAAGGTGGTCGGCGCCGTCCCGTCCACCCGCACCAGCCGGTCGCTCAGGAACGCCGCCGTCACGGCGCCGTCGTCCACCCGGACCGCGGGGACGAGGCCTCCGGTGCGGCGGCCGGCGAGCTCCGCGGCGGCCAGCGAGCACACCGCCACGGTGGAACGCGCCAGTTCCATGACCGGCAGGCGGGCGGGCAGCGCGCCCCGGCCCTCGTACGCCACGCGGTCCACCAGGGCGGGATCGCCGCCCAGAACGGCCCAGACGCCGACCGCACCGCTCGAAGATGTCTGATCCATACATCCACTATGGCGCCGCGTGCCACGCGAAGGGGCCCGGTACGGAGAACTCCGCACCGGGCCCCGACACAGACCGGGACTACCGGCGAACGGCGTCGAGAGCGTCCACGACGCCCTCGCCGTAGAAGCCGTTCTCGTCCTCGTCACCCTCGCAGACGGCGTCGATCTTGCCGTCCTTGTTGATGTCGTACGGGTTGGTGCAGGCGGTGTCGTCGGCCTGCACGGAGAGCAGGGCCTTCACCATCGCCGGCGACGCGTACGGGTGGGTCGACTTGATCAGCGCGGCGACACCCGCGACGTGCGGGGAGGCCATCGACGTACCGGCCTTGTAGCCGAAACCGCCGCCCGGCAGCGTCGACAGGATCCGGCCGTCGACGGCAGGAGCATCCGGCGTCTGGTAGACGGTCGAGTCGCCGCCCGGCGCGGAGATGTCGATGACGCCGTTGCCGTAGTTGGAGTACGAGGACTTCAGGTTCTTCGCGCCCAGCGCGGAGACCGTGACGACGCCCGGGATCTGCGTCGGGATGTCCAGGCACTCGCTCGGGTTCACCTTGCGCTCGACCGGCGTGGTGTCGTTCGGGCTCGTGGTGTCGGTGAGCTCGTCGGCCGCCAGGTCCATCCGCGAGTTGCCGGCGGCGGCCACGTTCACCGTGCCCTTGCTCTCCGCGTACCGCAGGGCGCGCCGGTGCGACTCGATCAGAGCCGCCTGGTCGGCGTCGTTCTTGCAGTTGAACAGCCACGGGTCCGTGTAGTAGCTGTTGTTGGTCACATCGACACCGTGCTCGGCGGCCCACACGAAGCCGCAGACGACGGCCTCGGTGTAGAAGAAGCCGTCGGGCTGCGAGACCTTGATGCCGGAGACCTTCACACCCGGCGCGACACCCGTGATGCCGGTGCCGTTCTTCGCCGCCGCGATGGTGCCCGCGACGTGCGTGCCGTGGTCGCTCTCCTTCGGGCCGGGACGCCAGGCGCCGTCCGCCGTGTTCGGCACGCCGCCGACACAGCTGACGGACGCCTCCCGGTCGAAGTTCGGCGCGAGGTCCGGATGCGTGTCGTCGACACCCGTGTCGATGACGGCGACCGTCACCTTCTTGCTGCCGAGCGTCTTCTCGTGGGCCTTGTCCGCCTTGATGGCGGGCAGGTCCCACTGCAGCGGCTCGAGCGCGTCCTGCCCCGCCGTCGCCTGGCCCGCCGCCGCCTTGGCCTCCTCGGCGGTGAGCGGGCGCTCCGACTCGATGGCCGTGTCGGTCACGGGCGCGAGCGGGGCGGTGCGCGTGGCACCGGCCGACTGGACGCCGCGGACCTGACGGATCGTCTCCGCGAACGCAGGGTTCTGCGAGTGGACGACGATGACGCCTATCTGGTCGTACGAGTGGACGACCGTCCCGCCGGCCTCGGCTATCGCCTTCTTGACGGCCTTCGCGGTGCCGTGACCGCCGTTCACATTGACCACGTACGACAGCTTCGGGCCATCGGTCGAGACCGCTGCCAGGACGTCGTCGGTGACTGCTGCCGACGCCGTACCCGCCGGCAGGAAACCGAGTGACGCCGTGAGCGCCAGACCGGCAGGGAGCGCGAGGGCGCGCCGCCGTCTGGATCCCAGATGAGCCATGGGTTCTCCACATCATCCGTGAAAAAACCGCCCAAACACCCCTTGCGAATGGGCGGGTTCATGCCGGGCGAAGCTATCGCCGATCACCGTGGCTCTTCAATGGATCCGGGCAGATGTACGACAACAAGTCGGACAAGAAGTGCGCAGAAAAAAGACCGAAGGTGAACCGGTTCGGTGTCGACTCCGTGCCGTTGTCAGGGAGTGGAGCAACATCAAACCGCTCCCGCAGGCACGATCCCCATGACCATTACCACCGCACCCGCGTCGCGAGGAGTCTCCGTGGCCACCGATGCACCGCCGCCCCAGAGCGGTTCGGACACCACCCCCGCCCAGCCCACGACAGAGTCGTTCGTCTCGGTGCAGGAGAGTACGGAATTCGGCGAGCTGCGCCGCACCTACCGCTCCTTCGCCTTTCCCCTGACCGTCGCGTTCATCGCCTGGTACCTGCTCTACGTCCTGCTCTCGAACTACGCGGGCGGCTTCATGGGCGCGAAGGTCTTCGGCAACATCAACGTCGCCCTGGTCTTCGGTCTCGCCCAGTTCGCCACCACCTTCCTCATCGCCTGGTTCTACTCGCGGCACGCCGCCGCGAAGCTCGACCCGAAGGCGGAAGCCATCAAGTCCCGTATGGAGGCCGACGCATGAGCACCACGTTCCAGCTTGCGGCGTCGAGCGCGACCACCGAGCACCGGCCGCTCATCATCACCCTGTTCGCGGCCTTTGTCGTTGCCACCCTTTTCATCACGGTATGGGCGGGTCGGCAGACCAAGAACGCCTCCGACTTCTACGCGGGCGGCCGCCAGTTCACCGGCTTCCAGAACGGCCTCGCCATCTCCGGCGACTACATGTCGGCCGCCTCGTTCCTCGGCATCGCCGGCGCCATCGCCCTGTTCGGCTACGACGGCTTCCTCTACTCGATCGGCTTCCTGGTCGCCTGGCTCGTCGCCCTGCTCCTCGTCGCCGAACCGCTGCGCAACTCCGGGCGCTACACGATGGGCGACGTCCTCGCCTACCGCATGCGCCAGCGCCCCGTGCGCACCGCGGCGGGCACGTCCACGATCGTCGTCTCGATCTTCTACCTGCTGGCCCAGATGGCGGGCGCCGGCGTCCTCGTCTCGCTGCTGCTCGGCATCACCAGCGACGGCGGGAAGATCGCCATCGTGGCCCTGGTCGGCCTGCTGATGATCGTGTACGTCACCATCGGCGGTATGAAGGGCACCACCTGGGTGCAGATGGTCAAGGCCGTCCTGCTCATCGCGGGCACCCTGCTCATCACGTTCCTGGTGCTGCTCAAGTTCAATTTCAACATCTCCGACCTGCTCGGCCAGGCCGCCGAGAAGAGCGGCAAGGGCGCGGCGTTCCTGGAGCCCGGCCTCAAGTACGGTGCCACCGGGACGTCCAAGCTGGACTTCATCTCGCTCGGCATCGCGCTCGTCCTCGGCACCGCGGGCCTGCCCCACATCCTGATCCGCTTCTACACGGTGCCCACCGCCAAGGCCGCCCGTAAGTCCGTCAACTGGGCCATCGGCATCATCGGCGCCTTCTACCTGATGACCATCGCGCTCGGCTTCGGCGCGGCGGCGCTCGTCGGACCGGCCGAGATCACCGCGTCCAACAAGGCGGGCAACACGGCGGCGCCCCTGCTGGCCCTGCACATCGGCGGCGTCGACTCGGCGGGCGGCGCGATCCTCCTCGCCGTGATCTCCGCCGTCGCCTTCGCCACCATCCTGGCCGTGGTGGCGGGCCTCACCCTCGCCTCTTCGTCGTCCTTCGCGCACGACATCTACGCGAACGTCATCCGCAAGGGACAGGCCACCGAGAAGGAGGAGGTCCGCGCGGCCCGCTGGGCGACCGTCGCCATCGGCATCGTGTCCATCGCGCTCGGCGCCCTCGCCCGCGACCTGAACGTCGCCGGACTGGTCGCCCTCGCCTTCGCGGTCGCCGCCTCCGCGAACCTGCCGACGATCCTCTACAGCCTCTTCTGGAGGAAATTCACCACCCAGGGCGCCCTGTGGTCCATCTACGGCGGACTGGTGTCCTCGGTCGTCCTGGTGCTCTTCTCGCCGGTCGTCTCCGGCAAGCCCACCTCGATGTTCCCCGAGATCGACTTCTCCTGGTTCCCGCTGGAGAACCCCGGCCTGATCTCGATCCCCGTCGGCTTCCTGCTCGGGTGGATCGGCTCCCTGCTGTCCAAGGAGGAGCCCGACAAGGGCAAGTACGCCGAGCTGGAGGTCAAGTCCCTCACCGGCGTCGGCGCCCATTGAGTGAGCCCGCCGACACACAGCCGTAGCGGCCGCGTCGTAGGGTCCTACGACGCGGCCCTGCCGCGCCTCGTGCCAAATGGGCCGCACTCGGTGTCGGTGCCCTGACGTAGGCTCGTAAGAGTCACATCCGCGATCCGGGGAGGGGGCCCACAGTGCTCATCGACACCTATGGCCGAGTGGCTACTGACCTGCGGGTTTCCCTGACCGACCGCTGCAATCTGCGGTGCACGTACTGTATGCCCGAAGAAGGGCTGCAGTGGCTGAAGAAGCCCGATCTGCTCACCGACGACGAGATCGTGCGCCTGATCCGCGTCGCCGTCACCGACCTCGGCATCACCGAGGTCCGCTTCACCGGGGGCGAGCCCCTGCTGCGCCCCGGTCTCGTCGGTATCGTCGAGCGCGTCGCCGCCCTGGAGCCCCGCCCCAGGATGTCCCTGACGACCAACGGCATCGGACTCAAGCGCACCGCCGCCGCCCTCAAGGCCGCCGGCCTGGACCGGGTCAATGTCTCCCTCGACACCCTGCGCCCCGACGTCTTCAAGACGCTCACCCGCCGCGACCGTCACCACGACGTGCTCGACGGCCTCGAGGCCGCCCGCGCCGCCGGCCTCACCCCGGTCAAGGTCAACGCGGTCCTCATGCCGGGACTGAACGACGACGAGGCCCCCGACCTGCTCGCCTGGGCGGTGGAGAACGACTACGAGCTGCGGTTCATCGAGCAGATGCCGCTGGACGCCCAGCACGGCTGGAAGCGTGACGGAATGATCACCGCTGGTGACATCCTCGTCTCGCTGCGGACGCGCTTCGAGCTCACCCCCGAAGGGGACGCCGCGCGCGGCTCCGCGCCCGCGGAGCGGTGGGTCGTCGACGGCGGACCGCACCGCGTCGGCGTCATCGCCTCCGTCACCCGCCCCTTCTGCCGGGCCTGCGACCGCACCCGCCTCACCGCGGACGGCCAGGTGCGCACCTGCCTGTTCGCGACCGAGGAGACGGACCTGCGGGCGGCGCTGCGCTCCGACGCGCCGGACGAGGAGATCTCCCGCATATGGCGGCTGGCGATGTGGGGGAAAAAGGCCGGATCCGGTCTGGACGACCCCTCGTTCCTCCAGCCCGAGCGCCCCATGTCAGCGATCGGCGGCTGACCCGCCCTCCGGCTGCCGCCGCTCCCACTCTTCCAGGGTCACGACGTCCTTGAGGAACCCGCGCACGCCGAGGAACTGCGACAGGTGCTCCCGGTGCTCCTCGCAGGCCAGCCAGGTCTTGCGGCGCTCGGGAGTGTGCAGCTTCGGGTTGTTCCAGGCCAGGACCCAGACGGCGTCGGCGCGGCAGCCCTTGGCGGAACAGATCGGGGTTTCGTCAGTCACCTGATCATTGTCCCCACATGGCGACGCCGAGCAGCCACGGGGGGAGCTGCCCGGCGTCGGTCCGTCGCTCCGACGGGGGATGCGGAGCGCGTACGCAGTATGTCACGGGTAACGGGCCCAGGTGCACAGGAACTTCATGATTGATCTGAGGTTTTCCTGAGGTTCGCGGACCCTGTCGCAGACGGTCGTCATGAGCCCTGTTCGGACACGTGGCGCTCATGCGCGAAAGACCCGTCGGCCGGTCCGGAGTCGTCGGGCCCCGGCTCGAGCATGGGCCGCGACGGGGGCTGGACGAAGGTCGACGGCAGCGACGGCGCGCTCTCCCGGCCCGCGTTGGCGATGACCACGGAGATGTACGGCAGGAGAACACCGAGCACCAGGGCCACAACGGCCACATGACGTTCCACGTTCCACAGCGTCGCGGCCAGGATCACCGCCACGGTGCGCACGGACATCGAGATCACATAGCGCCGCTGCCGGCCGCGGACATCGTCGGCGAGCCCCTGCCGGGCTCCCGTGATACGGAAGACCTCCGTGCCGCCCCGCCTGCGCATCTGCTCCACCACCCGAATCCCGCGCCGGACGATCCCGGACATCCCACCCTCACCACCTCCACGGTACGCCGCGGCTGCGCCGCCTACGAGAGCGGGGCACCCCCAGGTCTGCGTGGCGCATCTGCGCTCGGACGCGTACGGGCGCCTCCGACATGCGCCGTACGGCCCACAGGCCGACACTGGCAGGCGTAACTGCTCACGCGGAGCCGAAACAAGGAGGCAGCCATGGGCTGGTTGTGGGCGATCATCGTGGGATTCGTGCTCGGCCTGATCGCAAAAGCGGTCATCCCCGGCAAGCAGCACAGTCCCCTCTGGCTGACCACCATCTTCGGCATCATCGGAGCGATCATCGGCAACGCCGTCGCGCGAGGCTTCGGCATCGAGGAGACCAGCGGCATCGACTGGGGCCGGCACGCGCTCCAGCTCGCGGCGGCCATCGTCATCGTGTTCCTGGGCGACATGGCCTACACCGCGGTCCGCGGCGGCAGAAAACGGCACGCGTGATCGCCGCGACGGCGTGACACACGACGGCGACCGGGCGGGCACAGAGCCCGCCCGGCCGCCGCCGTCGTTCGTTGCGCCCGGTCAGCCGGCCGTGACCTCGACCGCAGCCAGGTTCTTCTTGCCGCGGCGCAGCACCAGCCAGCGCCCGTGCAGCAGCTCCTCCCGCGTCGCCACGGCGTCCTCGGCGGTCACCTTCACGTTGTTCACGTAGGCGCCGCCCTCCTTCACCGTGCGCCGGGCGGCCGACTTGCTGGCGACCAGACCCACCTCGGCGAACAGGTCGACGACCGGGGCGAGCTCGGTGACCCGCGCGTGCGGCAGCTCCGACAGCGCCGCCCGCAGCGTCGGCTCGTCGAGCTCGGCCAGCTCACCCTGCCCGAACAGCGCCTTCGACGCGTTGATCACCGCGGCGCACTGGTCGGCGCCGTGCACCAGGGTCGTCAGCTCCTCGGCCAGCGCGCGCTGCGCCGCGCGGGCCTGGGGACGCTCCGCGGTCTGCTTCTCCAGCTCCTCGAGCTCCTCACGGCTCTTGAAGCTGAGAATGCGCAGGAACCGGCTGATGTCCCGGTCGTCCGTGTTCAGCCAGTACTGGTAGAACGCGTACGGCGTGGTCATCTCCGGGTCGAGCCAGAGCGTGCCGGTCTCCGACTTGCCGAACTTGGTGCCGTCCGCCTTGGTCATCAGCGGGGTGGCCAGCGCGTGCACCTCGGCGTCGGGCTCCAGGCGGTGGATCAGGTCCAGGCCCGCCGTGAGGTTGCCCCACTGGTCGCTGCCGCCCTGCTGCAGGGTGCAGCCGTAGCGCCGGTACAGCTCCAGGAAGTCCATGCCCTGGAGCAGCTGGTAGCTGAACTCCGTGTAGCTGATGCCCTGTTCGGACTCCAGGCGCCGTGCGACGGAGTCCTTGGTGAGCATCTTGTTGACGCGGAAGTGCTTGCCGATGTCCCGCAGGAACTCGATCGCGGACATGCCCGCGGTCCAGTCCAGGTTGTTCACCATGATCGCGGCGTTGTCGCCCTCGAAGGAGAGGTACGGCTCGATCTGGGCACGCAGCCGGGTCACCCACTGCGCGATCGTCTCCGGATCGTTCAGCGTGCGCTCGGCGGTCGGCCGCGGGTCACCGATCTGACCCGTGGCCCCGCCCACCAGCGCCAGCGGCCGGTGCCCGGCCTGCTGGAGCCGGCGCACGGTCAGCACCTGCACCAGGTGTCCGACGTGCAGGCTCGCCGCGGTCGGGTCGAAGCCGCAATAGAACGTGACGGGACCGTCCGCGAGCGCCTTGCGCAAAGCGTCCTCGTCAGTGGACTGGGCGATCAGCCCGCGCCACTTCAGCTCGTCGACGATGTCCGTCACAGTTCTTCCGTCTCCTCGTGGGTGAATGGATCGGTGGGAGCCAGTCTAGGCGGGTCACACGCCCCGGCTGACCGAGCTCATGTTGAAATCCGGCACCCGCAGCGCGGGCATGGCGGCCCGGGTGAACCAGTCGCCCCACTCGCGCGGCAGCGTCTTCTCCGTCCGGCCCGCCTCCGTGGCGCGGCCGATCAGGTCGACGGGCGACTCGTTGAAGCGGAAGTTGTTGACCTCGCCCACGACCTCGCCGTTCTCGACCAGGTACACGCCGTCCCTGGTCAGCCCGGTCAGCAGCAGCGTCGCGGGGTCGACCTCGCGGATGTACCAGAGGCAGGTCAGCAGCAGCCCGCGCTCGGTGGCCGACACCATCTCCTCGAGCGAGCGCTCGCCGCCCGCGTCCAGGATCAGGTTGTCCGTCCCCGGCGCGACCGGCAGCCCGGTCAGGCCGGCGCTGTGCCGCGTGGTGACCAGGTGCTCCAGCTTGCCGTCCCGCACCCAGTCCGTCGGCGACAGCGGCAGACCGTTGTCGAACACCGAGGCGTCGTCGCCGGACGAGTGCGCGATCACGAAGGGCGCCGCCTCCAGGCCCGGCTCGTGCGGATCGCTGCGCAGCGTCAGCGGCAGCGAGGACAGCGCCTCGCCGATACGGGTGCCGCCGCCGGGCTTGGAGAAGACCGTACGGCCCTCCACCGCGTCCCGGGCCGCAGCCGACCACATCTGGTAGATCAGCAGGTCGGCCACGGCGGTCGGCGGCAGCAACGTCTCGTAGCGGCCCGCCGGCAGGTCGACGCGGCGCGCGGCCCAGCCGAGCCGCTCCGCCAGCCCGGCGTCGAGAGCCGCCGGATCCACGTCCTTGAAGTCCCGCGTGGAACGGCCCGCCCAGGCCGAGCGCATACGGTCGGGCGACTTGGCGTTGAGCTCCAGCGTGCCGGTCGGCTGGTCGTGGCGCAGTCGCAGGCCGGTCGACGTACCGAGGTAGGTCGAGGTCAGCTCGTGTTGGGCGAAGCCGTACAGCTCCCGGCCTCCCGCGCGGGCCCGGGCGAACGCCTCGCCGAGCGCCGGCGCGAAGTCCGCGAACACCGCCGACGACGTCTCCCCCGGCGCGTCCGTGAAGTCCGGGGAGGCGGCCACGCCCGCGACGAGCGGCTGCGCGTCCTCGGCGGGCCCGGCGGACCGCGCGGCGTCCTCCGCGGCGCGCACCAGCCGCTCCAGGTCGTCGGCGGTCACGGCGGACTGCGACACCACGCCCGAGGCGGTGCCCTCGGAGCCGTCGACCGTGGCGACGACGGTGAGGGTCCGGCCGCGGGTCACGCCGTTGGTGGTCAGCGCGTTGCCGGCCCAGCGCAGATTGGCCGAGGAGTGCTCGTCGGCGATGACGACGCAGCCGTCGGCCCTGGACAGCTCGAGCGCGCGCTCGACGATCTCGTGCGGCTTGCTCACGCGGCTCATCGGCCCGCCTCCTGCGTCGTGTTGAGGATGGTGACGCCCCGGAAGAGGGCGGAGGGGCAGCCGTGGGACACCGACGCGACCTGGCCCGGCTGGGCCTTGCCGCAGTTGAACGCGCCGCCCAGCACATAGGTCTGCGGGCCGCCGACCTGCTCCATCGAGCCCCAGAACTCCGTCGTCGTCGCCTGGTACGCGACGTCCCTCAGCTGACCGGCCAGCCGCCCGTTCTCGATGCGGAAGAACCGCTGCCCGGTGAACTGGAAGTTGTAGCGCTGCATGTCGATCGACCACGACCGGTCGCCGACCACGTAGATCCCCTGTTCCACCCCGCCGATCAGGTCCTCCGTCGACAGACCGCCCGGGTCCGGCTGGAGGGACACGTTCGCCATCCGCTGCACCGGCACATGGGCGGGGGAGTCGGCGTAGGCGCAGCCGTTGGAGCGGCCGAGACCCGTCAGCTTCGCGATGCGCCGGTCCAGCTGGTAGCCCACCAGCGTGCCGTCCTTGACCAGGTCCCAGCTCTGCGCCTCGACGCCCTCGTCGTCGTACCCGATCGTCGCCAGCCCGTGCTCGGCGGTCCGGTCCCCGGTCACGTTCATCACCGAGGAGCCGTACGCCAGCTTCCCCAGCTGGTCGAAGGTCGCGAACGAGGTCCCCGCGTACGCGGCCTCGTAGCCGAGCGCGCGGTCCAGCTCCGTGGCGTGGCCGATCGACTCGTGGATCGTCAGCCACAGGTTCGACGGGTCGACGACCAGGTCGTAGCGCCCCGCGGTGACGCTCGGGGCGCGCATCTTCTCCGCGAGGAGGTCGGGGATCTGCTCCAGTTCGGAGTCCCAGTCCCAGCCCGTGCCGGTCAGGTACTCCCAGCCGCGTCCCACCGGCGGGGCGATGGTGCGCATGGAGTCGAACTCGCCGGTCGTCTCGTCGACCGCGACCGCGGTGAGCTGCGGGTGCAGCCGTACCCGCTGCTGTGTGGTGACGGTGCCCGCGGTGTCCGCGTAGAACTTGTTCTCCTGCACGGTCAGCAGCGAGGCGTCCACGTGCGCGACCCCCGTGGCGCGCAGGAGGCGCGAACTCCAGTCGGCGAGCAGCGCGGACTTGTCCTCGGCGGGCACGTCGAAGGGGTTGATCTCGTACGAGGAGACCCACGTCTTGTCCGCGTGCACCGGCTCGTCCGCCAGCTCCACCCTCCCCCAAGGACTTCGTCCAGGGGGTGCCCCCACGTCCGAGCCCGCCGCCGCGATCACCTTCGCGGACAGCTTTGCCATCGCCACGGCCTGGCCGGCCACCCTGGCGGCGGCGTCCATGGTCATGTCGACGCCGGAGGCGAACCCCCAGGCGCCGCCGTGCACCACGCGCACCGCGTATCCGAGGTCCGTGGAGTCGGCCGATCCGGCGGGCTTGGCGTCGCGCAACCGCCACGAGGCGCTGCGGACGCGCTCCAGACGGAAGTCGGCATGCTCGGCGCCGAGCGCACGCGCCCGGGCGAGCGCCGCGTCGGCGAGCGCCCGCAGCGGCAGCGCCGTGAAGGCCGCGTCGATGGAATGAGGCACGAATGTCTCCTGTCGTCGAGACGTGGTCGCCCCGATCATGTCGCGCCGGGCGGTGCCGTCGCCAGCGAGTTCGCCGGGACGGCGGCCCGGTGCCTTTTTCGCGGAGACAGCGGAGACCTTTCCCCTCGGACGCCGGGGTGACGTTCACCCGGTTGGGCGGGACTTTCTGTAGGGATCCGACAGCGAAGGGTGGAAGGCGCTGTCAGGCCCCGATTCTCCGTACGCCGTGCCGGACCGATAGTTTGCAGACGTACCAGACCGCATAGGGAAAGGGTGATCCGTTGAGCCGCTCGGTTCTCGTCACCGGAGGTAACCGGGGCATCGGCCTCGCCATCGCCCGCGCGTTCGCCGCGAACGGCGACAACGTCGCGATCACCTACCGCTCGGGGGAGCCCCCGGCCGGCTTCCTGGCGGTCAAGTGCGACATCACCGACGCCGAGCAGGTGGAACAGGCGTACAAGGAGATCGAGGAGAAGCACGGTCCCGTCGAGGTGCTGGTGGCGAACGCCGGTGTCACCAAGGACCAGCTGCTGATGCGCATGTCGGAGGAGGACTTCACCTCCGTCCTCGACACCAACCTCACCGGCACCTTCCGGGTCGTGAAGCGGGCAAACCGCGGCATGCTGCGCGCCAAGAAGGGCCGCGTCGTGCTGATCTCCTCCGTCGTGGGGCTCCTGGGCTCCGCCGGGCAGGCGAACTACGCGGCCTCCAAGGCCGGTCTCGTCGGCTTCGCCCGCTCCCTCGCGCGTGAGCTCGGCTCGCGCAACATCACGTTCAACGTCGTCGCGCCCGGCTTTGTCGACACCGACATGACCCAGGCGCTCACGGACGAGCAGCGCGCCGGGATCGTCTCCCAGGTGCCGCTCGGCCGATACGCGCAGCCGGAGGAGATCGCCGCCACCGTGCGCTTCCTCGCCTCCGACGACGCCTCGTACATCACTGGAGCCGTCGTTCCCGTCGACGGCGGATTGGGCATGGGTCACTGATCACATGAGTGGAATCCTCGCCGGCAAGCGCATCCTGATCACCGGTGTGCTGATGGAGTCCTCCATCGCCTTCCACACCGCCAAGCTCGCGCAGGAGCAGGGCGCCGAGGTCATCCTGACCGCGTTCCCGCGTCCCACGCTGACCGAGCGCATCGCCCGTAAGCTCCCCAAGCCCGCCAAGGTCATCGAGCTCGACGTCACCAACGAGGAGCACCTGAACCGGCTGGCGGACCTGGTCCGCGAGGAGCTGGGCAGCCTCGACGGCGTCGTCCACTCCATCGGCTTCGCGCCGCAGGACGCCCTGGGCGGCAACTTCCTCAACACCCCCTTCGAGTCGGTCTCGACGGCCATGCACGTCTCGGCGTTCTCGCTGAAGTCGCTGACGATGGCGTGCCTGCCGCTGATGCAGGAGGGCGGCTCGGTCGTCGGCCTCACCTTCGACGCGCAGTTCGCCTGGCCGCAGTACGACTGGATGGGCCCGGCCAAGGCCGCGCTGGAGGCGACCAGCCGCTACATCGCCCGCGACCTCGGCAAGCAGAACGTGCGCTGCAACCTGATCTCGGCGGGCCCCCTCGGCTCGATGGCCGCCAAGTCCATCCCGGGCTTCTCCGATCTCGCGGACGTGTGGAACCACCGCTCCCCGCTGGAGTGGGACATGACCGACCCGGAGCCCACCGGCCGCGGTGTCGTCGCGCTGCTGTCCGACTGGTTCCCGAAGACCACGGGCGAGATCATCCACGTCGACGGCGGCGTGCACATGATGGGCGCCTGACCAGGCAGAACGTACACGAGCGACGCCCCGTCCCCCGCAGCGCGCGGGGGGCGGGGCGTCGCCCGTTCGGCCCTACGGGTGGGCGGCGCGGCCGGGGCGCGGTGATGCTGGAGGGGCGACTCTTCCTTGTGGTGCTTTTGCGGCGCTCGCGCCGCAGCTCGGCCGAGGGGGTACTGCTTGTGCGTACGAACTGGCGTCATGCCTGCGTACTCGCCACAGTGGCGGTCCTGCTGTGGGCGACACCGACGGCGTCCCAGACCGGCAGTCGTCAGGAGCGGCAGAGCCCCCGGCAGCACACGCGGGAGCAGCCCCCCGACTACCGGGCCGACTGCGGCACCGTGATCGAGGGCTCCGAGGTCACGGCGTACTGCCACAACCCCTATCCCGCCACCGACCGCGTGCAGCTGCACGTCGAGTGCAAGCGATGGTGGGACGTCGATGCCGACTCGGAGCCGGTCGAGCTGCACCCCGCGGGATACGCGGAGCTCACCCAGCGGTGCTGGAAGGAGATCCGGGCCGCCTGGGTCAGCCACCAGCCCCAGCGGGCCGCCGCAGGCACATGAACGGATAGCCCGCCGCCTCCGTCGCGGCGGCCTCGCCGTCCCCGGCCCGGATCGCCTCGACCATCCGCGCGTGGTCCATGTAGTTCTCCTCGCGCAGTTCCCCGCCGACGTCGTCGCGCAGCCAGTCGCGCAGCAGGTCCGCCAGGTCCGCGTACAGCTCGGTCATGACCTCGTTGTGCGAGGCGGCCACCACGGCCAGGTGGAACGTCGCGTCGGCCGCGACGAACCGCTCGGCGTCGCCGGACGCCCACGCCTCCTCGCGGCGGGCCAGCAGCGCGTCCAGCTGCTTGAGGTCCTTGGCGGTGCGGCGCTCGGCGGCCAGCCGGGCGGCCGACGACTCCAGCGTGGAGCGCAGTTCGGCGACATGGCGGGGGTCGGCGTCGGCGAACCGGCGGTGCATCACGCCGGCCAGCTCGCTGGTGGCGACCACATAGGTGCCCGAGCCCTGCCGGATGTCCAGCAGACCGTTGTGGGCGAGCGCGCGCACCGCCTCACGGACGGTGTTGCGGGCCACGCCCAGCTGCTCGACCAGTTCCGGTTCGGTCGGGATCCGCGAACCGACCGGCCACTCGCCCGAGGTGATCTGGTTCCGCAGCTCGGCGATCACCTGGTCCGAGAGCGCGGAACGCCGGGGAGAGGACAGCGCCATGGTGCTCCTTGTCGTGGAAGTCGCCCACTCATGGTCGTACGCCGACCCGGCCGCGGGGAACCAGGGTTCGTACGGGATTGGACAACCAATCATCCCATGATTCTATGATGGACCCATGCCCGACGAGACCCGGACCCTCCGCCCCGCCGCCACGGCGCCTTCCTCCTCCGCCGCATCCCCGGACTCCACCGCCCCCGAGAGCACGCGGCCCTCGGTGTGGACCATCCGGCTCGTCGTCGTCGGCATCGTCCTCGCGGCGCTCAACCTGCGGCCCGCCATCACCAGCCTCGGTGCCCTCCTCGAAGAGGCCCGCGTCGGCCTGCACATGAGCGGCAGCGTCGCGGGACTCCTCACGTCCGTGCCTCCGCTGTGCTTCGCCGTCTTCGGCGTCGCCGCGCCCCGGCTGGCGCGCCGCTTCGGGCCCGGCGCCGTCGTCTGCGCCGGCATGGCGGCCATCGCCGTCGGACTCGTGGTCCGCCCCTTCGCCGGCGGCACGCCGGGATTCCTCGCCGCCAGCGCGCTCGCCCTCATGGGCATCGCCGTCAGCAACGTCCTCATGCCGGTGATCGTCAAGCGGTACTTCCCTGACCGGGTCGGCTCGATGACGGGCCTGTACTCCATGGCCCTGGCGCTCGGCACGTCGCTCGCCGCCGCCGCGACCGTGCCCGTCACCCATGCCCTGGGCGGCAGCTGGCGCGTCGGGCTCGCGGTGTGGGCCGCGGTCGCCGCGGTGGCCGTACTGCCCTGGATCGCCCTGGTGCGCGACCGTGGCCGCGCACGCCGGGACGCGAGCGGTGCGCCCGCCGCCGCGGACGTTCCCGCGCTGCGCATCACCCGCAGCCGCACGGCGTGGGCCCTCGCCTGCTTCTTCGGGCTCCAGGCCACCGGCGCGTACATCACGATGGGCTGGATGCCGCAGATCTTCCGCGACGCGGGCGTCTCCGCGTCCACCGCGGGGGTGCTCCTGGCCGTCACCATGGTCATGGGCGTGCCGCTCGCCTTCGTCATCCCCAGGCTCGCGAGCCGCATGAAGAACCAGGGCCCGATCGTCATCGCCCTGGGCGTGTGCGGACTCACCGGCTACCTCGGCCTGCTCCTCGCGCCGGCGGCCGGCGCCTGGGTCTGGGCGCTGCTGCTGGGCGTCTCCAACTGCGCCTTCCCTCTCGCCCTCACCATGATCGGCATGCGCTCGCGCACCGGCTCCGGAGTCGTACGGCTGTCGGCCTTCGCCCAGTCCACCGGCTACCTGATCTCCATCCCGGGCCCGCTGCTGGTGGGTGTGCTCTACCAGCACAGCGGCGGCTGGACACTGCCGCTGGGCCTGATGGCGGGCCTGCTGGTGCCCCAGATGATCCTGGGCGTGATGGCAGGGCGGGACCGGACGATCGAGGACGAGACGCGGGTGCGAGACTGATCCCATGCCTGTGCTCGACCCGAACCCCCAGAACGGCCAGAAGAAGCTCCTCGGAGTCTTCGGCGCGATGCTTCTCATCGGTGTGGTGATCGCGATCATCGCGACGATCGCCGCGCCCTGACGCAGCCCACCCCGTGGCGCCGAAGCGGCGCGCGGGTGTCGAAAGGCGGTGGGGGCACCTCCCAGCGGTGGCTGGGGGAGCGGAGGCTGCGAGGAACGAGCAGTCGAGCACGATCGACCGTCGACACCCGCTCAAAGCGCCCCGGAGGAGAACCGAGCCCCGGAAAAGGTGGTGCCAGCCCCACCGACCCCTAGGGGGTCGGGCTCAGGGTGAAGTGGGTGGGTCACCGGATGGGCCCGGCCCCTCATGATCCGTACGTTTGAGGCACTCGACCTCAGACCTCACGGAGGCGGCCATGCCGGCCCAGCCGCACACCCGGTCCCACTCCGCGACCTCCCCGACCGCGGGCGTCGTCGTGGCCAAGCTGCCCTGGTGGGCGCTCGCGCTGCCCGTGCTCGCCTTCGTCGCACTGCTGGCGCTCATCGCCGCTCCCGGCGACGCGCACGCGGCCGCGGCCGATCCGGCGGCCGGTGACGTCCTGCGGCAGATCCTGCGGATACTGGTCCGCTGACCCCATCCCCCTTCGGGGGAGAGCCCGTCAACACCCTGCGCCCACTGGCGCATTTCATGCGAAGCTGGGGTGCATGAGCGCCGCTGTGTCTTCCGGGGGGACGTCCCCCGGATCCCCCGAGTCCCGCAGGATCGTCCTCCTCCGGCACGCGAAGGCCGACTGGCCCCAGGTGTCCGACCACGAGCGCCCGCTCGCCGAGCGCGGCCGCAAGGACGCCCCGGTGGCCGGCCGCAGGCTCGCCGAGACCGGTATCGCCTTCGACCTGGCCCTGTGCTCCACCGCGACCAGAACGCGCGAGACATGGAAGCTCGCCGTGCACGAGCTGCCGCACCGCCCCAGGACGGTCTACGAGGAGCGGCTGTACGAGGCATCCCTGGGCGAACTGATCGCCCTGCTCAACGAGACCCCCGACGAGGTCGACGACCTGCTCGTCATCGGCCACAACCCCGGTATGCACGCGCTGGCCGACGCCCTCGCGGGCTCCGCGGAGGGCGACGCGCTGGCCCGGATGACCCGGGACGGCTTCCCGACCTCGGCGTTCGCCGTCGTCTCGTTCACCGGCTCCTGGAAGTCGGTCGAGCACGGCGTGGGCAGGCTCCTCGACTACTGGACCCCGCACGACTGAGCCCCGGACCAGCGAGGCCCCGGACCAGCAAAGGCGAGGCCCGGACCAGCAAAGCCCCGGACGAGCGAGGCCCCGGCGCACACACCGTGCGCCGGGGCCTTTACGCAGGCGGGGGTCAGTGCTCCTCGGTGCCGTCGTCGGCCGCCTCGACCTCTTCGCGGGTGATGCCCAGCAGGTAGAGCACCGTGTCCAGGAACGGCACGTTCACCGCGGTGTGCGCGGCCTTGCGGACCACGGGCTTGGCGTTGAACGCGACCCCGAGACCCGCAGCGTTCAGCATGTCCAGGTCATTGGCGCCGTCGCCGATCGCGACCGTCTGCGCCAGCGGCACCCCGGCCTCCGCCGCGAAGGCGCGCAGCAGCCGCGCCTTGCCCGCCCGGTCCACGATGTCGCCGACGACCCGGCCGGTCAGCTTGCCGTCCTTGATCTCCAAGGTGTTCGCCGAGGCGAAATCGAGGCCGAGGCGCTCCTTGAGATCGTCGGTGACCTGGGTGAACCCGCCGGAGACGACGCCCACTTGGAAGCCGAGCCGCTTCAGCGTACGGATCAGGGTGCGCGCCCCCGGCGTGAGCCGTACCTCGGTACGCACCTTGTCCACGACCGACGCGTCCAGTCCCTCCAGCAGCGCCACCCGCGCGTGCAGGGACTGCTCGAAGTCCAGCTCGCCGCGCATCGCCGCGGCCGTCACCGCGGCCACCTCGTCCTCGCAGCCCGCGTGGGCCGCGAACAGCTCGATGACCTCGTCCTGGATGAGCGTGGAGTCGACGTCCATCACGACCAGGCGCTGGGCCCGGCGGTGCAGGCCCGCCGACACGACCGCCACGTCGACACCGATCTCGTGCGACTCGGTGGCCAGCGCGGTGCGCAGCGGCTCGGTCTCCACGCCGGACACCGCGAACTCCACGGCGGTCACCGGGTACTTGGCGAGCCGGAAGATGCGGTCGATGTTGGCGCCCATGTCGCTGATCCGGCCCGCTATGGCCGCCGTGGCCTCGGCCGTCAGCGGGTGGCCGAGCACGGTCACATGGGAACGGCCGCTGCCGCGCGGCCGGTTGTCGCCCGTACCGGAGATGATCTCGGCCTGCAGCTTCAGGGACTCCGCCCAGCTGTGCACGGTCGCCCGCAGCTCGCCCTCCGTGGTGCCGCCGGTCGTCGGCGCGGTCACGAGCGCGCACAGGACGAGCCGGCCCCGCGAGACGACCTGCTCGATGTCGATCACGTCGACCGCGTAGGACGCGAGGGTGTCGAAGAGCCCGGCGGTGATACCGGGACGGTCCTTCCCGAAGATCTTGACGAGAAGGGTCGGGACGTCGGCAAGTGTCGGGTCGTCCGGGCCGAGAGGGGGCTGTGATGCGCTCATGGTGCTACCACCGTATCGGGCGGGGGCGCGATCCCACCTCCTGTCCCGCCTGCCGGACATTCGTGGCCCGGGACGCCGCTCACGGCCTGGTTCGTCACGATTACAGACTGTTGGCAGTGATCCGTGCGCAGTGCGGGCGATGTGCCGCCCCGCGACACGTCCCGGAGCGGCGACGAAGGTCCCAACTCCGTACCGAACAGGGTCTTCACAAGGCCCGACTTTCGGATACGGACCCGGGCCTGAAATAGTTCCCCACGATGTTCGCCATCCCTAGACCCTCGGCAACGGGGGGAGCTCGGGGGACAACTAGTGGGGCATGGAGTGCCGGAACTCGTACTGGAATTGAACGGAAGGACCTGGACCCTCGATCCGTCCAGGTCGTACACCCTCGGCCGCGACCCGCAGGGTGATCTGGTGATCGACGACGCCAGGGTCTCGTGGCGGCACGCCACGATCAGTTGGGGCGGGCGCAGTTGGGTCATCGAGGACCACGGCAGCACCAACGGCACCTATGTACAGGGCCAGCGGATCCACCAGATGGAGATCGGCGCCGGCTCGGCCGTACATCTGGGCAATGCCACCGACGGTCCGCGCCTGAGCCTCACGGCCGCAGCGGCCGGCGCCTACAGCGCCCAGGCCGCAGCCCCTCAGCAGGCCGTTGCCCAACAGGCCCCGGCCGCCCAGCAGGGCTGGCCGCAGGGCCAGGCTCCGCAGGCCGCGCAGCAGGGATGGCAGCAGCCGCAAGCCCCGCAGCCGCACGCACAGCAGCCGCCCCAGGTCCCGCACCAGCAGGGCGTGCAGAAGGCGCAGGACGCCCCGCCGGTCTACGGCGACCGCAGTCCCACGACGTTCCACCAGCTGGCCCTCGGCCGGGTGATGCGCATCGGTCGTGCTCTCGAGAACGAGCTGGTCGTCTCCGACCTGCAGGTCTCGCGCCACCACGCCGAATTCGTCGCGACGCCCGACGGCCGCTTCGAGATCCGCGACCTGGGATCCCACAACGGCACCTACGTCAACGGTCAGCCGATCGCCAAGTCGTCCTCGGTCCTCATCGGCCCGAACGACATCGTCGGTGTCGGTCACTCCACGTTCCGGCTCGTCGGTGACCGCCTCGAGGAGTTCGTCGACACCGGTGAGGTCTCCTTCTCCGCCCGTCACCTGACCGTCACGGTCGACGGCGGCAAGCAGATCCTGCGCGACGTCTCCTTCGGTGTCCCGGAGAAGTCCCTGATCGGCGTCATCGGCCCGTCCGGCTCCGGAAAGTCCACCCTGCTCAAGGCGCTGACCGGTTACCGGCCCGCCAACCAGGGTGACGTCCTCTACGACAACCGCAGCCTCTACAAGCAGTTCGCCGAGCTGCGCCAGCGCATCGGTCTGGTCCCGCAGGACGACATCCTGCACAAGGAGCTGACCGTCCGGAAGGCGCTCACGTACGCGGCCAAGCTCCGCTTCCCCGCGGACACCACGCCGGCCGAGCGCGCGGCCCGCATCGACGAGGTGCTGCGCGAGCTCAAGCTCGACATCCACAAGGACAAGAAGGTCACCTCCCTGTCCGGTGGCCAGCGCAAGCGCGTCTCCGTGGCGCTGGAGCTGCTGACCAAGCCGTCGCTGATCTTCCTGGACGAGCCGACCTCCGGCCTCGACCCGGGCATGGACCGCGACGTCATGCAGCTGCTGCGCGGCCTCGCCGACGACGGGCGCACCGTCCTGGTGGTCACCCACTCCGTGGCCGAGCTCCAGCTGTGCGACAAGCTCCTCGTCATGGCGCCCGGCGGCTCCGTCGCCTACTTCGGCCCGCCGGAGGAGGCGCTCAACTTCTTCGGCTACAGCACGTGGGCGGACGTGTTCTCGGCGTTCGAGAACTACCGCGACTACGACTGGGCCGGCCGCTGGCGCGGCTCGCAGCACTACCAGATGTACGCGGCCGACCTCGACGCCGTCGCCCCGCAGGCGGTCAACATGCCGCCGCCGCAGCAGATGAACCCGCCCAAGCCGCAGAGCTGGGGCTCCCAGCTGTGGACCCTGATCCGCCGCTACTCGTCGGTGATCGCGTCCGACAAGGGCTTCATGGGCCTGATGGTGATCCTGCCTGCCGTCCTCGGCCTGGTCTCGGTCGTCATCCCCGCGGACTTCGGCCTCGCGGCGCCCGAGCCGCCGTCCAGGTTCAACGGCGACGCCGGCACGATCATGCTGATCCTCGCGGTCGGCATGTGCTTCTCCGGCGCCGCGAACTCCGTACGAGAGCTGATCAAGGAACGGGTCATCTACGAACGGGAGCGGGCCACCGGTCTGTCCCGCTCGGCGTACCTGATGTCCAAGGTCATCGTGCTCGGCGTGATCACCGCCCTGCAGGGCGTGATCATCTGCGGCATCGGCTTCGCGACCCGCGAGCTGCCCGAAGAGGGCCTGATCATGCCGCCGGCCGTCGAGATCTGCCTCGTCGTGATCGCGCTCGGCTTCACGTCGATGATGTTCGGCCTGGTCATCTCCTCGCTGGTGAAGACCGCCGAGAAGACCATGCCGCTGCTGGTCATGTTCGCCATCGTCCAGGTCGTCTTCACCGGCATCCTCTTCCAGGTCTACGGCTCGCCCGGCCTGGAGCAGTTCGCCTGGCTGATGCCGTCCCGCTGGGCCATCGCCGGTGCCGGTACGACGCTCGACCTGGCACACCTCATGCCGCCGTGGGACCCGAAGAACCCCACCGACCTCGACCCGCTGTGGGAGCACACGGCGGGCCAGTGGGGCATGAACATCACCGTCCTGCTCGCCATCGGCATCATCTGCGGCTTCGTGGTCCAGCGCCTGCTGCGCCGCCACGAGCCCGAGGTCATGCGCAAGTGAGGGCGCACGTCCGCTGACGACGCCGAAGGGCGCACCCCGCACGGGGTGCGCCCTTCGGCGTATGTCCTGCTACCGCTTCGTCGCGGTGCCGTCCGTGGCAGTGCCTCAGTAGGCGCTGTTCACGTTGTCCATGGAGCCGTAGCGGTCGGCCGCGTAGTTGCAGGCGGCGACGATGTTGGCGACCGGGTCGTACTGGTCCCAGGAGGTGCCGGGGACGTGGTACGCGTCGAAGGTCGGCTTGATGACCTGCAGCAGGCCCTTCGACGGGACACCGTTGATCGCGTTGATGTCCCAGTTGTTGATGGCCCGCGGGTTACCGCTGGACTCCCGCATGATGTTGCGGTGGATGCCCTCGTAGGTGCCGGGGATGTTGTGCTTCTTCATGATGGACAGCGCCTCGCGGATCCAGCCGTCCAGGTTGTTCGGGTAGGTCACCTTGGCGGGCTTGCGGGCGGCGGACCGGCTGGCGGCCTGCTCGGCGGCGCGCTTCTTCGCGGCGGCCTCGGCCTTCTTCTTGGCCTCAGCCTTCTTCTTCGCCTCGGCGGCGGCCTCGGCCTTCTTCTTCGCCTGCGTGGCCTTGAACTGGGCCTCGAAGGCGGTCTGCTGGTTGGCGATGCTCTCCTGCACCGCGGCGGCCTGCTTCTCGTTGACCTTCCAGGCCACGGGGGCGGCCGCGGCGACCTCGGTCGTCGTGCCGGCCTCGGCGTCCGCCGGAGTCAGGGTCAGGGCCAGAGCGGCGGAGGCGGCGACGGCGATACCGGTGACCGCGGCCTTGCGCGATCGGAGGCGACGAGCGGCGGTGTTGAACGCGGACATAAAGACGTACCTCTTCGAATAGCGGAAAGTCGCTCCAGGCCGGTTCGGCTCTGCGCTGTTCGGAAGCGACGTCGGCAATTCTTAGCGGCCGCAAAATCGCCTGGCAAAGGTGTGACGTACGATCTGAGGTAGTGGATCACGGTGATCCCAAACGCCCGATTCGCGCGTGCTGTCCCGGGTCAGACGCCCCTTTTGCGTCGACTAAAGAGGTTCGTAAGTGACCTACGCCCTATGCGCGGGCTCACATCGGGCGCGTAACGGTCTCACCGTGTGTTGCTTCAGCAATCCAGTGGGTGAGGGTTCTCCTTCGGGAGGACGAGATGGACGTCGCCGAACTCGTGCCAGAGGTAGCGGTGCCTCAGCGCCTCGGAGTACGCGCAGGTCAACGCCGCCTCGCCGGCGATCGCACCGAGCATCAGCAGATGCGAGGCCGTCGGCTCGTGCAGACCGGTCAGCAGACCGTCCACCACACGCACCCCCCGCCTCGGGGTCACCACCAGGTCCGTCCAGCCCGCCGCGGGCGCCACCACCCCCGCCGTATCGGCCGCCGACTCCAGAGCCCGCACCGCCGTCGTCCCCACCGCCACGACCCGGCCGCCCGCCGCCCGCGCCGCGTTCACCAGCCACGCGGTCGTCGCCGGCACAGCGAAGCGCTCCGGATACGGCGGCTCGTGCGCCTCCGCCGACGCCACCCCCGTGTGCAGCGTGACCGGCGCGAACTGCACCCCCCGGCTCACCAGCTCCGCCACCAGCGGCGCGGTGAAGGGCCGCCCGGCGCTCGGCATCTCCGCCGACCCCGAACCGTCGGGGGAGGGCAGCGCGAAGACCGTCTGATACGCGGCGAGCGGCTGGTCCCTCGCGGTGTACCCGTAGCGAATGGGCCGCCCGTACCGCGCCAGCAGCCCCGGTACGCCGACCGCCACCGACGCCCACCACAGCCGCGGGGCCCCGGCCACCAGCGGCTCGTCCAGCACCAGATGCGCGCCGCCCGGAAGCCGCACCACCGTGCCCCGCGGACCGCCCGGGCGGGGCGCCGTACTGCCGAAGCCGTCCGGGCGCCGCAGCTCCACCGACCACCGCCCGTCGTCCCCCTGCGTGGAGAAGTGCACCACCACCGCCTCGGCCCCGACCCGGCCGTCCACGGCCGCGGCCAGCGTGGCCGACGTGTTGACGACCAGCACGTCACCCGCCCGCAGCTGCCCCGGAAGATCACGGAACGCGTGGTGCGACACCCGCGTCCCGCGCGAGACGAGCAGCCGTACGTCGTCGCGCCCGGCACCCCGCTCCTCCGCCGGCACCCGCGCGGACAGCTCCTCGGGGACCTTCAGCGCCTCCAGCACGGCCCCTGCTCCCTCCGGCACCGTCCTCACCGGGACTCCAGCAGGGCGGCGGCGGTGTACCGGCCGCCGGCCGGACGCTGCGCGAGCAGCCGCAGGAACGCGGGCACCACCGACTCCGGCGACGGCCGGGGCTCGTCGTCGTCCGGCACGGCCGCCGTATAGAGGTCCGTCGCCATGTCGCCGGGGTCCACGCTCCACACCCGCAGCCCCGGCTCCTCGACCGCCAGCACCGCGGCCAGATGATCGAGCGCCGCCTTCGATGCGCCGTAGCCGCCCCAGGTCTCGTACGCCTCCGCCGCCGCATCCGAACTGACCGCCACCACCGCCCCCGCCGGAGACCTCCGCAGCAGCGGCAACGCCTCCTGCACCAGACCGAGCGCCGCGACCACATTGGTCTCCAGCGCCGCCCGCAGCCCGTCCAGCGGCAGGTCCTCCAGCCGCACCAGCGGCTCCGCACCCAGCGCACTCGCGTTGCTCACCACCAGATCGAGCCCGCCCAACTCGCCGGCCGCCGCCACCAGCGCCGCGCGGTGCGTGGCATCCGTGACGTCCCCGGCCACCGGCACGACCCGCGTCCCGTGCACACCGGCGAGCCGGGCGCTCTCCTTCAGTACGTCCTCGGTGCGGGCGCCGAGGACCAGGTCCCAGCCCTGCCCTGCGAGTCCGGCCGCGAGCGCGCGGCCCAGCCCCTTCGACGCCCCTGTGATCACCGCTACCGCCATCGGGCCCATCCCCTTCGCCGTACCGCTCCTGTGTGGTGCAGCCAACGTAGGAACGCGCCACGGCCCGCCGCCTCGTGCCCGGGCCCCCACCCCGCAGGGCATTTCGACCTACGTCCGGTGGCCTAGGCGGGAGCGGTCGCCGGTCCGATACGGGCTGTCACACCCCGCCGGTACGGTGAGGTCATGAGTCACCGACCGAGCTCCGGCCTGGCCGCCGTGAG
Source organism: Streptomyces sp. NPDC015127 (assembly GCF_043080095.1). Lineage (NCBI taxonomy): Bacteria > Bacillati > Actinomycetota > Actinomycetes > Kitasatosporales > Streptomycetaceae > Streptomyces > Streptomyces sp. NPDC015127. Next base: position 57,941 of record NZ_JBIBVE010000023.1, read on the forward strand.
CACCGCGCTCCTCGCGATGAGCAGGCATCTCGAGGTGCGCGACGTGCTGAAGACGATCGTGGCCTCCGCCCGCGACCTCCTCGACGCGGAGTACGCGGCGCTCGGCGTGCCCGACGACCACGGCGGCTTCGCCCAGTTCGTCGTCGACGGCGTCAGCGACGCCCAGTGGAAGGCCATCGGCCCCCTCCCGCGCCAGCACGGCATCCTCGCCGCGATGCTGCAGGAGGCGAAGGTCGAGAGGCTCGCCGACGTGCGCAAGGACCCCCGCTTCGAGGGCTGGCCGTCCGCGCATCCCGACATGTCCGACTTCCTGGGCCTGCCCATCAAGGACGGCGACGAGGTCATGGGCGCGCTGTTCCTCGCCAACAAGCGCTGCCCCCGGCAGGACGGCGGCTGCGGCTTCACCGAGGAAGACGAGGAGCTGCTCGGCATCCTCGCCCAGCACGCGGCCATCGCCCTCACCAACGCCCGTCTGTACGAGCGCAGCCGCGAGCTCACCATCGCCGAGGAGCGCTCCCGCCTGGCCCACGAGCTGCACGACGCCGTCAGCCAGAAGCTCTTCTCGCTGCGCCTCACCGCCCAGGCCGCCGCCGCCCTCGTCGACCGCGACCCGGGCCGGGCGAAGGGCGAGCTCCAGCAGGTCGCCGAGCTCGCCGCCGAGGCGGCCGACGAGCTGCGCGCCGCCGTCGTCGAGCTGCGTCCCGCGGCCCTCGACGAGGACGGCCTCGTCAACACGCTGCGCACCCAGATCCAGGTCCTCGACCGCGCGCACACCGCCAAGGTCACCTTCGACACCTGCGGGATAAAGGCCCTGCCCGCAGCCCAGGAGGAGGCGCTGCTGCGCGTCGCCCAGGAGGCCCTGCACAACGCGCTGCGCCACTCCGGGGCGGACCGTGTCGACGTCGTGCTCGTCCGCCGCGGCCAGGGAGCCCTGCTCAGCGTCACCGACGACGGCATGGGGTTCGAGCCGCGCACCGTGCGCAGGGCCGGTCGCCATCTCGGTCTGGTGTCGATGCGGGACCGGGCGAGCGGCGTCGGCGGCACACTCAGCGTGGAATCGGCGCCCGGCAAGGGCACCACGGTCGAGATGGAGGTCCCCGGTGGCTGACAGGAAGATCCGCGTGCTGCTGGTCGACGACCATCAGGTGGTGCGCCGCGGGCTGCGCACGTTCCTGGAGGTCCAGGACGACATCGAGGTGGTGGGGGAGGCGGGCGACGGCGCCGAGGGCGTCGCGCGGGCCGAGGAGCTGAAGCCCCACGTCGTGCTGATGGACGTGAAGATGCCGGGCATGGACGGCATCGAGGCCCTGCGCAAGCTCCGCGAGCTGGCCAACCCGGCCAGGGTCCTCATCGTCACCAGCTTCACCGAGCAGCGCACGGTGGTTCCCGCCCTGCGGGCGGGCGCCTCGGGCTATGTGTACAAGGACGTCGACCCGGAGGCCCTCGCCGGTGCCATCCGCTCGGTCCACGCGGGCCATGTCCTGCTCCAGCCGGAGGTCGCGGGCGCGCTGCTGTCAGAGGACGACTCTCCTGGCGGCACGGGCCGCGGGGGGAACCTCACGGAGCGGGAGCGCGAGGTCCTGGCCCTGATAGCGGACGGCCGGTCGAACCGGGAAATCGCCAGGGCGCTGGTGCTCTCCGAGAAGACCGTGAAGACGCACGTGTCGAACATCCTCATGAAGCTCGACCTGGCAGACCGCACCCAGGCGGCGCTCTGGGCGGTGCGGCACGGCCTGACCGGCTGAGAGGACGATCTCAGGGCCGGACCAAGATTCATACCGTCGGGTGTATGTCACCCGTACGGCGCATCCTGATCCACTGCGGGGCCGTTCTCCAGGGCGTGCTGCGGCGGCCTGCCGCAGCGAGTTCTCAGGAGGAATGACACACGTGATGAACCTGAAGAAGGCCGCGGCCCTGACCCTGATCGCCGGCAGCTTCGTGGCCGTCTCCGCGGGCGCCGCGTCCGCCACGACGGGCGGGGGCGCCCACGCCCACGGCGGTGCGGTCGGGTCCCCGGGCGTAGGCTCCGGCAACCTGGTCCAGGTCCCGGTCCACATCCCGGTGAACGTGTCGGGCAACACGGTGAACGTGATCGGCCTCCTGAACCCGGCCTTCGGCAACACGAGCCTGAACGCCTGACAGCTGGTCGCGGGGGCGTCGCCTGAGCCGGGGCCGTAGCCGCCGTCGGCGACGCCCTCGAGCGCCGGAGCGAGGCTCCCGCACCACCGGGGCCGCGCCCCGGCGCACACGCGCATGTCCGGCCGGCGTCTGAGTGAAGCCGGTCGCCGCCCGTACCGCGGCCCGGGGCCGAGCTCCAGCCGAACCCCCGGCGAGGCCGGGGGCCGCCGTCACCCCCGCTCCCGCTCCTCCACATATGCGTTGTAGGCCGCCACCTGCGCTCTCCGCGCCACCCGCTCCACCGGCCGCAGCGCCTCCACCCGCGCCGCCATCTCGCCCGCGCTCACCGCACCGCCGTGCCCGTTCTCGTACGCCACCGAGATCAGCAGCCCGATCCGCTGCGCCAGCTCCAACACTCGTACCGCACGCGGCGGGTACCCGGGCGCCAGCGTCTCAGCCGCCCCGCGCTGCGCCCGCGCCCGGTACGCGTCCACGGCCGCCTCCGCCACCGGCCCCGACGCGGCCACGTCGAGCCGGGTCAGCGTGGACGTCGCCTCGCGCAGCGCCTCCGCGAGCTCCCGCTCCGCCTCACCCAGCGAGGGCACGTCCGCGGGCGGCGCCTCCCGCACCGGCAGGCAGTGCCACAGGACGTCCACATGCACATCGCCCGCCGGACCCGCCTCGCGGATCTCCGGCACCAGCCCGTACGCCGCCCCCGTCGCGACGACGGCCTCCTCCGCCTCCAGCGCCCGCGCGTTGAACTCGGGCGGGCCGCTCAGCCCCAGCGGATGCCCCGGCGCGGGCAGCGCCACCCGGTAACCGGTCACGCCCAGCGCCCGCAACCGCCCGAGCGCCAGTGTCAGTCCGACCGGACCGGTCTCGCCCGGCAGCCCCTCCACCCGGTGCACGGCATCGTCGCCGACGATCGTGTGCACGGCGTCGTCCGGCGAGACAAGTCCGGCCAAAAGGGCGTTTCCCCATGCCGCCAGGCGGCCTGAACGTGGTTCCGAAAGCATGCCCCCACCCTAGGCGCGTCCGGCGGACACCCCCTAGGTCCTGTCCGGCCGATCTTGCCGGGCTCGCGTGCCCTGGCACTCCCCCGCAGCCTCCGGCGCGGGAGGTACCCCCACGCCCGTAGCCCTTCGGGCACGGGTGGGGGTCCCCCCGGCGAAGCCAGGGGGAGTGCCCCCCACGCTGCGTTGTCGTCGGTCGCCAAGGTCCCCCGTAGCCTTCGGGCGTAGGGGGAGGCTCCTCCCCCTACGCCTCCGGCGCGGGAGGTACCCCCACCTCCGCCTGGCATCTGCACGCACCGGACCCTCCCCCTACGCCCTGCGGGCGTGGGGGGACCCCCCTCACTGATCCGGCATGATCCAAACGAGAGGCCCTAGCACGGGACCGGGCGACCGGAGCGCCCGGCAGGTGGCGTAGGTTTTCCCTGGGTGCTGTGCCCACAGGCGCACAAACCGCCCACACGCACCCGAAGACCTCGACGATTGCATGGGGAGACAACGCGCTCATGAGCGATGTACTGGAGCTGGTGGACGTATCCGTGGTCCGCGACGGACGCGCTCTGGTGGACGACGTCTCCTGGTCGGTCAAGGAGGGTGAGCGCTGGGTCATCCTGGGCCCCAACGGCGCCGGCAAGACCACCCTGCTCAACATCGCTTCCAGCTACCTCTTCCCGACCACCGGCCGGGCCCGGATCCTCGGCGAGCGCCTCGGCGGCGTCGACGTCTTCGAGCTCCGCCCCCGCATCGGCATGGCCGGCATCGCCATGGCGGACAAGCTCCCCAAGCGCCAGACCGTCCTGCAGACCGTGCTCACCGCCGCGTACGGCATGACCGCCACCTGGCACGAGGACTACGACGAGGTCGACGAGCAGCGCGCCCGCGCCTTCCTCGACCGGCTCGGCATGACCGAGTACCTCGACCGCAGGTTCGGCACCCTCTCCGAGGGCGAGCGCAAGCGCACCCTGATCGCCCGCGCCATGATGACCGACCCCGAACTGCTCCTCCTCGACGAGCCCGCCGCCGGCCTCGACCTCGGCGGCCGCGAGGACCTGGTGCGGCGCCTCGGGCGGCTCGCCCGCGACCCGTACGCGCCCTCCATGATCATGGTGACCCACCATGTCGAGGAGATCGCTCCCGGCTTCACCCACGTCCTGATGATCCGCCAGGGCAAGGTGCTCGCCGCGGGCCCGATGGAGACCGAGCTGACCTCCCGCAACCTGTCCCACTGCTTCGGCCTGCCGCTCATCGTGGAGCGCAACGGCGAGCGCTGGACCGCGCAGGGCCTCCCGCTCGGCTGAACTCCCCGGAGAACAGGGCCAGAACGACGGGCGACCCCGCATCGCCCCCTGTCCGGACCGCGTCCGGCGGACCTACCATGACCGCGTGGACATCGACGCATGGGTGTGGTGGCTGATCGGCGCGGTCGGACTGGGCATTCCGCTCGTGCTGACAGCGATGCCCGAATTCGGAATGTTCTCCGCAGGAGCCGTGGCCGCGGCCGTCGTCGCGGCGGTCGGCGGCGGATCGGTGGCTCAAGTACTCGTCTTCGCGGCGGTGTCCGTCGCGCTCATCGCGGTCGTACGCCCCATCGCGGCCCGCCACAGAGCCCAGCAGGGCCCGCGTTTCGCCAGCGGTGTCGACGCGCTGAAGGGGCGTCAGGCCGTCGTGGTCGAACGGGTCGACGGCAACGGCGGCCGCATCAAGCTGGCCGGCGAGATCTGGTCCGCCCGCGCCTTCGACGCCTCCATGTCCTACGAGCAGGGCCAGCAGGTCGACGTGGTCGAGATCGACGGAGCCACCGCCGTCGTGATGTGAACCCGTGACGGCACTCCCCACGACGACCGGAGCGACCCGAACGACCGGAAGGAAGGGCCGAACCTTACGAACTGCCCACAGCACAGCCCCTGTTCTGGGAAACTGATCATCACAGCCGTCAGACCCGACCTCGGCTCGATCCGCAGAAATCGCAGAATCATCCGGCAGCGAAGGGCACAGGGAACGCGATGCAACCGATCATCATCGTCCTGATCATTCTGGTGGTGCTGGTCTTCATCGCCCTGATCAAGACGATCCAGGTCATCCCGCAGGCCAGCGCCGCCATCGTGGAACGGTTCGGACGCTACACCCGCACCCTCAACGCGGGCCTCAACATCGTCGTCCCCTTCATCGACTCCATCCGCAACCGCATCGACCTGCGCGAACAGGTCGTCCCCTTCCCGCCCCAGCCGGTGATCACCCAGGACAACCTGGTCGTCAACATCGACACCGTCATCTACTACCAGGTGACCGACGCCCGGGCCGCGACCTATGAAGTCGCGAGCTACATCCAGGCGATCGAGCAGCTCACCGTCACCACCCTGCGGAACATCATCGGCGGCATGGACCTGGAGCGGACCCTGACCTCCCGCGAGGAGATCAACGCCGCGCTCCGCGGAGTCCTCGACGAGGCCACCGGCAAGTGGGGCATCCGCGTCAACCGCGTCGAGCTCAAGGCCATCGAGCCCCCCACCTCCATCCAGGACTCGATGGAGAAGCAGATGCGCGCCGACCGGGACAAGCGCGCCGCCATCCTCACCGCGGAAGGCATCCGCCAGTCACAGATCCTCACCGCCGAGGGTGAGAAGCAGTCCGCGATCCTGCGCGCCGAAGGTGAGGCCAAGGCGGCGGCCCTGCGCGCCGAGGGCGAGGCCCAGGCCATCCGTACGGTCTTCGAGTCCATCCACGCGGGAGACGCCGACCAGAAGCTCCTCGCCTACCAGTACCTCCAGATGCTCCCGAAGATCGCCGAAGGCGACGCCAACAAGCTCTGGATCGTGCCCAGCGAGATCGGCGACGCCCTCAAGGGACTCTCCGGCGCCATGGGCAACTTCAACCCGATGGCAGGCATGGGCGGCGGACCGGGCAAGGCGGGCGGCGGCAACGGCAGCGGTACCGAGCGCCGCGAACAGCCCCCCATCGACTGACACCCGCATCCCTTCATGGATGATCGTTGAGGCCCCTCGACCTTGATGGCGGGGAGGCGTCTCACCGACCGTGGAGGAGATGGCGTTGTCCATCTGGGAATCGCTGGCGATTTTCGCCGCCGGAATCGGCGCCGGCACCATCAACACCATCGTGGGCTCGGGGACGCTGATCACCTTCCCCGTACTGCTCGCCACCGGGCTGCCACCCGTCACCGCCACGGTCTCGAACGCGCTCGGACTCATCCCCGGCTCCATCAGCGGCGCCATAGGGTACCGGGAGGAACTCAAGGGCCAGCGGCCCCTCGTCATGCGCCTCGGCGTCGCCGCCGCGATCGGCGGCCTCGGCGGAGCCGTCCTGCTGCTGATGCTGCCCTCGACCGCCTTCGAGACGATCGTTCCGGTTCTCGTCGCGCTCGCCCTGGTCCTCGTCGTACTCCAGCCCCGCATCTCGACGGTCGTGCAGCGCCGACGCGCACGCAACGGCACCCTCACCAAGACCACCGGCGGGCCCGTCCTCTTCGGCGGCCTGCTGCTCGCCAGCGTGTACGGCGGCTACTTCACCGCGGCCCAGGGAATCATCTACCTCTCCCTCATGGGCATGCTGCTCGACGACACCATCCAGCGCCTCAACGCGGTCAAGAACGTCCTCGCGGCCATCGTGAACAGCATCGCCGCCCTGTTCTTCCTCTTCGTCGCCGACTTCGACTGGACCGCCGTCCTGCTCATCGCCGTCGGCTCGGCGATCGGCGGCCAGTTCGGCGCCAAGATCGGCCGCAAGCTGAACCCCACCGCTCTGCGCGTGTTCATCGTGGTCGTCGGCACCTTCGCCATCGTGCAGCTGCTCCTGCGCTGAGACGCACGGGAGCCCGCCCCCGATCCGTACGGGGACGGGCTCTCGCCCACACCTGCGCCGCCGCTACGCGGCCGTCTCCGCCGCCAGCCAGTCCGGCAGCGCCGCCCGCTCACCCGACCTCAGCCCGAGCAGCATCGCCTCCGCCGGCGACGGCACGAACGGCTGGTGCAGCAGCGGCATACCCGCCTGCTCCGGCGTACGGTCCGCCTTGCGGTGATTGTCCTCGGCGCACGAGGCCACCGTGTTCAGCCAGGAGTCCGCACCACCGTGCGACCTCGGCACCACGTGATCCACGGTCGTCGCGCGCCTGCCGCAGTACGCACAGCGGTGCTGGTCCCTGACCAGCACACCCCTCCGCGACCACGGCGCCTGTCTTCGGAACGGCACCCGTACGTACCTGCAGAGCCTGATCACCCGGGGCACCGGAAGATCGACGGCGGCCGCACGGACACGGAGACCGGGGTGGGCCTGCTCGACGACGGCCTTGTCCTGGAGCACCAGCACCACCGCACGGTTGAGTGTCACCGTCGACAGCGGCTCGAAGCTCGCATTCAGCACCAGCGTGTCCCGCATCTCGCCCACCTCCCGTTCGCCGGCCCAGCCCTGGCGGGCATCGGGCTCGGATCAACTCTGGCCGGGCGCGCCGAGATGGACAACGCAATATCTGTGCCTTCCGGGGGAGCGAACCCCCGGCCCCCGGCAACAAAACTGCCCTGCCCTGATCTCTCCAAGACCAGGGCAGGGCAAACGGAAAACGAACAATCAGCTCTCGGCGGGACCCTCGTACTCCGCGATCACGTGCGCGCGGGCGAGCGTGTGGAAGCGCAGGTTGAAGCCCACGACCGCCGGCGAGGCGTCCGCGTCCGGCCCCAGCTTCTCGCTGTCCACCGCATACACCGTGAACACGTAACGGTGCTTCTCACCGGCCGGGGGTGCCGCGCCGCCGAAGTCCTTCGACCCGTAGTCGTTGCGGACCTGGACCGCGCCCTCGGGCAGCCCCTCGAATTTCCCGGAGCCCGCGCCCGCCGGAAGCTCGGTCACCGACGCCGGGATGTCGAAGAGGACCCAGTGCCAGAAACCGCTGCCCGTCGGAGCGTCCGGATCGAAACACGTCACGGCGAAGCTCTTGGTCTCCGCCGGGAAGCCCTCCCAGCGCAGGTGCGGAGACGTGTTGCCCGCCGCGTAGACCTGGGCGTCCTTCAGCACGGACCCGGGCTCGATGTCGTCACTCACCACCGTGAACGACGGCACCGGCGGGTGGAAGTCGTGCGGAAGGGGCGCCCGCTTCAGCTCGGTCACGTCAAACCTCCGATTCGGCTGTCCTGCGTCTGTGCCCCGAGCCTAGAGCCAGTTGCGACGCCCACCGACGTCGGCGAGCCACTGGTTGAGGTAAGCGGCCCAGTCGGTCGCCGCGAAGTCGTGGTGCCCCACCTTGAACGCCTTGTACGAGTCGCTGCTCTCGCTGAACAGACCCGGCTTCTTGTCCATCTCCAGGACGACATCCATCTCGCGGTCGTCCGCGACGAACGTCAGCTCGACCTGGTTCAGCCCGCGGTACTGCTGCGGCGGGAAGAACTCGATCTCCTGGTAGAACGGCAGCCGCTGCCGCGTCCCCCGGATGTGACCGCGCTCCATGTCCGCACTCTTGAAGCGGAAGCCCAGCTGGACGAACGCGTCGAGGATCGCCTGCTGCGATGGCAGCGGGTGCACGTTGACCGGGTCGAGGTCGCCCGAGTCCACGGCACGCGCGATCTCCAGCTCGGTCGTCACACCGATGTTCATCCCGCGCAGCTGCTGCCCGGCGATCGTCGTGACCGGCGTCTCCCACGGGATCTCCAGACCGAACGGCACCACGTGCACCGCGCCGGCCTTCACCTCGAACGCGCCCCCGAGCCGCTGCTTGGTGAACTCGACGTCCTGCTTGACCTCCTGGTCACCGCCCTCGACCTCGACGCGCGCCTGAAGGCCGACGGACAGCCCCTCGATCTGCTGGTCGACCGAGCCGCCCTGGATCCGCACCTCGCCCTGGACGACACCACCCGGAACGACGTTCTCCTCGGTGAGCACCGTCTCGACGGACGCACCACCGGCGCCGAGGCTCGCGAGCAGCTTCTTGAAGCCCATGTCCACTCCTTATAGGTCCTGACCCCTACATACGCCCGACGACCGTAGTCGGTTCCCCGGTACGCTCGAAGCAATGATCGAGAGCTCCGACCGTACGCCGCTGGACCGCGCCTTCTTCGACCGCCCGGTCCTGGAGGTCGCGCCCGAACTCCTGGGCCGCACATTGATCCGCATGACGGAAGACGGCCCGATCGAGCTGCGCCTGACAGAGGTGGAGGCGTACGCGGGCGAGTCCGACCCCGGCTCCCACGCCTACCGCGGCCGTACCGCGCGCAACGAGGTGATGTTCGGCCCGCCCGGGCACGCGTACGTCTACTTCACCTACGGCATGTGGCACTGCCTGAACGTGGTGTGCGGCCCCGAGGGCAAGGCGAGCGGAGTCCTGCTGCGGGCGGGGGAGATCCAGGTGGGCGCGGAGCTCACCCGTGGGCGACGCATCTCGGCCCGCCATGACAAGGAACTGGCCAAAGGCCCGGCCCGTCTGGCCACGGCCCTCGATGTCGACCGAGCCCTCAACGGCACGGACCTCTGCGACGGCCCCGCCGCCCCGCTGACCCTCCTCCAGGGCCGCCCGGTCTCCGCTGACCAGGTCCGCAACGGTCCGCGGACGGGCGTCAGCGGGGAAGGGGCGTACCACCCCTGGCGCTTCTGGATCGAGGGCGACCCGACGGTGAGCCCGTACCGGCCCCACACGCCGCGCCGCAGGGCAACTTGACTCGGTACGGCGCGACGCCTAACGTAGCCCGAGCCGCTTGAACGGGTACTGCTTTTCAGCAGCCCGGAGCGGCCATCCACTACTGACGACAACCCCGACCGGGTGCGATTTCGGCATGCCGAAATTCAATCCGATCGACTCGATTATGAGGCACCGGGGAAATCGGCTAAAGTAGTGACCACGCCGAAAGGGAAACGCGAAAGCGGAGAACTGAAAGCAATCCCGCCGACCGGGAATCGGACACGAAAGAGTCTGATAGAGTCGGAAACGCAAGACCGAAGGGAAGCGCCCGGAGGAAAGCCCGCAAGGGTGAGTACAAAGGAAGCGTCCGTTCCTTGAGAACTCAACAGCGTGCCAAAAATCAACGCCAGATATGTTGATACCCCGTCTCCCTCGGG
>NZ_JBIBVE010000024.1:0-65737 GCF_043080095.1 Streptomyces sp. NPDC015127
CGAGACGCTGATCGACGAGGCGATGAAGATCGCCGAGCAGATGGAGAAGGACGGCGTCGCCTCCGGCGAGCCCCAGATCTCCATCGCCGGCTGACGCACCCGCCCGCTCCCGAGGCCCCGCCGCCCCCATGGGGGAGGCGGGGCCTCGCTCCGTCCCCGGCCCCCACCGGCGTCCGAGGCCGGTCCCGTCGGAGGCCGGCCCCGTCGGAGGCCGGTCCGTTTCCCGGGACCGGACACGGCAGCGAGGCGGCAGGTACAGTGCGAGAATCAGCAAACCGCATGGTGAGGCCCCTCGTGTTGACGCAGACCACCACCCGGGTCCTCGACCCCGGCGAACTCGGCGCAGCGCTCGCCATCCTCGAGAGCGACCCCGTGACGAATGCTTTCGTCACCGCCCGGGTCCAGGTCGCCGGTCTCGACCCCTGGCGTCTCGGCGGCGAGATGTGGGGCTGGTACGCGGACGGGCAGCTGCGCTCCCTCTGCTACTCCGGCGCCAACCTCGTTCCCGTCTGTGCCACGCCCGAAGCCGTGCGCGCCTTCGCCGACCGGGCCCGCAGGACCGGCCGCCGCTGCTCGTCCATCGTTGGCCCCGCCGAACCCACCGCCGCCCTGTGGCGCCTGCTCGAACCGAGCTGGGGACCCGCCAGGGACGTCCGCGCCCACCAGCCGCTCATGGTCACCGACCGGGTTCCCGACGACATCGAGCCCGACCCGTACGTCCGCCGCATCCGCAAGGACGAGATGGACGTGATCATGCCGGCGTGCGTGGCGATGTTCACCGAGGAGGTCGGTGTCTCGCCGATGGCCGGTGACGGCGGCCTGCTCTACCAGGCCCGCGTCGCCGAACTCGTCGGCACCGGCCGCGCGTTCGCGCGCATCGAGGACGGGAAGGTCGTCTTCAAGGCCGAGATCGGCGCCGCGACCCCCAAGGCGTGCCAGATCCAGGGCGTGTGGGTCGCGCCCGAATACCGCGGCCGCGGACTGTCCGAGACGGGCATGGCGACCGTCCTGCGCTACGCGCTCGCGGACGTCTCGCCCGTCGTGAGCCTGTACGTGAACGACTACAACACCGCGGCCAGAGCGGCCTACCGCCGGGTCGGCTTCCGCGAGGTCGGCGCCTTCATGAGCGTGCTGTTCTGAACCGAAGGCCCGGCCAGTAGGGTGCGCCCATGGCAGCAGATCCCGACGTCGTCATCGGACCGCTCGACCTGACGGCACGGGTCGACGAGGCCCTCGCCGTCCAGGCACTGGCCTTCGGGCTCAGCCACGAAGAGATCGACATCCGCCGCTACATCGTGCTGCGGCACCTGACCAACCCGGGCGCCCGCGCGCTCGGTGCGACCACCGCGGAGGACAGGCTCGTCGGGTTCGTCTACGGCATGCCCAACGACCGCGGCCACTGGTGGTCCACCGTCGTGGAGCCGTACCTGCGCCGCAACGGCAACGACGACTGGCTGGACGACTCCTTCGTCATCACCGAACTGCACGTCCACCCCGGCTTCCAGGCCCGCGGGATCGGCCGCGCGCTGATCACCAACCTCACCGACGAAGCCGACCAGCCGCGCTCCATCCTGTCCGCCATCGACACCGAGAGTCCCGCCCGCCGCCTGTACCGCAGGCTCGGCTACCGGGACCTCGCCGAGCGCGTGCTGTTCCCGAGCGCGCCCAGTCCGTACGCCGTGATGGGCGCCCCGCTGCCGCTCCTGCGCGGCAACTGATTTCCGCCTGCCGGTGCCGCCCGGCTAACCTCCTGCACATCACACGTTCCGAGCAGGAGTTCACCATGGCCCAGGTCCAGCGCATGTCCCGTCTGATGGTCAAGACACTGCGCGACGACCCGGCGGACGCGGAGACGCTCAGCCACAAGCTCCTCGTCCGTGCCGGTTACGTCCGCCGCAACGCCGCGGGCATCTGGTCCTGGCTGCCGCTGGGCAAGCGCGTCCTGGAGAACGTCGCCCGCGTCGTGCGCGAGGAGATGGACGCCATCGGCGCCCAGGAGGTCCTGCTGCCGGCCCTGCTGCCCAAGGAGCCGTACGAGGCGACGGGCCGCTGGGAGGAGTACGGCGCCGAGCTGTTCCGCCTCAAGGACCGCAAGGGCGCCGACTACCTGCTCGGTCCCACCCACGAGGAGATCTTCACCCAGCTGGTCAAGGACCAGTGCACGTCCTACAAGGACCTGCCGGTGATCCTCTACCAGATCCAGACGAAGTACCGCGACGAGGCCCGTCCGCGCTCGGGCATCCTGCGCGGCCGCGAGTTCCAGATGAAGGACTCGTACTCCTTCGACACCTCCGACGAGGGCCTCGCCGAGTCCTACGCCCTGCACCGCGAGGCGTACGTGAAGATCTTCGAGCGGCTCGGGCTCGAGCACAAGATCGTCTCCGCGGTGTCGGGGGCGATGGGCGGCTCCGCGTCCGAGGAGTTCCTGGCGCCCGCCGCGGCCGGTGAGGACACCTTCGTCTACTGCCCCTCCTGCGACTACGCCGCCAACACCGAGGCCGTCACCTTCGCGCTCGCGCCCGCCGACGGCGCGGCCCACGGCCCGGTCGAGGAGCTGGACACCCCCGACACCCCGACCATCGAGACGCTCGCCGAGCACCTGGGCGTCCCGGCGTCGGCGACCCTCAAGAACCTCCTCGTCAAGGTCGACGGCGAGATCGTCGCGGTGGGCGTCCCCGGCAACCGTGAGGTCGACCTCGGCAAGCTGGGCGACCACCTGGCCCCGGCGACCGTCGACCTGGTCACCGCCGACGACTTCGTGGGCCGCCCGGACCTGGTCCGCGGCTACGTCGGCCCGCAGGGCCTGGAGAAGGTCCGCTACATCGCCGACCCGCGCGTCGCGCCCGGCACGGCGTGGATCACCGGTGCGAACAAGCACGGCTTCCACGCGAAGAACGTCGTCGCGGGCCGGGACTTCGAGGTCGACGAGTACCTGGACGTCGTCGTGGTCGAGGAGGGCGACCCCTGCCCGAAGTGCGCCACCGGCCTGAAGCTGGACCGCGCGATCGAGATCGGCCACATCTTCCAGCTGGGCCGCAAGTACGCCGACGCGTTCCAGCTCGACGTGCTCGGCCAGAACGGCAAGCCGGTCCGCGTGACCATGGGCTCGTACGGCATCGGCGTCTCCCGCGCGGTCGCGGCGCTCGCCGAGCAGACCGCCGACGAGCAGGGCCTGTGCTGGCCGGCCGAGATCGCGCCCGCGGACGTCCACGTGGTCGCGGCCGGCAAGGCCCTGCAGACGGAGCTGGCCCTCGACGTCGCGGAGCAGCTGGGCGCCGCGGGTCTGCGCGTGCTGGTCGACGACCGGGCGGGCGTCTCCCCGGGCGTGAAGTTCACGGACGCGGAGCTGATCGGCGTCCCCAAGATCCTGGTCGCCGGCCGCCGCTCGGCGGAGGGCATCGTGGAGCTGAAGGACCGCCGCACGGGCGAGCGCGAGGAGCTCCCGGTGGCGGACGCGGTGGCGCGCCTGCGCGCGTAGCGCGCGTCGGGGCGGGGCCCGCTGCGGTGGCGTGTGGCGCCTGCGGCGGGCCGTTCCCCTACCCGCCCTCCCCCTACGGCCTGGCGGCCGTGGGAGGTGCCCCCATCCCGAACCGGGCTCCGCCCGGACCCGTACCGCGCTTCGCGCGGTGTCCTCAAGCTCCCCTACGGGCTGACAAATGTCAGCCCCGCCGGCGCTTGAGGGGCCCTACAGCCAGCTCGCGAACTCCAGCGCCATCTCACCCTCCGCGCGGCGGCCCGCAGCCATCGCGCGGGTGCCAGATTCGACCGCGCGGAACAGCGTCCAGCCCCGCAGCCGGTCGCGGTCCACTTCAAGCGAGTCCGCCAGCCTGTTCACCCGGCGGCGGGCCGACGACGCGCCCCCGGATGCGGCCACCAGGTCCTCGACCCGGTCGCGGACCAGGCGCGCCAGGTCGTAGGCGCGTTCGCCCACCACCGGCTCCGGGCCCACCGCGAGCCACGGCGTGCGCTCACCCGCCAGCACCTTGCCCTGGCGGAAGTTGCCGTGCAGCAGGAGGAGTTCGGGCGGGAGCGCCACCAGCTCCTCCCGCACCGCCAGAGCCTCCGCGACGAGCGGCTCGTCGGCAGCGCGGGCCCGCATCGCCTGTGCCTGCCGCCCCGTGCGCTCGGCCGCCGTCTCGAAACCGTGCCCCGCCGGCGGCTCCACCCACAGCCGCCGAACCGTTCCGGCAGCCTCCAGCAGCGCCTTCGCCTCCGGCAGCGACCGCAGCGAGACATCGGGCTGCAGCCGCTCCAGGAGCAGGCCGTCCCCGTTCGCGTGGTTCTCGTCGGCCTCGTCCAGCAGACGCACCGCGCCCCATCCGTTCCAGTGCGCGAGCGCCGCCCGCTCCAGGGCGGGCTCGGCGGCGGGCGGGGCGAGCTTCAGCGCGGCGGGCACGCCGTCGGACCGGCGTACGAGCAGGACGAGAGCGCTGCGGCCGCCCGGCACGACCACCCGTTCGACGTCCAGCTTCCGCCGGTCCACCGCCTCCTGGGCGGTCCTGGGCAGCTGCCCGAGCCACTCGTCGTTCTCCCCGAGTGCCCGGACCAGCCGCTGCGGCGGTTCGAAAGCCATACGTGGTGCGTTCCCTTTCCGGTTCGGCCGATTGCAGGTGAGGTCAGCCGCTATCGGCCGGCGGCCCGCTCGGCGAGCCCAGGAAAGGCTACGCCGCTGCCACGCCAGCGCACGGCACGGACCGCCGCCTCGCGCAGCGCCGCCGCGGCCTCCAGCCGCAGCGGTCCCTCGGCCGCCCGTACGAGGTCGGAGCACACGCCCGCGACCCGCTCCTCCAGCTCGGCCGCGAGCCGCACCGCCGCCGCGGAATCGGGCACCGCGAAGGGCAGGGCGTAGGCGGCAGCGGCGACGACCGGTTCGGCGCCGAGGTCCCGTGCCGTGCGCGCGAGCGCGTCCCGGCGGGCCCGGTGCGCGGCAAGGGCGGCGGCAGCCTCGGCGGCGCGCTCGTCGTCGATGCGGCCGCCGACGACCCCGTACCCGTAGACCGCGGCGTGCTCCGCCGCGAGCGCGGCCTGTACGGCGTCCACCGCGCTCATCGCGCGTCCCCCTTCGTCAGCAAGTACGCATGGGCCGCTCCGGCGGCGGCGACCGACGCCAGCAGCCGGGCCAGCTCCGGTTCCGCGTCCGGCAGGGACGCGGTGTGCTCGTCGGACGTGCGCCGCTCGGCCGCGGCGAGCGCCTTCAGCGCGGCGTCGGGCTCGCCCGGGTCCGGCCCGCCGGCCACCACGGAGCCGGTGCCCGAGGGCGACGGCGTCGCCGGCACCGCAGGTGAGGGCCCGGTGCCCGCGAGGGCCGCGACATGCGCGGCCACGTCCGTGCGCAGCGGCGTCAGCCGGTCGGCGAGCGAGGGATGGCGGGCGATCACGGCGTCGTATTCGTCCAGCAGCGCCTGGCTACGGGCCGTGAGCCGTCGGCGCAGCGCCTTCTCGGCCCGTGCCGGATCGGCGGCCGGGCGGCCGGCGGGCCGGTCCCCGGAGGTGTCGCCGGAACAGCCGGTCACCACCGCGGCGGCGACCGCACCCGTCGCCAGCAGCGCGCGTCGTCGCGTCGTCCCGGTGCGCCCCACGCCTGTCTCCTCGGCCCTGTCGGTGATCATCGCCGCAGGCGAGCGTACCCGCGGGTCCGACGGCCGTGGACGGCAACACCCTCCGGGACCGGATACCCTTTCCTTCGACACGCGACGATCCCACAACAGCACACGCGGCCGAGGAGTCACCCGGATGAGCACCACCCAGAGCGAGAGGCTGCGCGGGCTGCTGGAGCCGCTCGTCACCGCCGCCGACCTGGATCTGGAAGAGATCGAGGTCTCCCGGGCGGGCCGGCGCCGCACGCTGAGGATCATCGTCGACTCCGACGACGGCGTGGAACTGGATGCCTGCGCCGAGCTGAGCCGCTCCCTCTCCGAGAAGCTGGACGAGACGGACGCGATGGGCGAGGGCGAGTACGTCCTCGAAGTCAGCTCCCCGGGCGCCGACCGTCCCCTCACCCAGCACCGCCACTACGTGCGCGCCACCGGCCGCCTGGTCAAGCTGCAGCTGCGCGAGGGCGGGGATCTGGTCGCCCGCATCCTCACCGTGGACGACGAAGGGCTCGACCTCGAGATCCCGGGCGTGAAGGGGCGCAGGCCCACCGCCCGCCGGGTCGCGTTCGACGACATCGCCAAGGCGCGCGTCGAGATCGAGTTCAGCCGCAAGGACAAGCAAGGCGAGAAGGACGAGAAGGAAGAGGAGGCGTAGCCATGGACATCGATGTGAAGCTCCTGAGGGGCTTGGCACAGGAGAAGGAGATCGCCTTCGACCTGCTGGTCGAGGCCATCGAGTCGGCCCTCCTCATCGCGTACCACCGCACCGAGGGCAGCCGCAGGCACGCCCGTGTGGTGCTCGACCGGCAGACCGGCCACGTGACCGTGTGGGCCAAGGAGGACCCGGCCGATCTGGAGGAGGGCCAGGAGCCCAAGGAGTTCGACGACACGCCGTCGGACTTCGGCCGGATCGCGGCGAGCACCGCCCGCCAGGTCATCCAGCAGCGGCTGCGGGACGCGGAGAACGACGTCACCTTCGGCGAGTACGCCCGGCGTGAGGGCGATGTCGTCGCGGGGCAGGTGCAGCAGGGCAAGGACCCGAAGAACGTCCTGGTCAAGCTGGACGACAAGCTCGAGGCGATCCTGCCCGTGCAGGAACAGGTGCCGGGCGAGGAGTACACCCACGGCCTGCGCCTGCGCACCTATGTGGTCCGGGTCGCCAAGGGCGTGCGCGGCCCGTCCGTGACGCTGTCGCGCACCCACCCGAACCTGGTGAAGAAGCTGTTCGCGCTGGAGGTCCCGGAGATCGCCGACGGCAGCGTCGAGATCGCGGCGATCGCCCGTGAGGCCGGTCACCGCACCAAGATCGCGGTCCGCTCCACCCGTTCCGGCCTGAACGCCAAGGGCGCCTGCATCGGCCCGATGGGCGGCCGGGTGCGCAATGTGATGGCCGAACTGCACGGCGAGAAGATCGACATCGTCGACTGGTCGGACGACCCGGCCGAGATGGTGGCGAACGCCCTGTCGCCGGCCCGGGTGAGCAAGGTGGAGATCGTCGACCTCGGCGCCCGCTCCGCCCGCGTCACCGTCCCGGACTACCAGCTGTCGCTGGCGATCGGCAAGGAGGGGCAGAACGCCCGCCTCGCCGCGCGCCTGACCGGCTGGCGCATCGACATCCGTCCCGACACGGAGCACACCTCCGACCAGGACTGAGGAATGAATCGGCGTGCGGTCCCGTTGGCATGAGTCGGGTCTCACGCGGATCAGGACAACAACCGTTCGATTTTTGCCCCAAAGGGGTGAGGTCGGTGCGGGGAGGTAGACTTAAGCGTGTCTGGCCGGACGCATGCCCGCGTGTGCCCTGAGCGAACCTGTGTGGGATGCCGGGAGCGAGCGGCCAAGAACGATCTGCTGCGCATCGTGGTGATCGAGGACGAGTGCGTCCCCGATGATCGCGGTACGCTGCCCGGCCGGGGTGCGTACGTGCACCCCGCCTTGGTCTGTATCGACCTGGCGGTCCGCCGCCGGGCGTTCCCGAGGGCCTTCCGGGTCAAGGGACCGCTCGATACCGCCGACGTCCGGCGGTACGTCGAGCAGGCAGCACCGTAAGAAAGAGAAGTACGGCACGGAACACCGTGCGGTCAGGTACCTCGCGAGTTGGAAGTAGGTCGAGATTGCGATGAGCACTCGATGAGTACGCGATGAGTACGCCCATGAAGTAGCGACGGTCCGGCGGTAACCCGGACCTAAAAGGAGCGAAGTGGCTAAGGTCCGGGTATACGAACTCGCCAAGGAGTTCGGCGTGGAGAGCAAGGTCGTCATGGCCAAGCTCCAAGAACTCGGTGAATTCGTCCGTTCGGCGTCCTCGACGATCGAGGCGCCGGTTGTACGCAAGTTGACTGACGCGCTGCAGGGTCCCGGCGGTAACGCCGGCAAGACCGCAGCCAAGCCCGGCGCGCCCCGCAAGGCGACGCCGTCCAAGCCTGCCGCGCCCTCCCCGGCGCAGGCGGCACGTCCCGCCACCCCCAAGCCCGGTGCCCCCGCGCCGAAGCCTCCGGTGGCAGAGAAGCCCGCGACGCCGGCCCCCGGCCCGCGTCCGACTCCGGGTCCCAAGCCCGCACCGGCCAAGCCCGCCCCGGCGGCTCCGGTGCCCGCTGCCGAGTTCTCGGCTCCGGCCCCGGCACAGCCCAGCACCCCGCAGGCCCAGCGCCCCGCGGGTGCCACCCCCGGACCGCGTCCGGCCGGTGGCCCCGGCCGCCCGGCTCCGGCCGGCGGTCAGCGTGACGGCGGTCGTGGTGGCGAGCGTCCGGCGCGTCCCGCCGGCGGCACCGGCGCCCCGCGCCCGGGTGGCCGTCCGGCCGGTCCGCGTCCGGGCAACAATCCCTTCACCTCCGGCGGCTCCACCGGTATGGCGCGCCCGCAGGCGCCCCGTCCGGGTGGCGCTCCGCGCCCCGGCGGCGGTGCCGTTCCTGGTGCCCCGCGTCCGCAGGGCGGCCCCGGCGGCGCGCACTCCGGTCCCTCTGGGAGGCCTCAGGGTCCCGGCGGTGCCCGCCCGACTCCGGGCGGCATGCCCCGTCCGCAGGCCCCGCGTCCTGGCGGCGGTCCGGCCGGTAACCGGCCGAATCCCGGCATGATGCCGCAGCGCCCTGCTGCCGGTCCCCGTCCTGGTGGCGGTCCCGGTGGGGGCGGCGGCGGCCGTGGTCCCGGCGGCGGTGCCGGTCGTCCCGGCGGCGGTGCCGGTCGTCCCGGCGGCGGCTTCGCCGGCCGTCCGGCAGGTCCCGGCGGCGGCGGTCGTCCCGGTGGCGGCGGCGGTTTCGCCGGTCGTCCCGGTGGCGGTGGCCCCGGTGGCGGCGGCGGCGGCTTCGGCGGCGGTCGTCCCGGCTTCGGCGGACGTCCCGGCGGTCCCGGTGGCCGTGGTGGCACGCAGGGTGCCTTCGGCCGTCCCGGCGGTCCGGCGCGTCGCGGTCGCAAGTCGAAGCGGCAGAGGCGCCAGGAGTACGAGGCCATGCAGGCCCCGTCGGTCGGCGGCGTGATGCTGCCTCGCGGCAACGGCGAGACCATTCGCCTGTCGCGCGGTGCGTCGCTCACCGACTTCGCGGAGAAGATCAACGCCAACCCGGCGTCGCTCGTCGCGGTCATGATGAACCTCGGCGAGATGGTCACGGCCACGCAGTCCGTCTCGGACGAGACGCTGCAGCTTCTCGGCGACGAGATGAACTACACCGTCCAGATCGTCAGCCCGGAGGAGGAGGACCGCGAGCTTCTCGAGTCCTTCGACATCGAGTTCGGCGAGGACGAGGGCGGCGACGAGGCCCTGGTCTCGCGTCCGCCGGTGGTGACCGTCATGGGTCACGTCGACCACGGTAAGACCCGACTGCTCGACGCGATCCGCAAGACGAACGTCGTCGCGGGCGAGGCCGGTGGCATCACCCAGCACATCGGTGCCTACCAGGTCGCGACCGAGGTCAACGGCGAAGAGCGGGCGATCACGTTCATCGACACCCCGGGTCACGAGGCGTTCACCGCCATGCGTGCCCGTGGTGCGAAGTCCACCGACATCGCGATCCTCGTGGTCGCGGCCAACGACGGTGTGATGCCCCAGACGATCGAGGCGCTGAACCACGCCAAGGCGGCCGACGTGCCGATCGTGGTCGCGGTCAACAAGATCGACGTCGAGGGTGCCGACCCGACGAAGGTGCGCGGCCAGCTCACCGAGTTCGGTCTGGTGGCCGAGGAGTACGGCGGCGACACCATGTTCGTCGACATCTCCGCCAAGCAGGGTCTCCACATCGACTCCCTGCTGGAGGCCGTGGTCCTCACCGCGGACGCCTCGCTCGACCTGCGGGCCAACCCGGAGCAGGACGCGCAGGGCATCGCGATCGAGGCCCACCTGGACAAGGGCCGCGGCGCCGTCGCGACCGTCCTGGTCCAGCGAGGCACGCTGCGCGTCGGTGACACGATGGTCGCCGGTGACGCGTACGGCCGTGTCCGCGCGATGCTCGACGACAAGGGCGAGAACGTGGAAGAGGCGGGTCCGTCGACCCCGGTCCTCGTCCTCGGTCTCACCAACGTCCCGGGCGCCGGCGACAACTTCCTGGTGGTCGACGAGGACCGTACGGCCCGTCAGATCGCCGAGAAGCGTGCCGCCCGTGAGCGCAACGCCGCGTTCGCCAAGCGCACCCGCCGGGTGTCCCTCGAGGACCTCGACAAGGTGCTCAAGGCGGGCGAGGTCCAGCAGCTCAACCTCATCATCAAGGGCGACGCGTCCGGTTCGGTGGAGGCTCTCGAGTCCTCGCTGCTCCAGCTCGACGTCGGCGAAGAGGTCGACATCCGCGTGCTGCACCGCGGTGTGGGTGCGGTCACCGAGTCGGACATCGACCTGGCGATGGGCTCCGACGCCATCGTCATCGGCTTCAACGTCCGCGCGGCCGGCCGTGCCTCGCAGATGGCGGAGCGCGAGGGCGTCGACGTCCGGTACTACTCGGTGATCTACCAGGCCATCGAGGAGATCGAGGCGGCCCTCAAGGGCATGCTGAAGCCGGAGTACGAAGAGGTCGAGCTCGGTACGGCGGAGATCCGCGAGGTCTTCCGCTCGTCCAAGCTGGGCAACATCGCGGGTGTTCTCATCCGCTCCGGCGAGGTCAAGCGCAACACCAAGGCCCGGCTCATCCGCGACGGCAAGGTCATCGCGGAGAACCTCAACATCGAGGGCCTGCGTCGCTTCAAGGACGACGTCACCGAGATCCGCGAAGGCTTCGAGGGCGGTATCAACCTCGGAAACTTCAACGACATCAAGGTCGACGACGTCATCGCGACGTACGAGATGCGCGAGAAGCCGCGCGGCTGACACAGCTCGGCTGCGCAGCCTTTCCGGGGCCGGTCGGCGGAACAAACTCCGTCGATCGGCCCCGGCCGTTGCGTGTACGGTTTGGAGGTCCCTGCCAAGCGCTGGCAGGCGTCATGAACCCGAACCGGCGGGACATCCGGTCACACACATGTATGTGGGGACGCTGTCCTTCGATCTGCTCCTCGGCGACGTACGGTCGCTGAAGGAGAAGCGCTCCGTGGTCCGCCCGATCGTCGCCGAGCTCCAGCGGAAGTACCCGGTGAGCGTGGCCGAGGTGGGCGAACAGGACCTCCACCGGCGGGCCGAGATCGGCCTCGCGGTGGTGTCCGGCGACACAGGACATCTCACGGAGGTACTGGACCGGTGCGAGCGCCTCGTCGCCGCCCGGCCCGAGGTGGAGCTGCTGTCGGTTAGACGCAGACTCCACAGCGACGAAGACTGAATGAGCAAGGCACAGCAGGAAAGGGAGAAGGACCAGTGGCCGACAACGCGCGGGCGAAGAAGCTGGCAGACCTCATCCGGGAGGTGGTCGCCGAGAAGCTGCAGCGCGGCATCAAGGACCCCCGGCTGGGATCGCACGTGACCATCACGGACACCCGCGTCACCGGTGACCTTCGGGAGGCCACGGTCTTCTACACGGTCTACGGCGACGACGAGGACAGGGCCAGCGCCGCGGCCGGACTGCAGAGCGCCAAGGGCATCCTGCGGTCGGCGGTCGGCGCGGCGGCGGGCACCAAGTTCACGCCGACCCTGACATTCGTGGCCGACGCGCTCCCGGAGAACGCCAAGACGATCGAGGACCTCCTCGACAAGGCGCGGGCCTCGGACGCCAAGGTGCGCGAGGCGTCCTCCGGCGCCACGTACGCCGGTGAGGCGGACCCGTACCGCAAGCCCGAGGACGAGGACGAAGCCTCGGAATGACAGAGCACATCAGGACGCCCGACGGACTTGTCATCGTCGACAAGCCGTCGGGCTTCACTTCGCACGACGTCGTCGCCAAGATGCGCGGGATCGCCAGGACCCGGCGCGTGGGGCACGCGGGGACGCTCGACCCCATGGCCACCGGGGTGCTCGTGCTCGGCGTCGAGAAGGCCACCAAGCTCCTCGGCCATCTCGCGCTGACGGAGAAGGAGTACCTCGGCACCATTCGACTGGGGCAGAACACCGTCACGGACGACGCCGAGGGCGAGGTCACGTCCTCCGCCGACGCCTCCGGGGTCACCCGGGAGGCGATCGACGCGGGCGTCGCCGAGCTGACCGGCGACATCATGCAGGTGCCGTCCAAGGTCAGCGCCATCAAGATCGACGGCAAGCGGTCGTACGCGCGCGTGCGCGGCGGCGAGGAGTTCGACATCCCGGCCCGGCCGGTGACCGTCTCCTCGTTCCAGGTGTACGACGTGCGGGAGGCGACCACCGAGGACGGCCTGACGGTCGTCGACCTCGTCGTCTCCGTCGTCTGCTCGTCCGGCACCTACATCCGGGCGCTCGCCCGCGACCTCGGTGCCTCGCTCGGCGTCGGCGGCCACCTCACGGCGCTGCGCCGGACCCGGGTCGGTCCCTACGGGATCGACGCGGCGCAGACGCTCGACCAGCTCCAGCAGGAGCTGACGGTGATGCCGATCGCCGAGGCCGCGGCGGCCGCCTTCCCCCGCTGGGACGTGGACGAGCGGCGGGCGAAACTGCTGGCCAACGGGGTGCGGCTGGACATGCCGGCCCAGGAGCGGTCGCCGGTCGCGGTCTTCGGTCCCGGCGGGCGCTTCCTGGCCCTGGTCGAGGAGCGGAAGGGCAAGGCCAAGAGCCTCGCCGTCTTCGCCTGAACCTAGGGACCGGGCGCCTCGTGGCACGGGCGGTGACGCTGCCCGTGCCACGGTCCCCCTCGCTTCCCCCACCCACAGGTTGTCCGCCGTAACGCCCGGATTCACCTCATCGTGCGGGCGCTCGGAGTACCTGGCGGCGCACTCGGGGGCGCTTTCGTCACGCGCACTCCTGCGCTGATCATCGGCGACCTACCGTCGACCGCATGGAACACGGCAGTCCGACAACGCTGGTACGGATCTGCGATCTGGCCGGGCAGCCGCTGGGCACCGGCTTCGTCGCCGACGACTCGGGGACGGTCGTCACCGGTCACGAGACCGTCGACGGACACGACACCGTGCTCGTCAGGGCACCCGGCGGCCGCGACCGCACCGCCGGGGCCGATGCCGTCACCCGCCTCCCCGGCCTCGGCCTCGCCCTGCTCCGCACCCCCGGCCTCGCCGTGCCCCCGCTGCCCCTCGGCGCCCGGGAGCATGTCGCGCCCGGGACCTACGTACGGCTCGCGGCGGGTGGCTGGCGCGAGGCCCGCGTCCTCGGCGCCGCCCACGACACGGCGGAGCCCGGCGCCCTGGAGCTCGTCATGGGGACGGACGGCAGCGACGCGCTCCGCCGCGGCCGGTCGGCCGCCGGCGGACCGGTGCTGGACGCCACCACCGGTGCCGTCCTCGCCGTCCTCGGTGCGCCCCCGCCGCCCGGCCACCGCGCGGCGGCGGTCGCCCGGCCCCTGCGCCCCGGTCCGCCGGACGGACCACTCGCCGCGCTGCTGCGGCGCAACGCCGCCACCGTCCCCGCGTACGGCGACGACCTCAACCTGGCGGCCGTCCTCGAACTCACCGCCGCCTCCTGCGGACCCGCCGAAGGACCCGCCGAAGGACCCGCCGAAGGACCGGGCGACTGGCCCGCCCCCGTCGAACGCCCCGAGACCGCCGACGAGTTGATGCGCTTCACCAGGTCCGCTCCGGGGGTGCTCGGGCTCGTCGGCGCACCCGGCACGGGGCGTACGACGGAGCTGTCCGCGCTCGCCGCACGGCGCGCACACGGCCCCGACCCGGCCCCCACCCTGTGGCTGCGGGGCGCGGACCTGCACCCCGGTGACACCTCCGTCGCCGACGCGATGACCCGCACCCTGCGCCGCGCGGCCGGCATCCGGGCCGCCGCCGACGGGACCGACCATCTCGGCGGCGTCAGCCCGCAGCGGGTGGCGCGACTGTCCCGCGCGGCGGGACGGCCCCTCCTCGTCGTCCTCGACGGCCCCGAGGAGATGCCGCCCGCCCTGGCGCACCGGTTCGCCGAGTGGGCCCCGGCCACCGCGGACTGGCTCGCCGCCCACGGCGTGCACCTGATCGTCGGCTGCGGCCCCGAGCACTGGGAAGAGGCCGCGCAGCTGTACCGGACCCCTGTGCCCGGGGCCGTACGGATCGGGGACCTCGGCCGCGAACAGGCGCGCCTCATGCGGGAGCGGTACGGCCTGCCCGAGCACGCCCTCGCCGGCCAGGACGCACGCCATCCGCTCGCCCTGCGGCTGCTCGCCGAGGTGCGGCGGGCCCTGCCCGCGGGGGCGGCCGGCAGCCCGGGGCGCGAGGAGGTCTTCACCGCCTGGCTGGACCTGCTCTGCCTGCGCATCGCGGTCGGGGTCGCCGCCGCGTCTGCACCGGCCCCGCGCGGGACCGTGGTGCGGCGGCTCGCCGCCCGGGTGTCCGGCCGGGTGCACGAGGCGGCACGGCGCTGCCTGGGCCCCGGACAGGGCGAACTGGACCGCCGGTCCTTCGAGGAGCTCTTCCCCTGGGCGTCCGGCTGGGCGCCCGCCGTGCTCGCCGAGGCACTCCTCGTCCCGGCCGGCGCGGGCTACCGCTTCGCCCACGAGGAGTTCGCCGACTGGATTCAGGGCGCCCATCTGGACCTCGGCCCCGCGCTGCGCACACTCGTGCACCAACGCCCCCGCCCGCCGGCCGCGACACCGGGCGTGCCGCGGCATCGCACCGGGCCGGTCGTACAGGCCCTTCTGCTCCTCGCCCGGCAGCACGGCCCCGACCGGCTGGTCGACGAACTCGCCGCCCTCGTCGGAGCGTTGGACCGCGTCGACACCTCGGAGCCGGACCGGGAAGCCCGTTGGTGGGCGGTCAGGCTGCTCACCGAGGTGCTGTGCCGCGTGCCGGACGCCGAGCCGTACGTCGGCGTACTGCGGCTGCTCGCCCGCCGCGTCGTCGCCGTGCCCGCCGACCGGAAGGACTTCGGGCCGGCGTTCTGGGCCCGGCCGGCGCTCGGGGAGGCGTCCCGCCTCGATCTTCTGCGCCGTCTCGTCCCCGCCGACCCCGCGCCGGGCGCGGGCCGCGCCGCGCCGCGCTTCCTCGACCTGGCCGCGGAGCGACTGGCCGCCGACCCCCGGGCCGTACAGCCACTGCTGTGCCGGTGGTTCTCCGACGACACGCCGCTCGCCGCCGCGCCGGACGGCGCGGTGCGGGCCACCGTCTCGGCCGCCGCGCAGGCCCTCCTGTACGCCCGGCGCCGCCATGACGCCGACGGCCTCACCGAGGCCCTCGTCGCCACGGCCCACCCCCGGGCCGCCGAGCTGCTCGCCGTCCTCGCGGACGACGAGCCCGCCGCCTACTGCCGGGCCGTCCACCGCTGGGCCCGTGACCCGCGCCCCGACCGCAGGGCCGCGGCCGCCGCCCACGCCCGGGCCGCCGACGCCACGATCACCGCCGACGCCGACCGCGAACTGCTGCGCAGCGCCTCGGCCGCGCTGCTCGCACGCCCCGGACCGCTGAGCGGCCCGGCCCTGGCCCTGCTCGTCCGCGACCCCGTCAGCCGCGGCCACCACCTGGACCGGGCCCTCACCCGCTTCGCGGACGGCGACCCGCAGCTGCCCCCGACCGCCTTCACCGGCGCGCTCGGCACCCACCCGGGCCCCGTGCTCGCCGCCTTCCGGACCCGGCTGCTGCGGTCCGATGCCACCGACACGGGCGACCTGCTCGCCGTCCTCGCCCGGGCCACCAGCCCCGCCACCGCGCGGCCGGTCGCCGCCCTGGTCTGCGAGTACGTCGACCACCGGCCCGCCGGAGCACCGCACGCCGCCGCCTATGTGGAGCACCGCCTGGAGCACCGACCCGCCGACCGTGCTGACCGCGCCGTCCTCTTCCCCCTGGTGACCCGCCTGCTGCGCGGCCGGACCGCCCGCGTACGCAGCGCACTCGCACCCGTACTCGCCGCGCCCGGCAGCCCCGCCTCCCGCTCCCTGCGCACCGAGCTGCTGGACGTGCTGCTGCGCTACGAGCAGTACGAGGCCCGTGATCTGGAGGTGCTCGACGCCGTGCTGCGGACCGTGGCCCTCGGCTGCGGGGACCGCGACGCGTCCACGACCAGGTCCCTGGTGCACCGCACCGGGCTCCTTATGGTGCGCAGCCCCGGCGGCGCGGCCCGTCTCGACCGCCGACTCGTGGAGCTCGCCCGGGCCGCGCCCCGCTTCGCCGCCGCGCTCACCCGATGGCTGGCCGAGGACCCCGAGGAATGGGCCCTCGTGGCCGGTCCGCACACCTGGGGGACGCTGTGGACGCCCGCCGGCCAGGAGCCGATGCGGAGCGGGAGCCACGGGCATGGCAGTCTTAGACCTGCGTAATCGTTAATGACGTACACGGGTTCGGGCGAGGAGCGGTCACAGTGCAGCGCTGGCGTGGCTTGGAGGACATCCCCGAGGACTGGGGACGCAGCGTCGTCACCATCGGCTCCTACGACGGGGTGCACCGCGGACACCAGCTGATCATCGGCCGTGCCGTGGAGAAGGCGCGCGCGCTGGGCGTGCCGTCGGTCGTCGTCACCTTCGACCCGCACCCCAGCGAGGTCGTGCGCCCCGGCAGCCACCCGCCGCTGCTGGCGCCCCACCACCGCCGCGCGGAGCTGATGGCGGAGCTGGGCGTCGACGCGGTGCTCATCCTTCCGTTCACCCTCGAGTTCTCGAAGCTGTCGCCCGCCGACTTCATCGTGAAGGTACTCGTCGACAAGCTGCACGCCTGTGCCGTCATCGAGGGCCCGAACTTCCGCTTCGGCCACAGGGCCGCCGGGAACGTCGCGTTCCTCACCGAGCTGGGCGCCACCTACGACTACGAGGTCGAGGTCGTGGACCTGTTCGTGTCCGGCGAGGCGGGCGGCGGCGAGCCGTTCTCCTCGACCCTGACCCGCCGCCTGGTCGCCGAGGGCGATGTGACGGGCGCCGCCGAGATCCTCGGCCGCCCGCACCGCGTGGAGGGCGTCGTGGTCCGCGGCGCACAGCGCGGACGCGAGCTGGGCTTCCCCACGGCGAACGTGGAGACCCTGCCGCACACCGCGATCCCGGCGGACGGCGTGTACGCGGGCTGGCTCACGGCGAACGGCGAGCGCATGCCCGCGGCGATCTCCGTCGGCACGAACCCGCAGTTCGACGGCACGGAGCGCACGGTCGAGGCGTACGCGATCGACCGCGTCGGCCTCGACCTGTACGGGCTGCACGTGACGGTGGACTTCCTGGCCTTCGTGCGGGGCCAGCAGAAGTTCGACTCGATCGACGCCCTGCTGGTGGCGATGGCCGAGGACGTGAAGCGCTGCCGCGAATTGACATCGCCGTAGGGGTTCTCGGGCTGGGCCCGGTTCGTGCGCTCCACGCCCCCGTGGCGCGGCCAGGCTTCTCGGGCGTGGCCCGGTCCGGGACCGCAACGTCGGGCCCCTCCGGGGCTCGATCCGGGACTGCTTTCACGAACTTGCGTCGCGGTGACTCACGACGCTTTACGTCCCGAACACGACCCCCGCGCGTCCCTGACCGGGCTCGGACCCCTGGCTGACCGTGCGTGGCACCTGCCCGTCCTCAGAAGCGATCACCGGTCCCCGGCACCCCCGGCAGGGGGCCTGGGCGCGCAGGCGCCCCGGGGCTCAGCGCGTCGACCAGTGGCACGCCACCCCCGCCTGGCCGCTCGGGAGCACCGGCAGGTCCCGTGTGCGGCACAGCTCCGCCACCCCCGCCCGCGCCGCGTCGCCCGAGGACAGGATCTGGCAGCGGGCGTGGAAACGGCACCCTGCCGGGATCCTTGACGGGTCCGGGGGCTCGCCCGTCAGGACCACCGGTGCGCCCTCCGACTCCGGCAGCACCGACAGCAGCGCCTGCGTGTACGGATGCCGGGGCGCCGTGAGCACGTCCTCCACCGGACCGGTCTCCACGATCCGCCCCAGGTACATCACCGCCACCCGGTCCGCGATGTTCCACGCCAGGCCCAGATCGTGCGTCACCACCAGCGCGGACAGGCCCAGTTCGTCGCGCAGGCGCAGCAGCAGCGCCAGGATCTCCCCGCGTACCGACGCGTCCAGTGACGCCACCGGCTCGTCCGCGACGATCAGTTCGGGCTCCAGCACCAGCGCCCCCGCGATCACCACGCGCTGGCGCTGCCCGCCCGACAGCTCGTGCGGGTAGCGCAGGAAGAACCGCTCCGGCGGACGCAGCCCCGCCCGGGAGAGCGCCTCGGCGACGGCCGCCCGCTCGTCCCCGTCGTACCCGTGGATCCGCAGGCCCTCGGCGACGGCGTCGTACACCGTGTGCCGTGGGTTGAGCGACCCGCTGGGGTCCTGGAGCACCAGCTGGACCCGCTTGCGGTAGCGCTTCAGCGCGCGTGAGGCGTAGTCCAGCGGCTGACCGCCGAACGTCACGCGCCCCGACGTCGGCGGCACGAGACCGAGCAGCGAACGGGCGAGCGTGGTCTTGCCGCAGCCGGACTCGCCCACCAGCGCGACGATCTCGCCCGCACCGATGTCGAGATCGACTCCGTCGACCGCCCGCGCGGTGGGGCGGCCGCGCCGCCCGGGGAAGGCGACGTGCAGTCCGGCCGCCGACAGCAGGGGGGTGGTGGTCATGCTCGGCTCCTCGGTACGGCTCACAGCTGCTTCGCCCCCACATGCAGGCAGGCCGCCCGGCGCGCCTCGCCGGCCGGGACCAGCACCTGGTCCTCGTCCGCGCAGGCGTCCACGGCGACGGGACAGCGCGGGTGGAACGTACAGCCGCCCGGCAGCGACGCCGGGTCGGGCGGGTCGCCCGGCAGGCCGCGCGGGGCACGGCGCGACGCCGGGTCGCCGATGCGCGGGAACGCGGCGGACAGGGCCTGCCCGTACGGGTGCCGTGCCGCGTCGTACACCGCCCGTGCCGGGCCCTCCTCGACGATCCGGCCCGCGTACATCACGGCCAGCTCGTCGCAGGTGTCGGCGAGGACACCCAGATCGTGGCTGATCATCAGCAGGGCGATGTCCTTCTCGGCGACCAACTGCTCGATGAGCCGCAGGATCTGCGCCTGGATCATTACGTCGAGCGCGGTGGTCGGCTCGTCGGCCACGATGAGCCGGGGATCGCAGGCCAGCGCCATCGCGATCATCACCCGCTGGCGCTGCCCGCCGGACAGCTCGTGCGGATACGCGTCGGCGCGCGAGACCGGCAGACCCACGTGCTGGAGCAGTTCGCCGACGCGCGTCCTCGCCTCGGCCGGGGTGGCCCTGCGGTGCAGCAGGATCGGCTCGGCGATCTGGTCGCCGACGCGGTGCACCGCGTTGAGCGAGTGCATCGCGCCCTGGAAGACGATCGACGCCCCCGCCCAGCGGACGGCCCGCAGCCGCCCCCACTTCATGGTCAGCACGTCCTCGCCGTCGAGCAGGATCTCTCCGGTGAGGCGGGCCGACGCGGGCAGCAGCCGCAGCAGGGCCAGCGCGAGCGTCGACTTGCCGCAGCCCGACTCGCCCGCGACCCCCAGCTTGCGGCCGGCGGCGAGGGTGAGGTCGACCCCGCGCACGGCGGGTACGGCCCCTGCCCCGGAGCCGTAGGTCACCTGGAGGTTCCTGACCTCGAGAAGGCTCGGGCCGGTCATCGGGCAACCCCCAGCTTCGGGTTGAGCACGGACTCGATCGCGCGCCCGCACAGGGTGAAGGCGAGGGCCACGATCGCGATCGCGATGCCGGGCGGCGCCAGGTACCACCAGTGGCCCGAGGACACCGCGCCCGCCTCCCGCGCGTCCTGGAGCATGCCGCCCCAGGAGACGACCGTCGGGTCGCCGAGGCCCAGGAAGGCCAGCGTCGCCTCGGTGAGGATGGCGCTGGAGATGCCGAGGGTGGTCTGCGCCAGGACCAGCGGCATCACATTGGGCAGGACGTGGCGGTTCATGATGTGCCCGTGACCGCCGCCGAGCGCCTTGGCGCGCTCGATGTACGGGCGGGACTCGACGGCGATGGTCTGGGCGCGTACCAGGCGGGCCGTGGTCGGCCAGCTGGCGACGCCGATGGCGACGATGACGGTCCACATGCTCCGGGACATGACGGTCGCCAGGACGATCGCGAGCACCAGGCTCGGCATCACCAGGAACCAGTCGGTGATCCGCATGACCACCGTGGAGAACAGGCCGCCGTAGTGGCCCGCCACGATGCCGACGAGGGTGCCGATCGCCACCGACAGGGCCGCGGCCAGCAACCCCACCGTCAGCGAGATGCGCGCGCCCCACACCAGCAGCCCGAGCAGCGAACGTCCGAACTGGTCCGTACCGAGCGGGAATGCGGCGCTCGGCTCCTCCAGCGCCGTGCCGGGCGCGTTCGTCACGCTCTGCACGTCCGGTCCGACCAGCAGCGGCGCGGCGACGGCCAGGGCGGCGATGAGGACGAGCGCGGCGAGCCCGAACAGTCCGGCGCGGTGCGTGCGGTACGCAGCCCAGAAGCGGGCGACCGAGTGCCGGCGGCGCGCCCACGCCAGCGACGTCGCGGAACGTGCGGTCTTGTCGACCGGGGTCGTCGTCATCGGCCCACCCGGGGATCGAGCAGCGGATACAGCAGGTCGGCGAGGAGGTTCATCACGATCATCGCGCCGGCGAACACGACGAACAGGCCCTGCACCAGCGGGAGATCGGGCACGCTGAGCGCCTGGTAGAACAGCCCGCCGAGACCCGGCCAGGAGAACACCGTCTCCACCAGGATCGAACCGGCCGCCACATGACCGAGGTTGATGAAGACCATCGTCACCGTGGGCAGCAGCGCGTTCGGCACGGCGTGCCGGCGGCGCACCGAGTCGTCCCGCAGGCCCTTGGCGCGCGCCGTCGTCAGGTAGTCGCTGCCCATCTCGTCGAGCAGCGAGGAACGCATCACGAGCAGCGTCTGCGCGTAGCCGACCGCGACCAGTGTGATCACCGGCAGCACCATGTGGTGCGCGACATCGGCGACGTACGCGAAGCCGCTCTCGCTGCCCGACTCCATGCCACCGGTGGGGAACATGCCGGGAATCGGGCCGATCCCCACCGAGAAGACGATGATCAGCAGCAGACCCAGCCAGAACGCGGGCACCGACCACAGGGTCAGCGCCACACCCGTGTTGAGCTTGTCGCCGAGACCGCCGTGCCGCCAGGCCGAGCGTGTGCCCAGCCAGAGCCCGATCGCCGAGTAGATCACCACGGCGACCCCGGTCAGCAGCAGCGTGGCCGGGACCTTCTGGGCGATCAGATCGCCGACGGGCGCGCGGAACTGGTACGACATGCCGAGATCACCCGACAGGGCCTTGGCGCAGTAGTCGGTGAACTGCTGCCACAGCGGCTGGTCCAGCCCGAACTGGCGGCGCAGCGTCGCCAGTTGCTCCGCCGACGTCGGTACGCCATGGGTCATGGCCTTCACCGGGTCGCCCGGGATGATCCGGAAGAGGAAGAAACTGGTGACGAGCACGGCGAACAGCGACACCGCCGCGCCGCCGATTTTGCCCGCCGCATGGAGGAGATAGGCGCGTGCACGGCCGCTCGCGGCGCGGGCCTCGGGGACCCGCGCCACAGCGGTCGTGCTCGTGGTGCTCGTGGTGCTCATCGACTATTCACGGTCTTCCGCGGTGGAACGGCGCCGCATCGCGACGAAGAGCCCGACGGCGGCGGCCAGGACGACGACCGCGCCGGCACCGATCAGGAGACCCGTCGAGGAACCGCTCTCGGAACCGTCGCCGTCACCGGCGGCCGGCTCGGCCGACCACCAGCTCCAGTAGCCGTCCTGACCGTAGATGTTGCCGGCGGCCTCGGGCATCGTCTTGATGGACTTGATCTGGTCGGTACGGTACGCCTCGACCGCGTTCGGATACGCGAGGACATTCATGTATCCCGTGTCGTACAGCCGCGACTGCATCTGCCGGACCATGTCGGCCCGCTTGGCCGGGTCGTACTCCGCTGCCTGCTTCGCGTACAGCTCGTCGAACTGCTTGTCGCAGATGAAGTTGTCGGTCGCGCCGGTGTCCTTGGGCGTGGCGGGCAGTGCGGCGCAGGTGTGGATCGACAGGACGAAGTCCGGGTCGGGGTTGACGGACCAGCCGTCGAAGGCGAGGTCGTAGTCGCCCTTGAGCCACGGGTCGGAGACGTTGTCGAGGCACTCGACCTTCAGCCCGATGCCCAGCTCGCCCCACCACTCCTGGAGGTACTTGCCGATCGC
This sequence comes from Streptomyces sp. NPDC015127, assembly GCF_043080095.1. Classification (NCBI taxonomy): domain Bacteria; kingdom Bacillati; phylum Actinomycetota; class Actinomycetes; order Kitasatosporales; family Streptomycetaceae; genus Streptomyces; species Streptomyces sp. NPDC015127. Next base: position 22,138 of record NZ_JBIBVE010000024.1, read on the forward strand.
CTTGTCGTTCGGGTCCGTGGCGTGGCAGAGGATGCGGAAGTCGAGCGGCTTGCCGTCCTTGCCGGTGCGCTTGCCGTTGGCGTTCTTCTTGTAGCCCGCCTCGTCGAGGAGCTTCGCCGCCTGCGCCGGGTCGTAGCCGATCTTCTGACCGGCCTCCGGCTTCCAGAAGTACGAGGAGAAACGCGGCGGGATGTAGCCCTCGCCCTCGACCGCGTGGCCCTGGAAGACCTTGTCGACGATCGTCTTGCGGTCCGTCGCGTGGAACAGCGCCTTGCGCACGGCCGGGTCGAGCAGTGCCTTGTGGCCGTTGCCGAACGTCTTCCCGTCCTTGGAGCGCGCGCCCGGGTTGGTCGCCAGCGCGAAGAAGCGGCGGCCGGGGGCGTCGTTGACCTTGATGTTCTCCGCGTTCTTCAGCGCGGCGGCCTGCGCCGGGGTCAGGCCCTGGACGAAGGACACCTCCCCCTTCTGCAGGGCGGCGACGGCGGCGTCACCGTCCTTGTAGTACTTGAAGACCAGCTCGTCGAACTTGGGGGCGCCCCGCCAGAAGTCCTTGTTCGGCCGCAGCTTCACGTACTGGTCGACCTTGAAGTCCGTGATGACGAACGGCCCGTTGCCGACGATCGGGAACTGCTTGTCGTTGTTGAACTTCGAGAAGTCGCCGACCTTCTCCCAGACGTGCTTCGGCACGATCGGCACGTCGAGGGCCGTCATCGTGGCCTGCGGCTTCTTCAGCTCGATGACGAGCGTCTTCGGGTCGGGTGCGGTGACCTTCTTGAAGTTGGCCGTGAAGCTGCCGTTGGCGGTGGCGGCGTTCTCGTCCGTCATCATCTTGTTGAAGGTCCAGGCCGCGTCCTCGGCGGTGGCCTGCCTGCCGTCCGACCACTTGGAGTCGTCACGGATGGTGTACGTCCACGTGAGCTTGTCCTCGGACGGCTTCCACGCGGTGGCGAGACCGGGGACGGTCCTGCCGTCCTTGGGGTCGTAATTCGTCAGGTACTCGTAGGCCAGCCGGTGGATCGAGGTGCTCACCAGCCGCGCGGCGAGGAACGGGCTCAGGGAGTCCACGCTCTGCGAGACCGCGACGGTGAGGACCTGCTTGCCGCCCTTTCCGTCCTCCTCGCCTGCCGTCGTCGCCAGGGCGGGAGCGAGAGCGCGGGCCTGGGGCTGCGCCTGGGCGTGCGGGACGACCGCTGCGGACATCACCAGCGCGGAGGCGGCGGCGCAGGCTGCGAGGACCAGTCGGTTGCGGGGGCGGTGCCGGACGGAGCGGGGGGGAGCCTTTGTGACCATGGAATGGTGACCTCGCGTCATGATGCGCCCGGATAAGGCGGGTTGGTGTGATCATGGGTTCGCCAGCTGGTGAAGCGAAGGTCTATCAGGGTGGTCTTGCCGCGTCAACGGTGGCCGAAACCGCGTGTGGGCTGCGGGAATACGCCGAGGGCCCGCACCGGCGAATCGGTGCGGGCCCTCATTGGTTCAGACCTCTGTCGCGCTACTGCTGAGGGGCTGGCGGCGCCTGCGGCGGCGGCTGCTGCTGCGGCCATCCGGCGGGCGGCACGGGCGCCTGGGAATCGTGCTGTCCCGGGACACCCGGCTGCCCCGGGACACCCGGCTGCCCCGGGACGCCGGGTGCGCCGGGGTGTCCGGGTGCGCCCGGCGGCGGTCCGGCCGGCGTCGCGGGGGACTGCGCCTGCGACGGCGGCGACTGCTGCCAGCCCTGCGGCGGGTATGCCTGCTGCGGGCCGCCGTACGGAGGCTGCGGCTGCTGGGGGTGGTGCGGCTGCGGCGGGTACGGCTGGCCGGGCATCGGCTGCCCGGGCGCGGGCTGGCCCTGCCACTGCGGCTGACCCGGGCCCTGGGGGCCGGGCATCGGCGGGGCGGCCTGCGGCGGCGGGTTGCTGCCGTCGGCCGTCCACAACCCCTGCTGCTGCTGGGCCCGCACGAAGTCCTCGGCGATGAGCGCCGACAGGTTGAAGTACGCCTCACGAGTCTTCGGACGCATCATGTCGAGGTCGACCTCGGCACCGGCCGCCAGGTGCTCGTCGAAGGGCACCACGACGACACCGCGGCAACGCGTCTGGAAGTGCTGCACGATGTCGTCGACCTTGATCATCTTTCCGGTCTCGCGCACCCCGGAGATGACCGTCACCGAACGCTGCACCAGCTCCGCGTACCCGTGCGCGGACAGCCAGTCCAGCGTCGTCGAGGCGCTGCTCGCGCCGTCGACGGACGGCGTCGAGATGATGATCAACTGGTCGGCGAGGTCCAGCACTCCGCGCATCGCGCTGTAGAGCAGACCCGTGCCGGAGTCCGTGAGGATGATCGGGTACTGCTTGCCCAGCACGTCGATCGCGCGCCGGTAGTCCTCGTCGTTGAACGTCGTCGACACGGCCGGGTCCACGTCGTTGGCGATGATCTCCAGTCCGGAGGGCGCCTGCGAGGTGAACCGGCGGATGTCCATGTACGAGTTGAGGTACGGGATCGCCTGGACGAGGTCACGGATGGTGGCCCCGGTCTCCCGGCGCACCCGGCGCCCGAGCGTACCGGCGTCCGGGTTGGCGTCGATCGCGAGGATCTTGTCCTGGCGCTCGGTGGCGAGGGTCGAGCCGAGCGCGGTGGTCGTGGTGGTCTTGCCGACACCGCCCTTGAGGCTGATGACCGCGATCCGGTAGCAGGAGAGCACCGGGGTGCGGATCAGGTCCAGCTTGCGCTGGCGCTCCGCCTCGTCCTTCTTGCCGCCGATCTTGAAACGGGTGGCGCTGGAGGGATTACGGCTCGACTTGGGCTTCTGCTTGTTGTTGCGCAGCAGCCGGTCGGAGGAGAGCTCGACGGCGGCCGTGTACCCGAGGGGCGCGCCGGGCACGGAACGCTCCCGCTGGTCGTGCGTGACGGGCGTGGGCCAGGCGCCGCCGGTCCGCGGGTCGGCGGGCGCGCCCGGGGCGCCCGGGGCGCCGGGGGCGCCGGGGGCGCCTTGAGCGTGCGGGGCGGGCGCCTGGGGAGGCAGCTGTCCGGGGTGGGCCGCCGGCGGGAGCGGCTGTCCGGGCTGGGGCTGCTGCCCCTGGGCCGGAACGGGCAGGGGGGCTTGCGGGGCCTGCCCGGGCTGCCCCGGCTGGGGGAAGCCGTAGCCGCCGGGCTGCGGGGTCGGTTGCTGGGCCTGCTGCGGGAAGCCGTAACCGCCCTGGGGGGCGGGCTGTGGCGGCCCTGCCTGGGGGAATCCGTAACCGCCTTGTGGGGCGGGAGTGTGGGGAGCGGGCTGGGCCTGCGGAGCCTGCTGGGGCTGGGGCTGGGCGGCCTGCGGCTGGACGGGCTGGGGCTGCTGGGGGAAGCCGTAGCCACCGGGCTGGGCCTGCGGGGGCTGCTGCGTCTGCTGCGGGAAGCCGTAGCCACCGGGCTGGCCGGGCTGACCGGGCTGACCGGGCGTCGGCGCGGGCCAGGGCGCGGACTGCTCGGTGGTGGGCGCGGGCGTCGGCCACTGCTGGGCGGGCGCCGGTGCGGCCGGCTGGTAGGCGGGCGGCAGCGGCGGCAGTTCGCCCTGCGGAGCGGCAGCGACCGGGGCGGGGGTCCACGGCTGGACCTCGGCGGCGGGCGGGGTGTCCTGGACGTTGCCGGCCTCACCGGCAGCCGCTTCGCCCTCCGTCGGCGTCATGTCGGCGGCTGCGTCGCGGGGAGCGTCGTCGTCGGCCCCGGCCGGGTCGGCGGAGTCCGCGGGCTCGGCCCGGTCGTCGTCCGAGTCGGCGTCGGCCACGGCGAGAGACGTCTCGGGCTCGACCGCGTCGTCGTCCTCCTGCTCCTGCCGGGCGGCACCGGCCTCGCCCGAGGGCTGCGCCGCATCGGCGTCGTCGGCGTCTGCGGAGCCCCCGGCGCCCTCCGTGGACGGGGAGTCCGCGGTGCCGGCGGCAGCGGCGAGCTCGGCCATCTCCCGCTTCAGCGCGGCCGGAGAGAAGCGCATGGTGGCGCCGCTCTCCAGATCGCCGCCTCCGAAGGGCTGCGACGACGCCTCGTCCGCCACGGGAGCGGCCGGAACCGCCTGCGGCGCCTGCTCGGCCACGGGAGCGGGCGCGGCCGGCGGCAGGGCGGGGCTCGGCTCGTGTGCTGCGGGTGCGGGTGCGGCCGGCGGTACGGCGGGGCCCGGTTCCGGTGTCACGTGGGGCGCGGGCTCCTGGGCCGCGGCGGGCGGCGCCGGCGCCCAGTTGGGCTCGAAGCCGCTGCCCGCGGGCAGCCCGGGCACGGCGACCGGAGCACCCTGCGGCGGGGGCGGGGTGTGCTGACCGGTGCTCCCGCCCGAGGTGTCGCCCGACGCGTTCTGCGTGTACCAGGCAGGCGGGGTGTAGTCGATGGTGAACTCACCCGTCAGCTCGGCGGGCTCCGCGTCGGACTCGTCGACGGGAAGGTTCCAGCCCCCGTGGATGTCGTCCCGATCGCCGTTCACTTTGCCTCCTGGTGTGGTCGAGCACCCTTGTGCCGTCGTGGGTGCGGGCCACCGTTGACGTCCGATCGGCCCGGCTCTCCCCCTGGGGACGCGGTGAACATGCCCGAGGGTTCTTCTGCCGCGCCCTGACCCACCCTAATCGCCAACAACGCCACTCCGTCAGGGCCGCCCGCCCCGGGCTGCTGTCCCGTGCGTCACGCCCTGCCCGCATGTGACGCCGATACATCGGAGCGTGAAGAATCTCAGGGGGCAAACCGGTACAACTGCGCCGAGATCCGTAGCCCCTCGGTGCATCCACCGCGCGCTGCCCAACAATCCGGTCTCGGCATCGGCGGCCTGCGTCATGACGAACCGGCGGCGCCCGACCGTTGTCCGGTCGTGGCGGCCGCCGGCTCGACGTGAAGGCCCGAAGTCTCGGCGAAGAACAAATGCCTCAGCGCAGGTCGAACTCGCCGTCCCGTGCGCCGAGTACGAACGCCCGCCACTCCGCCTCGGTGTACCGGAGAACCGTGTCCGGATCCAGCGACGAACGCATGGCGACGGCGCCGCCCGGGAGGTGTGCGATCTCGACGCGCTCCTCGTCCGGACTCGTACCGGGAGGGCCCTGCCACTCGACATCGGAGATGTCCAGGGCGTACAGCTCGTCCTTCTCCTGCGCGCTCCCCATCACGGTTCCTTTCGCTACAGCCGGCAGCCGGGCCGATGACCCAAGAGCCTCGTGGCGCCGCGTAGTTCAGCGTCGCTCTCCGTCACCGAGCACATCCTAGGCCAGTGGCTCAGGGCCCGCGGGTGACTTCCGGGACCGTACGCCCGGAGGGTGGGGCGGAGGCCGTGCAACACCGTCGTGGCGTAGGCATCCGCCTGACCGTTCCGCGGCCCCCGCACCGGAGTCAGTCCATCCGGCGGGCCACACCGAGCAGTCCGGACTCCGCGTCCGTCGCGCTCGTCATGACCCAGTGGCGCTCGCGTCCGGCGCACCAGAGCGTGACGCCGTCCGCCAGCGTCGGCAGAGCGTCGACCTCGCCCTGGGCAAGCCCCAGAATGCGCCCGATCTGCTGCGCCTCCTGCGGCGAAACCCTCTGGACGCCGACCAGCGTCGCCGACCGGAGCAACCGCGGCGCCACCGGACTCAGATAGGGCAACAGGGTCAGTACGGACTGCCACGGCGACGACACGACACGCCCGCGCGGCGGCCGCATACCGCAGTCGCGCACCACCACGACAGGGCTGCCGACGGTCGCGCCCATCGGCGGCACGCGGCCCACGTCGTGCAGCGTGATGCACTCCAGGCCCGCGCCGGCCGCCTGGGCCAGAACGCTCCATTCGCGTGCGCGACCGGTTTCCACGGCCACCCTCGCGCCGGTACCCACCGCGCGAAGTGCCAGCACCTGTGCGGTCCACAGGCCGCCGATCAGCAGCACCTCGTAGGGCGTCGAACGGTGGAAGCCCACCATCTGCGGACGGCCCTCCGCGTCGTCCCCGATGACCACGCCGTCGTCGCCCACCGGGAGGGAGAGGGCGCCGAGATGGTCGGCGACCATGGTGTGCCCCGCGTGGCGGGGACCGATCAGGCCCCGCAGACCCTTCGGCGTTCCGGCACGGCCCATTACCGAGCACCTCCCAGAGGCATCGTCGCGAGCACGCCCGGAAGCTGTTCGCGGTCCAGTCGCAGCAGACCCACCTTCGCGGTGCGCGCGGCCTGCTCCAATGCGCGCCGCACTCCGACCAGTTCGGTGTCCGAGCCACCCGTGATCCGTACGTGGCCGCCCACGTCCATCGCTCCCTGGCGTGATCCGCGCCGCACGGTGAGGCTGAACGTGGTCGCGTACGCGGGGACGGCGGTGAGCAGCGAGACCAGCTTCGGCAGGGGAGTCGCCCCCCGCCCGAGCTCGGGCCACCGGCCGACCGCATACGTGGTGTGCCACCGGTCGTCGCACCGCCAGACCCGTGACGTCTCCGCCGTACGGCGCGCGGGGGCCGCGTCGGGCCGCCCGGCGCGGGCCGCCGCGCGCGGACTGGCGCATGCCGCGGTCGCCACAGTGGAGTTCAGCTCTTCCTGATCCAGGACGACGGCCTGGAAGCCGGCTCCGGTGATCCGGCTCGCGACATGGTCCGCGACCCGTACCAGACAGCGCTGAGCCCCTTCGAACCCGCCTCCGCGGGCCTCCACGGCCTCCGGGCAGAGTTCCGGATCGATCTTCACGGCCACCCAGGTCATCCGCAGCGCGGGTGCACCCGTCTGCTCCTGGAGCGGCGCGTACGAGAGCCGGGCCACCGACTGCTGCGGGAGGTGGGGCGCGGGAGCCGGACGCACCTGCTGCACCAACTGCACCGACTCGACCACGATGTCGTCCACCGCAAGGGCATCGCCCAGGAGGGAAAGGGGGAGTGCACGGGCGCCGAACGCCGGCCGCAGTGCCGACCCGCTGGCCTCGACGCGCACCACGGCGGTCAGGAACGTGCCGTCACCCAGCATTCCGACGGTGCGACGGTTCCGGTCGACGTACGGAAAGGGCCGGAAACCGGGCAGGCTCTCCGTGACGGGCGCCAGGGAGGGGTCGGTGTCGGGTGCCGCAGGAGCGGTGTTCCGCCTGCGCGTACGCAACGACAGGGCCGTGGCCAGCCAGTCCTGAAGGGCATGACCCCGACGGCGGATCACCGCGAGCAGCACCAGCAGTCCCGCGACGACGCACGTCGGCACGAGCCACAGGCCGCCCAGCGCGAGTCCGACCGCGACCAGGGCCAGTGCGGACTCCACGAGCACCAGCTGCCGCAGCCGGAAGGGGCCGACGCGGCTGGTGCGTGACAGAGGGCGCAGTGTGGTCACCGCGGGAACACCCCGCGCACCAGGCGCCGTCGCCGCATTGCTGCGTTGCCGTCGGGAAGTCCCAGGGGCCTGACCGGTGGTCCGCCCGTTCCGCGCACGCGTCGCCGTACCCATCGCCGCGTTGCCCCCTCGTGTCCGTAATAACCAAATTCCCATGGGCGTTGACCGGGCGATCACCCTACCTGAGCAGTGAGACGCAAGCGCCAGCAGGCATAGTAGGGGCGGCAGGACGGCAGGCCGTTCCGATGAGTGTGGGAACCTGGTCGCCCAGCGGGGAGAGGGACAGCGAACAGATGGCATCACGACGGGACGAACTGAACGCCTACACCTTCGCGAAGCGGAGGCTGATTGCACAGTTCGTGCAGCCGAATGCGACCGGCTCGGAGGAAGGTGCCCCGCGCCCGCTGCGCGCGGTGGCTCCCGGAGCGATCGTCGGTGTGGTGATTCTCGCCATCTTCGGCGCCTGGGGGATGTTCAAGCCGGTCGCTCCCAAGGACTGGGACAAGCCGGGCGAGAACGTGATCATCGCCAGCAAGTCCACCACTCGCTACGTCGTGCTCACCACCGGCAAGAAGACGCAGCTGCATCCGGTCCTGAACATGTCGTCGGCCAAGCTCCTGCTCAACCCGGACAAGGGCAAGGTCATCAACGTCGACGAGTCGGTCCTCGACAGCGGCAAGATCCCGCACGGCGCCACGCTCGGCATCCCCTACGCCCCCGACCGCCTGCCCGACGGCAAGGAAGCCGGCGCGGCCAAGCGCTGGGCCGTGTGCGAGCGGCCGGGCGAGGGCGGCCGGGCGATCCAGAAGGCGGCCTTCGTCCTCGCCGAGCGCGAGGCGAAGAAGACGGAAGGCGCCAACCGTCTCAACGGCGGCGAACTGCTCTACGTCGAAGGCCCCGACAAGACCCGCTACGTGGTCGACGCGGCCGGTACGGCCTACCGCGTGGACAAGGACGAACTGCTGCTGCGCCAGCTGGTCGGCCAGGACCGCGCCGCGCAGCGGGTGTCCGAGGCCTGGCTCGCCACCCTTCACCAGGGCGACACCATCACCTTCCCGACCGTCCCCGGACAGGTCGGCACCCCCGCCGGCATCCCCGGTGAACTCGACCCCCAGGTCAACAAGGTCGGCATGGTCCTGTCCGCGACGAGCGGCACGAAGAAGCAGATGTACGTCGTCCTCCAGGGACGCGTCGCCCCCGTCTCGGACTTCACGGCCAAGCTGCTGCTCAACAGCCGGCAGCTCGTCGACCTCGGCCAGGCGGGCGAGGCGACGGCGGTCAGCGGCGGTGCCTTCCAGCCGGGCCAGGCGTTCGGCCAGGACAGGAAGTGGCCGCAGGCGGCACCGGTGCCCGTCAACGACGCGAGCACGGCCGAGGGCAGCCGCAACACCGTGTGCAACGTCCTGCGGTCGGTGGACGCCGACAACGGCGCCACCACGCTCAGCACCTGGGCGGGCACCGACTTCCCCGCCACCCTCCCCACCGGCTCCAGCAGCGCCTACGTCACGCCCGGATCCGGCCAGCTGTTCCGGCAGTTCAAGGGTTCCACGACGGGCAGCGGATTCCTCTTCCTCGTGACGGACACGGGCCTGCGCTACGCGATGCAGTCCAACGGCGACAGTGCCACCGACGACTCCGGTATCGGTTCCTCCGGTTCGGAGCAGGAGAAGCAGGCGCGCCAGGCGGAGGCCCAGCAGGCCCAGAACCGGCTCGGTTACAAGGGTGTCGACCCGCTGCCCATCCCCGCGGAATGGTCGACGTTCCTGCCCACCGGGCCGCGCCTGTCGACCGGGGCCGCGCGGCAGCCCCAGGGCTCGTGAGGGCCGGTACGACGATGACGAACACCAGCCGGCGCCTGCTCACCGCCACGGCCGCCACCGTGCTCACGGTCATCGGCCTGCCCATGACCACCGCGGCGGCGGACAGCACCCAGTGCACCTTTCCCGGGAAGAAGTACGAAGGCCGCCCCTGGTCGCTCCAGCGCGTCCTGCTGGACGAGGTGTGGAAGCAGTCGACGGGCAAGGGCGTGCGGGTCGCCGTCATCGACACGGGCGTCGATGTCAGGAACCCGCAGCTGACGAAGGCCGTGGACACCAAGAGCGGCGTGAACCTGATCCCCAAGGACGCCAAGGACTCGAACGGAAACAAGCTCGAGCGCGGCAAGGAGAACGGCACCACGGATACGGTGGGCCACGGCACCAAGGTCGCCGGCATCATCGCCGCCCGCCCCGCCAAGGGCACCGGCTTCGTCGGACTGGCGCCGGACGCCACGATCATCCCGATCCAGCAGAACGACGCGGACGGCAACGGCACCGCTGCGACCCTGGCCCAGGCGATCCGGCACGCGATCGACGAAGAGGCCGACGTCATCAACATCTCGCAGGACACGGCCAACGCCGTGGAACCGGCACCCGCGCTCAAGCAGGCCGTGGACGCCGCCCTGGCGAAGGAGATCATCGTCGTCGCGTCGGCGGGCAACGACGGACTGGGCGGCAACGTCAAGCGGACCTACCCCGCCTCGTACGACGGCGTGCTGGCCGTCGCCTCGTCGGACCGCAACAACGAACGCGCCCAGTTCTCCCAGTCCGGCGACTTCGTCGGTGTGGCCGCGCCGGGCGTCGACATGGTCTCCACCGTGCCGGGCGGCGGCCACTGCGCCGACAGCGGCACCAGTTTCTCCGCTCCCTACGTCGCCGGCCTGGCCGCCCTGGTGAAGGCCAAGCACGGCAACTGGACCCAGGAGCAGATCGTCGCCCAGATCCAGCAGACAGCGGAACGCTCGATCGCCGGCCATGACCGCCTCGTCGGCTGGGGGGTGGTCGACCCGGTCCGTGCCCTGACCGAGGACGACAAGCCGATCGAGAAGCCGGAGGCCCACGAGGGCGTGACCCGCGCGGAGGCCCCGACCCCGGCCGCACTCCACCTGGGCGAGACACCGGAGGAACGCAACGCGCGCCTCGCGACGTACGTCATGGTGGGTGGCGGTGTGCTGGTAGCGGCGATCACGGGCGCGGCGGTCGCACTCCGCGACTCCCGCCGCAGAAGCCGCCGGATCGCGCGGGAGGCGGCGGGCTGAGGCAGTTGTGCCAAGATCGTGACAGGGCGGCGACGATTGCAGCCGCATACGGCATGACCAGCCGAAGCGTTGAAGTCTCGTGACGGATAAGACACTTGGGGCTGTCATAGCCGGTGGATAAAGTGGTGTCCGATGCAATCGGTGGATGGCGGGTCACCACGATCGCAATGCGTGACAGGTGAAGCAAACGGGGAGGAATGGGCAACGTGCTTCCGGCAGAAGGTGGGGGCGGCTCGGGGGCCAGGGGTGACCTCGAGCGCGGTGTAGGCGCGCTGAAGCGGTTTCAGAAGCGTGTGAACACGCTGCTGACCGAGTTCGAGAACGGGGCGGCGGGCAAGACCAAGGTGTCGGCGCAGACGATCTCGCCTGCGTCCCTGACCCATGCAGGATCCGACGCGTTCCCGGAGGCGCACGGACTCTACGGCCAATACGAGCGTGTCCATCAGTCGCTCGTGTCGCTGTCCCAAGACCTCGGTGACCAGATCGAGATGCTCAACATCGCTGTGCACGCCACCGATGTCGGCTTCGACAACGTGGACGAGGACACGAGGCGCCGGTTCGCGGAGATCAAGGCCCGGGTCGACCAGCGGCACGCGGCCGAGGAAGCGCGCGAGAAGCAGAACGACAAGACGCAGGCGCCGAGCTCCCACGACAACACTGCAGACGGGGGGATGTACCGATGACCGAGAATGCTCCGGAGCTGAGCCCCAAGGAACAGCACGAGCACGACCTGGCGCGCGTCAAGGCGCAGCTCGGGATCACCGACGTGACCAGGATCGTCACGTCGGTCTGGGACTCGGGCGGGTTGTATGCGAGCAGTGACTTCGAAGGTCGCGAGCTCAACGATCTGATCCGCCTCGTCGAGAACACGAAACCGGCGGACCTGGAGAACGCGGGCGCGGCCTTGTGGAGCGCACGCGACGCGCTCAAGGACGCTGCGGGGGAGCTGCAGTCCTACGTCGAGAAGGTCGACTGGCAGGGCGAGTCGGGCGAGGAGTTCCGGTCCTTCGGAGGGGCGCTCGCCGAACACGCACGGAAGCTAGCCGCGTTCGCTGACGTGGCCGGCACCCAGATCACTGTTGCCGGCACCGGTCTTGCCTCCGTGAAGATGCCGCCTCGCGACGACCGGGCGGTCAAACGGAAGCCCCACCAGATCCCGCCGGAGGAGCGTGCCGCCAACAAGGCGGAGTACGACAAGGCGGTGCAGGTCGAGAAGGACCGCCAGGAAGCCATCAACCAGATGTACAAGCTGGCGTCGTACTACACGGTGTCGCAGCAGAACCTCGCGGCGCAGGAACCGCCGAAGTTCGACCGGATGCTCAAGGCGGAGGTGCCGAGGCCGACGGCGACCTATCGGCCGCCGCAGAGCGAGGCTTCGACAGGCGCTGGGCAGGTGGGGGGATCGGCCAGGGAGTCTGCTGCTGAATCCGTGGTTGCCTCCCAGGGGACGGACGGCTCGGCTCGCAAGGAGTCCATCGGCACGGTGAACGCGCCGCCACCGAGCACGTCCATGCAAATCGACAGCGTCACACTCCAGCACCCGCCGACCACAACGCCGCCTGCCCCGACACCGGTGTCGCCCACTACGGGACCGTCTCCCGCGCCGACGGTCCCCCTGCCGCCCGTGACCGGTATGCCTCCCGGGCGGGACATGACGTCGCGTGCCGTGGGCAAGCCTGGTCTGCCGCGAACGACGGGCCCGAGTGGGCCCCCGGTGGGCAGGGCGGACACATCCCGAACCAGTCCTGTCACCGGGCGCCCGGGGCCTGTCGGTCGCCAGGCCGGCCAGCCTCCGATGGGTCGCACAGGTGGCACGGGGCCCATTACGTCGACGGGGCAGGGTCCTGTCACAGGCCGCCCCGGCGGGACGGGCCCGATCACCTCGACGGGCAAGGGGCCTGTCACGGGCCGGACCGGTGGTACGCCGCCCCTGGTCGGCCGAGCCGATACCGGAAAGACGACAGGACCCTCCCGTACGGGGCGGGCGGACGGCATCTTCGGTGGCAGGCCGCAGAACGCTACGAACAAGACGTCCGGCTCCCGGATCCCGCAGGGGAAGGTCATCGGCGCCGATGCAACGCCTGCGAGTCGCACCTGGGAGGGCCGCGTCGGCCGGCAGGGCGTCATCGGGGCGAACCCGGCGAAGCCCGACTCGCGCCCCGGTGCGCCAGTCGCCGCCGGGCCGAACGGAGTGGTGGGGGCACCTCGTGCCGGCGGGCCTGGTTCCCGCTCCGGTGCTGGTGGCTTCACGCAGGGCGGCTCGGGGCTCGTGCGGGGATCGAAGGGGCATGACAAACCTGAGAACGAGGAGCAGGAACGCACGGATTCGTCGCGTCCTGAGTACCTGACGGAAGACGAACAGACCTGGCAGGCACGGCGCCGTAATGCCGTTCCTCCGGTGATCGAATAGGCACAGGGAAGGTTCGGAAGCCAGTATGGCGTCAGTGATGGGCCGGGCGCGGAAGCGCAGTATGTCTCGTGTCTTGCGGCGAGGGGTTGTCTGCACGGTTGCTGCGGCATGTGTCTGGTCCACTGGCCTCTCGGGAGGTGCCTTCGCCGTAACCGCTGTGGACGCCCAGGCGGGGCAGTGGTACCTGAAGGCAATGGCCGCTCCCGAACTCTGGGAGGCCACAAAGGGGGAAGGCATCAAGGTCGCTGTCATCGACACTGGGGTAAACCCCTCTACTCCGTCACTGCAGGGGCGGGTACTCAAGGGGCTCGATACCACAGAGACCGAAGGAGACGAGACCGACGACTACAGGGGCCACGGGACCACGATGGCCGAACTGATCGCAGGCACAGGGAAGGGCGGTGGCCTGCGCGGGTTGGCTCCGAGCGCGAAGATCATTCCGTTCAGGATTTCCGATACGGAGTACCAGAACGGACGAGTCGTGAATGGCCAGGATGCTGCTGATGCCATCCGGGCTGCGGCGGACAGTGATGCCCACATCATCAATATGTCGTGGGGCAGTGACTACTCGAGCATGGAAGAGCGGGCAGCCGTTGAATACGCCCACAAAAAGGGCAAGCTGTTCTTTGCGGCTGCTGGCAACAATGCCGAACAAGGCAATAAGCCGCAGTACCCCGCCGCGTATGGCGACGTAGTAGGTGTTGCGTCTGCCGACAACAAGGGCAAGGTTTCTGACTACTCGCAGCACGGCGACAACGTCGACCTTGCCGCTCCGGGCAACGAGATTCCTGGCTGGTGCGACGAGACGTTCACGAAGTACTGCTACGGGGATGGCGGCACGAGTTCGGCTACGGCCATCGCCTCCGCCTCCGCCGCTCTCATCTGGTCCCAGCACCCCGACTGGACCGCGAACCAGGTCCTTCGGGCAATGATCGACACAGCCGCCCGGGACTGGAAGAAGGGCACCCGGAGCGTCTACCTCGGCCACGGTCTCATCCGGCCCGGGCAGATCATTCTGGACAAGAAGGGTGACCCCGGCGCACCGGACGTCAGCCCTCTCACCGACGAGAAGACGGGCGGTGACGTCTCCGCCAGCGGCGCTCCGGCTCCTTCTGCACCAGCTTCGTCACAAGCGCCCGCAGACAAGACCGACTCCAACGCCGCCGTGGCAGGCTCCAGTTCGGCGTCCTCGGACGACAGTGGCCTGCCCGGATGGGTAATCGGCGCCATCGCCGCCGCGGTGGTGATCGGAGGCGGAGCCTTCGCTGCTGTACGGAAGCGTCGCAGCGCCTGACTAAACCGCCAGGTTTTGGAGCCAATTCAGACCTCCCCCTCACGTCAGGCTTCACCTCTCACCGCCTGGTGAAGCACAACCCATCGGGTCACACCAGTAATTCAGAAGGGAAACGCAACCGTGTCACAGGGACAGCGGCTTTCAGATCAGCAAGTAATCCAGCTCGAGAAGCACCTCTTCGAGAAGTTCAACTCGATCAAGGGCCAGCTCCAGCAGATCCAGGGCACGATTGACAGCCTTGAGGGCCAGTGGAAGGGCATCGGCGCCGGGGCCTTCAACAAGAAGCAGGAAGAGATCAACACCTCCATGGTGCGTCTCGGTAACATCCTCGCGAAGTTCCTCGAGGCGATGAGCACCTCGAGGAAGATCAAGGACGGCACGGAGGACGACGTCCGTGCTGCCGTGCAGGCCATCAACGTCGATCTTGGTGTCGGTACCAGTGCCGCTCCCCCGAAGTCGGCCATCAGCGGCTTCTAGAACCACTGGGCGCACTTGATCTCGGCACGTGAAAAGCCGAATGACAACAACAGGTGAGATGAGGGAACCATGGGCATGAACTCAGGAGACGAGCTCGTCGTCAAGTACGACGGCCTCGACATGGCGGCCACCACGCTCGGTAACCAGGCCAAGAAGCTCGAGGAAGACCTGCGGGAAATCAAGACGGCCATGGCCAGCGTCGCCGCCGGCTGGGAGGGCGAGGCGCACACCGCCTACGTCCAGGAACAGCAGAAGTGGGACAAGGAAGCGGCGGACATCCACCAGGCCCTCATGCAGATCGGCCAGGTCGTTGCGAGGGCAGGCGGCGACTACATGGGTGGCGACAAGAAGGCCGCCAGCTACTTCGCCTAGGCGCTGAAATCAGTACGCAGACACAAGGGGTGGGCACGCGCGAGGGGTGCCCACCTCCTGCATGTCTCAAGTTCACCTTCTCAAGCTCAGGTTCCCCCGCTTGGTCAGCAGGCCGATGGCTGGCTGCGCCGGTCACCATGTTGCATCATCAGTCGCCACGATCGACGCAGATCACCTGCCCTGCGGCAGTTGGGTGCCTGGACTACGGAACTTGGTCTGCGGCTGCCTCTGTCAGGGGAAACGAAGGTACTGCCTTCAGGGCCACTCGTACTCGAGCACCCGCAGTGCTGTCAGTTCCCCAGCGGCCAGTACGAAGAGGCGATTGCCGTCGCCGTCACCCGTAACGGTCCGGCCTGGTGTCCGGTAAAGGCTGGCTCCAGACGGTCAGGACATCGCCCAAAGCTCATGGGTACTCCGCCCAGCGCCACGATGTGGCCGGCCATAGCGACGGCAAGGGCCAGCCGCCCGTTGTCGGTCGGCCAACCAGTATCGGACTGCACGTCGGCGGGCGGGCGATACAGCGGCCGGCTACCCGTGGCGGCCGGGCCGATGGAAACCGTCGGCGTGGACCCACGCCGCCGGTGATCGAGTAGGCACTGGGGAAGGTTCAGAAGTCAGGATGACGGCAGGAATGATCAAGGTCCGAAGGTCCCGGCGGCGGTTGGTCAGCTTCGTGACGGTGGTTGCGGCACTGATGGCGAGCTTCGCGGGGAGTGCCCCAGCCGCAATTGCTGCTGACGGACAGTCGAAGCAGTGGTACCTGGATGCCATGCACGCCGAGGAGATTTGGAAGACCTCGACGGGCCAAGGAATCACGGTCGCCGTCATCGACACTGGCGTGAACCCGAGCACGTCCTCTCTCAATGGCCAGGTCCTGAAGGGGATGGACTTCGCAGAGGCCAAGGGCGACGAGACCGACGATTACAGTGGTCACGGAACGACGATGGCCGAGCTCATTGCCGGTACAGGGGCAGGAGGCGGGCTCAAGGGGCTGGCACCTGGAGCCAAGGTCATTCCGTTCAGAGTCAGCGACGCTGGGCTGCAGAACAACCAGAGTGCGAACGCCTTCGACATGGAGGAGGCGATCAAGGCCGCAGTCGACAGCGAGGCCCAGATCATCAGTATCTCGATGCGCAGCGAGTTCTACAGCTCGGCTGCTCGGGACGCGGTTCAGGCTGCTCAATTCAAAGGGAAGCTCCTCTTCGTGGGTGTAGGAGACAGCGCCGAGGAGGGCAACAAGCCGCAGTATCCGGCGAGTTACCCCGAGGCGATTGCTGTCGCTGCAACCGATCGAGTTGGCCGAGTAGCCGACTACTCCCAGCACGGCGACTTTGTGGACCTTGCCGCTCCCGGCAATGACATCCCAGCATGGTGCGACGAGAGTTTCACGCGCTATTGCGTCGGGGACGGTGGTACCAGTTCGGCCTCCGCTCTCGCCTCCGCCTCCGCCGCCCTCATCTGGTCCGCTCACCCTGACTGGACTGCCAACCAGGTCCTCCGCGTCATGTTCGAGTCAGCCGCTCGTGGCGACGACTGGGAAGAGGGAACGCTCAGCCGCTACCTCGGTCACGGCATCGTCCGGCCCGGTGCCCACATCAACCGTGGCATCGGCAAGCCGGGTGAGCCTGACATCAGTCCTCTCACGAACGAGAAGGTCGGGGGCGGTTCCCTCTGGTCCGCCTCACCCGCGGCTTCTGCACCAGCTTCGTCAGAAGCCCCGGCAGGCAAGCCGAGTTCCGACGCCCTCGTGGCGGGCTCCAGCACAGAGCCCTCGGACGAAGGCACCCTGCCCGGATGGGTATGGGGTGCCGTCGCCGCCACGGTGGTGATCGGGGGCGGGGGCCTCGCTGCCGTGCGGAAGCGTCGCAGCGCCTGACCCAAAGGCCGGGCCCTCCGAGGCCCGTCACGGGGGAGACGAAAGCCGTTGAAGATTGCTTCTCATGGACGAATTGCGGGAGTGCTCAAGAAATCAGGCCCTGACCGGTAGGGCGGAGATCGAGCCGCCGTGAGCAACGAATACACGGTTGCCGTCACCGGCGTACCAGTACCCGCCGCTGCCCTCGGTCAAGTAATCGAAGATCTGCTCACCGGAGCGGGTATCGACGGCGATCAGGTAGCCGTCGTCACTCTCTGGGACCCATGCTGTGCCTCCTTGGACGCCAGGCGGCAGTAGGTCGCCGAACCTGGTTCCGCCGTAGAGATTCCAGTCCTCTTTGCCGTCGTCTGCTCGGAGGCGGCGGAAGTCCTGGTCGACGGCGTACACTTCGTTCCCGCGGATGGCCGGAGGGCCCCACTTCCCGGACTCGGCACGAACGCTCCACAACTCCTTTCCATCGGCGAGGGACCGGGAGGTGAGCGTATTGCCGCCGAGGTACACCTTGTCGCCGACCACGGCCGGCGTGACCGCCGATGTCCCCTGATCATCGAGGCCCCAGACCGCCTTGCCGGTGGCCGTGTCCAGGACGACCACATTGCCGTCGGACGCGAAGAGAATCAGACGGCCGTTCTTCACGGCCGCGGCCGGAGGCTCCGAACTCGACGTCCGCACAGGCGTGGGAACCGACCAGAGCACCTTGCCGGTCGTGACGCCGACTGCCTGCAACTGCCCTTCCTCGGTCATCACGAACACCGCGCGGCCGTCCGAGGCCAGAAGATTGTCGGCAGAGACGGGGACCGACCACACCTGTTCGCCTGTCGAGGCGATGAACGCATACAGGGATCCCCCAGAGTCCGCTGCCAGGACGAGACGGTCGGCTGCCGCGAGAAGACCCGCGGACGCCAACACCTCAGGCGCCGTCCACTTCTGTTTTCCGTCGGTCACCCGGTGGGCGGCGAGTCCGCCGTCGGCCGAGCCGACGACCACGACGTCCCGGACCGGGAGGGGAACCGGTGTCCTCAAGTCGGCTCCGGTCACGGGCCCCCACAGAGGGGTCAGCTCCTCGTCGGGTTTGAGTACGGCCGCCACAGGCCGTTCCGCGGGCGCCGGGATGACCACCGGAACGTTCGCGGACTTGCGGCCGTCCATGAGCCACCAGGCCGCCCCCGCGCCACCGAGGCCGAGCGCAGTGCCACCGCCCGCGATCGCCATGAGAAGTCGTCGACGGGACGGATTGGCCTCTCCGGCTGAAGGCCAGGCCGCGGCCATGGCTGTGGCAGCCTTCTCACGCCGTCCGATGTCCACGGCCAAGGCACCCTGGTGCCACACCTTGTCCGCTCCCCGGGGAGGCGCGAAGGCCTCGCCCAACTGCGCGGGGGTGGGACGATGGGCCGGGTCCTTGGCCAGGCACGGGAGCAGCAGGGTCCGGATTCCGTCGGGGACGTGCCGCAGGTCCGGATCGCCGTGCACGACCTGGTACTGCACAGCCGCCACATGCGGTCCGTCGTACGCACGGACGCCGGTCGCCGCGTAGGCCAGCAGCGCACCCAGTGAGAAGACGTCGGCGGCCGGTCCCACACGGTGCCCGAGCACCTGCTCCGGCGCACCGTAGCCAGGGGTGACTGGGATCTGGCCGGTCGTGGTCAGGGTCAGTCCGTGCTCGGGACGTGCGATGCCGAAGTCGATGACACGCGGACCGGTCGAGGTCAGGACGATGTTGGACGGCTTGAGGTCGCGGTGGACGAGACCGGCCGCGTGAATGTCCTGGAGCGTTCGCGCGAGAGCCGCCGCGAGGGCGCGCAGTCCTGCCTCGCCCAGCGGCCCGTACGCGGCGATCGCCTCTTCGAGCGTCGGGCCCGCCAGGAACTCCGCGGCGATCCAGGGGCGGCCGCCCTCCAACTGCGCGCCGAGGATCCTTGCCACGCCATGGCTGGTCACTGCCTGCGCCGTGACGGCCTCCCGTACGAAGCGCTGAGCCAGATTCGGGTCGTGGGAGAGCTCGGGGCGCAGGACCTTGACCGCTGCGCTGCGGCCCGCATTGTCCCGCCCGAAGTAGACCTTACCCATGCCGCCCTCACCCAGGGTGCCGAGAAGCCGGTACGGGCCGAGGCGCAGAGGGTCGCCGGTGCTGAGGGTGAACATCTGTGTGTACTTTCTCAATCGAGGGGCAGAGCGGTCATGGCCGATCCGTCGATGCAGATGAGCCGCTCCGTGCCTTCGTGCGCCGCGAACCTGGACAGGGAACTCTGATACGTCCAGGACGACTTGTGGCTGCGGAGGTCGATGGCGCTGATGCCTGTGTCGGTCTTGGCGTAGACGTACTTCGTCCCGACGACCGGCGGGTGGTCGAGATCCGGAGCCTCGTCCTTCGTCAAGTCCTCCTGCTCCTCCCACAGAAGCTCTCCGGTTACGGCGTTCAGTGCAACAAGGCCGCGTATGCCTTCGGCTGCGTAGACGACATCGTCCTTCACAGCCGGGGCCCCGTAGCGCCGAGCGCGGTCGTTGCCGTGGCCGATGTTGCGGTTGTCACCGAACTGCCAGGCGACCTCCCCGTCGGAGAGCCGCAGCGCCCAAACGTAGGCACCTGCCAGATATACGTGCTGTTCATCCACGGCCAGGGGCTCCGGGACGGCGTAGGTGCTGAAGTCGACCTCCCAGGGTAGATACCTATTCCAAACGTGCTCGCCCGAGCGGAGGTCCGCGGCGAACACGTGCATGTCGATGCCCGGGGCGTTGGGGTCCGGATCCTCCCTCTCGTACCGAAAGAAGATCAGTCGGCTCCCGACGCTCCGGACCGCGAAACTCCCGGACCCGGGAGCGAGCTGCTGCACGCCGTTCTCCCAGAGCTTCTTGCCTGATCTGAGATCGATCGCCAGTGCGTACCAGTCGTCGGTCTGCTCAGCGGTCTTGTCGTGGCCCGGAACCCTTTTCCTGGCCACCATGCAGAGCACATCGTCTACCGCGATCAGGGCCTCCGTGTCCTCGTAGGCCCCGGCGTAATCGGTGAGCCGGGCGATTCGGCGGTGTGGGGTTCCATCGGACGGGGCGAACGCATGCACGGACAATGTCATTGCGCCATCGTCATCGGGGAAGTATGAGCCATAGAGGTTTTTCCCGTCAGACACGACCTGATGGGACTCGCTCACCACGCCGTGGGACGACCAGAGTTCTTTGCCAGTCTTTGCGCTGAAGGCGACGAACGCCCCACTGCGCCAGGTGGCGATCGAGTTGCCGACGGGCAGGAGAAGGGGCGGTTCGCCCCCGAGAGAGCCGATGGAGGCGCGCCATAGTTCCCGAGGTCCCTTGTTCGAAGCGGACTCGGCATTCTGGGCGTCGGCGTCCGCCCGCCGGCTCTCGGACCACACCCACGCCCCCACCGCCCCCACCCCCACCAGCGAACCGCTGGCCACTGAAAGGAGCTTGCGTCGGGACATGCCTGGGCGGACCGGGGGCGTGGGAGGGTACGGGCCCTCCACCGGGGCCGGCAGTCGTTGCGGCTGGTGTTGCCAGACCTCCGTCGCGCGGCGAGCGATGTCCGAGAGCAGCGGCACGGGGAGGTGGTCGGCGAACTCGCCGCGGCCGTCATGCAGTTCGGCGACCAGCTCACGGGTGGTGGGGCGTTGAGTGGGGTCCTTGGCCAGGCAGCGGGCGAGGACCGGGCTCAGGGCGGCCGGGACCCCTGCGAGGTCGGGATCCGCGTAGCGCACGCGGTAGAGCAGATCCGCCGCCTGCCCCGTGCCGAACGGCCCATGCCCTGTCGCAGCGAAGACTAGGACGCCCGCGAGCGCGAACACGTCTCCCGCGGACGTGTGTTCCTGGCCCGTGGCCTGTTCCGGGGACATGAACGCGGGCGTGCCCGCCGCGGTGCCGGTGCGGGTGAGGCGGTCGTCGCCGGCCGCGCGGGCGATGCCGAAGTCGATGATTTTGGGCCCGTACGCAGTGACCATGACGTTGGACGGCTTCAGGTCGCGGTGGACCACGTCGGAGGCGTGGAGCTGCGCAAGCGCGCCGGCGAGGGCCGCGCCCAGGGCCCGGACAGACGCCTCGGGCAGGGGGCCGCACAGAGCAACGGCGTCGTCCAGCGGCGGCCCGAGGACGTACTCGGTGGCGAGCCAGGGCGTTTCGGCAGCCGGGTCGGCGTCGACGACGGTGGCGCCGTGGTGGTCGCCGATGATGCGCGCGGCATCGGTCTCGAGATGGAAACGGGTGCGCGCGGCGGGATCGGTCGCGATGCGGGCGTGCATGGTCTTGAGGGCGAGGGTGCGGCCGCCGGGGGTGCGCGCGAG
The DNA here is from genome assembly GCF_043080095.1 of Streptomyces sp. NPDC015127. Lineage (NCBI taxonomy): Bacteria > Bacillati > Actinomycetota > Actinomycetes > Kitasatosporales > Streptomycetaceae > Streptomyces > Streptomyces sp. NPDC015127. The sequence goes on from NZ_JBIBVE010000024.1 coordinate 43,185, forward strand.
GTAGACGGTGCCCATGCCGCCGTGGCCGAGGCGGGCGAGGAGGCGGTGGCCGCCGATCTCGACCGGGTCGTCATGGGTCAGAGGCGCAAGCATCGTCATCGGGTCCTGGAGGCGGTCGTGGGCTGGCGGATTTCGGCCGCGAGGACCTGGGCCGACTGGCGGGCGAGGGCGGCGACCACACGGCCGGGCAGCCAGCCGGGGGACAGCAGCGACGCCGCCGAGTCCAGCACCGTTGCCGACGGCGCGGACGAGGCCGGCGGGAGGGCGTGCAGCAGCTCGGACGCCGTCGGGCGGGCCGCCGCGTCACGGGACAGGCAGCGGGATATCAACGGGCCCAGGGACTCGGGGAGTTCGGCGCGGTCCGGAACCGTGTGGCCGGTGGCGGCGTACGCGAGGACCGCGCCGAGCCCGTGGATGTCGCCCGGGGGACGCGGGCGTCCGCCTGCCGCCGCCTCGGGGGCGAGGCTGCCCGGCTCCAGCCCGGGACGGCCGCCGCGCTGCTCACCGTCCGGCGCGGCCGCGCGCACGGAGCCGTAGCAGGTCAGACGCGGCCCGTCCCAGGCGAGCAGTACCGCGGCGGGGGAGAGGCCGGCGTGGGTGACGCCCGCCGCGTGCGCGGCCGCGAGGGTGTCGGCGAGGGCCGTGCCCAGGGCTCGTACGGTGTGCTCGGGCAACGGGCCGCCGTGCACCGCTAGGGCGACGGGCAGAGGGAGCACGGGGAGATAGGGCGTTGCGTACCAGGCCGCGGCCGGGGTCTGCGACACCTCGACTACGGGCAGCACCCACGGCCCGCCGAACCCACGCGCGGCCTGAGCCTCAAACAGAAACCGGCCGGGCTCGATCCCGTCGAGCGGAGCGCTGACCAGGACCGTACGGTCGCCGTCCGCGCTGCGTGCGATGAACCGGTGCTCCGGCACGGGCGGGAAGCCGGGGCCGGTCGGGTCGAGCCGGGTGATGAGCTGGAAGGGGCCTATGCGGCGCGGGCCGTTGCCGGAGGGCCGTTCCGTGCGCCCTCGTTCCATCTGCGAATCCCCCTCTGAAGCTGATCAGCCACAGGAGCCTACCGGGGACCGCACGGCGGCATGGACCGGGCCGCGTCCCCGCACACTCCTTGAGACGCAATCGCGTCAGCGCCCGCCGACGGTGTGCCCTCACAGGGCACGGTGGCACCACCGATCGCGGTGGTGCCACCAAGGGTCGGCCCTGGCCTACGCCTTACCGCCGATTCGCGGAGAGGCAGCCGGGAGCTCCGACGGGAGATCGCACTGAGCGGCGTTGTGAGCGAAGCGCGCCGCACCCAGGGTCAGGTCGACCAGGCGCTGGGTCACCTTGGGCTCGTCCGATCCCTCGTACTCTCTCAGATGGACCACCACACTGAGGCTGTAGCTGCCACTCCCTGACCGTCGCAGAAGTCCGCGACGTTCGTCTTGCCGTTGCGGTTGATCACCTCGCCCGAACTGTCCTTCACCAGCCCCTCGGAGATCGATCCGAGGATCTCGCTCGCCGCGGAGCCGGTGACACCTCCCGCTACCGGCAGCACCCCGGCCAACTGCCGCGCGGTCTGTTCCTCCACAACAAACCGCCCCGGATCGACACCCTCCAGCGGCGCGCTCAGCAGCACCGTGCGATCCCCCTCCGCGCTGCGCGCGACGAACCGGTGCTCCGGCACGGGCGGGAAGCCGGGGGTGGGCGGGTCGAGCTGGGTGATCAGCGTGCGTTGTCCGGGTCGCTCGACCGCCGGGCGGAAATTGCCGTGCGACCTCCGCAGGGTGTCGGCCGGCACCGCTGCCCGCCGTCGGCAGACTGTCGCCCGAGCGGCGTTGAAAGGCCGGACAAACCGATTCGGAGTGGACGCGCATGAGGGGTCGGCCGCGCGCGCCCCCGTCCCACTGGAGCGAAAGGCCCTGGGGAACCGCCTGTGCGGCTCCCCAGGGCCCCTGCCATTTTGCTCAGGCGCGTAGGACGCGGCCTGGTCTCATGACCCGGCCCCCGTGCAGGCCTCCGACTCGGCGACGGACTTGGCGTAGGCGAGCAACAGCTCCTTGGCCGCGTCGGCGTCCGAGAACTCCTTGTTGTAGATGAGAACTCTGACGAAGAGCTGATTCAGGTCGGGATGGTCCTTGGCAGCCACCGGGCAAGGGATGCGACGCACGCCCCCCTTGCCGGACCACATGTAGGTACCGTCCTCGCTGGTGTGCTTGTCGAGGTCGATGTACGGGTTGATATGCGCCGCATCCCTCACGGAGGGCTCCTCCCGCCACTCGGAGATGGCGCTGAACACCGTCGTGCCGTCGACATCGACCTTGCAGTGGGTCCTGCCCACCTCGCGCGACGGTGCATGCGTCTTCACCGTCTTGCCGCCCTTGGGCAGTACCGGGTCCACTACGGCGCTGGGCACGGGGGTGCCGCAGAGGTCCGACGGCACGGCGAAGGACCGCTTCTCCTCCGGTTGCGAGCAGGCGGTGAGCACCAGGGCGAGGGCAGCCACCGCAACGGCGGCAAGCTGCCGTCGTGCATCCCGCCGCCCCGGCGCCGGAGTCGGCGACAGCGCCGCAGCCTGCCCGGGTTCAGTGCGCGTGCGAGCAGGTGTCATGCGGCGGGAACCTCCGTGGTGAGATGGTCGGCCATGCGCTGGGCGTTGGTGGCTGCGTCGTTGAAGCCGTCGTCGCGCCCCTCCAGGGCCCAGTCCGCCACCTGGTCCTGATAGGGAAGCCCGTGAGCCTTGGCCGCGTTGATGGCTGCCATCTGGGAATGTTCCGCGCTCAGGTCCCTGTTCTTCTCCCACAGCTCGCCCGCATCCTTGCTGGCCTCCGTCAACACGTCGGTCTCGGACTGCTGGAAGATGTGCTCGAGGACCATCCCGCTGACTGTACCGGCGACTCCGCCGGCGATTGCTCCGCCCACCGGCGTGGCGATGAAGCTCACGCCGACGCCGATGCCGGTTCCGATGGCTCCGGACCACGCGTTCTTCTGCTGCGCGATCGAGTCCGAGAACTCCTTCGCCTCCTTCGAGGCCGGCCCCAGAACGGCTTCCTGCATGCCGATGGCGAGCGATCCGCTGACTTCGCCGGAACGCCGGGAGATGGCCTGGATCGTCTCCTCGGGGGAGTGAGGATAGCGCTGGTCCGCCGGCAGATCCGGATTGAGGTGGTAGTCCATGAGACTGGCCATGTAAGCCTTCTGACCCACTTCGACGGCTGCGTGCCCGTCGGGGCTCTGCCCCACGGTGACCAGAAGAGCCGTCACGTCCTTGTGTTCGAGCTGGGCCTGGGTGCCCGCCAGGGGGAAGAGCTTGTCGGTGTTCCCGTGCGGATCGTCCGCGAGCGCGCGGTTGATGTCCGGCAGATACTCGGAGGTGATCTGCCCCACGCTGTCGGACATGTGCGCGTGGTCCGTGAGCCGCTTCGGATCCTCCGAGATCGAGGCGACGAGGTCCGACATGAGCCTGGCCTGCTCGGGGTTGTGCGGCGGAGTGTCCTCGGTCGGCAGCTCGCCCGCCGGATGGCCGGTGGTCGCGGCCTCCAGCGCCATCGCCAGGTTGTTCCGGCCCTCGATGCTGTCCTCGCCCTTGTTGTCCCTCTCCTGGGGCCAGTCCCGCTCCTCGAAGAGGTAGTCGAAGTTGCTCAGCTCCCTCTTCTCGTTCTTGCCGTTGCCGTCGGCGTCCTCTTCGAACTCGTGGTCCTCGTCCTTGGTGACGAAGTCCCCGTTGAAGAATTCGGTGGCCGCGTCCGGGCTGTTCGCAAGCGCCTTGAGGAAGCCGGTCATGGGGTCGGAACCGGAGTCGGTGCCCGTGCGGTTGAGAAGCGGGTCCATGCCCATGTGCTGCCAGCCCATCGGCATGTGACGACCGTTGTCGGTCATCTGCTTCTCGGTCTCGATCAGCTTGTTTCCGTAGTCGTTCAGGAAACGGTCGTCATAGTCGCCCCAGCGCATGAGGTTGCTCATGACCTGGAAGCCCATGGTGGTGCCGTTCTTCGAGACGGGCTGGTCGCCGAGATTGACCATGTCGTACTTCCACCGGGACATCTCGGGCGAGTCCGCCTGGGAGGCCGTAGCGAGGGTCAGGCTCAGCTGCTTCTGGAGGTCGTCGTACTGGTCGACGCGCTCGCGACCGAGCTTGTATGCGGCATGGGGATCGTTGATGCCGGCCCAGAAGTCGAGCGTCCCCTTCGCTCCGAGCGTCGTGGCGAAGTGCTCGGCGAAGATCTCGTCGCCGGAGTACTTCTCCAGGCCCGACTTCAGCGCGTCGAAGTCCGCCGGCGTCATGTCCTCCGGCTTCTTCTTCGCCAGGGCCGCGAGCCGCTCGGCTTCCTTGACGGCGTTGGCCGCCTCGTCGCGGTCCTTGTACTTGGCGTCCGAGAAGCCGTGGTCCGTGAGGTCCACCAGCGCCTTGAGGGACGTCGAGCCGGTGCTGTCTATCTCGGTCGCCTTGTTCAGGATCCCCTGGAGCTCGTCGCGCAGGGCATCGAGGTCCGCCTGCCCGCCGGGAGCCTTCTTGTCCGGGTTCTCCCGAACGGTGAAGCCGCCGCCGTTCGCGGTCACCGTCATGTTCTTGCCCCGGCCGCGCTCAATGGCCTCCTTGAGCAGGCGCTGCTGGGTCTTCAGCTCGTCGCGGGTGTCCCGCATGATGTTGCGGATGGACGTCGCCTGGGTGACGGCGTCGCCGAACTCACCGGCGGTCTTGCCAATGAACTCGCGGGAGACGGTGGCGTTGTAGCCGGTCCAGTTCGCCTTGTTGGCCTGACCGTGCAGGCCGTCCTCGGCGTCCTTCTTCAGCGTCTCCAGTTTGGTCAGCATGCTCGTCCAGTCGCTGACCGTGTCGTCGAGCAACTTGAAGTTGGCGGAGTGCAGAGCGTCGAAATCCATCAGATGCCCCTCAGCCCTCGTCCTTCTTCGGTTTCTCGCCGTACACCGGGTTCTTCTCGCCCTGCTTTGCCCAGTTCTCGTCGAATCCCGCGTCGAGCGTCTGGATACTGCTCACATGCCGCGCGATGAAGACCTCGTCGCCGGCATGCGCATTCTTGGTGAAGTCCATGTGGTTCGAGATCAGCGCGCACGCGTCCATCACGGACCCCAGCTGCTTGTCCCAGCGCAGTGAGACATGCTGCAGGGCCTTGCCCAGCGCGAACCCCTGACCGTCCAGGTCGGTACCGGCGGAGTCCGTGCTGATGACGCGTGCCTCCTTCCACAGCCGGTTGTACAGCTTGAAGGCGTGGTCACCGATCTTCGCCAGATCCTTCTGGTGCACCGTGAGGTCGCCGCCGTGCGGGTTCCCGGCATTGGGTCTGTCCTCGGGCGGCAGCCCGTTCAGCTGCATCTGCGCCGACTCCTTCTCGGCCGCCGATGCCTTCAATTGCTCCCACTCGTCCCAAGCCATCCGCAGGGCTCCTTCCCCCGTACCACGGTGGACGCTTCAATTCCGCATGAACCTATGTGATGCGCTGTGCCTACGTACAAGGGGCGTCTGCAACATCCGTGGTGATGCCGTACATCAAGTTGTCGATCGCCGCATCCCTCTCGGACTGCCCCGGCAGCGGAACCGCGTGCACCGTCAGGCAGATGCTGCCGTCGATCTCGTACCGCTCCACGAACGGGCCCGTGGTGTCCGGCTCGTTGTCGGCTTCCGATCCGTCCAGGCCTTCCCTGCGCGCCTCGGAGTCCCAGTTGCCGCCGGAGTCCTCGTCCTCCTCGACCAGCGACGCGACCGGATCCTCACGCTCAGGACCCTTGAGTCGTGGGTCGAGGAACGCGCCCCATGAGCCGTCTCCGAAATCCCACTTGTGGCGCCCTTCGCCGTCCTCCGTCTCCAGGTTCAGCGCCGCGTTCTCCACCCGGTCCAAGACCTCGGCGTGATCCGGTCCTGTCTCGAAGACGCCCGCCAGCCGCAGCAGGCTGACCACCTGCCACCCCAGGAACAGCCCCACCGCCACCAGCGCCACCCGGCGCCACATGAACGACGCCGCCGACGGCTCGTGCGGTTCCGGGTTGTCGTAGTGCGGCGCCCGGAAGCGCCACCACAGCTTGCGGGGGTCGACGAACAGGCCGAAGGCGACGAACGCCACCGCGAACACCCCGGCGAAGACGGCGGCCCCGATCATCCGTGCACGTCCGTCGGCATCAGGCCCGTCTGCACCAGCGGATTCCCCCGCTGCCGCGAGACGAAGACGCCCCGCCCCGCCGGCATCGGACGCATCCGCACGCCACCGAGGACGTCGCCTTCCGTCGGATCGCCGGAGAGCAGCACGCCCTGAGCGCCCAGCTCCATCATCCGCTGCATGAACGACTCGTATCCCGCCCGGCTCGCTCCCGCCGCGCTGCGGGCGATGATGAAGCGGACACCGACGTCCCGCGCGAACGGCAGCAGTTCCGTTAGCTTCGCCAGCGGGTTGCCGCTCGACGTCGACACGAGGTCGTAGTCGTCGACGACCACGTACACCGAAGGCCCGCGCCACCAGCTGCGGTCCCGCAGCTGCTGCGCCGTGACATCCGCCGAGGGGGTACGGCGCTGCATCAGGTCGGCGAGCGCGTCGACATGGTGGTCCATGTTGTTCGACATGGGGACGTACTCGGCCAGGTGGCTGGCCGGGGTGACGTCCAGCAGCGCGCGGCGGTTGTCGATCACGAAGAACTTGGCGGAGTCTCCGTCGTACCGCTCCGTCAGCTGCTTGATCAGCAGCCGCAGCAGGTTGGACTTGCCGGACTCGCTCTCACCGAAGATCAGGAAGAACGGGTCGCGGTCGAAGTTGACGAAGACCGGCTCCAGCGCGTTCTCGTCGATGGCGAACGCCACGCCGCGCTGCGGTTCCGCGTAACCCGCCGGGAGGCTCTGGGCCTGCAGCTCACGAGGCAGGAGACGGACGGCGGGGGCCGGGGCTGCCGTCCAGTGCCGGGTGACCTCCTGCGTCATGGCAGCCGTCGCCTCGGACAGGTCGCTGTCGGAGCTGATGCCGTCGATGCGGGGCACGGCGGCCATGAAGTGCAGGACCTCCGGGGTCAGACCGCGGCCGGGCACGCCCGACGGGACGTTCACCGCGGCCTTGCGGTCCACTTCGGAGTCCATCGTGTCGCCGAGCCGCAGCTCCAGCCTGTTCATCAGGAGGTCCTTGAGGTTGGACCGGACCTCCATGGAGCGGGACGCCGTCAGGACCACGTGGATGCCGTAGCCGAGTCCGCGCGCGGCGATGTCCACCACCGCGGACTCCAGGCCCTCGTAGTCGCTGCGGAAGTTGCCCCACCCGTCGATGACGAGGAAGACGTCGCCCCAGGGCTGATCGGTCACCGAGATCTCGCCGCGGGCCCGCAGCCTGCGGTACGTGGCGATGGAGTCGATGCCCGCGCTGCGGAAGTACTCCTCGCGCCGCGACAGGATGCCGTAGACCTCGGCCACCGTCCGCCGCACCCGCTCGGGGTCGAGACGCGAGGCCACACCACCGACATGCGGCAGGCCCGAGATGGAGGACATGCCGCCACCACCGAAGTCGAGTCCGTAGAACTGGACCTCCTGCGGGGTGTGGGTCAGTGCGAACGCGGAGATCAGCGTGCGCAGCAGCGTCGACTTGCCCGACTGCGGACCGCCGACGATCTGCATGTGACCCGCGGCTCCCGAGAAGTCCCGGAAGAGGATGTCGCGGCGCTGCTCGAACGGCTTGTCCACCACGCCCAGCGGGACCACGAGCCGGCCGGCCCCCTCGTAGCCGGGCTGCGTCAGACCGCGGCCCTCCACTCCGGCGAGGCCGGGCAGCAGCTCGTCCAGCGGCGGCGGGTTGTCCAGCGGAGGCAGCCACACCTGGTGCGCCTCGGCGCCGCGCCCCTCCAGACGCCGGACGATGACGTCGAGCACCGAGTCGGCCAGGGCGTCGTCCTCGGATGTGCGGGCGTCGGGGACAGTCGACTGGGCGGTCGGCTGGATGTAACGGACGGGGACCGGCGCGGCGGTGAAGGGCACCGGCCGGCGGTCGACGGGCAGCGGCCCGCTGGACACAGCCGCGTGCTGGTGGGAGCGGTACACACCGGAGACGTAGGCCGCCTTGAAGCGAACCATCTCGTCCGTGCCGTACTTGAGGTACCCGGAGCCCGGGACGTTCGGCAGCGTGTAGGCGTCGGGCACGCCGATCGCGGCACGCGACTCGGCGGCGGAGAAGGTGCGCAGACCCACCCGGTAGGACAGGTACGTCTCCAGACCGCGAAGACGCCCCTCCTCCAGACGCTGCGAGGCCAGCAGCAGGTGGACGCCGAGCGACCGGCCGATACGGCCGATCTGCACGAACATCTCGATGAAGTCGGGCTTGGCGGTGAGGAGTTCGCTGAACTCGTCGATCACCAGCACGAGCGACGGGATGGGCTGCAGCGGCGCTCCCGCCGCGCGGGCCTTCTCGTAGTCGTGGATGTTCGCGTAGTTGCCCGCGTCGCGCAGCATCTCCTGGCGGCGGTTGAGCTCACCGCGGATGGAGTCGCCCATGCGGTCCACCAGCGTGAGGTCGTCAGCGAGGTTGGTGATCACCGCCGCCACGTGGGGCATCTGGGACATGCCGGCGAACGTGGCACCGCCCTTGAAGTCCGCGAGGACGAAGTTCAGGGTCTCCGAGGAGTGCGTGACGGCCAGGCCGAGAACGAGCGTGCGCAGCAGCTCCGACTTGCCGGAACCGGTGGCGCCGACGCACAGACCGTGCGGGCCCATACCCTCCTGCGCCGCCTCCTTGAGGTCCAGCATGACGGGGCTGCCGTCCTCGCCGACACCGATCGGCACGCGCAGCCGCTCGGACTGCGACCGCGGCCGCCAGGTGCGGCTGACGTCGACCGAGGCGGCGTCGCCGAGGTTCAGCAGGTCGGTGAACTCGAGGTTGGCGAGCAGCGGTTCGTCGTCGTCCCCGCCGGACGCGATCCGCAGCGGAGCGAGCTGACGGGCAAGGGCCTCGGCGGCCTCCAGGCTCAGACGGTCGGGGGTTCCGTCGTACACCAGCCCGTGGCCGGACTCCAGTTGCAGAGAGTCGGGTTGCACGATCACGGACAGGCCGCCGCGGGCGCCCGTGTTCTCGCCCGGTACGACCTCGATGATCGTCACGCCCTGAAGGCCCTCCGGGGCGGCGAGCGCCGACGCCTGGGGGACCGACTGGCCGTCGAGCACGACGACGATGTGGGGCTGGTCCAGGAGCGGGTGGTTGCCGCCGTGGAAGCGGGGGCGCCCCTCCAGACGGGTGGCGAGCATGTCCTGCAGGTCGCGTGCGTCCGTGGTGATGAGACGCCGCGTCCCCGCGCCGTCGCCGGGGCCGGTGTCCTGGACGTGCGGAAGCCACTTCGCCCACTCCCACTCCGGAGCGGCGTTGGTGTTCGCCGCGACGGCGACGACCAGGTCCTCGGGGGAGTGCAGCGCTGCGAGCGAGCCGACCATGGCGCGTGCGGCGGAGCGCACGGAGTCGGGATCGCCGCTCACCGTCAGGTGGTAGAAGGCCCGGAGTGACACGGCCATCGGCAGGCCGTCGAGTGTGCCGTGCGCATTGACGAACTGCTGCATGGCGCCGGCTGTGAGCGGCTCCAGCTCGTCGACGGGAGCGGTCTCGGGAGCGATGAGCGGCGTGGCGAGCTGCTGACTGCCCAGCCCGATGCGCACCTGTGCGAAGTCGTCGTCGGCGACGCGGCGCTCCCAGACCCGGCTTCCCTCGGCGACGAGCGCCCACAACTGCTCCGGGGACGGGTGCAGGTAGTACTGCGCGTCACGCTGCAGCTTCGCCGTCCTGAGTACGGTACGGCGCGTCTGGGTCAGGTACTTGAGATAGTCGCGCCGCAGGTCCGCGAGCTGCCCCTGGGTGCCGCGCCGGTAGCGCACGAGCATCGCGATGGCCATGGCCACCGTCGAGGCGATCATCACCATGCCCATGATCCGCATGATCGGATTCGGCGTCATGAAGAAGAATACGACCGAACCGCCCATACCGAGCATGGGCAGGAGTTGCATCAGCGCACCCTCCTGCTGCCCGCGGGGCAGCTCCGGCGGGGGTTGCAGCTGCACCTGCTCTCCGGGCACTTCGGACGGCAGGGCCCGTGGTGGGCGCTTGACGACGATCTGACTCACAGCTCACCAATTCCCTTGCCGGACGGAAATGTTCCTATCGGCGCCCCCGTGGCGACGGGTTCCATCCGCGGGGAGGGATCCTACTTGCGTGGGGAGTCACGGGTGGGCGGTAGGGTGGCGCGACGTGTTTGCGCGCCCATGAACTTCCGCAAAAAAAGGGTCATTCGGAGCGCAATGTCAGGCTTGCTAGCCAGGATCACCACGAGGGGAAGCAGCAGGTGAGTATGACGGCCCCAGCCACGGCCACCGGAGCCGGTCAGTCCGCTCCCACGACCGTGTCCAGCGGCGGCACCGGCTTCTGCCGGGTCACGGTCGTGGCACCGGACGGTCGCGTCGACGTCGCCCTGCCCGAGGACATCGCCGTCGCCGACCTCTACCCGGAGGTGCTCCGCCTGTCGGGCCAGAGCCCGGCACCGGGCGCCCCGGTCGGCTACCACCTGGTACGCCGCGACGGCACGGTGCTCGACGGCGGCCGTTCCCTCGCCGCCCAGCGCATTCTCGACGGAGAGCTGCTGTCGCTGCGGCCCTTCGCCGAGTCGCTGCCGCCGGCGGTCTTCGACGACGTGTCGGACGCGGTGGCATCCGCCGTCGCCCGCGACCGCACCCTGTGGAGCGACGACCTGATGCGCGGCGCCGGGCTCTTCGGAGGCTCGGTCCTGCTCGTCCTGCTCGCCTTCGCCCTGTGGACGGCCAAGCCCGGACACGACATGCACAGCCTGCCCGGCATCCTCGCCGGGATCACCGGCGTGCTGCTCCTGGCGCTCGCGGGCGTCCGCGCCCGGGTGTACGACGACCGCGGATCGTCGGTGGCGCTCGGCATCGGTGCAATGGCGAACGCGGGTGTCGCCGGTGCCGGACTGCTGCCCCTCGCCCAGGGCGAGGGCGTGGGCAAGCTCCAGTTCCTGCTGGCCTGTGCCGCCGTCCTCGTGTGCGCGGTGATCCTCACGATCGTGGCCCCCGGCGGCGACGGCCCGTTCGTCGCCTTCGTCTTCGCCGCGATCGTCGGCCTCCTCGTGACCTTCGTCGCCATCCTGACCGAGCTGAAGCCCGCAGAGACCGCCGCGGTCTGCGCCCCGCTCGCCGTCGGCGCGCTCGCCTTCCTGCCGGGACTGTCCACCAGGTTCGCCCGGCTCCCGATCGGCTTCGACCCGCCGCGGACCAGTGTCGGGGGCTACGACGCCGACCCGGAGCCGCAGGGCCCGGTCGACGCCGCCCGTATCGCCGCCCAGGCCCGCCGAGGGCACGAACTGCTCGTCGGCCTCGTCGGCGGCTGCGCGCTGGTCGCCGTCGGTGCCGCTGCCGTGCTCGGCTTCTCGGACAACGTGTGGGGACAGCTGCTGGCACTCGCCACCGGCGTCGCCATGCTGATGCGCGCCCACCTCTTCCGCTACACCGCGCAGGTCGGCTGCGCGCTCGCGGCCGGTCTCGGCGCTCTCGTACTGCTCGGGCTCGGCCTGTCCCTGAACCCGCCCACCGACCTCTTCCGTGACGCGCTCAGGGGCGACGGCACCGCACTGGACATCCGTACGATCTGGCTCGCCGCCGCGATCGCCGGAGTCGCCGCGCTGATCACGGCCATCGGCCTGATCGTGCCGCGCAAGGGCGTCACGCCGTTCTGGGGCCGCTTCCTGGAGGTCGCCGAGACGTTTGTGCTGCTCACGCTCGTGCCGCTGTGCCTGGCCGTCTTCGACGTCTACCACTCCATCCGGGCGCTGACGTCCTGAGGACCCTGGTACGCTGTGTAACGGCCGTTTGTGTACGCGAACCCCGGAGCCCCTCTCGGACTCTGGAGCAGCGCTCATCGGACCTTCGCCTCCGAGTCACGGAAGCTCCCCTGAGACCAAGACCAGGGGCACTCGTGGGCGCATCGAACACCCAGAGGAGTACCGAGTGTCTCTCGACGCCGCTACGAAGAAGCAGATCATCGCCGAGTTCGGCACCAAGGAGGGCGACACCGGCTCCCCCGAGGTCCAGGTCGCGATGCTCTCCCGCCGCATCTCGGACCTGACCGAGCACCTCAAGACGCACAAGCACGACCACCACTCCCGTCGTGGTCTGCTCATCCTCGTCGGTCAGCGCCGCCGTCTGCTGCAGTACCTGGCCAAGAAGGACATCCAGCGCTTCCGTACGCTGGTCGACCGGCTCGGCATCCGCCGTGGTGCGGCCGGCGCCAAGTAAGACGCCGTGAAGGGAGCGGTTCCCACCGACAGGGGGCCGCTCCCTTTGCTGTACGCGCGGCTGTCGTCGCGCTGTACGTGCGCGACGGACCGGACGGCAATTAGTCTGGTCGCACAACGCCATACACCCATCCGCGCGGAAAGAACGCCTCCTCGCCGCCGGTCCTCGGTAGTGGCCCCCGGACACATCCCGGGTGCTTCGATCGAAGACCGGCCCGCACACAAGGCGTGCTTCTCCGCCACCGTTCCGCCACCACACGGGTGACGGGGCGAAAAGACGATACGTAGGAGAAATCGCTAGTGGAGAACGAGACCCACTACGCCGAGGCCGTCATCGACAACGGCGTATTCGGCACCCGCACCATCCGCTTCGAGACGGGCCGCCTGGCCAAGCAGGCCGCCGGTTCCGCCGTGGCGTACCTGGACGACGACACCATGGTGCTGTCGGCCACCACCGCTTCCAAGAAGCCCAAGGACCAGCTCGACTTCTTCCCCCTCACGGTGGACGTCGAGGAGCGGATGTACTCGGCCGGCAAGATCCCCGGCTCCTTCTTCCGCCGGGAGGGCCGGCCCTCCGAGGACGCCATCCTCACCTGCCGCCTGATCGACCGACCGCTGCGCCCGTCCTTCAAGAAGGGCCTGCGCAACGAGATCCAGATCGTCGAGACGATCATGGCGCTCAACCCCGATCACCTCTACGACGTGATCGCGATCAACGCCGCCTCCTGCTCCACGCAGCTGGCCGGCCTGCCCTTCTCCGGCCCCATCGGCGGCACCCGTGTCGCGCTGATCAAGGGCCAGTGGGTCGCGTTCCCGACGCACACCGAGCTCGAGGACGCGGTCTTCGACATGGTGGTTGCCGGCCGCGTCCTGGAGGACGGCGACGTCGCGATCATGATGGTCGAGGCCGAGGCCACCGAGAAGACGATCGAGCTCGTCAAGGGCGGCGCCGAGGCGCCGACCGAGGAGATCGTCGCCGCCGGCCTCGACGCCGCGAAGCCCTTCATCAAGGTCCTGTGCAAGGCGCAGTCGGACCTCGCCGCCAAGGCCGCCAAGCCCGAGGGCGAGTTCCCGGTCTTCCTCGACTACGAGGACGACGTCTACGCCGCCCTGTCCGACGCGGTCAAGGACGAGCTGGCCCAGGCGCTCACCATCGCCGGCAAGCAGGAGCGCGAGACCGAGCTGGACCGCGTGAAGGCCGTCGCCGCCGAGAAGCTGCTCCCGGCCTTCGAGGGCCGCGAGAAGGAGATCTCGGCCGCCTACCGTTCGCTGACCAAGTCCCTGGTGCGCGAGCGCGTCATCAAGGACAAGGTCCGCATCGACGGCCGTGGCGTCACGGACATCCGTACGCTCGCCGCCGAGGTCGAGGCCATCCCGCGCGTGCACGGCTCGGCGCTGTTCGAGCGTGGCGAGACCCAGATCCTGGGCGTCACCACCCTCAACATGCTCCGCATGGAGCAGCAGCTGGACACCCTCTCCCCGGTGACCCGCAAGCGCTACATGCACAACTACAACTTCCCGCCGTACTCCACCGGTGAGACCGGCCGCGTCGGTTCCCCGAAGCGCCGCGAGATCGGCCACGGCGCGCTCGCCGAGCGCGCTCTCGTGCCGGTGCTGCCGACGCGCGAGGAGTTCCCGTACGCGATCCGCCAGGTGTCCGAGGCCCTCGGCTCCAACGGCTCGACGTCCATGGGCTCGGTCTGCGCCTCCACCATGTCGCTGCTGAACGCCGGTGTGCCGCTGAAGGCCCCCGTCGCCGGTATTGCCATGGGTCTGATCTCCCAGGAGATCGACGGCGAGACGCACTACGTCACCCTCACCGACATCCTCGGTGCGGAGGACGCCTTCGGTGACATGGACTTCAAGGTCGCCGGCACCAAGGAGTTCGTCACCGCCCTCCAGCTCGACACCAAGCTGGACGGCATCCCGGCCTCCGTCCTGGCCGCGGCCCTCAAGCAGGCCCGTGACGCCCGCCTCCACATCCTCGACGTGATGATGGAAGCGATCGACACCCCGGACGAGATGTCCCCGAACGCCCCGCGGATCATCACCGTCAAGATCCCCGTGGACAAGATCGGCGAGGTCATCGGCCCCAAGGGCAAGATGATCAACCAGATCCAGGAGGACACCGGCGCCGAGATCACGATCGAGGACGACGGCACCATCTACATCGGTGCCGCCGACGGCCCGGCCGCCGAGGCCGCCCGCGCCACGATCAACGGCATCGCCAACCCGACCATGCCGGAGGTCGGCGAGCGCTACCTGGGTACCGTCGTCAAGACGACCACCTTCGGTGCGTTCGTGTCCCTGCTCCCGGGCAAGGACGGCCTGCTGCACATCTCGCAGATCCGCAAGCTCGCCGGCGGCAAGCGCGTGGAGAACGTCGAGGACGTCCTCGCCGTGGGCTCCAAGGTCCAGGTCGAGATCGCCGAGATCGACTCCCGCGGCAAGCTCTCCCTGATCCCCGTGGTCGAGGGCGAGGAGGCTGCGTCCGACAGCGGCTCCGCCGCGGGCTCGGACAAGGACGACACCGACAAGTGACGTCCCGTAGTTCCAGGACGACGGCCCGCACCTCCTCGGAGGCGCGGGCCGTCGCCCGTACCCAAACGCTGCTCAAGGGCAGGGACGGCATCGGTACCGTCCGGCGCACCACCCTGCCGGGCGGTCTGCGCATCGTTACCGAGACGCTGCCGTCCGTACGCTCCGCCACCTTCGGGATCTGGGCGAACGTGGGCTCCCGCGACGAGACGCCCTCGCTCGGCGGCGCCACCCACTACCTCGAGCACCTCCTCTTCAAGGGCACGAGCCGGCGCTCCGCCCTCGACATCTCCGCCGCCGTCGACGCGGTGGGCGGCGAGATGAACGCCTTCACGGCCAAGGAGTACACCTGCTACTACGCGCGGGTGCTCGACACCGACCTGCCGCTCGCCATCGACGTCGTCTGCGACATGCTCACCGGGTCGCTGATCCTCGAAGAGGATGTGAACGTCGAGCGCGGCGCGATCCTCGAAGAGATCGCGATGACAGAGGACGACCCGGGCGACTGCGTGCACGACCTGTTCGCGCACACCATGTTCGGTGACTCCCCGCTCGGCCGGCCGGTCCTCGGCACCGTCGACACCGTCAACGCGCTCACGGCGGACCGCATCCGGCGCTTCTACAAGAAGCACTACGACCCGACCCACCTGATCGTCGCCGCCGCGGGCAACATCGACCACGCCACGGTCGTACGCCAGGTCCGCCAGGCCTTCGAACGGGCCGGCGCCCTCTCCCGTACGGACGCCGTCCCCACACCGCCCCGCGACGGAAGCCGCGCCCTGCGCACCGCCGGACGGGTCGAGCACCTGAACCGCAGGACCGAGCAGGCGCACGTCGTCCTCGGCATGCCGGGCCTCGCCCGCACCGACGACCGCCGCTGGGCCCTCGGCGTCCTGAACACCGCCCTCGGCGGTGGCATGTCCTCGCGCCTCTTCCAGGAGGTCCGCGAGAAGCGCGGCCTGGCCTACAGCGTGTACTCGTACACCTCGGGCTTCGCCGACACGGGACTGTTCGGCGTGTACGCGGGCTGCCGGCCCAGCCAGGTCCACGACGTCCTCAAGATCTGCCGGGACGAACTCGACCGGGTCGCGGCGGAGGGCCTGTCCGACGAGGAGATCGGCCGTGCCATCGGGCAGCTCGCCGGCTCCACGGTCCTCGGCCTGGAGGACACCGGCGCGCTGATGAACCGCATCGGCAAGAGCGAGCTGTGCTGGGGCTCCCAGATGTCGGTGGACGAGATGCTGGCGCGGATATCGGCCGTGACCCCCGACGAGGTGCGGGCGGTGGCCGGTGACATCCTGGGGCAACGCCCGTCGCTGTCGGTCATCGGCCCGCTCAAGGACAAGCAGGCGGACCGCCTGCACGAAGCGGTCTCGTAACCCCCTGAAGGAAGAGTGCAATGAGCAAGCTGCGCGTGGCTGTTCTCGGTGCCAAGGGCCGTATCGGCTCCGAGGCGGTACGGGCCGTCGAGGCCGCCGACGACATGGAGCTGGTCGCGGCCCTCGGCCGCGGCGACAAGCTGGAGACCCTCGTGGAATCCGGCACTCAGGTCGTGGTCGAACTGACCACGCCCGCATCGGTGATGGGCAACCTCGACTTCTGCGTACGCCACGGCATGCACGCGGTCGTCGGCACCACCGGCTGGACCGACGAACGCCTCGCGCAGCTGAACACCTCGCTCGCCGCCTCCCCGGAGACCGGCGTGCTCATCGCACCCAACTTCTCCATCGGCGCGGTGCTCACCATGAAGTTCGCCCAGCAGGCGGCGCGTTACTTCGAGTCCGTCGAGGTCGTCGAGCTGCACCACCCGAACAAGGCCGACGCCCCCTCCGGCACCGCCACCCGCACCGCCCAGCTGATTGCCGCGGCCCGCGCCGAGGCCGGCTGCGCGCCGCAGCCCGACGCCACCGTCACTGCCCTCGACGGCGCCCGCGGCGCCGACGTCGACGGCGTCCCGGTGCACGCGATCCGCCTGCGCGGCCTCCTCGCCCACCAGGAGGTGCTGCTCGGCGGCGAGGGCGAGACGCTGACCATCCGGCACGACTCCCTGCACCACAGCAGCTTCATGCCCGGCATCCTGCTCGGCGTCCGCCGCGTGGTGTCCGCCCCCGGCCTCACCTTCGGGCTGGAAAACTTCCTCGACCTGGGCTGACCGGTACCTCGCATGCGCGCAAAGATCACGTACTTCGTCACGGCAGCCGTCCTGGTCGTCTACTTCGTCCTGGTCGGCAGCCGGGGCCTGATGCTGATCCGGCAGGGCACCGCGCTCACCGTCACCTTCGGTGTCGCGGTGCTGATCCTGCCGGTGATCGGCCTGTGGTTCCTGGGGAAGAACACCCAGTTCGTCACCAGGGCCAACCGGCTCGCGGCCGAGCTGGACGCCGAGGGCGGCCTGCCGGTCGACGAGCTGGTCCGTACGCCCGGGGGCCGTATCGACCGCGACTCCGCCGACGAGGTGTTCGCCAGGCGACGGGCGGAGACGGAGGACGCACCGGACGACTGGCGCTGCTGGTTCCGTCTCGCCGTCGCGTACCACGACGCTCGTGACACCCCGCGCGCCCGCAAGGCGATGCAGCGCGCGATCGCCCTGCACGACGGCAGGCCCGTCCCCGACTGACGGCCGCCGGGCACGACGGCAGGCCCGTCACCGGCTGACGGCCCGCGCTGCTGCGGCGCGGCAGCCCGTCGTCGCCGTCAGCGGGTCCGGTACTCGGCGCCCCAGGCCTCGATGCTGTCCGTGGCCCGGTCGAACGCCTCCAGACGCGACAGGAAGTCCCCGTTGTGGTCGGTGAGCAGGGCCAGCTGCTCGCCGCCCTGCTGTTCGAGTATCAGCGCCTGACCCTGCACGGTCCGGGGCATCCCGAGCCAACGCACCGGCTGCTGCACCGTCCGCAGCCCGGTGGTGCGGTTCCACGGGACCGTGGTGGTGGACAAGAGCGCCACACGACGCACCCCGTGGCGGCTCACCCACGTGCCCATGCGCACCAGCCGCAGCGCGGCGACGATCACGGCGGAACCCAGGAGCATGCACACGGCCGTCCCGGACAGGGCGCCCGCGATCGCGACGATCATCCCGGCGATGAGCACGAACGAGGCGAACAACAGCAGCAGTGCCGCGGCACCGACGCGCCAGGGACCCGGGCGGTAGGGACGCCGCCAGCGGTCGTGGTCGTCGAAGGGCAGCGCGGCGTCGTCCGCTTGCGCGTCGAAAGCACGGTCGGCCGTCAGGAAGGGCAGGGGCACGACGGATCCTCACTCACCAGCACACTCGGTTGGGCTGTGCCCGGTGAGGCTACCGAGGCGGTCGGGGGACGACCACCCCCGGGGGTCCATGGGGGTGGCCGTCCACGCCGGCCCGTCACCCGAAGGTCACCGGCCTTCCGACGCCTCGGACTTCTGCGAGTGGGTGGGCGCCTGACCGCTTTCCAGGGCGGGCATCCCGAGGAGCAGAGAGCCGACGAGACCACCGACGATGGTGAGCCCGATCATCGTCCGTCCCAGCAGCTGCGACCGGCTCGGCCGCTCCCGGGGCGGGGGAGCGACGTTGCTGCGGAAGGCGTCGGCCTCGGCGACGAACGAGAACGGGACGGCTTCTCGCCGGAACATCAGGAACTCTCCTCAAGAACTCATGGCCTGCTGCCGCTGCTCGTACAGCTGCTGCTCATATAGACGTGCAACACGGTCATTCGGTGCCCGAATCCGCTGAATCGACCACAGAACCGCTCCCGCCCGGCGTTTCCTCGGCTGTCGGCGGTGCGCCGTAGAGTGGGCGCCGCCCGAGCGATGCAACTGGAAGGACCCGCCGGTGAGCGAGACCCCCGCAGAGAACGTCAAGCCCAGCTTCCGCAGCGATGTCACGGTAGAGCTGGTGAAGCACACCGCCGGTGACTCCGACGTGCTGTGGGCCGCCCGCGTCTCCACCGCGGGCGAGCAGTCCCTCGACGAGCTCTCCAAGGACCCCGAGCGCTCCAAGGGCCTCATCAACTACCTGATGAGGGACCGCCACGGCAGCCCCTTCGAGCACAACTCGATGACCTTCTTCATCAGCGCCCCGATCTTCGTCTTCCGCGAGTTCATGCGCCACCGCGTCGGCTGGTCGTACAACGAGGAGTCCGGCCGCTACCGGCGCCTGGAGCCCGTCTTCTACATCCCGGACGAGGAGCGCAAGCTCGTCCAGGAGGGCCGCCCCGGGAAGTACGTGTTCGTGGAGGGCACCCAGGCGCAGCAGGAGCTCACCGGCCGGGTCATGTCGGACGCGTATCTCCACGCGTACGAGGCGTATCAGGAGATGCTCGACGCGGGCGTGGCGCGCGAGGTCGCCCGCGCGGTCCTGCCCGTCGGTCTGTACTCCTCGATGTACGCCACGTGCAATGCGCGCTCGCTCATGCATTTCCTCGGACTGCGCACCCAGCACGACGACGCGAAGGTCCCGTCCTTCCCGCAGCGCGAGATCGAAATGGTCGGCGAGAAGATGGAGCAGCACTGGGCCAAGCTCATGCCCCTCACATACGCCGCCTTCAATGCCAACGGGCGTGTCGCTCCCTGACCGCAGCTACGGGGCACAGATGTGCGGTCAGTCTGGCGAGGTGTCCGTATTGCGGCGTTTCGCGAAGTTCATCTAGGCTGATCAAACGGACCCGGCACTGCTTGAACCCCCGAGCAGGCAGTGCCGGGTTCCCCATGCCACGTCGTACGTCACGTGCCCCGAGGGGACACCGGGCGCTGAGCAACGAGTAGCGTGTTACCCATGGCTCCGATCTCCACTCCGCAGACCCCCTTCGGGCGGGTCCTCACCGCCATGGTCACGCCTTTCACGGCGGACGGCGCACTTGACCTCGCAGGCGCCCAGCGGCTGGCCGCCCATCTGGTGGACGCAGGCAACGACGGCCTGGTCGTCAATGGCACCACCGGCGAGTCGCCCACCACCAGCGACGCGGAAAAAGATCAGCTCGTACGGGCCGTGCTGGAGGCGGTCGGAGACCGCGCCCACGTCGTCGCCGGAATCGGGACCAACGACACCCGCCACTCCATCGAGCTCGCCCGCGCCGCCGAGCGCGCCGGCGCACACGGCCTGCTCGCCGTCACGCCGTACTACAACAAGCCTCCGCAAGAGGGCCTGTACCGTCACTTCTCGGCCATCGCCGACGCGACGGAACTGCCCGTCATGCTGTACGACATCCCGGGCCGCAGTGGCGTACCGATCGACACCGAGACGATCGTCCGCCTCGCCGCGCACCCGCGCATCGTCGCCAACAAGGACGCCAAGGGCGACCTCGGCCGCGCCAGCTGGGCCATCGCCCGCAGCGGCCTCGCCTGGTACTCGGGCGACGACATGCTCAACCTGCCGCTCCTGTCCGTCGGCGCGGTCGGTTTCGTCTCCGTGGTCGGCCATGTCGTCACCCCGGAGCTGCGCGCCCTTCTCGACGCCCACCGCGGCGGCGACGTCGAGAAGGCGACGGAGATCCACCAGAAGCTGCTCCCGGTGTTCACCGGGATGTTCCGTACCCAGGGCGTGATCACCACCAAGGCGGCCCTGACCCTCCAGGGCCTGCCCGCCGGCCCGCTGCGGCTCCCGCTCGTGGAGCTCTCCCCGGAGGAAACCGCACAGCTCAAGATCGACCTGGCCGCCGGCGGGGTACAGGTCTGAACAGACTTCACAACTGAATAGACGAAGAACCGGCCGACGTGATCGATGAGGTCGACACACCCGCGGAATCGGTGAGCCACGACCCCGATCGGACCGGCCGGAACACATACACCAGCAAGTGGCATGAATGTCATGTACGCCACGTGCCCAGCGGGCGCGTGGCGTACATGGTGAGGAGAGTCTTTTGAGTCATCCGCATCCTGAACTCGGCGCGCCCCCGAAGCTGCCCAAGGGCGGCCTGCGCGTCACGCCCCTCGGCGGCCTCGGCGAGATCGGCCGCAACATGACGGTCTTCGAATACGACGGCCGGCTGCTCATCGTCGACTGCGGCGTCCTCTTCCCCGAGGAGGAGCAGCCCGGGATCGACCTGATCCTCCCGGACTTCACCACCATCCGGGACCGCCTCGACGACGTCGAAGGCATCGTGCTCACGCACGGCCACGAGGACCACATCGGCGGTGTCCCGTACCTCCTCCGGCTGAAGCCGGACATCCCGCTGATCGGCTCCAAGCTGACCCTCGCCCTGATCGAGGCCAAGCTCCAGGAGCACCGGATCCGCCCGTACACACTCGAGGTGGCCGAGGGCAACCGAGAGCGCATCGGCCCCTTCGACTGCGAATTCATCGCGGTCAACCACTCCATCCCCGACGCCCTGGCCGTCGCCATCCGCACCCCTGCGGGCATGGCCGTTCACACCGGCGACTTCAAGATGGACCAGCTGCCGCTCGACCGGCGTCTCACCGACCTGCACGCCTTCGCGCGGCTCAGCGAGGAGGGCATCGACCTCCTGCTGTCGGACTCGACGAACGCCGAGGTCCCGGGCTTCGTCCCGCCCGAGCGCGACATCTCGAACGTCCTGCGCACGGTCTTCGCGAACGCCCAGAAGCGGATCATCGTGGCGAGCTTCGCGAGCCACGTCCACCGCATCCAGCAGATCCTCGACGCGGCGCACGAGTACGGACGCCGGGTGGCCTTCGTCGGCCGCTCGATGGTCCGCAACATGGGCATCGCCCGCGACCTGGGCTACCTCCGGGTCCCGGCCGGGCTCGTCGTGGACGTCAAGACGCTCGACGACCTGCCCGACCACGAGGTCGTCCTCGTCTGCACCGGTTCCCAGGGCGAGCCGATGGCGGCGCTGTCCCGGATGGCCAACCGTGACCACCAGATCCGCATCGTCCAGGGCGACACGGTGATCCTGGCCTCCTCGCTCATCCCGGGCAATGAGAACGCGGTCTACCGCGTGATCAACGGCCTGAGCCGGTGGGGCGCGAACGTGGTCCACAAGGGCAATGCCAAGGTCCACGTCTCGGGCCACGCCTCGGCAGGCGAGCTGCTGTACTTCTACAACATCTGCAAGCCGAAGAACCTGATGCCCGTCCACGGGGAGTGGCGCCACCTGCGCGCCAACGCCGAGCTCGGCGCGCTGACGGGTGTCCCGAAGGACCACATCGTCATCGCTGAGGACGGCGTGGTCGTCGACCTGATCGACGGCAAGGCCAAGATCGTCGGCAAGGTCCAGGCCGGCTATGTGTACGTGGACGGTCTGTCGGTCGGCGACGTCGGGGAGCCGGCGCTCAAGGACCGCCGCATCCTCGGCGAGGAGGGCATCATCTCGGTCTTCGTCGTCGTCGACAGCACGACGGGCAAGGTCGTGGGCGGCCCCAACATCCACGCGCGGGGCTCCGGCATCGACGACTCGGTGTTCACCGCGGTGGCGCCGAAGATCGAGGAGGCGATCGCCAAGGCGGCGTCCGACGGCGTCGCCGAGCCCCACCAACTGCAGCAACTCGTCCGCCGGTCGGTCGGCAAGTGGGTGTCCGACACCTACCGCCGGCGCCCGATGATCCTGCCCGTCGTCGTCGAGGTCTGACGCCGAGGCACATCGTCACTCCGGAGCGGGGCCCCCGATTTGCATCGGGGCGCCCCGCTCCAGTACGTTTACATCTCCGCTTGAACGGGAACCACGCACAGTCATGTGCGGAACCGGTGCCCGGGGGGCGGGAATTCCGACTCAGAATCTCTGATAAAGTCGGAGCCGCCGGAAAGGGAAGCGCGAAAGCGAAGAACTGGAAAGCACCGAGGAAATCGGGTCGGAAAGATCTGATAGAGTCGGAAACGCAAG
>NZ_JBIBVE010000025.1:0-65046 GCF_043080095.1 Streptomyces sp. NPDC015127
CTTGCTCCGCGCCCCGAAAACTGGTGCCAACCCGCGACCATGATCGGGGCTCGCGTACCAGCCTTCGCGTCCCATTAGGCGTACTCGTCACGCCGCAACCGTCGCTACCTGCGACGACGCCAGGTCCACGGCACCGTCGTCGTCGCCTCGATCCGACTCCGGCTCCGCTCGTGATCGGCGACTGGCTAGTCGTCCGAGCTGCTAGCCGACGGCGGTACCTCGACGACGAAGAACAGGAAGGTGGTTCTGGTCGAAAGGTCATGGAAGCCGTCGGGGAACAGTTCACGGGCGGCCGGGTCGGGCTGCGGCTCGCTGATGAGGGAAAGACGGAAGCCGGCCGTGGTGAAGGCATCGGTCATCGCGTGCAGCGGCTTGCGCCAGAACCTCATCGGGACGGGCTGTCCGTTGAACGTCCATTCGAAGGTGTAGCTGGTGGTCGCAAAGTAGTCGGGCCGAGGATCCTGGATCGTGTAGGCCACGAAAGGGTGGTCCACCGACGCGATCAGCCGGCCGCCGGGCCTGAGCACTCGCCGCAACTCGGCCAGCGTCGGCCCCCAGTCCTCCAGGTAGTGCAGGACCAGCGACGCGACCACGTCGTCGAACGCACCGTCGTCGAACGGCAGAGGGTCGCTCAGGTCGACCACGTGCAGGGCCATGTCGTCACCGAGCCGCCGCCTGGCCAACGCCAGCATCCCGGCGCTGGCGTCGATGCCGGTGACGACCGCCCCGCTGTCGCGTAGTGCAGCGGACAGGGGGCCCGAGCCGCAGCCGGCGTCCAGGATCCGACGGCCGGTCACGTCTCCGGCGAGGGCCAGCATCGCGGGCCGCTCGTAGTACGCGTTCACGAGGCTGTTCTCGTTCTCCGCCGCGTACGCCTCGGCGAAACTGTCGTAGTCATTCACCTGGTCCCGATCTGCAGACCGAGCGAAGCTGTCGGGCACGTCGGTTGCGCGTTCCATTGTCCCAGCCTAGAAGTCGCATGAACCGCCGGACAGGCACTAGTTCGCCCTGCTCCTCGGGGTCGTGGTCACCGCGGCCGGCGTTCAGGACTTCATTGCCGGCTGGACCATGGTCGAGAAGGTGGCCGTCGAGCACCCCACCGTCCGCGAGACTTGTCATGTCGCCGCGGCGGTTGCAGACATCGACGAGCGGCTGCGGGCGGAGATCCGGGAGCGGCAGCGGCACCGCGAGCGGATCGCCCGCCGCACCGCCGGGGACCGGATTACGGCAGGAAGACACGGCGGTGCAGCGGTCCCGGCGCGTGCGGTGATTTTCGGTCGGGGTCGTGCAGGGCGACAGCGACGGCGGCCCGCCTGGGGCGGGGCTGCCGTTGTGTTGGTGCGGGGAGGAGTCAGATCCCGGGGCAGGGCCCGGGGTTCTCCCGTTTCCCGCGGCCGGCTCGCCCCGTCGCCCTCAGGGACCCCTCCCTGACCCAGGCGGCCTGGTCACTACGACCACCGCTCGGCGGGCGCGGTCAGCGGAGGGATTTCCAGAAGCCGTAATGGTGGTCCTTGGCGAGATCGACCGGGCGGATGCCGCCCGGACCCGAGGCGAGGGACTGCACGTTCGGTGCCGCAGGGGTGGTGGGCTTCCAGTCCACCTCGCCTGTACGGGCGAAGTCGGTCCAGATGCGTATCATCCGGTTGGCCAGGCCCTGCTGGGCCGTGGTGAGTGACTCATAGGCCTCGAGTTCGAAGAAGTACGGAAGCTCGAAGGTGTGCGCGGCTCCCACCTCGAAGTCGGGCTTGTGGTAAGTCGGGTTCGAGTACCAAGGGACCTCGCCATCGGCGAATTCGTAGGTGTACGTGGGTACCTGGTCGGACAGTGCCCGGCCGGTGTCGACGGAGTGCCAGGCCCACTTGCCGTCGGTCAGGGCCGCCGCGAGGGCGAGAGCAGGAGAGTCGTCATATGCGCTGCTGGGGTAGCGCGCGGCAACGAGGGCGGCCTTCTCCTTGCCGAACTCCTCCTGCAAGTGGGCGTGGTAATCGGCCTGATCGATCTGCGCCTCCGGGTCGCCAGTGGCGGCCTTCTTGGCCAGCTCCAGGCCGTAGACCCGGGCTCGTTCCTCGTAGCGGTTGATGCCCTGCAGCACCGGGACCTTGTTGAACCGGCCGGTGGCGAACGCCTCCCGAGGGGGGCGAGGCAGCAGCCTGCCGCCGTAGACGGGTGTGTATTCGGGGCCCGCGCCGAACGGATTCACCAGTTGGCCGGGGAGCGCGATGCGCCAGTCGTCCAGACCCTGCTCCTTCTCGATACCCGCGGCGGTCGCCACGCCTTCCGTCAGGGCGTCCACGCGGTCCCGTCGTCCCATGTCGGCCGTGCACGGGGCACTCTGCAGAATGACCCGGTCGAAGAGGCCGGCCGATGACGGGGCGACCAGATGGGCGCAGGTGCTGTAGCCGCCGGCGGACTCACCGAACAGCGTGACGTTGTCCGGGTCGCCGCCGAAGGCGGTGGCGTTGCGCTGCACCCAGCGCAAGGCCGCCTGCTGGTCGAGGAAGCCGTAATTGCCGGACTCACCCCGCCTTTCGAGGTCCGGATGGGCGAGGTAGCCCAAGGCGCCGAGCCGGTAGTTGACTGTCACCACAACGACGTCACCGTGGGCAGCAAGCCGCTCGGCACCGTGCATGGCGCCCTCCCCGTCGGTGTGGTCACCGCCGTGCAGGTAAACCATCACGGGCAGGGACTTGGACGAGGCGGTGCGGGGTGTCGTGACGTTGACGAAAAGGCAGTCCTCGTCGTCGGACGCGGGTCCGGCAGGCGGGACCAGACCCATTTGGGGGCAGGCGGCACCCGGTTCCGCGGCGTCCCGGACACCGTCCCAACTCCTGGCGGCCGTGGGAGGCGCCCAGCGTCGCTGACCGGTGGGCGGGGCGGCGTAGGGAACGCCCTGGAAGATGCGCACGCTGTCAGTCAACGTGCCACGTACGGCACCCCTGTCGGTGCGCACTATCGAGGGATCACTGTGATCCGCCGCAGCCTCCGGTTCGACGGCGGTCACCGCTCCCGTGATGCCTGCGGTGGCCGCGGCGCCCAAGGCGAGAGCGCCGGCAACTGTTTGTGCTGTCCGCTTCAACATGTAGACGAGCGTATGAACTTGGCGATCTCGAGAGCAGCCGGTCAGCCACCAGCCTTCGGGTGGGGCTAACCCCACGCTCAGAGGGGGCTAACCGCACCCTCTGAGCGGAGAAGACTTCCTGCCGTGATGTTCAGGAACAGGCGCTCATGACCGCGGCGACGGTGCTCTAGAGGCTGTTCCGTAACTGATCTTTGCGTGGGGCTGGTTGGCCCGGATTGGGTTCTGTGTCCCACTGGTCGGCACGCCCCGGCGAGGGCCATGGCCGCGGTCTGCTCCGGAACGACGGGCAACCACTTGGAGGCATCGACATCGGGTCACCCCCTGTGACGGCACGAGACAGCAGCGGCTCGCAAGTCCCCCTCCAACATGCCGATTCTGACCGGTAGATGAGCAACAGACCCCCTGCTATGGTGCGCCGATGTCATCGATCAAGCAGTTTCAAGTCACCTTCGACTGCGCAGAACCTGAGCGCGTCGCTCGTTTTTGGTGCGAGGTGTTGGGGTACGTCGTATCGCCGCCGCCGGCGGGGTTTGCTACTTGGGACGATTTCGATCGCTCGCGGCCGCTTGAGGATCAGGGTTCGTGGTTCGCATGCAGTGATCCCTCAGGTGTGGGCCCGCGACTGTTCTTTCAGCGCGTTCCCGAGGGGAAGGTCGTCAAGAATCGGGTGCATCTTGACGTGCGGGTCGGCACCGGGCTCGTGGGTGAAGAGCGCCTGGCCACGCTTGAAGCCGAATGCGCACGACTGGTCGCGCTCGGCGCGGTACGCGTGCGGCTACTGGCTGACGACAACGATTCGTGCATCTTCATGCAGGACATCGAGGGCAACGAGTTCTGTCTCGACTGAGCGTCCTCCGAGACGGCGAGTCGGGTGTCGGCGTCGATGACGACCTGGTGATTGGTCACGTACCGGTAGTTCTTCGACTGCTCGGCACCCTGTGATCCCGCGTGGGGAACCACGGTGCCGTCGACGATCAGCACGGCGTCCTTGCGGAACCGCTCGCGGGGGCTGGACCGCAAGCGACGACCCGAGGTGGCCAATGGTACGGCTCGACACAGATCATCGGCGGTGTAGCGACGGGTGTACTCGGCAGCGAGCTCGCGGCGCGAGCGCTTGCCGATCCCTCGGCGGTCGTTCTCGGTTTGCTGGAGCCGGCTCAGTTCGGTGGTTGGGGCGGGCTCGGGGAGGTGCTCGTAGGCGACCCGGGCATGGGCCAGGGCCGCCTGCAGCCGGAGCGAGTTCGCCCGGCCGTACTCGGGTCCGCGGACACCGCGGCGCTGACGTACGTCGAGCGGAAGGCGGACGTCTGCGTGCCGAAGTGGCCGCAGTCGCCGCAGTCGCCGCAGGAAGAACTCGCCGTCGAGCCATAGACGCCGATTGTCACCGTTGTGAGCACCGGCAGCCACCCATCGGCCTGCTGCTCGTGCCGCTTCGACCGGCACGAGCAGCAGAGCCGGCGCGGTCGCATCACGCGACGGCGGTCCCCTCGAGCTCGACCATCTGGCCGGGGATCGCCAGCCGTGTCACCCCGAGCATCGTAGTGGTCGGCGCCACCCCGGCGGCGCCCAACCGCGACGCCAGCACGCCGTAGTGCGGGAACAGCAGATCGACGTCGGTGGTGTAGACGTTGAGCCGGACGAGGTTCGCGAGGGACATGCCGGCCTCGCCGAGAACGGCCTCCAGGTTGTCGAGGCTCAGGGCCAACTGTGCGGCCATGTCACCGTCATGCTGGGGCTTGCCGTCGCCATTCATCGCGGTCTGCCCGGAGCAGTACAGGGTCCGGGTGTGTCCGGAGACGATCTCACCCTGGTTGAATCCCATCTCCACCGACCACGTCACCGGGTTGACTGCCGTTCGTTCCACTGCCACATCAGCTCCATTCGATTCATTCACGGGGAGTACGTACGTCCATCGGCGAGATAGCCGCCACCGTTGACGCCGATGCTCACGAGGAGCCTTCCAACGAATCACGACACCCTTGGTCATGTATTCGATAAGGTCCTCGCATGCGCGCCGATCGGCTGGTCTCGCTGGTGCTGCTGCTGCGTCAGCGCGGTCGGCTGACGGCGGACACGCTCGCCCGCGAGCTGGAGGTGTCCACCCGTACCGTGCT
This sequence comes from Streptomyces sp. NPDC015127, assembly GCF_043080095.1. NCBI lineage: Bacteria > Bacillati > Actinomycetota > Actinomycetes > Kitasatosporales > Streptomycetaceae > Streptomyces > Streptomyces sp. NPDC015127. The sequence goes on from NZ_JBIBVE010000025.1 coordinate 5,194, forward strand.
GCGCGACATCGAGGCGCTGTCCGCAGCCGGCGTCCCGGTCTATGCCGAACGCGGCCGACACGGCGGGTTCGCGTTGTTGCCCGGGTTCCGGACCGAGCTCACCGGACTCAACCACGACGAGGCCCTTGCCTTGCTGGCCGCCGGATCGAGGCGCGGCGAGCAGGCATTCGGCCTCGGCTCGGCGCTCGCTTCGGCCACGCGCAAGGTCGTTGACGCCCTGCCCGAAAGCCATCGGGCCACCGCGAGCGACGCGGCCCAGCGATTTCTCGTCGAGCCGGAGACCGACCTGCTCTCACGCCGGCCGGTCACCGAGGAGGTGCCCGGCACGACAATGAACGAGATCCGGCGCGCGGTGCTCGCCGGACACAAACTGCGCATCCACTACGCGGCCACGGACGAGACACCACAGTGGCGCACGGTGGACCCGATCGGCCTCGTCACCGTACGCGACCGGGGCTACTTGCTGGCCACGAGATGCGGCGCGGACCGCACCTACCGGCTGTCGCGGGTGTTGGCCGCCGAGGAACTCCCCGAACCGGCACAGCGACCGAACCGGGTTGATCTGGACCGGCTCTGGCGGGAACGCTGCGCGCAGTTCCTGTCCAGCGGCCATATCGCCGTGCTGATACGGGTGACCCCGGAGCGGCGGGAAGACCTGCTGAACACCGCGGTAGCCGTCCGCGCCGCAGAACCCGACACGGACGGCTGGCTGCGGCTGGAGGTGACGTTCCAAGATCTACGACACGCCGAGTGGGCGCTGTGGCAGCTCGGCACGGACGCGGAAGCCTTGGCCCCGGGGTCGTTGCGCACCTCCCTGCGCAACCGCGCCGCCGCGATGGCCACCCGCTACGGAGACTCGTCCTGAGAGTTGGTCAGGGCGCATCGGAAGTGCCGGTGACGCGGCGGCGAAGCAGAGGATGTCAGGCCCCCTGCAACTGGTCATCCGTGTGTGCGAATTGCGCCTATGATCTTCAGGCTCCGGAAGACCACCGGACCATCCTTCTACGGGGGCCCATGCTCCGACGCGTGGCTGCCGTCATTGCATCCACTGCCGGCGCGATAGCCCTTTGTGCCGCGCCTGCTTCCGCCAGTCCCACAGTCAACTGGAAGCCGGTGAGCACCAACGCCAACTGGCACTGCAGCACTCCCAGCGACCACCGAGCGTACGCGGGTGTATGGGGCGGGGTGAACTTCAAAACCTGCATCGTCAAGGGCACGACGTCGGGAGCCAAGGCGCAGGCCGTGCTGGTGATTCAGAACAAGGCCCGGCAGCACGTCTACATCGAAAAGGGTCGGATCCTCTTCGAGTCGGGCAGGGGCGGGGACGTGTGGTGCGCCGCCTCGAACCTGGCCCCAGGCGCTACGGCAGGCTGCTTCGGTCCGTCGGTCGAGATGTACGACTGCGAGACCACCACCGCTGCCGAGACATGGTTGACGCTCCTGGGCAAGGAGCAGCAGGGCTGGAAGCAGGCCGAGTACACCCCCTGCTGAACCGTTGCGGCGAGGCGGACGCCGACTTGCCGCGGACAACGAATGATCCCTGTCTTGCCCTCGCAAGGCCGTAGAACAGCATGGAGGCCGAGGAGCGTTGTCCGCTCCTCGGCCTCCATGCTGCTGTGACTGGTGTACCAGTCGGTTGGGTTGCCGCAGGTACGGCCCTGGACGGAGCGCCCGCACACACTGGTGAGATCACCGGAGGCCGCGAGGCCGGCCCCGGCTGGACCGAGGAGTGCTCACGCGTTCGGCTGGTAACCGACGTAGTCGTTCAAGTCTGGGGATTGGGTCATCAGCTCTCTCCAGGTGGGCCAGATTGCCTGGGTCTCCTGGCGAACAAGTTCGCCGGGCATGCTGAACGGCGGGGCCTTGTGGGGTTTTTCGAGTGCTTGAGCGACGATCGTGTCGTAGAGCACGGGCGCGGCGTGGAGGCGGGGCAGCATGGCATGGATGCGGTCTGCGTAGCCGGCCGGGAGGGTGTGGGCCCCCTCGGGGCCGAGGTCGAAGCCGGCGCCGGCCGTGACCAGCGCGATCTCGGGACGTTTGCGTATGGCGATCTCGTAGTGCAGGTGCAGGGCGATCGCATCCCATACGACCTCGACCCTCTCAGGTGACAGCCCCTGGTCGGTGAGGAAGCGGGCGGCCAAGTCGGCGCCGTCGATATCGAAGGGCTGATCGCCGTTGCCCTCGGTACTGAGTCCGGCATCGTGTAGAAGGCAACCCAGGAAGAGCAGTTCGTCGTCATAGTCGCGGTCGGGTTGCAGGTCTTGCTGCTCTCCCAGGAAGCGCCCGTAGAGATAGGTGCGCATGCTGTGGTTGAAGATCGCCGGGGCCTCGATGTCCTGCACGAAGCGCATCGCTCTCAGCGCGATGTCGGTTCGGGGAAAGGGCAGTTCGCCGTTTGCGTCGTCCATCACGTCAGCCTTCCTGGGCATGGCGGGTGAGAGGTTGGCTTTCTCGGGAGCGGTTTCGGATCCAGCGCAGGGCGAGCAGTCCGCCGACTCCCGGGATGGCGGCGCGCCATCGAGCGCCCGGCGAGGCGGCAGGCGGGGCCATCGAAGTGGCCGCGATGGCGACGAGGTAGGCCGTGCCGTGCAGTGGGCCGACGAGCGTCGTGATCGCTTGGGCGTGTGTGGTGAGCAGGTTGCCCAGCAGGACTGCGAAGGAGGCGGCCTCGGCGCCGGCCGCGATCCGCATCGTACGCAGGGGGATCACGCTCCCGTGGTGGAGCCGGGGCGGACGATCATCAGGATGACGACGATCGTCCAGATGACGTTGAAGATGCCGGTGAGCATGGTCAGCCGCGTCGCCGCGGCACGGGGCCCATCCTGGGTGGGCGAGCCCTGGATCAACGCGAGCAGGCGCTGCTGGCCGGGCAGGATGGCCATGGCGAGGATGGCCGCGGCAATCACGGTCAACGCGAGCGACGCGATCAGCCATGCGTCGGTGAGGACGCCGAGCGCGGCAGCGGTGGCGAGCCCGAAGACCGGCACGGCGAGACCGGCGACAGCGTAGCCGCGGCAGATCTTGTGCAGGAGTGCGGCGATCGAGGCGGCTCGAGCGTCCGGGTCCTGGCCGCCGGACGCCGACGCCTGCAGCGCGTAGCGGGGGAACATCGAGGCGGCCACGGTGATCGACCCGACCGCCAGGATCGCCGCGAGGACATGTAAGGACAGCAGCACCTTGGTCACGGAAGGCGCCTCCAAGTCAGCAGAGACGAATACGTTGGCTGCCAATACATACACTACCTACAGCAATGTTGGGTAGGCTGCCTACTCATGAGGGCAGACGCGGTGCGCGGGCACCTGGACGGACTGTTGCTAGCGGTGCTGGAGCCGGGCCCGCTGCACGGCTACGCGATCATCGCTGCGGTCCAATACCGCAGCGGGGGTGCGCTCGAGCTGCGCACAGGCACGATCTACCCGGCCTTGAACCGGCTGGAGCGACTTGGGCTGCTGAGCAGCAGCTGGCAGTCTTCCGGCGAACGGCGCCGGCGATGCTACGAGCTCACCGACGCGGGACGGCACACCCTGGCCGGCGAGCGGACCGCGTGGAGCGAGTTCACTACAGCGATCGGCTCGGTCCTGAACCCCGCCGCACCGCCCGGGCTTGCCACATGAACGCCATCAGTCGGCAAGCCGACCCCATCGAGGACTACATCGCGGCCCTGACAGCGGCCCTGCACGGCCCGGCCCGGCCCAAGGCCCGGATGATGGAGGAGATACGCGACGGCCTCGCCGACACGGTAGCGGCGCACACCCGCGACGGAATGCCCTACCGGCGCGCCGCCCACCGAGCAGTGCGAGAGTTCGGGACCCCCGACGAGCTCGTGCCGAGCTGCCAACGGGAACTGACCATCACCCAGGCCCGGCACACCGCCCGAGCCGTCGCTCTCACCGCCCCCTTCCTGATCGCCTGCTGGTACCTGGCCCAGACCGCCGACCACGATCAGACCTGGCAACTGCCACACACGGCGCAGCTGCTGGCCGTTCATCTGGCCGGTGTCGCGACCGTCGCCGCACTGCTCGCCGCGGCGACGCTGGCCACCACCGGCACTCTCGCCCGCTGGCTGCCCACACCGCACCGGCTGCCCCTCGCGGTCGCCTGGACCGGTACCACCGCCAGCGTGGCCATGGCGGTCGCGACGCTTGCGCTCGCCACCGCCTCCGTCCTGGCCACGAACTGGCCGCTGCTCGCGTTCGCCTGCGTGCTTGCAGCCGCGTCACACGCCATGGTGGCAGCCTCGGCCCGCGCCTGCCGCCGATGCGCGCGCATACCGACCACGCATCCCACCGTCTCCCGGCTGCGCGACTGACGTGCCCTGGGACACGTCATCGGGCATTCACTGGATCAAGATCACCTGAGCGCCGGCGACGCGGAGCTCCGGCAGCTGCCCCCGTGTGGCTGCCTGCCGGCCGCCTGCGTCCACTGGTGCCCGAGGGTCCGGCACCCCGGGCGCAAGCGGCATCTCGAACCGGCTGGTGTTCCAAGGCATCCTGTTCGTCCTGCACACCGGACAGCCCGGGAACATGTCCCGCAGGAACTCGGCTTCGGCTCGGGCACCTGCTGGCGCCGCCCGGCCGAGTGGACCGAAGCCGGTGTGTGGCCCCGGCTGTCGCCACCCTGACGGGCGGCAACCGTAACCACGTCACCCAGCTGATGCCACTGCTCCAAGCGGTACCGCCCGTGCGGGGCAAGTACGGCCGAGACGTGGTGCTGGGCGGCCCCGGCTACGACCGCGACAAGCACCGCCGGCTGGTCCGGGATCGCGGGATGCGCACTCATCTGCCGGCGACGAATGCAGAAGCTCCCGCCGCGTTAGCGGTCGCAGTCCAGAGCAGCCCGGAACCCACGATCTTGGATCATCGGGAATGCTTGCTGCGCGGCAGCAACCCCATGCATCGATCGCGGCAGGGGACGACGTGATAGCGCTGATCAGCTCTTCGATCGCATTAAGCTTCTGCTTGCGGACGTTCAAGCTGAGCTCCTCCATCGACACCTCCTGGTACGGCATGCTCAGCTGCCACCAGAACCGCATGAGGTAACGACACTCCTGCGGGACACGGTCGTCTGCAAGGCGATCATGAATGACCGCCTGGACGCGTCGCCGCTGCTCGGCGTCACGAAAACCGTTGCTCAAGTCAGTCAGGGTCACGCCCGGACCCTAGCAACAGCGTTGAAGCGTCCGGCGTGACCATCAACCTGCCGGGCACATGGCCACCCGAGCCGAAGGTCGCCGTCACGACCAGGTGGTTGTTGATCCAGACCCGATCCTCACCCGCCGAAGGATACGGACGTCAACAGGTTGACGACATCACGATTCCGCGGCCGGGGACCGCTGCCGGGACCAGCCCTCAAAGATCGTCAGATGGTGGATCACGGCGGATTGATACGTCGCCATGAACTTGCCATTCAGAAGCGGGAGTTACTCGCTCCGCTGATACCTCGGGCCGGCACGGGCGGCCGCGTATGGAGGACCGACGGGGCGTCTGCCGGGCCGTGACCTCACGCCAACCCGGCGAACCGTCAACCACGCGCCGTCCGCGGCACGGTCGCCGGTCGAGCACGGTGTCGCACGGCGTCGCACCGCTGAAAACGTGGCGGATCTTCCGCAGGGCCCGATGCCCCGAATGGAATGTCGTCGAAAGGGCTCAGTGGTTGGCCCATCGTGCAGCCATTTCGGTTCGGTTGGCGTAGCCGAGCTTGGCGAGGATGCTGCGGACGTGGCTTTCCACTGTGCGTTCTGAAATCACCAGGTCGTCGGCGATCTGACGGTTCGTACGGGCCAAGGTGACAAGCTCGGCGATCTGGCGTTCGCGCGGGGTGAGCGGGTCGGTCTCGTCTCGCTGGGCGGCGATCTCGTCGATGAGGCGTACAGCGGCGGTGGCCGGACCGGGCAGGTCGAGCTGGTCGGCGATCACCAGTGCCTCCCGGGCGAGGGCGGACGCATCTGGGAGGGCTCCCTTGTCGCGTTCGATGGTGGCGAGGTCCAGGCAGGTCAGCGCCACATACGGCCGCGCGCCGAGGGCCCGGTTGCGGACCAGCGCCTCGCGCAGCAGTTCCTCGGCCTGCGCCGGACGGCCGGCGGTCAGTGCGAGACGGCCGAGTTCGCGGCTGACCGTGCCGGAGAAGTACGCCGTGGGTGTGCCGATCGCTCCCGGGTACGGCCGGAACAGCGCGAGCTGCTCGTACACCAGCCCCGCGGCCTCCGCATCGCCGGCCATGCTGATCAGGTCGACCAGGTGCAGCAGCACCGCGGGCCACGGCGGGTTCGTCATCGGGACCGGAAGCAGCGGGCGCAGCCGGTCGTAGGCGTCCCGTGCCTCGTCCAGCCGCCCTGCCAGGAACAACGCCCGGCCTCGCAAGGACAGCAGCAGCGGATGTCTGCGCCCCCGGTCGAGGTCACGCCACATGTCCTCGGACAGTTCTGCGGCATCTCCACGCACGACGGCCAGCTGCTGGTGCAGTACGTGGCTCAAGGCGGTGGCGGACTGGTCTCCGCTGGCCCTGGCGAGCTCGGTGGCCTCCTCGTCGAAGCTCCGTGCGTCGGCGAACCGTCCTTCCTGCACGGCCCGGGCCGCGCTCACACGCAGCAGGTGCCATCGGGTCAGCGGCAGCGGAAACCGGGCCACGACCGCCTCGATGCCGCTGATCGCGTCATCCACCAGGTCCAGCCGGCCCAGCAGGTATCCGGCCTGGACGCGCCATTGGTGGCCCAGCACGGCGGCGAGCGGATCGCCGAGCTGTTCGGCGCGGGACACGGTCAGCTCGCCCAGGCGCAGGCGTTCGGCGGTGTCGTCGGGGTGCGCCAAGGTCATCTGCACCGCCCGGGCGGCGTCGAGTTCGGCCCGGAGGTCACCGGTGGCCTCAGCCAGTTCGAGGGCGGCGCGGGCGTGCTCGGCCGCCGCCTCGGGCGCTTCCAGTTCGACCGAGGCAGTGGCGAGTTGGGCGAGCAGCCGCGCACGCATCGCGTCCTGCAGGTCCTCGACGGCCAGTGCCGCCCTGCACAGCCGAGTGATGGCCTCCGAGGCATGGGGGAAGGTGACGCCCTGCAGGACCAGGGCGACCTCGGCGAGCAGGGCCGGCTGGCCGTTCGCCCTCGCCGCGTCGGACGCTTCGTCGCAGTGGCGCAGGCTGGAGTCGTAGCGCCCGGCAAGGTATTCGGCGCGGGCCAGTTCGATGAGCGCCGGGGCGCGCTGCGGGTCCGCCGCATCGAATACGGCGGCCGCATCCGCCAGATGCCGGGCGGCATCCGCGTAGGCATGCCGCTCGCGCGCCAGATCAGCGGCGGTGCGGGACCAGTGCGCGGCGGCGGCACGGTGTCCCGGTTCCGGGCCGGACCGACGCCAGTGTGCCGCGATACGGGCCGCCTCGGCGGTGTCCCCGGCCTGCTCCAGCGCCCGCGCGGCGGCCCTGTGCAGCGCACGGGCGGTCGCAGGGGTGGTCCGGCCGAGCACCTCGTCGCGTACCAGATCGTGGGTGAAGCGGTAGGTGCGCCCGGCATCCGTGGCTCGTGCCGCGGTCAGAACCCCGGCGTGCCAGGCAGCTTCCAGCGCCTGCGCGACGGCGGTCTCGCCCCGTTCCGGCAGGACCGCGGCGAGCTGAGCGGCGTCCAGTTGCTCGCCGAGCACGGCCGCGGCCCGTACGACGTCACGCTGCTCGACGGTGAGCCCGGCCAGCAGGCCGCTGACGACGGTGCCGAGGTTGCCGGCGTTGGCGCGCAGCGCGGTGACGAGCAGAGGCAGCCCACCCGTCCGCCGGTATGACTCGGCCGCGTCCGCCTCGCCGACGCACCGTGCGACTTCCTCCCGCGTGAAGGGCGCCAGGCGCAGCGTGGCCGTCCCGTAGCGGCCCAGGTCCGCGAGTGGCCCGGCGGCTTCCTCGGGCACCGGTTCCCGGAAGGTACCGAGTACCAACAGCCCGGACTCGGCGACCTCGGCCGTCAGCTGCCGCAGCAGGTCGAGGCTGGCAGTATCGGCCCAGTGCAGGTCCTCCAACACGACGACCAGCGGGCGTTCGGCGGCCGCCGCGGCCAGCGCCTCGCCCATCCGGGCCAGTTCCAGGAACCGCACCGCCGCCGCGTCGGCCGGCACCGTCGCGCTCCCCGGCGGCACGGCACCCTGGTGTTCCGCACCCTCGGGGGCGGCTTCCGCGAGGCGCAGCGCGCGCTGCCAGGGCCACAGCGGTGGCGCCACTCCGCCCCTGGGGCAGTGACCCCGTACGACGGTGAAACCTGAGGGGTCGGCATGGCGCCGCAGCGCCTCGGCGGCAAGGGTGCTCTTGCCGATGCCCGCCGGTCCCGCGAGCAGCACCACCGATCCGGAGCCCCGCGCCGCGGCCTCGATCCGCTGGGCAAGGATCGCCAACTCGGCCGCCCGACCGACGAATTCGCTTCCCACCCCGGCAGTATGCCCGCACCCGCGTACCACGTGGGTCGGCTGCGGATACGTACCACGGTTCAGTGGCAGTACTGATGCCCCGGCGACCTGCGGGGGCCACCGTTGTCGGCATGCGCCTCAGGGAACAGAACCCGAAGGAGACCTTCATGGCGAAGAACACCGTGCGGCGAACGGCTCGTGCCGCGGCGATCCTCGGCACCGCACTCGCCAGTGCCCTCTGGGGCTTCACCGGCCCGGCCCAGGCAGCCGAAGTGCTGGACGGCGTCCACTACCTGATCAAGCCCGACCACGCCCGGGGCACCATGTGCCTCGACGTCGCGAACCAGAGCACGGCCCTCGGCGCGGACGTGATCCAGGCCACCTGCTGGAACGGCTGGAACCAGCAGTGGCGGATCGAGCGGGTGGCCGGCGACTACTTCGTGATCAGGGCCCGGCACAGCGGCAAGTGCCTCGACGTCGCCTACGCCAGCTACTCCCACGGCGCGGACGTGATCCAGGCCGACTGCCGGGGCACCACCAATCAGCAGTGGCGCTTCATGGTGGAGACGAACGGATACGCGCAGGTCGTGCCCGGAGGCAAGCCCCAGGTCGGCCAGTTGGTCCAGATCCGTCCGCGGCACAGCAACAAGTGCCTCGACGTCGCGGACCTCAGCATCGCCCATGGCGCGAACGTCCTCCAGGGCACCTGCTGGAACGGCCCCAACCAGCTCTGGCACTTCCAGGTGCCGCGGTAGCGCCCGTTGCCGAGCGCCGAAGGAGAGGACACGATGCGAGCACGCCTGGCCGCCGTTGTCACGGCCGCCGTCCTGGCCGTGGTCGGCTGCGACGACCCGTTCGCGGACGATCCCGCCCCCAAGGAGTCGGCGCCCTCGGCCCATCGCTCCGAGGGTTCGAGGAATCCCGCCCCGAATGCTCCCCCGCCGAAAACGCCGGAGCCCAACAGCCCTATCCCCGATCCGCCACCCCCGTCGCCTGAGCCGTGGGTCCCCAAGGGGCCGGCCACGCTCACCGGGTGCGGCACCCACGCATCGGGCTACCAGTGCTCGTTCCACGGGTACAACTTCAAGCCGGGTGAGAAGGTCCGTCTCACCCGGGGCGTCCAAAGCGTGGGGGGCAACGTCTTCATCGCCGACGAAAACGGCGAGTTCAGCACCAACCTGATCTCCAGCACCCCCTCGGGCACCTACACGTACGTCGCTCACGGCCAGGAATCCAACCGGCAGGCCGGCACCGAGGTCCGAATAACCCCGGGGCTCTGGGGCTGAGCCCCGCAGGCAGCGGGGGCGGGAGCCCGGCGGCACGGCCGGGCTCCCGCGCCCGCCTCTGCTCGGTAGCCGCCGTCAGTCGACGTCGGCCACCGCGTGAGCGAACCGGGCCGCGTACAGCCGGGCGTACGCACTGCCGGAGGACGATGACGCAGTCGACGCCGGTGATGTTTCCGGCCACGTCGGACAGGAGGAACACGATCAGGGCAGCCACTTCTTCGGCTTCGGTCATGCGGCCGCTCGTGACGTTTTGGGCTTTCGCGAGTTGCTGGACGGATTCGGCAAGGCTCTTGCCGGCTGCGGCAGCCATCTTGCCGACCGGCCGTCGGGGCCCTCGTAGACGGAGGTGCGGACCGTCCGGGGGACGGTGTTCACACGTACGCCGCGGGGACCGAATTCCCCGGCCGGGGACTGCCGAGCGCAGTGAGCGCCGCCTTGGCTGAGGCGAAGGCGGAACCCGGTTCCCCCGCCGGGCTGAGGTCCTTCTCCGCGACCTTGGGCCGTCGGGTGGCCTCGTGGCCACCGGCCCAGGTCAACGCAGGGGTCGACCTTCGGACGCTCGCAGGGTTGACACGTGAGTAACATGCGCGCAAAATCGCGGAACCGGACGACATTGCCGAACGAGGTTCGGAACTTGGCACAAGGTTAAGCCCTAGCCCTTTCTCCACAGACGGCCGCGAACAGCGCCGAAGCCCCGGAGACAAACCGGGCACGCCTCTCAGTCATCTGCAGCCACGGTCTGTGGTGTGCACTCCCGTTCCCCGAAAGGGCAAACTCGTGCTTGGCCTGCGCTCGACCCTGACCGCCCTGGCTCTCGCAGTCACCACCGTCGCCTGCCCACTTCCGTCCGCCGTCGCCGACACCACCGACGTTTCTCCGCCCGGCGCCAATGATTGGTCCTGCAAGCCCACCGCCGAGCATCCCGAGCCAGTCGTACTCGTACACGGCACGTTCGAGACCATGGCCAAGAACTGGCCGACGCTGAGCCCCGAGCTGAAGCAAGAGGGCTACTGCGTGTTTGCCCTCAATTACGGTGGCAATGCCATGGGACCCATCGCCGAGTCGGCGAAGGAGCTCGACGCGTTCGTCGACGCGGTGCTGGGGGCCAGCGATGCCCGCAAGGTCGACCTCGTCGGGCACAGCCAGGGTGGAATGATGCCCCGCTACTACATCAAGAACCTCGGCGGCGCCACTGAGGTCGACGACCTCGTCGGGATCGTTCCGTCCAATCACGGCACGGAGAACGCCATACCCCGGCCCGTCGAGTTCCAGGACAGCCCCTGCCCGGCCTGTGACGAGCAACAGGCGGGGTCGCAGTTCCTGACCGACCTGAACGCAAAGGACGAGACGCCGACCGGCCCCGACTACACCGTCGTCACGACCAAGTACGACGAGGTCGTCACGCCCTACACCAGCGCGTTCCTGCAAGGCCCGCCTCGCGAGGTCACCAATGTCACCCTCCAGGACGCCTGCCCGCTGAATACCATCGAGCACGACCAGGCGCCCAACGATCCAGTGGTCCGCCAATGGGTCCTGCACGCGCTGGAGCGCACCGGCCCGGCCGACCCGGCCTTCCGGCCCTCCTGCATCGTCTGACGCTCGACTCTCCTCCTGGCAAGATCCGCGCCGGGACGGAAGCCTTGAAGTCGGCCGCCGGTTCCGGGGCTCCCGCCGTTCACAATGACCATCGGATGGCGCTGCGCCGTCCACACACCTGTGTTCCACGCCTCAGCAAGCGAGCCGTACGACCACAAGCGGTCCAGGGGTATCAGGATCAGCACCGACGGCGCGCCGTCCCTCTGGGGACGACGCGCCGTTTGGGTGCGGAAGGTCGGGCGCGGGCGCCCAGGCACCTCTTCCCGTCCTGGTGTTACCGGTGGCCTGCGCGGTGGTGGTCACAGGAGTAGTCGTCGACGAAGCGGTCGTGGTGGTTGCGAAGGGTGGCGGTGTCTGAGCGGTTGTCCCGGACGTAGTGGCGGCGGTCCTGGTAGAGCCTGCCGATGGGCAGGAGGAGATCGTGGTGGAGTGCCGGCCGGCTAGCTCCGTGAGGGTGGCAGGGTCGCTGCCGGCGCAGCCAGTGGTGGGCGCCGAGGCGCAGTCCGTCCTCCCCCCTGTTCAACGACCGGGAAAGCACGGCGGCTTCGGACCCCATGGCCTGGCGAACTTCACGACCAGGTGACCGAGTCCGCCCAGACCGATGACGGCGACCTTCTTGCCCTCGCCCGCCGGACGGCACTGCCACCACACAGAGGAAGAACCGGCTCAGGGTCTCCACACAACGGCTTGACCGATGGCCTGCGGCATCGTATTTTCGAGCGCACCGACTCGTGAGCTGCTGGAAGGAGGCGAAGTCGGATGTCGACCTTCTCCGACCTGCATCGCCTCGCCCACCAGGCCGCCTGGGTTCCGGGTCGTGTAGCACACGGCTGCTGAGCAGCCCCTCTTCCGGCGTGCCTGATTGCGGCCCCGGCATCTTCTTGATCATTCTCTCACCGCCTGCGGCACGTCGTTACGTGCTGTTCTGCGCGGGTTCTTGAGCTGCGCCACCGAAAGAGAAAGCCCTGAAATGGCGACTAGGACAATTCGATCGACCGCGCACCGAAACGGTGATATGTCATGGTAGCGGCACGAATCACGGTCAACGGGAAAGAAGCACCGATTTCTCCGGCTGCGCCCCACACCACGGTGCTGGATTTTCTGCGCGAGCGCGGCCTCACCGGCACCAAGGAGGGCTGCGCCGAGGGTGAGTGCGGCGCCTGTTCGGTCCTGGTGGCCCGGCCTGGGGTGAACAAGCCCACCGACTGGGTGGCGGTCAACGCCTGCCTGGTCCCGGTCGCGGCGCTCGACGGCCAGGAGATCATCACCTCCGAGGGTCTCGCCACCGCCGGCGAAGACGGCACGCCGCCCACCCTGCACCCGGTGCAAGAGGAAATGGCGGTCCGCGGCGGCTCCCAGTGCGGTTACTGCACACCGGGATTCGTCTGCAGCATGGCGGCCGAGTACTACCGACCCGACCGCTGTGCGCACGCGGATGCGGACGCGGCCGACGGCACCGACCCCGAGCACGGTCCGAACGGTTTCGATCTGCATGCGCTGAGCGGAAACCTCTGCCGCTGCACCGGTTATCGCCCCATTCGCGATGCCGCGTTCGCCGTCGGTGCGCCCACCGAGGAGGACCCCCTGGCGCAGCGTCGCGAGCAGTCCCCGCCCGCGCCGGTCGCCACCGAGTACGCCCAGGACGACAGCGCGTTCCTGCGGAAGAACACCCTGGCCGAGACGCTGGAGCTGCTGCGCGAGCGGCCCGAGGCCGTGGTGGTCGCCGGCTCCACCGACTTCGGCGTCGAGGTGAACATCCGGTCCCGCCGCGAGGACTGCGTGGTCGCCATCGACCGCCTGCCCGAACTGCGGGAGCTGCGCGTCGAATCCGACCACATCGAGATCGGGGCGGCGCTGACGCTCACCGAGATCGAGCGCCGTCTCGACGGCGACGTCCCGCTGCTGGCCGAGTTGTTCCCGCAGTTCGCGTCCCGGCTCATCCGCAACGGCGCGACCCTCGGCGGAAACCTGGGTACCGGCTCCCCCATCGGTGACAGCCCGCCGGTGCTGCTGGCGCTCGAGGCGTCGCTGGTTCTCGCCGACGCCGACGGTGAGCGCGAGGTTCCGCTGGCGGAGTACTTCACCGGCTACCGGCAGAGCGTGCGCCGTCCCGGCGAGCTGATCCGCGCGGTGCGCATCCCGCTGCCGCTGTCGAAGACCGTGGCCTTCCACAAGATCGCCAAGCGGCGCTTCGACGACATCTCCAGCGTGGCCGTCGCCTTCGCGCTCGACATCGAGGACGGCGTCGTCCGCAAGGCACGCATCGGCCTGGGCGGCGTGGCCGCCACCCCGGTCCGCGCGCTCGCCACCGAGGCGGCCCTTGAGGGCAAGCCGTGGTCGGCGGAGATCGTCGAGGCCGCGGCCCGGGTGCTGCGGGGCGAGGGCACGCCGATGGACGACCATCGCGCCAGCTCCCTCTACCGTTCCGCGATGCTCGGCCAGAGCCTGCTGAAGCTGCACGCACAGACCACCGAGGCGGTGTCGTCATGAGTCATCTGTCCGAGCGCCCCGAAAAGCCCGTAGTCGGCGTCTCGATGCCGCACGAGAGTGCCTTCCAGCACGTCACCGGCACGGCTCTCTACACCGACGACCTGGTCCAGCGCACCAAGGACGTGCTGCACGCGTACCCGGTCCAGGTCATGAAGGCCCACGGCCGGATCACCGCGCTGCGCACCGAGCCCGCGCTCGCCGTGCCCGGTGTGGTCCGCGTGCTGACCGGTGCCGACGTGCCCGGCGTCAACGACGCCGGCATGAAGCACGACGAGCCGCTGTTCCCCGACGAGGTCATGTTCCACGGCCACGCGGTGGCCTGGGTGCTCGGCGAGACCCTGGAGGCGGCCCGGCTCGGTGCGGCGGCCGTCGAGGTGGAACTCGAGGAACTTCCCTCCCTGATCAGCCTGCAGGACGCGATCGAGGCGGGCAGCTATCACGGCGCCCAGCCCCTGATGGTGCACGGCGACATCGACGCCGGTTTCGCCGACTCGGCACACGTGTTCACCGGCGAGTTCCAGTTCGCCGGTCAGGAGCACTTCTATCTCGAGACTCACGCGGCGCTCGCCCAGGTCGACGAGAACGGGCAGGTGTTCATCCAGAGCAGCACCCAGCACCCGTCCGAGACCCAGGAAATCGTCTCGCACGTGCTCGGTGTGCCCGCCCACGAGGTGACGGTGCAATGCCTGCGGATGGGCGGCGGCTTCGGCGGCAAGGAAATGCAGCCGCACGGGTTCGCGGCCGTGGCCGCGCTCGGCGCGAAGCTGACCGGCCGGCCGGTCCGGTTCCGGCTCACCCGGACCCAGGACATGACCATGTCCGGCAAGCGCCACGGGTTCCACAGCAAGTGGAAGATCGGATTCGACGCCGAAGGCCGTATCCAGGCCCTCGACGCCACTCTGGTCGCGGACGGCGGCTGGAGCCTGGACCTGTCCGAGCCGGTCCTTGCCCGCGCGCTGTGCCACATCGACAACACGTACTGGATTCCCAACGCGCGCGTCGCCGGTCGCATCGCGAAGACCAACACGGTCTCCAACACCGCGTTCCGCGGCTTCGGCGGACCGCAGGGCATGCTGGTGATCGAGGACATCCTGGGCCGCTGCGCGCCGCAGCTCGGCCTGGACCCCATGGAGCTGCGCGAGCGCAACTTCTACCAGCCGGGCCAGGGTCAGACGACGCCGTACGGACAGCCGGTCACTCAGCCCGAGCGGATCTCCACCGTCTGGCAGCAGGTACAGGAGAACGGCGGCATCGCCGACCGCAAGCGCGAGATCGCGGCCTTCAACGCCGCGCACCCGCACACCAAGCGGGCCCTCGCGATCACCGGCATCAAGTTCGGCATCTCGTTCAACCTCACCGCCTTCAACCAGGGCGGCGCGCTGGTGCTGATCTACAAGGACGGCTCCGTCCTGATCAACCACGGCGGCACCGAGATGGGCCAGGGCCTGCACACCAAGATGATGCAGGTGGCCGCGACCACGCTGGGCATCCCGCTGCACAAGGTGCGCCTCGCCCCGACGCGTACCGACAAGGTGCCCAACACCTCCGCCACCGCCGCCAGTTCCGGCGCGGACCTCAACGGCGGGGCGATCAAGAACGCCTGTGAGCAGCTGCGCGAGCGACTGCTGCAGGTGGCCGCCTCCCAGTTGGGCGCCAACGCCTCGGACGTGCGCATCGTCGAGGGCGTCGCGCGCGTCCTCGGCAACGACAAGGAGCTGGCCTGGGACGACCTGGTGCGCACCGCGTACTTCCAGCGCGTCCAGCTCTCGGCGGCCGGTTACTACCGCACCGAGGGTCTGCACTGGGACGCGAAGACGTTCCGGGGCTCGCCCTTCAAGTACTTCGCCTACGGTGCCGCGGCGACCGAGGTGGAGGTGGACGGCTTCACCGGCGCGTACCGCATCCGGCGGGTGGACATCGTCCACGATGTCGGCGAGAGCCTCTCCCCGATGATCGACATCGGTCAGGTCGAGGGCGGCTTCGTGCAGGGCGCGGGCTGGCTGACGCTCGAGGACCTGCGCTGGGACACCAGCGACGGCCCGAACCGCGGCCGGTTCCTGACCCAGGCGGCGAGCACCTACAAGCTGCCGAGCTTCTCGGAGATGCCCGAGGAGTTCAACGTCACGCTGCTGGAGAACGCCACCGAAGAGGGCGCGGTCTACGGGTCCAAGGCGGTGGGCGAGCCTCCGCTGATGCTGGCGTTCTCGGTGCGCGAAGCGCTGCGGCAGGCTGCCGCGGCGTTCGGGCCCGCCGGGGTCAGCGTG
Organism: Streptomyces sp. NPDC015127; assembly: GCF_043080095.1. Lineage (NCBI taxonomy): Bacteria > Bacillati > Actinomycetota > Actinomycetes > Kitasatosporales > Streptomycetaceae > Streptomyces > Streptomyces sp. NPDC015127. The sequence goes on from NZ_JBIBVE010000025.1 coordinate 21,202, forward strand.
GACCTCGCCTCCCCGGCGACGCCGGAGGCGGTGTTCTGGGCGATCGAAGAGGCCCGCGATGCCAAGGGCAGCGAGATCCCCGTCGACGCGACCGCTCTGAGCAATGCCTGACATGACCTGGGTCACCGCGGTCGCGCGGTTGCGAGCACGCCGGGTTCCCGGCGTGCTGGTGACCGTCGCGACCGTGCGCGGCCACGCCCCCCGACGAGCCGGCGCCAAGCTCGTCGTGGGGCGGAGCGAGACCTGGGGCTCGATCGGCGGAGGCAACATCGAGGCCGTCGCGATCGATCGGGCCCGCGAGCTGATCGGCACGCCCGACGCGGAGCCGGAGCTGATGGAGTTCGCCCTGAACGACAAGGTCACCGGCCGCCACGGCGTGCAGTGCTGCGGCGGAGCCGTCACCGTACTGCTCGAACCGCTGCCGGTGGTCCCGGCGGTGGCCGTCTTCGGCGTCGGGCACGTCGGGCTGGAGCTGGCGCGCATCCTGTCCCGCCACGAACTGGATCTGCATCTGGTCGACACCCGTCCCGACATGCTCACCGAGGAACGGCTCGATGTGCTGGCGGACGCGGTGGCGCAGATCCACGTGCACCACACTCCGCTGCTTCCCGAGGAGGTGCTCGAGAAGCTGGCGCCCGGCACGCACATCCTGATCATGACTCATGATCACGCCGAGGACGCCGCACTGTGCGACGCCGCCTTGCGCACCACCGGTCTCGGCTCCATCGGATTGATCGGCTCGGCGGCCAAGTGGGCGCGCTTCCGGCAGCGCCTGGCCACCGAGGGCGGGCACGACGCGGCCACCATCGACCGGATCAAAACGCCGATCGGACTCACCGAGATCACCGGTAAGGAACCCGCCACGATCGCGGTGAGCGTCGCGGCAGACCTGCTCCGGACGTTCGAACAGGACCGCCACTGAACGGTGCCGAAGGCGGTTGCCGGTCCACGCACGATCCAGTGGCCTTCCCGACCACGAAGGAGGCTCCAGCCGGTCCCCCGGTCGGAGCCTCCTTCGTCATAGGTCCCCCTCATGGGTTCGCGCGTGCCCCTGCGCCGACGCTGCGGCGTGGAGGACTCTCCCACGCCGAGACGACACCCAGCCGCTGCTGAAGTGATCCAGAGGAAGCGCCCACTGCTGTGACCGGACGCCGCGACCAGCGGCGGACCTCCGCGAGCGATGAGCCGCCGCGGCGTACGGGGCACGCGAGCGCACGTACACTCGGCCTATGAACCGCACACGACGCGTCACGGGAGAGTGCCTGCCGCAGGCCGACCCTGCCGCGCGTGCGGCCTCCGCGGGCCGGACGGGCGTCAGCCCCCGGACCGCCGCCGACGGCCGGGCCCCCACGGTCGGCCGCGGCGTCCTGCACGGCCACGGCTAGCGCTTTCCCACCGCGCCCGGGCCCACTCCTCCTGCCGCGCCACGTTCCGCGACGGGCCCCGCCCCGGCAGCCCGGTCTGATCACCGCGCCCCGACCGGCCCCGCCGCCTCGAGGGCGACGCATCGCCCTTCCCACCCCACCACCGCAGTCCCGACGCTCCGTCGGCGCTGCCGCCAGGCGAGGGCCGCACGCCGGGCCGTAGCCTTCTCCGAAAGGACCTCCGTGAAGTTGAGCGGGTTGTTGACCGGCCACGAGCACCACGTCATCCAGGGCGACACTGAATCGACGGGGATCACCGGGGGCACCACCTTCGACGTCGACCGGGTGGTGCCTGGCTCGCTCTTCATCGCCGTACCCGGCCACCGCGGCGGCGGCCCCGCCTCCATCGGTGCGGCGCTCGCGCGCGGGGCGGTGGCGGTGCTCGTCGACGCGGCGGGAGCCGCCGCCGCGCCCCCCGGACGGGAACTGCTGCCCGCGGTGTGCGTCGTAGGGGTGCTCGACACCCGCAAGGCAGCCGCGGTCGTCTCCTCCCGCTACTTCGGCGAGCCGGGCCGGCACATGGACCTGGTGGCTGTCACAGGGACCAACGGGAAGACCTCCATCTCCTACATGGTCGAGTCGCTGCTGAGGATCTCCGAGGGCGCCTCGGTGGGCGTGATCGGTACGGCGGGCAGCCGGATCGGCGACGAGATGATCCCGATGCCGCCGTCGGTGCTGACCACACCGGAATCGCCCGACCTGCAGTACCTCCTGGGCCGCATGCGGGACCAGGGCACCGGCAGCGTGGTGCTGGAGGCCACCTCGATGGCCCTGCAGACGTACCGGATGGACAGGACCTTCGTCGACGTCGGTGTCTTCACCAACCTGACCCAGGACCACCTGGACGACCACGGCACGATGGCCCACTACACGGACGCCAAACTGCGTTTGTTCCAGGGGCTGTGCCGGCACGCGGTGGTCAACGTGGACGACGCCGTGGGAGCCGGCATCCGCGCGATGATGCCGGACGCGGTGACGACCTACGGCCTCGACGAGGAGGCGGACTTCCGGGCCACTGACCTGATCGCCGATGCCTCGGGCACGCGGTTCACTCTGTACCACGGCGGCCGGGCGTACCCGGCGGCGATCCCGGTCCCGGGCCGCTTCTCCGTGTCCAACGCGCTGGCGGCCGTCGCGGCCTGCCACGTGCTGGGGCACGACCTGGACGGGCTGGTCGCCGCGCTCGCCCAGATGCCGCCCGTACCGGGCCGGTTCGAGCGCTTCGTGACCCCCGTCGGCACGTCGGTGATCGTGGACTACGCGCACTCGCCCGACTCCCTCGACAAGGTCCTCACGGCCATCCGCGGCTTCGCCCGGGGCCGGGTCATCACCGTGTTCGGCTGCGGCGGGGACCGCGACACCACCAAGCGCGCCGAGATGGGCCGAATCGCCGGCACCCACTCCGACCTGTGCGTCCTGACCTCGGACAACCCCCGCACCGAGAACCCCGAGGCGATCCTGGACCAGATCGCCCCCGGCATTGAGGCCACCGGCACGCCGTACGAACGCTCCGCCGACCGCCGTCGGGCCATCGCCCTCGCACTGTCCGCCGCTCAGCCCGAAGACATCGTCCTGATCGCCGGAAAGGGCAGCGAACCGCACCAGATCGTGGGCGAGGATCTGCTCCCCTTCAGCGACATGGCAACCGTCCGCGACCTGGCCTCCCGCCTGCTCCCCTGAACGCGCACCTCCAACCCGGGCTTCGCAACCGCGGCTTCGCCCTACAAGTACGCGTCGCGGCTCCGGTGGTGAGGCCGGCCTCGCCCCTGCGGGATGACCACCGTCAGTGGCACCACCCGCCGGAACAGCTCCCACAACTCGTCCGGCACCAGATGCTCGGCAAGACTCGCCATGCCCTGGACAGCGAGAGCGATCCGCCGGAAGAAAGGTGTCCGACTTGACATCGCTTCACGGACGGAGGCCGTTTGGGTGATGATGCTGTCGGCACCCCCGGCCACCTCGCGTAACCTCGTCACCAGAAGGGCACCGACAGCTATTCCGCCACCGCTCCACCGGTCGCGGTGCAAAGGGGTGCTGGATGTCGATGACGAGTCGGCGCGGTCTGCTGGCGAGATCTGCCGGAGCGGTGGCGGTCGCCCTCGTGCCCAGCTCCGGCGTGGCAGGGGTGAACACACCGCGGGCGCGGCCGGTCACGACAGTCGACGGGCGCGTGGACTGGGACGCCTTGCGGGCGCAGTTTCGTCTGGAGCCGGGATGGGTGAACCTCGCGTTGTTCTACCTGGCCTCGCATCCGAAGGTGGTGCGGGATGCGGTGGATCATCTGAGGGCACAGGTCGACGCCAATCCTCTGTCGGTGCCCACGGGGATGGCGCTGCCCGACGGTCCGACCGGATGGCCCCGGGTACGCCAGGCGCTCGCGGCCTGTACGGGAGGCCGGGCCGAGGACATCGCGATGACGGCGAGCACGAGTATCGGGCTGGGTGTCGTCTACAACGGCGTCATGACCCGTCCGGGACAAGAGTTCCTGTTGACGGAGCACGACCACATCTCCCATCGCACCGCCGCCCGGTTGGCCGCCGAAAAGCATGGCAACACGGTGCGGCTGGTCTCCTGGTTCGACGATCCGGCCACCGCGACGGCAGACGGCATCGCCGCGGCGGTCGGCGAGGCGATTCGCCCGGACACGAGAGTCGTGGGGATCACCTGGGTGCAGTCCAGCACGGGGCTTCGGATGCCGGTGCGTGCGGTGGCCGAGGTGGTGCGCCGGGCCAATGAAGGGCGCAGTCCTGCCGACCGGTGCCTGCTGGTCGTCGACGGCGTGCACGGGCTGGCGGCAGTCGACGAGGATGCCGCCGGCCTGGGCGCGGACGTGGTGATCGCCGGAACGCACAAATGGCTGTTCGGTCCAAGAGGAACGGGGCTGGTCTGGGTGGCGCCGGACGTCCTCGAGCAGCTGCGGCCCACGTTCGTGAGCTTCATCAGGGGCGGGGAAGCAGCGTCCCTGTCGCCCGGCGGGTTTCTGGCGTTCGAGCATGCCTTCGCGCTGCCGGTGGCGGTGGCACTGCATGAGCAGCTGGGCCGAGCACGCGTTGCCACCCGCATCACACAGCTGTCGACCCGGGTGAAACAAGGACTGAGCCGCATCCGCGGGGTCACCGTGCACACTCCTGCCGACGCGGAACTGTCAGCGGGCATCACCTGTTTCAGCGTGGCAGGCCGCACCCATCAGCAGGTCGTCGACCACGCCGCCGCCCACCGCGTGCGGCTGTCCACCTCGACCTACACCCGCATCGGCACCGCCGTCATCAACACTCCAGCAGAGATCGACACCGCACTCAACAGCCTGGCTGATCTCACCCGCTGAAAGCCGTTCTGCGCTTCCCCGGGGCGTGGCTGGGGCGTTCGGCACGGGCCCGGCGACGGGCGGGAGATCACGGCCTGACGGTCACCCGGAGCCCGTGCCGTAGCCCGTGTATGTGTTCTCACGCGACTCGCAGCGACAGCCTTCTTTTGCAGCACGCTGGGCGGGTCCTGTTCCCGTCACGGGATTGTGGTGCGAATCGCACATTTCGGGATCGTTGGGCTTGTTGGGGTCCCTGGGGAGGGGTGTGCAGTCCGGGGCGCCCACTCCGTCGTTCTGTAAGTCGCCGTGATCGTCGTCGCCGTCCCTAGGACGTCGGCGACGGTGACGGTGACGGCCGCGGCATCACGACCGGGATGTTGAACACGTGCTCGGGGGTCACGATGCGTGTGATCGCCTGGCCGAAGAGGGTGCTGGGCTCCGTCTGGCCGTGCAGGATGTCCGTGTTGAGGAGCACGACCAGCGTGGCCTTCGACTCCGGGAGGTAGATGGAGAGGGCCTCGTAGCCGGGGATCGAGCCGTTGTGGCCGATCCAGCCCTGGATGTCGAAGATGCCGAGGCCGTAGCCCGCGCCCGGAATACCCGTCGGCTCCGTCTTGAGGCGCTGGGCCTGCGTCTCGGGTGACAACAGGGTGCCCGTGGCGAGAGTACGCGCCCAACTGCGCAGGTCCCGCAGGTCGGAGATCATCGCTCCGGCTGCCCAGGCCCAGGAGGAATTCCAGTCCACGGTGTCCTCGACCTTTCCCGTGGCCGTCTGGTTGGTGTAGCCCTGGGCGTGCGGGCTGGGAAACTCGGCGCCGTCCGGGAAGACGGTGTGGCGCAGCCCGGCCGGCTTCAGGACCCGCTGGTCGATGAACTCCTCCAGCGGCATACCACCGGCCTTCTCCACCACCAGGCCGAGCAGGATCAGGTTGGTGTTGCAGTAGTCGAACCTCTCACCGGGCTGGAACTGCACCGGGTGTGCGAAGGCGTAGTCCAGCAACTGCTGGGGTGTGAAGGACCTCTTCGGATTGGAGAGCAGTGCTTTGACGAAGCCCTCGTCCATGGAGTAGCTGAACAGGCCGCTGCGCATCCCGGCCAGGTTGCGCAGGGTGATCTTGTCTCCGTTGGGGACTCCCTTGATGTACTTGTCGATCGGATCGTCCAGCCCCACCTTGCCCTCGTCGACCAGTTCGAGCAGCGCGGTCACGGTGAAGGTCTTGGTCTCGCTGCCGATGCGCATGTACATGTTCGGCTCGATGGGGGCGGCGCTGGCCTTGTCGGCGACGCCGAAGGTCCGGACGTAGCTCCCCTTTCCGGGCGCCGAAAGACTGACCATCACGCCGGGCACGTTCGCCTCGCGCATGACCTGCCGGACGGCTTTGTCCAGACGCGCGGCGACGGCCGGGCTGAGCTCGGGGAAGTCGTTGTTGCCGGCGGTCGACGTGAAGAGGGACGGCCCCGGGGGCGGTGTGACGCCGTACGCGGTCCCAGTGGACACAGGCACCGCCAGCATCGAGGCAGCGGCCACTCCCACGCATGCCCTGCGCCAGCGCATCTGCGAGTACCTCACGGGCAGGCCTCCTGCCAGACGTGGACGTCCGAATGTGAACGTCCTGATGAGGACATCACTCTTTCCACGCTAGGCCCGCCGGGTCGGCCCCGCATGGTGGCACCCGGCTTGCGGGTCTCGCGAAACCGTGCACACGGCGGGTGTTGCCAGGCATCGGAGGCGTCTTCGTCAGCTCGGACGGTAGCGCTCGTGGTCGGGGTGCACGTACCGCTGCGATCCGAGACCACTGCCTGCGCACCGAGCCACCACACCCGGACAGCCCTCGCTCTCCCCTACCGGACCTTCACCCCCCGCCTGGGCAGCCGAGCCGGCCGCGGCGACGTCCACGCCTACCGGCGCACCGGCTCCACCACCGCGCACGCGCCGAAGCCGCCCTGCGGGCGGTCCGCGCCCGCGCCGACAGTCACCCGCCGCTGAGCGCACCGCCCGCGGCGGGCCGCTGAAAGGCCATCGGTGACATACGGCGTGTCGTCTCCTACGGGAACCGTCCTGGTAGCCGGGCTGCCTGAGCCTCAGAAACGGAACGGCGTCACCTGCTGTCCTGACGGTGAATGCGCACTCCACCATCGGGACGACCGATGAGGACGATGACGACGGGTCAGGTCACGTAACAACGGGTCGCCCTCCGCCAGGTGCCCGGTGACGTTCGGGGACGCCCACATGGCGACGACGTCCCGGCCACAGTGCAGTGTTAGGAATAGCGCATGAAGGAACCGTTCCGGCGATATCGGAATTCGCTGCAGCGTCAGCTCATGGGCCGGCGTCCGTCCGATCGGCGTCACCCCGCGAGTTCGGCGACGGAGTCGGAGGCCGGCTTCGGTTCGGCGTTGCGCCTCCTGCTCAACGTGCGCAGCGCCGCCGGACAGGTCTTCGCACTGCAGGTCGTGATCGTGCTGCTGTTGGTCGTGGCCGGAGTGACCGCCTTGGCAGTTCAGGTGGTGCGCGACGGTACGCGAGAGGCGGAGCGCCAGTCGGTGACCGCGGCCGAGATGTTCGCGAACGCCCCTGGCACGGCCGAGGCTCTGAAGAGCGCGGACCCGACGGCGGTGCTGCAGCCGCGCGCCGAGGCAGCCAGGAAGCGGACGGGCGTGGACTTCGTTGTTGTCCTGGACACGAAGGGGATCCGTCTTACGTATCCCGATCCCCGCCAGATCGGGAAACCGTTCGTCGGCACGATCGAACCGTCGCTCGAAGGCCGCACCATTGTCGAGCGGGCAGGCGGACCACCCGTGCCCGGGGGCACCGGAACAGCCATCCAGGCCGTGGCCCCGGTGAAGGACGCAGACGGTTCGGTAGTCGGCCTGGTGTCCTCCGGTATCACCGTCCAGAACGTCTCGAGCCTGGTCGATCAGCAGCTGCCGATCATCCTCGGCGCCGGAGTGGCCGCACTCGTGGCTTCCACACTGGGGACGGCGCTGGTGGCCAGGCGGCTGAGCCGGCAGATGCACGGTCTGGCTCCGGCCGAGATGACGCGGATGTACGAGCACCACGACGCGGTTCTCCACGCGGTGCGCGAGGGGGTGCTGATCATCCGTGCCGATGGACGGCTGCTTCTGGCGAACGACGAGGCGCGGCGGCTGCTGGACCTGTCGGCGGATGCGGAGCAGCGGCAGGTAGGTGACCTGGGGGTGGACGAGGAGACGGCGCGGCTGCTGTCGTCGGACGAGCCGGTCACGGACACGGTGCACCCGGCCGGGGACCGACTGCTGGCGGTGAACAAGCGGCCCACCGCCCCGTACGGCGGGCAGGCCGGCTGGGTGGTGACCCTGCGGGACACGACGGAGCTGGCGGCAGTGACCGGGCGGGCGGAGGTGGCGCGGGAGCGGCTGAAGCTGCTGTACGAGGCTGGGGTGCGGATCGGGACCACTCTGGATGTGACGCGCACCTGCGAGGAGCTGGCGGAGGTGGCCGTCCCCCGATTCGCCGACGTCGTCACCGTGGAGCTGCTGGATCCGGTGCTGCGCGGCGAGGAACCGCCCGGGGCGAGCACCGAAATGCGCCGGACCGCCGCCTTCGGCCCGGAAGGGACGCATGCGCTTTATCCCGTCGGTGAGCTGATCCGGTTCGTTCCCACCAACTCCGCCGCCGACAGGGTGATTATCGGCCGGGCGGTCCTGGAGCCCGACCTGAGCGCATCGGAAGGCTGGCGGGCACAGGACCCCGAGCGTGCCCAGCGGGTCCTGGACCACGGCATCCACTCCCTCGTCGTGGTCCCGCTGCGGGCGCGGGGCGTGCTCCTGGGAGTGGCGAACTTCTGGCGCGCGGATGCCTCACCTCCGTTCGACGAGGAGGACATGTCCGTCGCCGAGGAACTGGCGGCCCGGGCGGCCGTGTGCATCGACAACGCGCGCCGCTACACCCGCGAGCACACCATGGCCGTCACCCTGCAGCGCAGCCTCCTGCCACGCGGACTGCCCGAGCAGAACGCCCTGGAGGCCGCCTACCGTTACCTGCCGGCCCAGGCCGGGGTGGGCGGCGACTGGTTCGATGTCATCCCACTGTCCGGCGCCCGTGTGGCGCTGGTGGTCGGAGATGTCGTCGGCCACGGATTGCACGCCGCAGCCACCATGGGCCGCCTGCGCACCGCCGTGCACAACTTCTCCACCCTGGACATGCCTCCCGATGACCTCCTGAGCCATCTGGACGAACTGGTGGCTCACATCGACGCCGTCGAGTCCGCCGCAGGTGAGAACGGACTGGGCATCACCGGAGCCACCTGCCTGTACGCCATCTACGATCCGGTCGGTGGGCGCTTGGTCGCCGCCACCGCCGGCCACTTGGGACCGGCGGTGGTCCATCCCGACGGGTCCGTGGAATTCCCCCAGCTACCGGTCTCTCCGCCTCTGGGCCTGGGCGCCGGCCTGCCGTTCGAGAGCGCCGAAGTGACCGTGCCCGAGGGCTCCCGGCTGGTGCTCTACACCGACGGGCTGGTCGAAGCCCGCACCCGGGACCTCGACGCCGGACTGGAGGCCCTGCGCCGGGCCCTGGCCGGGCCCGGCCGCTCCCCAGAGGCCACCTGCGCCGCGGTGATCGAAGCGATGCTGCCCGCCCGTCCCACGGATGACATCGCACTGCTGGTGGCCCGCACACGCCAACTCGATTCCGCGGAGGTCGCCGAGTGGGACGTGCCGCGCGATCCCGCAGCGGTGTCCGCGGTCCGCACCGCATGCGCCCGCCGCCTTGAGGACTGGGGTCTGCAGGACATCGGGTTCGCCACCGAGCTCATTCTCAGCGAGCTGATCACCAACGCCATCCGCTACGGCGCCGAGCCCATCACCGTCCGTCTGCTGCGCGACCGCACCCTGATCTGCGAGGTCGCCGACGGCTCCAGCACCTCCCCGCATCTGCGCCGGGCCAAGACCACCGACGAGGGCGGCCGCGGCCTGTTTCTCGTCGCCCAGTACGCCGAACGATGGGGCACCCGCTACACGTCCGGCGGCAAGGTCATCTGGACCGAGCAATCCCGCCACGGCGGGGCGGCCGAATCCAGCGGATACCTGGGCGACATCCTGCTGGACCAATGGACCGAGGACGACCTCTGACCGTGGCGGAGGGGCACGCCGGTCCGCTCCGGCGTGGCTCCCACAGGGCGAGATGGTGGAGCCTTGGGCACGCGGGGACGGGGGGACGCGGGGACGCGGGGACGCGGGGACGCTCAAGTCCTCATGGAACAGAGGGCGTGCGTCCAACAGACATGTCGACGAGGTCACCGTTGTGCACTGCCCCGCAGCACCCGTAGCGCCCGCCGGCACCTGCCTCGCGTCGTTCGCGCGAGCGGCGTTCTCCCGACCGGGACGCGTCCCCAGCCGGACCACGCCTCGTTCACAGGGCACCCTTGCCGGCGCTCGCGCCCGGGTCATCCACCACGTGGCGGGCGCCGATCCGCAACTGCATCCAGCAGGACAGTCGGTCATCCGGGTGGTTCAGGTCGAGGCCGAACAGCTCGCGCGTGCGCCGCAGACGGTACTTGAGCGTGTTCTGGTGCACGGCGAGGCGCCGCGCCGCCTCACCGACGTTGCCGACGGCGTCCAGCCAAGCCGCCACCGAGGCGGCGTACTGCGTGTTCTGGTCACGGTCATGGGCGAGCATCGCCTCGACCCCGGGGTGGCGCAGCTGTGGCCGCCGGTGGAGTTCGTCGGCCACGTGGTCGAGGAGCACCTGGGCGTGGACGTCGGTCAGTGCCGCGACGGCCGGTGCCGAGGTCTCGGCCGTCGTCACGCGCAGCACGTCGTCCACCTCCGCGCGCAGCCGCGGCAGCTCGCCCGGGTCGGTCGTGGGCAGGCTGACGGCGGCGCGCAGCGGGATCGTACGCGGACGAGTGACCGCGGCGACGGCCTGCGCCGCGAGCCGCCGCGCGGACTCCGGGTCCGCGCCGGGCAGCAAGGTGTAGACGGCGCGCGGCCCGGTCGCGACGGCGGCGGACGGGTGGACCGCCGCCCAGTGCCGGCCGAGGTCGGAGCCCATGCGAGTCAACTGCGTGCCTACCTCCGCGGAGCTCGCGACGGGGGCGAAGCCGAGCAGGACCAGCCGCCCGCCCGTCGGCAGGCCGAGCCGGTACGCCGTCTCCGGACCAGGCACCGTGCCGTCAAGGCCGGCGCGCAGCGCCTGGTCGCGCGCGTGCAGCTCCAGGGCGGCGGCGCTGCGGCGGCGCAGCATGTGCAGGGCCGCGGTCCGTGCACCGTCCAGCAGCGCCCGTTCGCCCGCCTCTTCGAGCGGTGCGTGGTCGACGATCGCCCAAATCGTCCCCAGAGGCAGGTCCCCGGCTCGGATGGCCACGGCGGCACGCGGTAGCTCGCCCTCGGCCAGCCCCGGCAGGGACACGACGCCGGGCGCGGCGAGCACCGCCCGGTACTGGCGCTGCTGCTGCGCGGTCTGTGGATCGGGCTGCTCCGGCACACGTCGGCCGAGGATGCCCTGACGGCGCAGCTCGTCGATGCGCTGGCCGGACAGCGTGGAGTAGGCGAGCACCCGGGCGTCCAGGTCCTCGATGGCCACGGAGCCGCCGATGACCGCGGCGATCGCATCCGCGAGTGCGAAGAGCTCCTCCACCGTGCCGTCTCCGGTGTCCCCACTTGACGATGTCGACGAATTCATGGTCGAAGCGTAGGCGATACCGACAAGGCAGCGGGGGCGGGTGGCCCCGAATATATGGGGACCGGCCGCTGCCAGGGCACGTACGGCCGGATCGCACATCGCTCCCACGTCGCACGGAGGAAGACCATGGCCGTACCGGTCACAACGACAGCCCCGCAAGCGATCGCCTCGGCGTCGCGGGAGGCGCTGCTCGGCCTGTTCCCAACGGGCACGGCGCTCGGTCCGGACGGCGCACTCGTGATCGGCGGCTGTTCGGTCACCGACCTGGCGGGGCGTTTCGGCACCCCGGCGCTCGTCGTCGACGAGGCGGCACTGCGCGCCCGCGCCCGCCGGTACGCGGACGGGCTCGCCGCCCGCTGGCCGAAGTCCCGGGTGGCGTTCGCCTCCAAGGCGTTCCCCTGCACAGCCGTGTACCGGCTGTTGGCCGAGGAGGGGCTGAGCATCGACGTCGCGAGCGGCGGTGAGCTGTCCCTCGCCCTGGCCGCAGGTGTCGACCCGGCCTCGCTCGTGGTCCACGGCAACGCCAAGACCGACGGCGAACTGCACATGGCCGTGGAGGCCGGTGCCGGACTGATCGTCATCGACAATGCCGATGACATCGACCGCCTTGAGCGGCTCGTTCCGCGCTCCGGCGAGCAGGCCGTCCTCGTCCGGGTCACGCCCGGAATCCGCCCCGACACCCATGCCGCCGTCGCCACCGGGCAGGAGGGCTCGAAGTTCGGCCTGACCCTGCCCCAGGCGCGGGAGGCGATCGCCCGGCTGCGAGGAAGCAGCCGCCTGCGGCTGGACGGCGTCCACGTCCACATCGGCTCGCAGATCCTCGACACCGAACCGTTCGCCCGGTCCGTCGAGGCGGTGGCAGACCTCGGCGCCTTCGCCGTCTACGACCTGGGCGGCGGCCTCGGTGCCCGCTACACCTACGACGACCACCCGCCGAGCGTCGAGGAGTACCTGGACACGCTGGTCGGGGCCGCCCACAGGGTCCTGCCCTCCGACGCGGAGATCATCATCGAGCCCGGCCGTTCCATGGTGGCCGAGGCCGGCGTGACGCTCTACCGGGTCGTCACCGTCAAGCACGGCGAGCCGGTGTTCGTCGCCGTCGACGGCGGAATGGGCGACAACCTCGAAGTCGCCCTGTACGGACAGCGCTTCGAGGCCGCCGTCGCCACCCGCGTAGGCGGCGGCGAACCCTGCCACCTTGTCGGCCGGCACTGCGAGTCCGGCGACGCCGTCAGCAAAGGCGTGCCTCTGCCCGACCCCCGGCCCGGCGATCTGATCGCAGTGCCGGTCACCGGCGCGTACTGCTTCTCCCTCAGCAACAACTACAACGGCGCGCTGCGGCCGCCCGTCGTCTTCTGCCGGAACGGCGAGGCACGGGCCGTGGTGCGCCGGGAAACCTACGACGACCTGCAGCGACGCGACCTCCCCTGAGCCCTTGCCCCGGCACTCACCCCAGGAGACGACAGATGACCGTTCAGCCGACGCTGCGTCAGCAGCTGCTCAGACGCAAGCCCCTGCACACCTTCACGACGGAGCCGGGCGACGGAGTCCTGCGCCGTACCATCGGCCCGTTCCAGCTCACCATGATCGGGATCGGCGCCACCATCGGCACCGGCATCTTCTTCCTGCTCGGCACCGCGGTGCCCGAGGCAGGCCCGGCGGTGATCGTGTCCTTCGCCGTCGCGGCAGCGGCCGCGGCCCTCACCGCGCTCTGTTACGCCGAACTCGCCTCGGCCGTGCCGGTGTCCGGCTCCTCGTACTCGTACGCGTACGCCACTCTGGGCGAGTTCACTGCCTGGGCCGTTGGCTGGTGCCTGCTGCTGGAGTACGCCGTCTCGGGCGCGGCGATCGCGGTGAGCTGGGGACAGTACCTCAACGACTTCACGCAGCGGCTCTTCGGCTTCCGGATGCCCGAGGCCATCTCCGCCCCGCCCGGATCGGGCGGAATGATCAATCTGCCGGGGGTCGTCCTCGTGGCCCTGTGCTGCCTGCTGCTGATACGGGGCGCCAAGGAGTCCGCCGTGGTCAACACGGTCATGGTGCTGGTCAAGCTCGGGGTGCTCGCGCTGTTCGTGGTGGTGGGCCTCTCCGGCTTCGACTCCGGCAACCTGCAGCCGTTCGCGCCCATGGGCGTCGCAGGCATCGGCACGGCCGCGGCCACCGTCTTCTTCGCGTTCATCGGTCTGGACGCGGTCTCCACCGCCGGCGACGAGGTCCGCGACCCCCGGCGCACTCTGCCGCTCGCCATCGTGGGGGCCCTGGCCGTGGTCACCACCCTCTACATCCTGGTCGCCGTGGTCGGCGTGGGGGCCCAGCCCTGGACGGCCTTCGAGGGACAGGAGGCGGGCCTCTCCGCCATCCTCGGCGACATCACCGGAGCCCAGTGGCCCGCCGCGCTACTGTCCGCGGGTGCGGTGCTGTCCATCGTCAGTGTCACCCTCGTCGTGCTGTACGGACAAAGCCGCATCCTCTACACCATGGGCCGCGACGGCATGCTGCCCGCCGCCTTCCACCGGGTGAGCCCGCGCCGCGGCACCCCGGTGTTCACCACGCTGCTGACCGGCGGCTTCGTGGCGGTCCTGGCGGCGGTCTTCCCGCTCGACCTGCTCGCGGACCTCACCAGCATGGGCACACTCGCGGCCTTCGCCGTGGTCTCCCTCGGCGTACTGATCCTGCGCCGCACGGCCCCCCACCTCGACCGGGGCTTCCGCGTCCCCGGCTACCCGGTCGTCCCGATCCTCTCCCTCCTCGCCTGCGGCTACCTGATCTACGAACTCCCCCTCGACACCTACCTCCTCTTCGGCGGCTGGCTCGCCCTCTCCCTGGCCGTCTACCTGCTCTACAGCCGCAGCAACTCCCGCCTGCAGCCCCTGCCGGACCCCGCCCCAGGTAACAGGGCATCAGCCAGTTCGTCACCGGTGTGACGCCCAGCCGCATTGCCGAGGCGGTCGCCCTGCTGGTTTTACCGGACGCTCTGTACCCGCAGGAACGAAGTGGAGCGGACCATCAACGCGCTCAACACTTCCGAGCTGTGGCGATCCGGTACGACAAGAGAGCGTTCGTCATTCACGGCACGGTCACCGTCGCCGCGATCCGGCGGTGGATCCGTCAGTGATCCGGCGCACCACTCAGGGGTGCTGTCCGGCGGGTTGACCGAAGGCTCCCACCCGTACTCCTCCATGCGGTGGACCCCCATGGGCTGCGCCTCCGCCGCATGGGGGAAGCGGATCATGCGCCGGCCTGATCTCTGCGCGCTGCGGATCCAGAACAGTGAGGCCATGGCAATCAGCGAAATGAGCGCCACAACGGCGGTCGAGGGGACCGCATGGCCGCGAGATCGGGAGCCGTCCCCGTGACCCTTCCGCCGCTTCCCGGCAGTCAGCTGTGTCGAGGACGATGAGGAACCATCCGTGACGATTTTGCTCATGTCGTTCCCGGCGTTCGCGTCTCTGCTGGTCTTGTTCGCCCTGGTGGAGAGCGCGTGGCGATGGTTCACGGGGCTGGGTTTGATGCCGTGGCTACGCAGGCGCACGGGGCGGTCGTTGTCGAACATCGCCTTCGACGAATTCACGGCGGTCGTGAACGGAAACAAGACGGTGGAGCTGGAGCAGCGGAGGGTGGAACTGCTGCGGCGGGACGACGAGAGCGACGGTGCGCCGCCCCGCTCCAGCATTGACCTCACCAAGGGCACGGCGTTCATCGTGTTGCCACAGGAAGCGGATGGCTCGTGCGCTGACGGGCGCGCCCGTGAGGGCGGGCGGTGAGACGCCACCCGGAGGGAACAGGTGCAGCACCGTCCGCCTGTGGGGGTGCCTCCGGGTGCTGGGGGGCCGGCGTGACGCCAGTCGGTGGCTCGCCCGGTGATCGGCAGATCCGTGCCGCCTTGCCCCCCCGTCACGCGAGTTCGTCGCCCTCCAGCCGGTAGCCCTGCCCCCGCACCGTGGTGATCCTGGACGCGCCCAGCTTGCGGCGGAGGTAACGGACATAGACATCGACGATGTTGGAGCCCTCGGACGCCTCGTAGCCCCATACGTCGGAGAGCAGTTCCTCCCGGCTGAGCACGCTTCCGGTGTTGCGCATGAGGTGTTCCAGCAGGGCGGCCTCTCGGGCGCTGAGCTGGAGGATCCGGCCGTCGACATAGGCTTGGCGGGTGCGGGTCTCCAGGGCGATTCCGGCGCGGCGCAGGACGGAGCTGTCGGTCTCGCGCAGACGCAGGCGCAGGCGGACTCGTGCGAGGAGTTCCTCGAAGCTGAAGGGTTTGGTCATGTAGTCGTCGGCGCCGCCCTCCAGGCCGTGCACCGTGTCGGCGACGGTGTCCCGGGCCGTGAGGATGATGACCGGGAGGGCACTGGACGCCGCGCGGAGGCGGGTGACCACGGTGAAGCCGTTCTCGCCGGGCAGTCCGATGTCCAGGACCATCAGGTCGTACCTGCCGGACATGGCCGCGCGCCGGGCTGTCTCCCCGTCGGTGACGACGGTGGTGCGGAAGCCGTGGGCGGTGAAGCGTTCCGAGAGGTAGGAGGCTATGTGGGTCTCGTCCTCGGCGATGAGGAGGTGGTGGCGGGGCTGTCTGCTCTGGCTCATGGTTTCCGGGGGTCGCCGTTCAGCCCGTGGGTGACGTAGGGGATGCGCAGGGTGAAGGTCGCGCCTCGGCCCGGACTGCTGTCCAGCTGGATCTCGCCGTGGTGCGCCTCGGCTATGGCCTTGACGATGGCGAGTCCGAGGCCCGCTCCGGTCCTGCCGCGGCTCTCCTCGGCACGCGTGAATCGCTCGAAGATGCGTTGCTGATCCGCGAGTCGAATGCCGGGGCCGGTGTCCTTGACCCACAGTTCGACCCTGTCGGCTCCGGCCCGGCCGCCGATCCAGATCCGGCCGTGTTCCTCGGTGTGCTGAGCGGCGTTCTGGGCGAGTTGGATCATGGCCTGGGTGAGGAGCTGGCGGTCGGCGTGGAGGGTGTCGCGGTGGGGGTTGTCCTCGAAGTCGAGGAGCCAGCGGCGTTCGGCCAGCGCGGCGGCCTTCACGTACACCTCCTCGATGAGTTCGGAGAAGCTGAGGTCCTCGGGGCGCAGGGCGTCCGGGCGGCGGGCCTTGGCCAGCATGAGGAGTTCCTCCGACATGCGGTGCATGCGCCAGAGTTCATCGGTGATGACCGCCACCGTCTGAGCGCGAGCCGCCGGTTCGTCGGGCAGTGTCTCCAGCTGGCTGAGCACGATGGTGATAGGGGTGCGCAGTTCGTGGCCCACGTCGTTCATGAACTCCCGCTTGGTGGAGAAGGCATCGTCCAGGCGATCGAGCATGTCGTTGAAGGTGCTTGCCAGTTGGCTGATCTCGTCCCGGTCCTGAACCGGGATGCGGCGGGTGATGTCCGACTCGTGGATCGAGCGGGCGGTGTCCCGCAGGACCTGCAGCGGCGCGACGATACGGCTGGCGAAGATCCAGCCGACGCAGGCGGACAGCAGCATGGCGCCGAGGCCGAGATAGATCTGGGTGCGGATCGACTCGTTGATGTGGTCGCGTTCCTGCTGGGTGAACGTGGCGATGACGAGCACGCCCCGCGCGGAGTCGCCGGACACCGCGACGGGCACGGCCACGTACCGCACGGAGCCCGCCGCGCTCTTCGCGTCCCCGTAGGAGGGTGAGCGGACCTCGGCGGCCCGGCGCATCAGTGCGTGATCGGTGTCCAGGCGGGCCGACGGTTCCTCGGCGGAACGGCGGTACGGCTCCGAGTCGACCAGGGTGATCAGGGTCTGGCCGTGCTCCGGTATGTATCCGCGCAGGTAGGAGACGAAGAGTGCGCGGACTCCGCCGGGGACCGGACCCGAACCGGCCGCGGTCTCGGTGGCGAAGGAGCGGAACCCCTCGATGTCGTGGGCCAGTTCGCGGTCGATGCGTTCGTTCAGGCGAGCCGTGAGGATGAACGACTCCGCACCCGTGAGGCTCGCCAGGGTCAGCCCGACGAGCACCAGCATCCGCCCGAGCAGGCGCACGTGGATCGACCGGAGCGGGTGGCGCCCGGGCATGCGGGTGGCCTGCTTGGGCGGTGCGGGCTCAGTCATCCTCACCGGTGTCATCGTCGCCTCCGTCGTCGTCGCCTGCTGGTGTGCTCGACGTCCTGGAGGTGGCCGATGCGGCGGGGCTGTAGGTGGGCGTCGGATCGTCGTCGGACGACTCTCCGGCGGGGACGGGGGACTTCGGTGACACGGGCTGCGCCGTGTGCGTCCGGTCGGGGTCCGTGTCGTCCGGCTGCTCCGCACCGGTGGGGGCGACAGTACCCTCGCCGCCGTACGTGTCCGGGGGCCGGGTCGTCGCGCCGGGGGACGGTGACCGGGTCGGGGTCTGCTCCGTCGCGCGGTTGGCCGGGGACGGTACGGAGCTGCTCGTGGGGCCGGGACCGGTGCGGCCGACGACGACCGGCTCACCGAGATCCGGAGGTGGCGCCTGATGGGCACCGGAGACGGGGATTCCGACGAGCAGAATCGCGCCGGCCGCGAGGGCGGCGAGAAGCTGGCTTCGTGTCACGCGGGTACGACTCCTCGGTGTCCTGGGGCAAGTGCCTTGCGGCATCGGACCTGCCTGAAGAGGTACCACCGGAGTCCGGCGGCGGCCTGCTGACCGCATGACCTGCCCTTGAACTTTGTGTGTGAGCGCCGACCGGGTGTGCGGGGGCGGCGCCCCGTACGGCACCGCCCCCGCGTTCCGCTCAGACGGCCATGATGACCTTGGCCGACGCGGTGTCGGCCGCTCCGTGCCGCTCCGCCCAGTTCTCCAGGGCCGTACGGCAGGCGTGGTCGAGGTGGTGCACCTTCGACAGGTTCAGCTCGACGGGGCGGTCCTGCGGGATGGCTTCCAGGGCGTCGAGGATCTTCGGCAGCCGGAGGAAGGTCGCGTTGCCCGTCAGGTGTGCCTGCACGGGGCCCGCGCCCTTGTCGACGATCTCCAGCCTGACGTGCGACGCCTGCCACGCCGTCTTGACCACGGCGAGCGCGAGACCGATCAGTACGCCCTCGAACATGCTGATCGCGACGATCGACACCGCGGTGACGACGAGGATCACGGCCTCACCTCGGTGTCCGCGCCAGAGGGCGGCGAGGCCCTTCACGGGGATCAGTTTGAAGCCGGAGTGGACCAGGACGGCCGCGAGCGCCGGAATCGGGATGACCCCCAGCGCGGCCGGCAACAGCGCCGCGAACAGCAGCAGCCAGGCGCCGTGCATGATCCGGGATGCCTTGGTCCGGGCCCCCGCCTGGACGTTGGCCGCGCTGCGCACGATCACCGCGGTCATGGGGAGCGCGCCGAGCAGGCCGCAGACCGTGTTGCCCACGCCCTGGGCCATCAGCTCCTTGTTGTAGTCCGTGCGCGGACCGTCGTGCAGCCGGTCCACGGCCGCCGCACTGAACAGGCTCTCCGCCGAGGCGATCAGCGTGAACGCCAGGATCGTGCTCACCACGCCGATGTCCGCCAGTTCCCCGAAGGCGGAGAGCTCGGGCGCCTGGATCACCGAGACCAGGCCTTCCACCGTCACCTTGGTGACGGGCAGACCGAAGGCCAGGGAGGCGGCGGTGGCGAGCGCGACGGCCACGAGCGGGCCGGGCACGAGGCGTACTCGCTTCGGCAGCTTCGGCCACAGCACCAGTACGGCGACGGTGCCCGCGCCGAGCAGCAGCGACGCCACGGCCGGGGCGGAGTCCAGCGAGCCGACGAGCATCTCCGGCAGCCCGGCGATCTTGTCGATGCCGGAGGACGGCGCCTTGCTGTGGGTCATCGCGTACAGCTGACCGGCGATGAGCACCAGGCCGATTCCGGCGAGCATGCCCTCGACCACGGCGACGGAGATGGCCCGGAACCAGCGCCCCCAGCGCAGCGCCCCCATGCCGAGTTGCAGCAGGCCCGTTGCCAGCACGATCAGGCCGAGCGTCGCGAGCCCGTGCTGGTGCACGGCCTCGAAGACCAGCACGGTCAGCCCGGCGGCCGGGCCGGACACCTGGAGGCTGCTGCCCGGCAGCATGCCCGTGACGAGTCCGCCGACGATGCCGGTGACGATGCCGAGTTCGGCCGGTACTCCGGAGGCGACCGCCACGCCGACGCACAGCGGCAGGGCGACCAGGAACACGACGACGGAGGCGGCGAAGTCCTGCTTGAAGTAAGCGGTGTTCATCGGATGCCTCACAGCGTCTCGAAGGAGTCGGATTCGGTCCGGTACGCCAGCACGCCGCCGGTGTGGACCTCGTAGAACCAGGCGTGGACCCGCAGCCGCCCGTCGTGGAGGCGGGTCTCCACACACGGGTACGACTTCAGCCGGAGCACCTGGGCCAGCACGTGCTGCTGGACCGCCTCGGCGACGAGCGGGTCGTCCTGCGCGCCGGCCGGCAGCCCGCCGGCGTGACCGAGCCAGTCGCGTACGGCCGGTACGGCCGACAGGTCGTCACCGCGTACCAGCGCGCCGACCGCGCCGCAGTGGGAGTGGCCGCAGACGACGATGTCGGAGACACCGAGCACCGTGACGGCGTACTCGATCGTCGCGGCCTCGGAGGTGGGACCCGCGTCGTAGGGCGGGACGATGTTCCCCGCCGTACGCAGTTCGAAGAGCTCACCGGGGCGGGCCCCGGTGATGAGCGAGGGAACGACGCGTGAGTCGGAGCAGGTGATGAAGAGGGCGTGCGGCGACTGGCCTGCGGCCAGCTTGCCCAGTTCGGCGCCCTGAGAGCGGGCGAAGGTGCGTGCGTGTGCGATGAGGGTTTGCATGTCAGCTTCCTCGTGAGGAGAGGTGTCACTGGCAGGGGTCGGCGGTGGCTCGCCGTTGAGCCACTGCCGTCGAACCTGTGGAGCCGTGGAGGTGGTGGAGTCGGAGGGAGGGGGGAGCCGGCGGAACTAGTCGTCGCCGTCGTCGCCCGACCACGGGCCGGTGATGGCGAGGAGGATGCCGGGGTCCTGGATGTTGGCGAACAGCGTCTTGCCGTCGGCGGAGAAGGTGACGCCGGCGAACTCGCTGTACTCCGGGGCCTCCGGGGTGCCGACGTTCAGCTCGTTGCGGGCGATGGGGTAGGTCCGGCCATCGGCGGCGGCGCCGAAGAGGTGGGAGACGCCCTCTCCGTCCTCGGCGATGACCAGGCCGCCGAACGGGGAGACGGTGATGTTGTCGGGGCCGTCGTAGGCGCCGTCCTTGGACACGTCCGGGTTGACCGCAAGCAGCACCTTGAGGGTGATGGTGCTGCTGCGCGGGTGGTAGAACCACACCTGGCCGTCGTGCGGGGTGCCCGGGCTCTCGGTACGGGCGTAGCTGGAGACGAAGTACGCTCCGCCGTCGCCCCACCACATGCCCTCGAGCTTGCGGGAGCGGGTGATCTCACCGGCCAGGAACTGCTTGCGCACGGACGTGGTGACGGCGTCCCGGTCGGGGACCTTCACCCAGTCCACGCGGTACGCGGTGCCGACCTTCGTGGCGCGGGAGAGGTCGTCGACGTACTGGCCGGACGCGTCGAAGCACTTGAACGCCTCCAGCACGCCCGCGTTGTCGGCAAGGTCCCGCAGCCTGCCGGGTCCGTGGGTGAAGCCGACCGGCGGGGTCCAGCGGTAGAGCAGTCCGTTGGGCTTGGAGGCGTCCTCGGTGAGGTAGAGGTGGCCGCGGTACTCGTCGACGACGACGGCCTCGTGGGCGTAGCGGCCGAGGGCCGTGACGGGCTTGGGGTCGAGGTTGGCCGCGCTGCCGTGCGCGGGGTCGACCTCGAAGACGTAGCCGTGGTCCTTGGTCATGCCGTTGACGCCGGCCTTGTCCTCGGTCTCCTCGCACGTCAGCCAGGTTCCCCAGGGGGTAACGCCGCCGGCGCAGTTGGTGGAGGTGCCGGCGATGCCGACCCATTCGCGTACGGAGTCGTCCGCCACCTCGACGACGGTGCAACCGCCGGCCGCCGCCGGGTCGTACACCAGACCGTCCAGGTGCGGCACGGGGTGCTCGGCGTCGGCCAGCGGGTCGTCGATCTCGTGGTTGTTCACCAGCAGGGTGACCGCGTCGTCGTCATCGTCGTCGCCGGCCGCGAAGGCGCCGGTGCCGTCGTGATTGCCGGGGGTGGTCTGGCCGGACTCCAGGGTGGTTTCGCCGGTGCGGGTCAGGATCCGGTACGAGAAGCCCTCGGGCAGGGCGAGGATGCCCTTGGGGTCCGGAACCAGCGGGCCGTAGCCGACGGCGCCGCCCGTCGCGGCGGTGTCGGCGACAGCTCCGGGTGCCGTGAGCAGCGCCTCCACACTGCCGATGAGCATGACCCCGGCGCCCGCCAGCACCGATCGGCTCAGCAATTCCCTGCGGTTCAGCGGCATCTCGTCTCCCGAGCGGCGTGGTGAAATTCGGCCGACCGGTAGAGGACGGCGCTCCGCCATGCTGACGAGCCGGGACGAACCTCAGCGGAAGTCAAAGAGAAGTAATGAATGTGGGGTTCTCATGTTTCTCATCCGAGAGACGTGCGTCGCCTCCGTGCTGACCGGGGCACGGAGACGGACGTCGGCGGCGACGGCGCCACCGGTGCGGATGGCGATCCGATACGACAACACGGTCAAGTCCTACCAGCCGGCCTTCACCCTCGCACCCGCCCCGATCAGCGAGATCGAGCGGACGACCAACAGGCTCAGGAACTTCCGGGCCATGGCCACGAGGTAGGACAAGCGGGCCTACGTCTTCCACGGCGCCGTCACCGTCGCCGCGATCCGGCTCTGGCTTCGTCCATGGTCCCGCCGGATGGAACCTGGCGGTGAGGCGCTCGAAAACCAGTGGTTCAGCGCCGCTGTGCTGCCCTACCGTGCTGCCGAGCCAAGTCGTCTGGGTAAGGACGTGCCGTTGTACACCCTGTGAGACCTCCCGAGGGCTGATGTGTCGCGCGTCGCGCATGTGCGCCGCGCTCCTTTTTGCTGCGGACTTCTCACTGAAACCGGTGTACTTCTGTGCTCAATAGCTGGGTGGTCATGCCCACCTGCCTGCCGACCGTTCTCCGTCGTTGCCACGCGTGCGCGTCCGAGCGCTTCCGGGCGAACGGCAAATTTCGCGTCAACGCGAACCACAAGCTCCTCGACGCCTGGCTCCTCGTGCTCTGTACCGCGTGCGGGGACACGGCAAAGCTCACGGTCCTGGAGCGGATGAATGTGCGCTCCGTACGACCTGAGCTGCTGGACCGGCTGCACGACAACGACCCTGCCCTGGCAGCCGAGTTGCTCCAGGATCCGGTCGTGCGGCGCCGTAATCGCATCGCCCTCGACTGGGACAACGCCTGGCGCCTCGACACCGGCGGATCGGATCACCTGGACCGCGAGGTGATCGACATCTCGGTCCGCTTTGCGGCGCGGATCCCTGTCCGGCCGGTGCGACTGATCGCTGAGGGTTGCGGTCTTTCGCGGGCCGAGGTCGAGAGACTGATCACGGAGGGCAAACTCGTTTCGGCAGTCCGGCTGAGCGGCAAGCTCTCCGGAGACTTCACCTTCACGCTCAAGCGCTGAGCCCTCCTCGGGGCCAGGGGCATGTCCGGCACGATCCGCCGGACAGGCCCTGTCCGATCCCCAAGACGCCCTCGACGACTGCATCGAGGCGCAGGTGCACGGACCGTTCCGACCGGACCGCGATGTCGAGGCGCCCTGAAGCGCCAGTGCAGGTGGGCAGAGGAACCGGGGCGCCGGTCCAGCCATGTCCGCATCGTCGCCGGCACCGCGCGGCTGCCATCAAGGCATCACCTGAACCGGAGACGCCGCAACACCTGTTGCCCATACGGCGTCCGCGCACCGGCACCAGTAGAGTCCCTCGCATGCGCGAAGTGGCGGCCGGCGTCTGGCACTGGCAGGCGCCGCACCCGGACTGGACGCCGGGAGAGCGATGGCCACAAAAGGTGTCGTCGTGTGCGATGGACGACGGCGCCCGGCTGCTCCTCTTCGACCCGCTGTCCGTGCCGGACGAGATCCTCGGGCTCGCGGCCGACCGCGAGCCGGCGGTGGTGCTCACCGCGCCCTGGCACGAACGCGACACGCAGAGCCTGGTCGAGCAGCTCGGCGTGCCGGTGTTCGTGCCGCCGCCCGACACCGCCGACGACCTCGTAGGGAAGTACGGCATCACTCCCGAGCAGGCTGCCGGCGGCAGCCCCGACCTCGCCTGGCTGCTCGCCGGAGGCAGCGGCGAGGCGCACCTGTATGCCGCGGGCGACCGCCCCATGAGCGGAATCGAGGCGTCCGCCGGAAGGGAACACAACGATCTCGTGCTCTGGATCGACCGCGTGGGAGCCGTGATCTCGGGCGACACGCTGGTCGACTTCGGACACGGCCTGCAGATCAACGACTGGCTGCGGGGCGGCGTTACGCGCGAGGAGGTCGTAGAAAGACTGCGGCCGCTGCTCGCGCTGCCGGTCGAGGTCGTGCTCCCCGCACACGGAGCACCGACAGACCGCACTGCGCTCGAGCGTGCGCTGTCCCTCTGACGGGCATTGATCGGTTCGACCTGCGCCCGTACGGCTGGACCGAGAACTCCGGCGACGGGTCGCCTGCAGAGGCTTCACGTACGCGAGGGCCTGAGCAGCGTCCGACACCGCACCCGCCGTCGAAGCGGACGCAGGCCGGCGGCGTGGTGCAACGACCTGGGGATGAATGGACTTCGACGAGGACGACTCCCAAGGACGGCAGGCTGTGCCGGACGCGGCCTGGAATCCGCCGAACGCTCGATGATGGAGCGGACCGGCACGCGCTGGTACCCCTGCGTGCGGTGAGTGCAGCCGGCCGTGGGCCGGTTGGGCCTTCTCTTTCGGATCTTTCGGATCACTCTCACGGCCGTGCGATAGTTTGCCCGCCATGGCTGAACTCGGACCCGTCACCTGGCCGCCTACCCCGATAAAGACCGAACGGCTCCTGCTCCGCGAGTCCGAGGCCCGGGACCGTGCGGCGTTCGTCGAGCTGTTCGCATCGCCTGAGGTGGGCACCTACATCGGTGGCCCTCGGCCGCGTGATGAGCTCGAACGCGCGGTGCCCGAGGTGCCCGGGCGGCGCCCTGGCCTTTTCGTGATCGATCTCGACGGGGCGATGATCGGCATGATCACGCTCGATCGGCGCGACGCGGAGCGTCCGGGGCACGTCCGACCGGATGCCGGGGAGGCCGAACTCGGCTACATGTTCCTGCCGGAGGCGTGGGGATGCGGGTACGCCGCCGAGGCGTGCGCAGCGGCACTCGACTGGTTCGCCGACGCGCTTCCCAGCGAGCCCGTGGTGCTCTGCACCCAGACCGCCAACGACCGCGCGATGCGCCTCGCGGCGAAGCTGGGGTTCACCGAGGTGGAGCGGTTCGAGGAGTTCGGCGCCGAGCAGTGGTTCGGCGTGCGGTCCTCGGTCACGCCGTCCGGTTGAATTCGGCCGAACCATTCAGATCGTGCGATCGTTGTTCTGGGTGTGCCGTCGGCTGACGCCCAATGGGCTTGGATCGAGCCGCTGTTGCCGGACCGGGCACCTCGACGAGGCGGGCGATGGCGGGATCACCGGAAGGTGATCGACGCGATCGCCTGGAAGTACCGGACCGGATCTCCCTGTCGGTCCACCAGTCGCGCAGTTCGGCCGGGCTGTGCGACGAAAACGGTCCCAGTCTGCAACCAGGGGCGGATTTCCGGCAGAGGGCCGCGGACGCGCCCGGTACTTGCCACCGCTCTGCGACGCCGCCCGGGCGCCGAACCAGACTTCGGTGCCCGGTACGACCTCGATCAACGCCTCCCCGGCATACGGCATCCAGCAGCTTGCGCCGCGGCCACGATGCGCAGCAGGTGCCCAAGAGCGGACTCACGGTTCGGGACGGGGGCTCGTAGCCCATCAGTCACCTCCTCCGCATCCCGCCGGCGCTCCTGGAACAGCTGCGCCAGGCACTGATCGGCCACACCACCCAGGGCTGCCTGGCGGACGATGCCGCGATGCCCCTCGTCGACCGGCTCCTCGCCCCCCGAAATTCGCAGGCGTTGCGCAGAGCGTTGACGTCCAACTCGCCTCACCCTATCTTCGGTTCGACAAGCGGAATGGCGTCTGATATTTCGAACACGGCGAGTTCGGATGCCGCCGTTCTCACGGCGCGCCCGCATGTGCGCGTCACGGGTTCACGTCACCGCTGCACACCGAAAGGCGCCACATATCCGGGGCGTTGTCGAACCGGTTCGACAAGTCCTCCGACACCCTCACAGGAGCCGCAACGATGGTCCTACCGAGAGCACGCCAGGTACGGGAACGCCCGAGAGCGGGACAGGTGCGGCCGGCCTGGCAAAGGCGCTGGCCGTTGCGCTGGGAATCGGCCTGGTGGGTGCGGGCCCGCCGGCGCCGGCGTCCGCCGCCGAACTGCCGGTGCCCGCCCTGGAGTACACGTTCGACGCCGACGACCTGGCCGCCGGGAGGATCGCCGACAGCTCGGGCCACGGGCTCGACGGCACCCTGGTGAACGGGGAGAGCGCGGCCCTGGTCGACGGTGCGGCGGGTGGGAAGGCCCTGGACCTTCCCGGCGGGGCCGTCGGCTCCGCAGGCGCCCATGTCCGGCTGCCGAAAGGGGCGTTGGCCGGGGCCCGCGATCTGACCGTCTCGGCCCGGGTGCGCTGGGACGGCGGCACGACGCCGTGGCAGTGGATCTACGCACTCGGCAAGGACACCGGCCGGTACCTGTTCAGCACGCCGTACAACAACGACGGGCGGCTGCGCACGGCCGTCACCACCTCCGGTGGCGGAGGCGAGGCCCAGGTCACCGGGTCGGCGGCATTGCCGGACAAGGAGTGGAAGACCCTCACCGTCACGCTCGACACGAGCGCCGACCGCCTCACCACCTACCTCGACGGTGTCGCCGTCGCTTCCACCAGGACCGAGGTCGACGCCGGTGAACTGATCGACACCTCCGCCACCTTCGCCGGTTACCTCGGCAAGTCCTTCTACCTGGACCCGCTGTTCGCGGGCGCGGTCGACGAGTTCGCCGTGTATCACCAGGCACTGAGTGCCGAGCAGGTCGCCCAGACCGTAGGCGAGACACCGACGCCGACCGGTCTGGCGCAGGAGGAGTTCGAGCTCCGTACCACCACGGGCACAGCGCCCGACCTGCCGGCCACGGTGCGCGCCACCTACTCCGACGGCTATGACCGGCAGGTCGCCGCCGACTGGGATCCGGTGGACCCGGACGCGTACGCCGCGCCCGGTTCCTTCACCGTGTCGGGCAAGGCCGCCGGGCGGACGGTGACCGCGAAGGTCACCGTGGTCCGCGAAGGGGAGCTCGTCGTCGATCTCGGCAAGCAGGCCGGAGCGTTTCACGGCGGCGCGTCCGGCACCCTGTACGGGCTCTACGGGCAGGACGTGCCGACGAACAACCTCATCGAGGGCATGAATCTGCGCACCGTCGCGACCAAGGCCCAGGACGGTCCGCAGCATCCGGGGGCCGACGCACTCGAGGTCGTCAAGCCGCTCGCGGACAGCACGGACGGCGATGTCTACATCTACATGACCGACATCCACCGCGGCTTCCCCTACCAGTGGGAGGGCGACACCCCCGCGGAGAAGATGCGGATCTACAAGGAGAAGATCGCGGCGCAGGTCGACCAGGTCCTGAAGCTGCCGGCGCAGTACCAGGACAACATCGTCTTCGTGCCCTTCAACGAGCCCGAGGGCAACATGTTCGGCACCGGGCAGTGGAGCTACAACGGAACCAGTTGGCTGGACAGGCCGGACGACTACTTCGCCGCCTGGGACGACGTGTACCGGCTGATCAAGGGCAGGATGCCGGACGCCCGGATCGCCGGGCCCAACACCAGCGTGCTGTTCACCCAGGTCCAGGGGTTCCTGAGGCACGCGGTACAGGCCGGCACCGTCCCCCAGGTCATGACCTGGCACGAGCTGAGCCACCCGGAGCAGATCCGCACCAGTGTCAAGAGGTATCGCGGCTGGGAGAAGGAGATCTTCGCCGGCAGCGCGCACGAGGGTACCCAACTGCCCATCAACATCAACGAGTACGCGTACAACTACCACACCTCGGTGCCCGGCCAGATGGTTCAGTGGATCTCCGCGATCGAGGAGTCGAAGGTCGACGCCGACATCGCCTACTGGAACATCGACGGCAATCTGTCGGACTCGGCCGTCCAGGCCAACCGCGGCAACGGTCAGTGGTGGCTCTACCAGGCGTACGGCAGCATGACCGGCCGTACCGTCCAGGTGAGCCCGCCGTTCCCCGGCGAGAACTACACGATGCAGGGCGTGGCGGCCCTGGACGAGAAGAAGCGCCAGGCGCGGGCGATCTTCGGCGGCTCCGACGGTGGCGGGCACATCCGGTTCGACCACGTGCCCGGCGACGTCTTCGGGGACACGGTGCACGCCTGGATCCGCGAGATCCCGTGGACGGGGCAGATCGGCGACTCCGCCCCGCCGCGGTTGATCGCCGAGCAGGACGTCCAGGTGCGCGACGACGGTTCGGTGGCCTTCGACTTCGGTGGCGACGCCCGCCTGCCGGCGCTCGAGGAGTCGTCGGCGTACGAGATCGTCATCGCACCGGGCCGCAGCGGCACGAAGGCCTCGGCCCCCACGGCTCTGTGGGAGGCCGACTACGAGGCCGAGGACGCGGCGCACACCGGTTCCGGCTACAGCAGGAACGGCCCCGAGGGCTCGCCTTCGAACGTGGCGAAGTTCTACACCTCCGGCGGATACAACGTCGGGGGCCTGAGGACGGGCTCCGACGTGAAGCTCGACTTCACCGTCGACGTCCCGAAGGACGGCACCTACGACCTGAGTGTCTTCGCCAACTCGCTCAACACTTTCGACAAGGTCGAGGAGCAGGGCCCGACCAATGTGTTCCTCACCGTGGACGGCGGCGCCGAACAGGACCTGTTCCTGCCGCTGGGCTACAAGTGGGTGGTCTGGGACCACACCGACACCACCGTCGAGCTGACCAAGGGCACGCACACCCTCTCGCTCGCCGCGAAGAGCGTGGACGGCAAGCGGGCCACCAAGGGCGACGCGATCGTCGACCGCCTCACGCTCACCCTGCCCAACCCCGAGGCCGGGAAGGCGGTGTACGAGGGAGAGCTCGCGGCACTGGACGGCGGGCACCCCGTCTACGGGACGGACGGCGTGTCGGGCGCGGGGGCCGCGCAGCTCCAGCAGGGCGACAGCGCGACCTTCTGGGTCTACTCGCCGGCCGACACCGAGTCCACCCTCACCCTCGCCACGCGCGGCTCCGGGCGGGCGCAGCTCACCGTGAACGGCCAGGACACCCTGCGCGTCACACCGGCGGCCAAGAAGGTGGCGGTCTCCCTGTCCGGCGGTGTCAACAAGGTCACCGTGACCGGGAAGTCGGGCACGCTGCTCGTCGACCACCTCGGCGTCGAGCAGACGTCGACGACCCTCGCGCCGGCCGTCTACCAGGCCGAGGACGCCGAGCTCGCCGGCTCGGCCGCACCGGCTCGGCTGTCACTCGCCAGTGACGGCTCCGCGGTGCGCGGCATCGGCGGTGAGCCGGGCAACGGCAACACCGCGACCTTCCGCGTCACGGCCGGGAAGGACGGCCTGTACGCCATGCGCGTGCGCTATTCCAACCCCGAACAGTCCGAGGCCACCCACTACAACCCGGACCCGCTGGCCCGGCCCGCGGACATCTCCGTCAACGGCGCCGAGCCGCGCCGCACCTTGTTCCCGCACACGTTCCACGAGAACAACTTCTGGGAGCAGACGGTCACCGTGCGGCTGAAGAAGGGCAGCAACACGATCCGGTTCTCGGCCGAGGAACTGCCCAACTTCGACGGCACGTCCTACGCGTCCGACACGTTCCCCGGGATCCTGCTGCGCTCGCGGTACGCACCCGTGCTCGACAAGATCACCATCGCGAGATTCGCGGACCGGCCGTAAGAGCCGTCGGCGGCCCTCGGACGAGGGCCGCCGGCCACCCCCGACCGCCCCGGGCCACCCCCGCGGTGGACGCCAACGGCCCAGAAAGGAAAGCAGCATGGTCACGATCGGCGATATCGCCCGCGCCGCCGGAGTGTCACGCAGTACCGCGTCGTACGCGCTGTCCGGCAAGCGCTCGATCTCCGAGGAAGTACAAGAACGCGTCCGGGAGGCGGCCCGGGAGCTGGGCTACACGCCCAACGCCGGCGCCCGGGCGCTGGCCACCGCGGAGACGAGGGTCATCGGTCTGCTCGCCCGGTTCCTCGAGGACGAGTTCGCCCCGGCCATGCTCCAGTACATCCGCGGTGTCAGCGACACCGCGCGGGCACACGGCTACGACACCCTGCTCGTCACGGAGGCCGACGGCGCCCGCGCGCTGCGCCGGATCACCTCCTCGCGGATGGTCGACGGCGTCGTCCTGCTCAACGTCGCGGAGGACGACGCCCGACTGCCGCTGCTGCGCAAGGCCCCGCAACCCGGTGCGCTGGTCGGGCTGCCCGGCGACTGCGCCGGGGTGGACGTCTTCGACCTCGACTTCGAGGCGGCCGGCCGGCTGATGGTCGACCACATGCACCGGCTGCGGCACCGGGAACTGATCCTCGTCTCGCAGCCCGAGCACGTCGTCGAGCGGGGCGGCGCCTACGTGTGGCGGCTCCAGGACGCGGTGGTGCAGCAGGCACGGGCCCGGGGCATCCGACTCCACGCGGCCTTCGGCGAGTCGAGGCAGCCGGAGGTGGGACGGTCCCTGCACGCACTGCTCGACGCCCACCCGACCGCCACCGGTCTGCTGCTGGGCAACGAGGCCGCCGCCGCGGCCCTGCCGTCGGTGCTGCACGCGCGCGGACTCGCCGCGCCACGGGACCTGTCGGTCGTCGGCCGGTACTCGGACGAGTTCGCGCGCACCTTCTCGCTGCCGTTCTCCTCCATCGAGAGCGCGCCGGACCGGCTCGGCGAGCTGGCCGTGACCCAGCTCGTGCGCCGCATCACCACGCCGGAGGGCAGCAAGGAGCCGCACGTCCTGCGGCTGCTCCCGCCCGAGCTCGTCGACCGCGGCAGCACCGGACCGCCCCCGGCGGCACCCAGCACTTCATCTGTTCAAGGAGGAACATCATGAGAAGCGCCACCAAGTCCGCCCGCGCGATGGCCGTGTTCGGCGCTGCCGTCCTCGCCATGACCGCCTGCTCCTCAGGCGGAGGCGGCGGTGCCGGCGAGCAGTCGAGCGACACCTACACCTGGTGGGACCCCTACCCCCAGCACAAGGCGTCCTCCGGCTGGGCGAAGCGCGTCGCCAAGTGCGGCGACGAGGCCGGCGTCACGATCAAGCGCACCGCCTACGACACCACCGCGCTCACCAACCAGGCGCTGCTCGCGGCCCAGGAGGGCACGGCGCCGGACCTCATGCTGCTCGACAACCCCGCCGTCTCCACCCTCGCCGACACCGAGATGCTGACCACGATGAAGGAGTTCGGCCTCGACACCTCCGGCATCGACAAGAACCTGCTGTCGGCCGGTGTCGTGGACGGCGAGGAGTACGGCATCCCCGTCGGCGCCAACACGCTCGCGCTCTACTACAACAAGGACATCCTCGACGCCGCCGGCGTCGACCCCGCCTCGGTCAAGGACTGGGACTCGCTCACCGCGGCCCTGAAGAAGGTCACCGGGGCCGGCAAGAAGGGCATCACCTTCGCCGGGATCGGCACCGAGGAGGGCTCCTTCCAGTTCCTGCCCTGGTTCTGGGGTGCAGGCGCCGACCTGCGCAGGCTCGACTCGCCGCAGGCAACCGAGGCGCTGGAGCTGTGGACCGGCTGGCGCAACAAGGGGTACGCCCCCGAATCGGTGATCAACAACTCGCAGAACACCACCTGGGAGGAGTTCCTGACCGGCGACTTCGGCTTCGCCGTGAACGGCACCTGGCAGGTCAACAGCGCCGCCGAGGCGAAGTTCACCACCGGGGTCGTACAGATCCCCGGCAGGGACGGCGGCGTGGCCCCGACCCCGACCGGCGGCGAGTTCATCACCGCACCGGTCCAGACGGACGCCGGCCGCTACGACGTCACCAAGAAGATCGTGCAGTGCATGACCACCCCCGACGGGATGGTGGAGACGGCCAAGACCTTCGCGTACTACATCCCGCCCACCAAGGCGGGCCAGGACCAACTGCTGGGGGACGAGCCGGATCTGAAGCCGTGGGTCGACGCGGTGCGCAGCGCGAAGGGCCGCACCAGCGACAACCTCGGCACCGACTACCCGAAGGTCTCCGAGCCGTTGTGGAACGCCGTGCAGAAGTCCCTCAGCGGGGCCAAGAAGCCCAAGGAGGCGCTGGCCGAGGCGCAGTCGACCGCGAAGGGCGAGGTCGGCTGAGTGCCGGCCGGAACAACCGACATGAGAGTGACCACCGAAACGGACGCGCCCGCGGAGCGCGCCACGGGCGGCGAGCCGCCGCCCGCCGCCCCGCGGCCGCGTCCGCCCCTGCACCGGCGCATCCGCTCCACCCAGTGGGCGGGCCTCGCGTTCCTCGCCCCCCTCCTCGCCTACCTGCTGATCTTCTACGCCTATCCGCTGTACCGGAATCTCGAACTCAGCGTGCACGACTACACGGTCAGGGCGGTTGTCCTCGGTGACGCCGAGTTCACCGGCCTCGTCAACTACCGCGACGTCCTCGCCTCCGACACCTTCGGCCTCGCCCTGCGCAACACGCTCCTGTTCACCTTCGTCTCGATCGCCGCGCAGTACGCGATCGGCCTCGCCCTCGCGGTGTTCTTCCGCGCGAACTTCCGGCTCTCCGGGGTGCTGCGGGCGATGTTCCTGGTGCCGTGGCTGCTGCCGCTGATCGTCTCCGGCTCCACCTGGGCCTGGATGCTGGCCGGCGACAGCGGCATCGTCAACGCGGCCCTGGAGGCGTTCGGCATCGGCCAGATCAACTGGCTGACCGATCCGGACTGGGCGCTGACCTCCGTGATCATCGCCAACATCTGGCTCGGCATCCCGTTCAACCTTGTCATCCTGCACGCCGGGCTGCAGAACATCCCCGACGACCTGTACGAGGCGGCCGCCCTGGACGGGGCGAACGCCTGGCAGCAGTTCCGGCGCGTGACCTTCCCGCTCCTGCGTCCCGTCTCGGCGATCACGCTGCTGCTCGGCCTGGTCTACACACTCAAGGTCGTCGACGTGATCTGGATCATGACCACCGGCGGTCCCGGCAACGTCTCCACCACCTTGGCGGTCTGGTCCTATCGCGAAGCCTTCGGCACCGGGCAGCCCGACTTCTCTCCCGCGGCCACGGTCGGCAACCTGCTCATCGTCATGGCCCTGGCCTTCGGCTTCCTCTACCTCCAGCTGCAGCGTCGACAGGACCGGGAGGCGCAGTCATGACGACCCGCACGGCACGGCCCGCACCAAGGCACCGCACCCCGTGGAAGACCGCCCTGGGCGTCTTCCTCACCGCGCTGATGCTCTTCCCCGTGTACTGGATGTTCAACGTCTCCTTGACCAGGACCGAGGACATGCGGGCCGACCCGCCCCACTGGTTCCCCTGGAATCCGACGTTCGAGGGGTACGGGGACGTGCTGCGCGACCAGCTGCCGGCCCTGGGCACGAGCCTGGGCATCGGTCTCGGCTGTGTGCTGCTCACCCTGCTGATCTCCGCACCTGCCGGGTTCGCGCTCGCCAAGCTGCTCCGCCGCGGGAGGGGCACGGTCAGCTTCTTCCTGCTCGTCGCCCAGATGATCCCCAGTGTGGTCATGGCGATCGGCTTCTACGCCGTCTATGTGCGGCTCGGCTGGATCAACTCCGTATGGGGGCTGATCGTCGCCGACTCGACCATCGCCGTCCCGTTCGGCGTGATGGTCCTGGCCGCCTTCATGTCCGGCATCCCGGGCGAGCTCATGCAGGCCGCCCGGATCGACGGCGCGAGCACCTGGCGGACCTTCGTCTCCGTGGTGCTGCCGCTCGGCCGCAACGCCCTTTTGACGGTGTCGCTGTTCTCGTTCCTGTGGGCGTGGTCGGACTTCGTCTTCGCCTCCACTCTCAACCGGAACGGGGACGCGGTCCCGATCACCCTCGGCATCTACGCCTATATCGGCAACAACACCACCGAATGGAACTCAATCATGGCGACCGCCGTTGTCGCGTCCGTCCCCGCGGCCGTGCTCCTCGTCGTCGCCCAGCGCTTCGTCGCCGGCGGTGTCACCGCCGGTGCCGTGAAGGACTGACACCCATGGTGACCTTCCGTCCGACCGCCACCTGTCTCGCAGTCCGCCATCGGCACGAGATCCTCACCGTCCAGGCGTGGGGCGCCGACAGCGTCCGGGTCCGCGCGGCGCAGTACCGCATCCCGGCCGAAAGCCACGGCGCGCTCGGCACACCCCCGCCGTCCACCCCGCCGGCGATCGACGTCGCCGAGGACCACGCGACGTTCGTGCACGGCGACCTGACCGTGGCGGTGCACTTCGACCGCGCCGCCGCCTACCCCGAGCCCCTGCTGACCTTCACCCGCACCAGCACCGGGACCGAGCTGCTCGCCGAGAGCCGTGAGCACTTCTGGATGCCCGGCGCACGGGTCTTCCACGGCAACCGCTCCGGCGCCTACGAGGTGCACCAGCAGTTCGCCGCCCACCCCGGCGAGCGCCTGTACGGCATGGGCCAGCGCACCCACGGCCGGCTCGACCTCAAGGGCCTGGCCCTGGACCTCGTACAGCGCAACGGCGAGGTGTCCATCCCCTTCGTGCTGTCCGACCGGGGCTACGGGATGCTATGGAACAACCCCGCCCTCGGACGCGTCGAGTTCGCAGAGAACGCCACCCGCTGGCAGGCCGGCCAGACACGGGAGATCGACTACTGGCTCACCGCCGCCCCCACGCCCGCGGAGATCCTCGCCCGGTACGCCGACGCCACCGGCCACGCCCCCGAACTGCCGCACTGGGCAAGCGGCTTCTGGCAGTCCAAGCTGCGCTACCGGGACCAGGACGAACTCCTCGCCGTCGCCCGCGAGCACCGCCGCCGCGGCCTGCCCCTGTCCGTGATCGCCGCCGACTACTTCCACTGGCCGGCGATGGGCGACCACCGCTTCGACGAGAGCGAATGGCCCGACCCCAAGGCCATGGTCGACGAACTGGCCGCGATGGGCGTGGAACTCATGGTCTCCATCTGGCCCACCGTCTCCCCGCTGGCCGAGCACTTCGCCACCTACCGCGACCGCGGCCTGCTCGTCGGTACCGACCAGGGCGTCGAGTTCCACCAGACCATCCAGGACAAGCACATGGCCGCCCCGATGCCGGTGGCCTTCTACGACCCGACCAACCCGGAGACCCGCGCCTACGTCTGGGACCTGGTCCGCCAGGGCTACCGCGACCTGGGCATCAAGGTCTTCTGGCTGGATGCCTGCGAACCCGAGCTGAATCCGGCCCACCCGGCGAACCTGGCGCTGTACGCGGGCCCCGGCGCGGAGGTCGCCGGCATCTACCCGCGCGACAACGCCCGCCTGTTCGCGGAGGCCATGGCCGCCGAGGGCGAGCCGACGGTGCTGCTGTGCCGCTCGGCGTGGGCCGGGGCGCAGAAGTACGGCGCCGCGGTGTGGTCGGGGGACATCCCCGCCACCTGGCAGTCCCTGCAACAGCAGATCCGCGCGGGCCTCGGCGTCGCCGTCTCCGGCATCCCGTGGTGGACCACCGACATCGGCGGCTTCCACGGCGGCGACGCCCGCGACCCCGCCTACCGCGAACTGATGATCCGCTGGTTCCAGTTCGGGGTGTTCTGCCCGCTGTTCCGGCTGCACGGCGACCGCGAACCCCGCACCCCCACCTCGTACGCGCAGTCCGGCGGCCCCAACGAGGTCTGGTCGTACGGGGACGAGGCATACGGGATCATCTCCGGCCTGCTGCACCTGCGGGAGCGGCTGCGCCCCTACATCCACCGGCAGATGCGCACCGCCGCCCGGACGGGTCTGCCGCCGATGCGGCCCCTGTTCCTGGACCATCCGGACGATCCGCGCGCCTGGCAGACCGACGACGAGTTCCTGTTCGGACCGGACATCCTCGTCGCCCCCGTCGCCCTGCCCGGTCAGCGCTCACGGCAGGTCTACCTCCCGGCCGGCACTCGTTGGACCGACGCCGCGACGGGCGAGGTCCACGACGGCGGCACCACTGTGGAGGCCGCCGCCCCCATCGACCGAATTCCCGTCTTCACCCGCGAGGGTGCCGACGTACCGCTGGCCGCAGGAGAGGAAGCACACGCGTGACGGTGCAGGACACCCCGAGCAGCATCGATCCCAAGGGCGGCCGGCCCGTCGTCCCCACCCGAGGCGCCCGGCGCCCGCTCGGACTCGGGGAGGTGAGGCTCACCGGCGGATTCTGGGCGGCGCTTCAGCAGACCAACGCATCGGCCACCCTCGACCACTGCGAAGAGTGGATGGAGCGCCTGGGCTGGCTCGCCAACTTCGACCGGGTAGCCGACGCCACCACCGCACCCGACCGGCCCGGCTGGTGCTTCTCCGACTCCGAGGTC
Organism: Streptomyces sp. NPDC015127; assembly: GCF_043080095.1. Classification (NCBI taxonomy): domain Bacteria; kingdom Bacillati; phylum Actinomycetota; class Actinomycetes; order Kitasatosporales; family Streptomycetaceae; genus Streptomyces; species Streptomyces sp. NPDC015127. The sequence continues at coordinate 56,990 of NZ_JBIBVE010000025.1, forward strand.
TACAAGCTCATCGAGGCTCTGGCCTGGGAGTACGGCCGCTCCGGCGACCCCTCGCACGATCGGGCGGTACGACGCCTCACAGCGCGCATCGCCCGCGCCCAGGACGCCGACGGCTACCTCAACACCTGCTACGGCCACACCGGTCAGCAGCCCCGCTACAGCGACCTGGAATCCGGCCACGAGCTGTACTGCACCGGGCACCTGCTCCAGGCCGCGGTGGCCCGGCTCCGTACCGTGGGCGCCGACGAACTGGTGGACCTCGCGCGCCGTGCGGCCGACCACGTCTGCGCGACCTTCGGCCCCGACGGGACGCCGGGCATCTGCGGCCACCCCGAGATCGAACTCGGCCTGGCCGAGTTCGGCCGCGCCCTCGGGGAGAGCCGCTACGTGGACCAGGCCCAACTGTTCCTCGAGCGCCGCGGCCACCGCACCCTGAAGGACATCCCGCTGGGCCGCGCCTACTTCCAGGACGACGTACCCATCCGCAAGGCCGGCACCTGGCGCGGCCACGCGGTCCGCGCCCTGTACCTGTCCGCGGCCGCGGTCGACGTCGCGGTGGAACGCGACGACCGGGACCTGCTCGCCGCGATCGAACGCCAGTGGACCAACGGGGTCTCCCGACGCACCTACCTGACCGGCGGCATGGGCTCCCGCCACCAGGACGAGGGCTTCGGCGAGGACTGGGAACTGCCCCCGGACCGCGCCTACTGCGAGACCTGCGCCGGTGTCGCCTCGATCATGGTGTCCTGGCGGCTCCACCTCGCCACCGGGCAGGTGCGCTACGCCGACCTGATCGAACGCACCTTCTTCAACGTGATCGCCACGTCGCCGAGCGCGGACGGCCGGGCCTTCTTCTACGCCAACCCGCTGCACCAGCGGACAGCCGGCACGGCACCGGGCGACGCCGAGGTGAGTCCACGCGCCGAGGGCGGCTCCCGTGCCGCATGGTTCGACGTGTCGTGCTGCCCCACCAACGTCGCCCGCACTCTGGCGACATGGCACACCTACCTGGCCACCGCGGGCGAGCGGGACCTGACCGTTCTCCAGTACGCCGGCGGACGCATCACCGCGGAACTGGGGGACGGGCGCACGGTCGAGCTCGCGGTCGAGACGGCCTACCCGCACGACGGCCTCGTCACCGTCCGCGTGGTGCAGGCGCCCAAGGGCCCGATGGCACTGCGTCTGCGCGTCCCCGCCTGGGCCGACGGAGCGGTACTCGACGAGGGCGGACACCGGCGCTCCGCCGCCCCCGGACTGGCGGTCGTGGACCGTGAACTCGTACCCGGTGAGGAGATCCGGCTGCACATCCCCGTATCCCCGCGCTACACCTGGCCGGACCCTCGCATCGACGCCGTCCGCGGCAGCGTCGCCGTCGAACGCGGCCCGCTGGTGTACTGCGCCGAGTCCCTCGACCTGCCGGACGGCACCGGCCTCGACGACCTGACGGTGGACGCCACCACGCAGCCGGTGGAACGCCAGGGCCGTGTCCTCCTCCGCGCGTTCACCCGCCCCCGCCCCGGCACCGACCCGGCCTGGCCGTACGGGCGGACATCAGCCTCGACCACACCGGACGGTACGCAGAGCGTGGAGCTCCCTCTCGTCCCGTACCACCAGTGGGCCGAGCGCGCCCCCTCCGCCATGCGCGTCTGGCTCCCCGCGGGACGGCTGGAGTGAGACCGGTGACTCGCCCCGACAGCGCGGCCCCCGCGCCTCTTCGGAGGTGCGGGGGCTGTACGAGGGCCTCGCGCCGGCCTCCGGCTTGGCGGCCGATCGGCGGTTGCTGAGCGGAGTCTGCCGTACTGGCAGCGTCAGTAGGCTTGCGATGTGACTGATCACGGCATTGAGTTTCCGGTGTTCCGGCTGCATGTTGTGCCGGCGGTTCTAGCCCTTGCGAGTCCCACGTGGCAGCGGGACGTGTGGCTTCAGCCGGAGAAGTTCGAAAACTTGGACTTCGTGGTCCACGTGCTGTTCGACGACTTCTGTGACGCGGACGACCCGGCCCCCTGGCTGGGTAAGAGCCTGCGCACGGAGGAAGAAGTCGTTCTCATGAAGAAGCTGGGCGAGGCGTACTCAGCCGTACAGGACGCGGTGGGTCGCGACGCCATGGACCAGGACTACCTTGACGCTCCGGGGTGGGGCTCGGTGATGAGGGCCGCGGGCAGGCTGGCTCGCGTGATGGTGGCCAACGACCTCCAAGCCATGGCTCTGCTGCACCCAGAAGGTGAGCGCCCACGTTCTGAGGAAGCCGGTCCTCAGGAGCCTGAATGAGGCTCGGCGGGGCTCAGGCGGGGCCCACCACGTGCCCGGACCTGCGGATCGGCGGGCCAAGCACCTTGTCGACGTCCGTTGATACCGAGTCCAGGAGTGCCTCGCCGAACAGGCACAGGGACTCTTCCCAAGGGTGCCCGAAGCTGCCCATGCGGAAGTCTTCCGAAAGGTAGATGTAGTAGTCCCCGTCGGGATACGGGCTCAGTGGCCAAGCGGGTTGCGCAGGACCGCCGACCGCGTGCGGGACGAAGCGGTACGACGTGTGCTGCCAATCCAGCGCGAACAGCGTGCCCTGCGGACCGACGCAGGAGGCCAGCCCCTTCTTGACCAACTCGACCAGGCGGTCCAGACGCTCGTAACCCGGATCGTCGTCGAGTGCGGCAAGGCTCCATGTAGCCGAATCGACTGGCTCCTTGATGGCCGGCCACTGGAGCGAACTGGTACTCGGCCGGAAGGAGAACTCCTCGTAGAAGCGGTCCCAGACATATCTGTACTCAGCCTCTGGCAACTCAGCCACGGAACGATCCATCATCCGTCGATCCTATTGCGTTGCGGTTGCCGCCAGTCAGGCGACCAGTTGTCGATCCACGCCCCGGCGGAAATTCCCTACCGTCGTTGCCGGAAAGGGCGGAGACTCGCCTCATGGCTGACATGGGGGCGTTCCAGGAGGCGGTCACCGCGTGGGCGGCCGGTGGTCCCGGCGACCCCGCGCGCGAGCTGGCCGCGCGGCTGCCCGTCCGGACAGTCGTCCTGCTCGAAGGGCTGAGCGACGTCGCAGCGGTCAACGCGTTGGCCGCGAGCCGCGGCCGGGACCTGGCGGCCGAAGGAATCTGCGTCCTGTCCATGGGCGGTGCGATGAGCGTCGGGCGCTTCGCCCAACTCCTCGGGCCACCCGGCCTGGACCTCCGCCTCACGGGACTGTGCGACGAAGCGGAACGTCGCTACTACACCCGCGGCTTGGAGCGGGCCAGTGCAGCACAGCAGGGGTTCTTCGTCTGCGCGGCGGATCTGGAAGACGAGCTCATCCGCGCGCTGGGCGTGACGCGGGTCGAGGAACTCATCCGGGCCGAGGGCGACGTGCGCCCCCTGCGGACCTTTTTGCGCCAGCCCGCACAGCAGGGCCGCACCTCACAGCAGCAGTTGCGGCGATTCCTCGGCACGAAGAAGGGGCGCAAGATCCACTACGGCCGCGTCCTCGTCGAGGCCCTCGACCCCGACCGCATACCCGCCCCACTCGACGACCTGCTCACCTGCCTCTGAGGGCTGGGTGACGTCAATCTCGGCAGCAGAACTGCGGCGAGGGGGCACCGGGGGCGTACCGACTCCATGTTCCACCGGTCGCGGTGTGGGCCCAGGATCATGCCGGGCAGCGTTCCGTTCGCGAGGCATGGGCGGAACGGGATCGCCGCCTGCGGGACGCCCCGGTCACGAGGAGGGGCGGCCATGATCACGGACTTGATGGCCGCGCCCACACGCATTCCTTTAGAGAGCCCCCTCCGTCTCACATCGCGATATGGATCTACCGAAAAATGAGATGAATGAGACCGTGGCGCTGCCCGTACGGTCGCGCGGCCTTTCGCGAGGGGGACGCGCGCTGCCGTCGGGGCCGTCGGCGCACACCGTCGGCGACCGTTCTCCGCCCTCGCGCGAAAGACCGAGAAATGCCCACACCAGCCACCGGCCCGGCCCAGACACCCGTCAACACCCGGTCCCGCGTTCTCATCGCCAGCCTCATCGGCACGACGGTCGAGTTCTACGACTTCTACATCTACGCGACCGCCGCCGTTCTGGTCTTCCCCAGGCTCTTCTTCCCGAGCAGCGACCCGACCACGGCACTGCTGTCGTCCTTCGCCGTATTCGGCGCAGCGATGGTCGCCCGCCCGATCGGCGCCGTCGTCTTCGGACACCTCGGCGATCGCCTCGGCCGCAAGAGCACGCTGGTGATCTCGCTGCTCACCATGGGCATCGCCACGTTCCTCATCGGCGTCCTGCCCACCTACGCGCAGGCCGGCTGGATCGCCACCGCGCTGCTGGTGCTGATGCGGCTCGCGCAGGGCTTCGCGCTCGGCGGCGAGTGGAGCGGCGCCGCACTGGTCGCCACCGAGAACGCGCCCAGCGGCAAGCGCGCCCTGTACGGCACCTTCCCGCAGCTGGGCGCCCCGCTCGGTTTCATCATCGGCAACGGCCTCTTCCTGATCATCGGCGCGCTGCTCCCGTCGGCGGCCGCCGACCCCTCGCAGCCCTCCGATGCCTTCCTGAGCTGGGGCTGGCGTGTGCCGTTCCTGTTCTCGGCCGTGATGGTCGCGGTGGGTCTGTGGGTACGGGTGCGGCTCGTCGAGTCGACGGTCTTCGCCAAGACCCGCGAGGCCGGCAAGGTGCAGAAGCTTCCGCTGGCCACCGTCTTCAGCAACCACTGGAAGCAGCTGCTGCTCGGCAGCTTCGCCATGCTGGCGACGTACGTGCTCTTCTACCTGATGACCACGTTCTCGCTGAGCTACGGACGCACGCCGAAGGACGCCGCCGTGCCCGGTCTGGGGTACAGCTACACCACCTTCGTCCTGATGCTGATCTTCGGGGTGCTGTTCTTCGCCGTGTTCACCCTGGTCTCCGGCCCGCTCGCCGACAAGTACGGCCGGCGCGCCACTCTGATCTGGGTCACCGCCGCGATCGTGGTCTTCGGACTCGTATGGGTGCCGCTGATCGGCCTGGGCACGCTCGGCGTGGTGCTGTGGCTGGTGCTCGGCTTCACGCTGATGGGCATGACCTTCGGCCCGATGGGCGCGCTGCTGCCCGAGCTCTTCCCGACGAGCGTGCGCTACACCGGCTCCGGCATCTCGTACAACGTCAGCTCGATCCTGGGCGCGGCCGTCGCCCCGTTCATCGCGGTGGCGCTGTGGGAGGCCGGTGACGGCTCCCCACGGCTGGTCGGCGTCTACCTGTCCGTGATGGCACTGCTGACCCTGGTCGCGCTCGTGCTCGGCAAGGAGACGAAGCACATCTCCCTGGACGACGGCGAGACCCCCGCCGCCGACCGGGACGAGAACCCTGCCACCGTGGCCTCCGCGCGTTCTTGATCCGTCCGGCATCCCGCCGCGGCCCCCTTCACCCTGATGCAGGTGAAGGGGGCCGCGGCGCGTATGCCCACGCCGTTTGGTCTGGTCAGTCCCGCCTGGGCGAGGGCTGCTGGAGAGGCTCGGCCGGCCCCCGGCCCCGCAGAGTGTAGATTTCGCGGCCCTGTGTGCGCAGGGAGGCGATCAGCCGTTGGCGTCCCTCGTCCAGGTGTTCACCGGGGACCGCGATGGGCACGCCCGGCGGGTAGGCGATGATGAACTGATCGCACGTGCCACCGGAGAACGCGGAGGACGCGCGACGGCGGTTGCCCTGGATGGTGCGCATCGCCTGCAGCAGGCGCTGCACGGCCTTCTCGTCCACGCCGATGTGCAGGTGAAGCAGGATCGCGTCACCACACTCCCGGGCGATGTACAGGTCGTGTTCCTCGAACAGCTGCCGCCGGAAGTCCGAGGCGGAGATCCCCAGGTTCTTCAGGCTGATCATGACCCGGGTGGGATCGTCGGCCACCAGCATGGAGCTGTCGAGCAGGTGGCGGTCGGGCCCCAGGACCTCGAACGCGGACAGCTTCTCGTCGGTGTCGATCTCGTGCCGAACGGTGTGGGCGAGGTCGATGGAGCGTCGCAGCAGCCGTTCGCCCTCGGCCGTCGCCTGGGCCCTGGCAAGGTCGAGGCTGGCCAGCACCGGCCAGCTCGGGGATGTGGTGTGCAGCTGGAAGAGTTCCTGGGCGGCGCGCTCGTGCATCTCCTCGGAGCCGATCAGATGCAGGTACGAGCCCTGGCGCAGCGCCGACAGCGACTTGTGCGCGGAATGAGTGACGGCCACCTCCATCTGCCGGCCCTCTCCGGAGCGGCGCAGCATCCGGGAGGTGTGCAGGGCGGTCAGGGTGCGCAGGTCGGGGTGGAAGTTGTGCGCGGCGCCCCACGCCTCGTCCACCAGGACGCGGACGTGCGGATGTGTCTCGGCCAGTGCGCCGAGGATGGCGGGGAGGTTGTAGCGGACTCCGTCGTAGGAGACGGCGGAGAGCACCACGGTGCTGTACGGGCGGCCCTCCGCTGCGGCTTCCGCGTACATCTCCAGCAGGCGGCGAATGTCTCCGAATTCGCGCGGGCAGCTGTCGCAGCAGGCCCGCATGGGGGCGTAGTCCACCTCCACGCCGAGCCCGGGCAGGGCGAAATGGATCGACTGGTGACAGCTCCGGTCGGCGAGTACCCGCTCACCGGGCCGGGTCAGTGCGCCGAGCGCCACCCGATTGGCCGTGCTGGTCCCGCCCGAGAGGAAGAAGGTGTGGTCGGCACCGAATGCCTGGGCGGCGAGCCGCTGGGCCTGGAGCAGCGGGCCCCGCGGACGGAAGAAGGAGTCCAGCATGGCCCCGCTGTACGACACGTCCGCTGCGAGGTGGGCGGCACCGTAGAGGGCCAGGTAACGCTCACGGATTTCGGAATCGCGAAGTGAACCTTCGTGCGAAACAGGCAGCGCATGGAAGGACGTGAGATCACGCCGGGCGAGCGCGAGAAGCGCATCCGCAAGCGGAGCCACCTGCAGGTCGGTCTCTTCTCCCTGGCGACGGCGGGCTCGGGAGCTGCTTGTCGGGAGGATGGACTCTGCCGGACGGTCGGTTGTCGATGTCATGTCGCTCCGTGAGCAGGGGTCGGGCCGGTACGGGGACCGTCGCCGTGTCCGCCCGGGGCGGGCGGGGCAGGCGGCTTGGTGCCGCTGATTGCTGGTCGGACGCAGGGCACGGGCTCTCTCGGGCGACACCTTCGGTGCGAGTGGTGTCCTGCCGGTCGGCACGTACGGCGCAAAGGCTCCGTATCTGCGGCGCCGTGCGCTGCGTCCTTTCCGGAAGCCTAGGCGCCTACGTCCACGTGTCGGTTTGTGTGGGGCGTCCAAGGAATTCCGGATTCGTTGTCCGCACAGACAGACACCGGTTTGCGCGGTCTTGATAAGAGGATCTGCATTCGTCGGCCCGCACAACGAGTTGGTATTTACCTTGGCTCGACAGACGAAATGGCGGCGATGTGGCGTCCCCTAGCGTTCTCGGCACTACGGAAACAGGCGAGTGTGAAGGAGAGCCCTGCCATGGACGCTGTCACTCAGGTCCCCGCGCCGGTCAACGAGCCGGTGCACGGCTACGCCCCCGGTTCCGCCGAGCGCGCCCGCCTCGAGGCCAAGCTCAAGGAGCTGGCCGAGAACCCGATCGAGCTGTCGATGACCATCGGCGGTGTGAAGCGGCTCGGCGGCGGCGAGCGCTTCGAGGTCGTGCAGCCGCACAACCACAAGGCTGTGATCGGCACCGGCGCGCACGCCACCCAGCAGGACGCGCAGGACGCGATCGACGCCGCGCTCGCCGCCGCCCCGGCCTGGCGCGCGATGTCGTTCGACGACCGCGCCGCGATCATCCTGCGTGCCGCCGAGCTGCTGGCCGGCCCGTGGCGCGAGACGCTGGCCGCCTCGACCATGCTGGGCCAGTCCAAGACCGCGCAGCAGGCGGAGATCGACACCCCGTGCGAGCTGGTCGACTTCTGGCGCTTCAACGTCAAGTACGCGCGTGACCTGCTGGCCGAACAGCCGCCGGCGAACTCGCCGGGTGTGTGGAACCGTCTCGACCACCGTCCGCTCGAGGGCTTCGTCTACGCGATCACGCCGTTCAACTTCACGGCCATCGCCGGCAACCTGCCGACCGCGCCCGCGCTGATGGGCAACGTGGTGGTGTGGAA
>NZ_JBIBVE010000026.1:0-64326 GCF_043080095.1 Streptomyces sp. NPDC015127
GCCCTCCTTCTGCCATGCGGCGAAGTATCCGTAGACCGTTTCCCACGCCGCGAAGTCGTGCGGGAGGTAACGCCACGGGATCCCCGTGCGGTCGACGTACAGGATGGCGTCCATGATGCGTCGCAAGTCGTGCTCGGGTGGGCGCCCGATGTCCAGACCCTTGCCTCTCCGCTCGGCTCGCCAGGCTGACAGAGTCGGTTCCAGGAGTCCCAGCGTGCATCGGACAGATCGCTGGGATACGGGCGGTGTCGCGTCATGTTTCGGTATTACCGTCAGGCGCGGCACATCCCCAGGGCGCAAACCGGCCTCGGGGAACATCGGTACAGCCGTTGGCGCCGAGATTGATCATGGTCCGATTGGCGCAAGTGTGCTGGCTGTTTCTCCTACTCGCGACGGGCGGGTAGGTCCAGTAGGTGGTGGTTGCTATTGATGAGAAACTCTTCGGCTTCCTCATTGAAACTCTCTGACCGCGACGACGTACCGCAGGAGACAGAACCGCAAGAGTTTCCCATCAACATGCACCTCTTCCTACAGAAAGGATGCTCGGTCGCATCTATAGGGAATCAGCGGCCAAAACGGGGTACTATAGAGAGTCGCATTCCGGATTCTGCATAGCGCTGCGGAAGACTACGACTTGAGGATCTTCCGCAGCATTGACACCATGCATCAGCAGGCGAGCTAGAAGCTAGCTTATGCGCAGGTGCATTTAGCTAGAGATCCGAATGAGATTAAACTAGCGATAGATGTCGATAACTACCCGGTTGGGGTTAGCTAGTGTGAAAGTCCGGTACCGTGAAATGTCACCCAGGGAGAGGCCGAATTGAACATGCCCTTCGAAATCGCTCAGCAGCTGGACTCCCTTGAGTAACGGCAGGTTGACCGATTTCACTCGAGGTGCGGCGTAAGTGGCCGTTCCGCCGTCGTTGTGTGCATGGCCACGGAAACGTCGAAGATGAGATACAACTGCCCTGCTATCTCGATCTTTTCAGTCTTTCCGCTGGGGGTGCCGTAGCTTCCGTCTGATGAGGCGGTTGCCGTAACTGCGCCGGGCAGGGTGCCGTTACTGAAGTCGAGGACGAGGCGGTCGAAGTCGGAGTGGCTACCCGTGCGGGCGTCGAGGACGCAGATGGGCGTGCAGGTGGAGGCGGTTGCGGCGGCGTGTGCCGATGTTCCGGCCATCGTTGCTCCTGTTAGGAGGGGGGCGGCCAGGAGTGTTCCGGTCCGGAATTGCAGACGTCGGGAGATCATAACGAAGCCCTTTCTAGTTCAATTTTCTAGATGGTGCAAATGTGCGGCGATCTAAAATTTTCGACGCGTTTGTTTTTGCTGGCTAGGGGTGGTATCGGTGGGGCTCGGGCGTCAACTTTCGATGAATGGACGCGTTTTCCCGCGAGGACGACTTTTAGCTGCTGCGGGCCGCGCATGCAGCTACGGTTTTTGTAGATTCCAATGTTGGATCGATGTGACCTGTGAGTTTTGTACATTGTTTGCGGCGGTCGATATTTCTCTGCTAGATAACGACTGGCGGTCAAGAGCTCTTATGCTGCGGACGTACGTGATCTGATGCTGCAGCACTTGGGTAATCGTTGACGGGAGCACCGCGAACGTGATCGGGGGCTAGAGCCTTCGGTCGGTAGGGCTGTTATCTCTTTGTTTGGAGGATGCTGGTCCAGAGGTCAGCTGTCATTTCGGCCGTGGCTTTAGTAGGTGGCTGGGTGCCTGTGAGGCTTGTAAGGAGTGCAGGGGTAGCGGGTTTGGTGGTGGTTGCGGGGTGTTCGGCGAAGAGGGCGGTGGTCAGTGCGAGGCGGGGGTTGTAGGTGGTGGTCCATGCGGTGCGGTGGGCTGCGGAGCCGGTATGTGTGGCCCGGGGGCTGTTTGGGGCGGGGATACGCAGCCGGGTGGTGGTTCGTGCTGTGGCGGGTGTGATCGCTGGGTGGGTGTAGAGGGTGTGGCCGTTGCGGGTGATTTTGGCGACGGTGTAGGGGGCGGCGTAGTGGCCGTTCGCGGCAAGGGCTGCGTATGCGGTAGCCACCTGCACGGTGGTGGGGGCAGGATTGTGGCGGATGCGGTCAAGCGGCTGGTTCAGGCGAATTCCGGTGAGAGGTTTAAGGGCGGTGCCGGCTTCGATGGCGCCATGGAGGGCGTCGTTGAAGAGCTGGCGGGCGTAGTCGGCGCCGCCGTACAGCAGGCGGATCGCGCCGTCACCGGGGACCACGGCGGCGATGGCGGTATGCAGTTGTGTGCCGTTGCTGGCCGGGCGGGCGCGCGTGGCGGATTCGGCGCGGGTTCGGACGGTTTCGGCGGCAATGTCCTGCAGGGCGAGGTCGAAGGTGGTATGGATGGTGTATCCGCCGCGGGCCAGCTCCTCCTGGGTGATGCCGAGCTTCTTGACGGCTTCCGTGGTGGCGGCGTCGATGAGGTACTGGCGCTGACCTTCGGTGCGGCCGGGCGGGTAGTAGCGGAAGGCGGGGAAGGTAGCTGAGGCCCGCTGGTTGGGGGTGATGGCGCCGCTGGCAGCCATGGCGTCGAGCACCCAGGCCCATCGGCGCTGCAGGGTGGTGGTGACCTTGGGGTCGGACCCGGCCTTCTCGTAGTAAGAGGGCAGGTTGATGATGGCCGCGAGCGCAGCGCCTTGGGAGACGGTGAGCTGGCTGGCGTTGACGCCGAAGTAGTTGCGGGCGGCTGCCTGGATGCCGGCGGCGCCGCGGCCGAAGTACACCGTGTTCAGATAGCCCTCAAGGATTGTCTCTTTGGTGTGGGTGCGGTCCAGTTTGACGGCGATCAACGCTTCTTTGGCCTTGCGGGACAGGGTCTGCTCCGGGGTGAGCAGGGCGTTTTTGACGTACTGCTGGGTGATGGTCGAGCCGCCCTGCCGGCTGCCTCCGGTGACGGCGGCGAGCACGGCGCGGGCGATCGCGGTCGGCGCGATCCCGGAGTCGGTGCGGAAGGACCGGTTCTCCGCCGCGATCACCGCTTCCTGCACAGGCAAAGGCACCTGTGCGAGTGGTACATCCTGGCGGTCCACTGGGCCCCGCCGCCCGAGGTAGTCGCCATGGGCATCGACGAACACGGTGCTCTGTGCTATCGCCTCCGGGTGCGGGGGCGGAATGTCCACCATCGTGTACGCGCCTACCACTGCAGAGCAGAAGGCCAGACTGAGCGTCATCAGTATTGAAACCAGTCTGCGCAGCCACCGTCGCCGCCGCCGCCGGAGAGTCGGGGAGCGGTGGCCGCCTCGACGCCGTGCACGTCCTGTAGATGGAGAGCGCGACGGACGGGACGTCGTGCCGCGGTGTGTGGTGTGGGAAGGCATGCTTGGGGACGGCAGCGCAGTCGGGCCGCCGGGTTTATGTGGCACTTGAGTGATTTTCGGAGTGAGGGACGTCGGCGGTTAGAGGCGGCCTCGTACGCCGACACTGCGGGCAGAGACGGCTGTCAGCACCTACAGGAGTGGGCGGAGGCGGGCGTAGAGAGGCTGCTCCAGGACTGCTAGGCGCGCAGAGCATTTACGTCGACAATCGTGGTGAGCCGGGAGGTTTTGCAGGCCTGTCAGCCGTAGCCGGGGAGGATGGTCTGGGCGATGGTGTGTCCGGCAGTGTCGTAAACGGTGACGCTGTTGATGAACTCCTGCCGTCCTTTGTTCTGGATCATGGCTTGGTCGGGGAGTGGGCTGATGGCGTACCAGGTGCCCCAGCCGGTTTCACCGGCGAGGCGCACGATGGTGCCGGTCACGGTGCCTTTTGCGGTTTCGATTTTGACGGTGGCCGCGTTGCCCTTGCCGTGGTAGACGCCGGACAGGAAGTAGTTCTTGCCGACGGGTTCGGTCTGGAGGCTGACGCCGGGCCGGCTCTTGTCGAGGTTGCCGTCGGTGACACTGCGGAACTGGTCGGCCTTTTCCGGGGTGGACCAGTGTTTGCCGTCCTTGGTCAGCCACAGCTGCACCTGCGGCATGACCTCGACCCGCTCACCTGGTGCCACCACCTGGGCGGTGCGGGGCGCTGGTACGGCAGGCAGTGCAGCTGGGGTGGCAGAGGACGATAGGCCTGATGGGATGGCGGTGACGGCCAGCGGGACCAGCAGCAGACCGCAGGCGGTGGCCAGTGCAGCGGTGCGGCGGCGTCGGCGTGCTCGGCCCGCCGTCTCGATTGCGGCCAGCGGCGCGGGAGAGGGTGTGATGTCGTAGCCGGCTTCGGTAAACGCTTCACGCAGCCGCTCCGTGTGGAACTGGGACGTCATCAGTGAGCTCCGGAGAAGGGAGACGGGTCGGTGGTGAAGGAGGGATGAGCCCGCAGGGCCGCCAGTCCGCGCCGGGCATGGGTCTTGACCGTGCCGAGCGAGCAGTTCAGGGCAGCAGAGATGTCGGGGTCACTCAGATCCTCGAAGTAGCGCAACACCAGCACGGTCCGCTGGCGGGCAGGCAGCGCGGACAGCGCCTGCACGAGGGCGGCACGGTGTCCGACGGCCTCCGCATGCCCGCCGTGGGTGCGGTGCTCCGTCTCGGGAAGGAACGGCATCAGCAGATGGGTGACGCGTTTCTTGCGGATCCGGCTGAGGTTGTTGTTGACCAGCGCCCTGCGCACATACACGTCGATGTCATCGCGCGGGATACGCCGCCACCGTGCGCAGACCTTGACCAGTGTGGTCTGCACCAGATCCTCGGCCTCGTGGAAGTCGCCGGTGAGCATATGCGCGGTGCGCACCAGGCGAGGCCAGGCCGCAGCGGCGAACTCGGCGAAGTCACCGTGGTTCTCGTGCGTCACAGCGAGCGGATTCCTTAAAGGTCGGGATAGTCACGGTTTAAGGGCGGGTGCCCGGCCAGCCTGACCGGGCACCCGCTACCGGCGCAATACCTTTCAGCCGAAGCTGGGAGAGGTCATCTTGGCGATGGTGCGGCCGGCAGCGTCGTAAACGGTGACACTGTGGACGAAGGAGCGCTTGCCGTCCTTGCTCTTCGGACCGTTGGGAAGCTTGCTGGTGGCATACCAGGCACCCCAGCCGGGCTTGCCCGCCAGGCGCACGATGGTGCCGGTTACCGTGCCCTGCTCCGTCTTGACCTTGACGGTGGCCGCGTCGCCCTTGCCGTTGTAGACGCCGGACAGGAAGTAGCGGCCTTCGACCGGCTCAGCCTGCAGGCTGACGCCGGGCCGGCTCATGTCAATGTTGCCGTCAGTAACGCTGCGGAACTGGTTGGTCATCGTCGGGGTGGACCAGTGCTTGCCGTCCTTGGTCAGCCACAGCTGCACCTTCGGCGCGGCCGCAATCCGCTCACCCGGCGCCACCACCCGAACCGAGGCCGACGAAGAGGCCTTGGCAGCGGCTGCAGTCTGGATACCGGCCATGGAAGCGGGGGTGTTGGCAGTCGCGATAGCGTGCGCCATCGTCGGCGCCCCCACCAGCGCAGCCGCAACCGCCGCTGCCGTCACGTACTTCTTCATACGGGTCATGAACACAATCTCCTCGCGGATCTGAGCGAACGGGGTGGAGGGCGCCTCTCCACCCTCTACAACCCCGTCCATCGCAGTCCGGATGACACAAGACCGAAAAATCCTTTCGGATCTTCCGCACTTCTGAAGGCGTGAGGCGTACCCGGGCCTGCCAGGGGAGTTACTGACTCGGCTCGTCAAGGTGAACTCCCGCGAAGTGCCTGATGGACCTGGAGTGGTGGCTGTATTGCGTGGTGGGTGAGGTATGCGGATGGGGGCGGCAGGCCGACCCGGCTCGCGGGCCCGTCAGCGGTCGGCGAGGGCATCGGCTTCACTCCTCCGAGCCGTCGTTGTCCTCGTCGTCGTCCAGTCCCGGGGCTTCGGGGTCGCGCAGCGGTCGCAGGTTCCCGCCGTCCGGGACGGAGGCGGTGAAGCTGTAACGGCCGAGCACGTTGAGGTTCCTGTGCTTCAGCGGCGACAGCCGGGCGATGTCCTCGTCGCGGATCTCGTGGCCCTCGGCCCGCAGCTGGGTGACGGCGGCGTCGATGTACTTGGTGGTCCACAGCACCACCACGTTGAGGACAAGGCCGAGGGAGCCGAGCTGGTCCTCCATGCCGTCCCGGTACGCCTGGTGGATGGTGCCGCGCTTGCCGTGGCACACGTCCCGGGCGAGCTTGTGGCGGGACTCCTGCACGGTGAGCTGCCGGTTCATCTGCCGGCGGTAGGTGTCGTCGACCGGGTCGACCACGGCGAGCAGGTGCAGGGTCTTGGCGATCCGCCCGTAATCGGCGAACGCCTGCCCCAGCGGGGTAGGCGTCCGCCGTATCCGATCACCTCAGCCACCGCTGCCTCGCTGAGATACCGCACACCCTGACGGTGGTCCGCACCCACCTGGCGTTCACCGTCGGTGCCCGCCGGCGCAGAAGTGACTTCGTACCCCAATCCGGTGCCGAGAGGGGAAAGACGATTTCCTCTTCCGAGCCAAGACTGGCGAAGGCTGCCAAAGTTGGCTGGCCCCGGTAGGAAATCGACCGGAGCCAGCCCGAGTTGCACGAATGCACCGCATACGGGGAGACAACGTGACTGGACCACAATCGCGCTCGTCACGGATCAGGAGCGTCGCTGTTCGCTCCCGGAGGCACGCAACCGTCCTGCTTCTGGCAGGCAGTCTGTTCGCGCTGGCTGGTTGCAGCAACAGCGGTGGGAACGCGTCGCCCATTGAATCCAGCCCTGCTCAGACCGCAGGCTCGCCCTCCCCTAGTTCCACCGTCGACGCCGAGGACGCCGCCGTCATCGCGGCGTACAGGAGCTCATGGGACGCGCAGGCCGAGGCCTACGGCAGGGCCTCCTCCGCGGGCACCGACCTGAAGAAGAACACCACGTTCCGGGCTTTGACCGACATCGAGGCCGATCTCGCGGCCATGCGGAAGGCCGGACAGGTGACGGCCGGAAAGCCAGCGCTACAGCCGAAGGTCGTCCGGGTGACGGACTCCAAGATCCCCACAGCCACGGTCGAGGACTGCGTCGACACCACGAACTGGACGCTGATCGACAGGGCCTCGAAGGAGAAGGTACCGCTGCCTGCGGAGCGACTCACCCGATACGTCAGTACCGCAACGCTTGAGAAGTGGGGGACGAAGTGGATGGTCACGAATTTGACCGCTCAAGACCAAGCCTGCTGACCCGGCGCCTCGCCGCACTGACCGGCGCCCTCGTCCTGGTCACGGCCGGCATGGCGCAGGCCGACGATGACCCTGATGTCGCTGCCGGCAAGTGCCAGGTCATCAAGTTCTGCGTCGGCGTCGGTGACGACACCGACGGCAGCGGTGGACAGGCCCGGGGCTCACAGAGCGACAGTGGCGACAGCAGCGGCAGCCAGGTGAAGTGCCGCTACACCAAGATTGCGCCGAAGCCGCCGGCCGAGCACCCGGCTTGGAAGGGGAAAGCCCCCGAAAAGAACGACCTGTATTTCATGGAGTGTTCGGACGGCGGTGACAACAACCCGGACGGCTTCATCGTCGTGCCAGAGGGCCAGCCTCCCGTGCCGCAGGTGGCCCCCCAGGAGTTAGCTCAGCGCGCTGTCGACTCCATGACACTGCTCGGACCGGACATCGCCAGCCCCCGCGCAGCCGGGAAGTACACCGTGGGTGTCCCGATGTGGATGTGGGTCAACCAGAGCGCCACGACCTACGGGCCGAACACAGCGAGGGCCTCGGCGGGCGGCGTGACCGTCACTGCGACGGCGAAGGTCTCGAAGATCGTGTGGCAGATGGGCGACGGCGCCTCCGTGGCGTGCAACGGCCCGGGCACGCCCTACCAGGCATCCGAGGGGATGGCCGAGTCACCCACCTGCGGACACGTGTACTCAAAGACCTCAGCGGGCGCGCAGGACGCCAAGTACCAGGTGACGGCGACCTCAACGTGGTCGATCGACTGGCAGGGCGGCGGACAAGCCGGCCAGCTCACCGAGATCCGGCAGACCAACGTGCAGGTGGCCGTCGGCGAACTCCAGGTCGTCAGGTAACACCGCCGGAAGGACAGAACGTTGAGCAAGACCCAGGAACGTACGGAAACCGTCGGCTCGAACGGCGAGGGACGCGTAGCCGAACCGGTGACTGCCCCGCGGGTTTCAGCCCGCAGGCGCCGACCGGGTGTCATCGCCCTGTCCCTCGCGCTGATCGCCGCCGGTGGGGCCGGTGTCGCCGTGCTGCTGCTGCAGGCCGGTCACCGCACGGAGGTACTGACCGTGGTCCGCGACGTCCAGGTAGGTCAGGTCCTCACCGAAGCCGACCTCGGGAAGGCTTCTGTCGCCCTGGACCCGGCCGTCAAGGCGGTACAAGCAGGAGATCTGGACTCCGTGGTGGGCAAGCGGGCCGCGGCGGAGCTCAAACCAGGCTCCCTGCTGGCGCCGTCGCAGGTGACGAAGGACTCGCTGGTGAACGCTGGCGAGCAGCTCGTGCCGATTGGGCTGAAGCCGGAACAGGTTCCTGCCACCGCGCTGGTACCAGGGCAGAAGGTGCAGTTGGTTCACGTCCCGGCGCAGGGCAGCGAGGCCGCCGGCAAGACCTCTGACACCCCTCCTGAGACGATCGCCGGCCGGATCGTGAAGGCCTCCGCGGCCGCCCCGGGCACCGGCATTGTGGTCGTCGACGTCGCGACCTCCGCCACTGACGGCCCCACGGCTGCCGCCTGGGTGTCCGCAGGCACGCTGCGCCTGGTCCTGTCCGCTCCGGACGGTGACTGATGGCGGTGATCGCGCTGGCAGGCTGCAGTGGCGCGCCCGGTGTGACCACGAGCACGCTCGCGTTGCTTCTCTCGTGGCCGCTCGTGCCAGGCCGCCGGTTGATCCATGCCGAGTGCGACCCGGACGGCGGGGCTGTGCTGCACGGACTGCTGCAGGGCACGCTCGGAGACCGGTACGGGCTGCGCAACCTGTCGGTCGCGGCTCGCAAAGGCGATTTCAGCGAAGCCTTCTGGCGGCAGCTGATCGACCTGAGCAGTGAGGACGGCAGGAAGGACTCCCCGCGGGACCGGTTGCTGCTGCCGGGCATCACCGAGCCTGCGCAGGAGGCGAGCCTGGGCTCGGTGTGGAAGGCCCTGTCACAGATGTTCCGCGGCATCGCGGCCGAACACGGCCACGACGTCCTTATCGACCTCGGCCGGCGCGGCGCGTATGGGCCTTCCGGCGTCCTGGCCGAACAGGCCGATGCTGTGGTCGTGGTGGTCCGCAACACCCTGCGCTGTCTGCAGGCCGCCCAGGGCCAGGTGAGCACACTGGAGGAGCGCGTCGGCGACGTCGGGGTGATCGTGATCGATGAGGGGCCCTACCCTGCGGGCGAAGTGCAGCGGGTCCTGCAGGTGCCCGTGGTGGCGACCTTGCCGTACGCGCCGAAGGACGCCCGCGTGCTGTCCGACGGCGACGAGCAGCCGCGCCACTTCACGAAGTCGAAGCTGATGAAGGCCGCCAGGGCGAGCAGCAGCCTGCTAGTCCAGCGGGTCGCCCTCCGGCGGGCCCGGCTCGATCCGCGCGGCGCATTTGCAGCAGGGGGTTGATCCGTGCGCGCTAGGCCTCTGCACCCCGATCCGTCCGTGCCTGAGCCGCAGGGCCGTCCCCAGCAGGCGTGGCCGCATCAGGCGAACGGCGCACCTGTGCCTGCGGGTGCCGCCTCGAGTACGCACGCGCTCGGCGCCCCCGCGCCGCAGACGGTCGTCGATTACAAGGTCGCGCGACACATAGCGGCTCAGGTCGCCAAGCAGCGCGAGGAGCTGCTGAAGACCACGCCGGATATGGGCCGGGCCAGCGAAGAGCAGCGTTGCCTGGACTGGATCAATGAGGCGGTCGCCCTGTGGTCGGACGCGAAGGCGATGACGCCCCAGGAGGACGAGTCACTGCGGCGTGCCGTTTATGACCTGCTCTTCAGGGCGGGCAGATTGCAGCCGTATCTGGACGATGAGCGGGTCGAGGACATCATCATCCAGGGCCCGGACCAGGTATGGCTCGACTACGGCAACGGCGAGCGTCGCATGGTCGGGCCGATCGCCGACTCGGAAGAGGAACTGCTGGAGCTGCTCAGAGAGTTGGCCCGCGGCTCCGGGCACGGCGAGCGCACCATCTCGACTGCGAACCCCACCCTCGCGCTGTCGCTGCAGGACGGATCCCGGTTGCAGGCGATCACCGGACTCGGGCCGATGACCTATGCGGTCATCCGCCGGCATCGGGTCTCCCACGCAGATCTCGACGCCCTGGTGCAGCTGGGCACGATCGACCCGATCCTGCGGGAGTTCCTCGGGGCATGCGTGCGCGCCGAGAAGAACATCATGATCGCGGGCAAGCAGAAGGCCGGGAAGACCACGTTGCTGCGAGCGATGCTCAAGGAGTTCGACCCGGAGTGCCGGTTTGCCACCATCCAGACCGAGGACGAGCTCTTCTGCCACGCGAACGGCTATCACCGGCAGGTCGTCTCCCTGGTGGGCCGCGAGTCCAACGGTGAGAGGGACGTCACCGGCCGCGGCGCCGGCGAGGTAGCGCTCCTGGACCTGATGCATCCGGCGTTGCGGATGTCGCTGGAGAGGATCGTGGTCGGCGAGGTGAGAGGCCCAGAAGTCGTCGCCATGATGCAGGCGCTGACGAATGGGGCGGGCGGCAATCTGTGCACCATCCATGCCCGCCGCCCGGACATCATCTTCGACCGGATCGCCGAGCTGTACGCGCTCGCCCACGGCAACCTCTCCGAGCAGCTCGCCTACCGGCAGACGGCGAACGGGTTGGACTTCATCGTGTACGTCGACATGACAGACGAGACGCGGATCGGCGGTCGCCGTCACCGCTACGTCTCCCACGTCCTGGAGCTGGCCAAGATCGGCGAGAACGGACGCCCGGCCACCAACGAAATCTTCACTCCCGGTGTCGAGTTCGGGGAGGTACGGGCGGTACCCCGGATGGACCCCGGCTGCGTAGATGACCTGCGCCGCGTCGGCTTCGATTCGGCACTGCTGCAACAGCCGTACGGGGCTTGGCAGGCACCGCTGCCGCTGAAGGTGGGGGTCAGCCGATGATCCTGCTGTGGGCCCTGCTGAGCGGCATGGCCGTCGTCGGCGGTCTGATCGGCGTCGTTGCCGGTGTCGTGGGTACCACGGCGCCGCGCCGGGCGCCGTTGCGGCAGAGGTGGCAGGCCCTGCGCGCGAACGAGCGAAGCGAGGACGCCCGGCTACGTCAGCGCACTCTGCAGGCCGCGGCGGTCGTCATCTTCGTGTTCGTGTGGCTGATCTCGGGGAACTTCGTGGGTGGGGCGCTCCTGGGCGCGGCCGTCCTCGGCGTGCCCTGGCTGATTGCACCGTCGCAGCTCGCCCAGGCACACATCGGCCAGCTGGAGGCCCTCAGCGAGTGGACTCAGCGCCTGGCCGGCTTGCTCCGGCTGGGCATGGGCCTGGAGCAGGCGATGGTCACCAGCCGTCAGGGTGCGCCGGATGAACTCGCCCCACAGATCACCAACCTCTCCGACCGGCTGCGCCTGGGCTGGCGGCCTGAGGCGGCGCTCCGCGCGTTCGCCGACGAGTTGAACGACATCACCGCGGACAAGGTGGTCGCCGCGCTGATTCTGTCAGTCAACGACCGCGGCCCAGGCCTGGCGCAGGCGCTGGAGGACTTGTCGGGCACGGTCCGCGACGAGGTCGCCCGCAAGCGCTCCATCGAGGCGGACCGGGCGAAGCCGCGGACGACAGTGCGGTGGATGACCGGCATCACCGTGGGCGTCGTGGTGGCCGGGTTCTTCGTGCCGTCGTACACGAAGCCGTACTCCACACTGCTCGGCCAGCTGGTTCTCGCCTTCCTGACAGCCGGGTTCATCGGGGTGCTCGCCCTGATGCGGCAGCTGGGTTCCTTCCGTCGCATCCCTCGTTTCCTCATTCCCGACCCATCCAGCACGGTCCGGCTGCACGCGTCTACGCCGGAGCCTGACCTGCCCGTACCAGGCCGTGAGCCGGAGGGAGTCACTTCATGAACTTGCTTCCCATCGTAGCTACGGGCGGCACGGTCGGCGCCGGCCTCGCGCTGTTGGTGCGTGAGCTGCTCCGCCCCCAGCCGGCCTTGGGCGCGGCGCTCGCTCGCAGCGCTCCTGCCCATTTGGCTATGCCCGGGCCTGAACTGGCTCGTGAGGAGCGGTGGGGCCGGTGGCTGGTGGCACGCCTCGAGCGCCTGCCTGGCGTGCGGCTTCCCACCACGAATCTGGCCTTGCTCGGTCAGGCGCCGGGCCAGTTCATGCTGAAGAAGACCGCGCTCGCCGGCCTGGGCCTACTCTGCCCGGTGATCGCGACAGTCCCGTGGATTATCGCCGGCGTTGCTCTGCCGTTTTACGTGCCCGCTGGCGTCGGTCTCCTCGTCGCGGGGCTGCTGTTCATCACGCCGGATCTCGCGGTGAGGGACCAAGCCAAGCGGGCGCGGGAGGAGTTCGCGCACGCCCTATCCGCCTACCTGGACCTTGTGGCACTCAAGCGGGCCGCTGACGCCGGGCCTGCGGAGGCGCTGGAGAAGGCCGCCGAGGTCGGCCGGGGCTGGCCCTTCGTCTATCTGCAGGGAGCGCTGCGCCGGGCACGGTTGGAGAAGATTCCGCCGTTTCAGGCATTGAAAGAGCTCGCCGCCGAATACGAGCTGCCCGTCCTGGATGACGTCGCCGACATCATGCGGGGTTCGGCCACCGACGGCGCCGCCGTCTACAAGGCGCTGCGGGCGCGAACCGCCGCGCTCAACCCCGAGTTGTTGGCCGATCAGGCCGCAGAGGCGAACGCCGCCAGCGAGAAGATGACCGCGCCGGGCGCCTTGCTCGCCGTGCTGGTGATGTTGCTGATGGCATTCCCCGCGGTGATCCGCATGCTCACCGTCTAAGACCATCCCGACTTGCTGGACGCTTGTGAGGAGCACAGATCATGAAGCACACCGCAGCCCGCACCTACCGAGCTGTGCACTGGCTGAGCACGCGCCTGCAGGAGAGCCTGGACGAGGCCAGCCGGCGGCCGGACCGCGGCGACGTCAGCACGACCACGGTCATCATCTGGGTGGCGGCCGTCACCGGCGCCGTACTGATCGCCGGAACCATCACGGTCGTGATCGTCAAGTACAACACCATGCTCTCCGGGCTGTGATGACCTGTCCGGATCGGTTGAGGAGCTGGTGGCAGGGCCGACGATGGAGCGACGACCGCGGTGACACGTCTATCCAGATGGCGATCATCTTCCCGTTCGTGCTGCTCGCCAGCGTGGCCGTCATCCAGGCATCCATGTGGTACTACGCCCGCCAGATCGCCCTGACCGCTGCTCGCGAGGGCGTCACCGCAGCCCGTGCCTACGAGTCCGGCCCCGACGACGGTGCGGCCCGGGCACGGAACGTGCTGGGCCGCACAGCGGGTGACAGCCTGAGCGGCTACCGCGTCTCGGTGAACAGCGATGGGCAGCGCGTGCGGGTGCAAGTCTCCGGCACGGCCTTATCGATGATCCCAGGCCTGTCGGGCCTGCAGGTCAGCCAGTCGGCGTCCGGCCCGGTGGAGCGCTGGACGGTCCAGGAGGGTGAACCACGTGCGATACATCGCCCGGTGGGCTCGCAGAATGCGCGGCGATGAGGGCAGCGCCGCGATCGAGGCTGCCATCATCCTCCCGGCGCTGATCATGTTCATCTGTCTGGCTATCGCCGGCGGGCGCATCGTCATGTCCGGGTCGAAGATCGACGCTGCTGCCGAGGATGCGGCCAGAGAGGCGTCCATCCACCGCACAGCGGCGGCGGCCCAGGGCGCCGCGAACTCGGCGGCCGCCAAGTCTCTGAGCGATCAGGGCATCAAGTGCGCGTCGACCAGTGTCGGTGTCAACACTGGGGGTCTCAGCGTGCCGGTGGGTCAGGTCGGGACGGTCACCGTGACCGTCACCTGCACGGTCAATCTGTCGGAGTTGCTGCTGCCGGGCGTGCCGGGGGCCAGGACACTCACGTCGACAGCCACCTCGGTGGTGGATCAGTACAGACAGCGGGGTGACTGATGATCTTGCGTCGGGTGCTTCTCGCACGGGGGGACGATCGGGGTGGCGTCACCGTGTTCGTCGCTGTTTGTGTGATCGCGCTGATCGGCATCATCGGCGTCGCCGTCGACGGCGGCAGCAAGATGCGCGCCACCGAGCGCGCCGACTACATCGCCGGCGAGGCCGCTCGGGCAGGCGGGCAGGCAATCGACCCTGCCGAGGCCATCAGCGGCAACGCGATCGTCGTGGATCCACAGGACGCGGCAGCAGCCGCGCAGGCGTACCTGCGCTCCGCCGGCGCCACCGGCACGGTCATCGTGTCCGGCGACGGCAAGACGCTCACGGTGACCGTCGTCGGCTCGTACGACACGAAGTTCCTGTCAGTGGTCGGGATCGGCTCGTTGTCGGTGACCGGCCATGGCAAGGCAACCCTCCTGCACGGCGTCGCTGCTCCCGAAGGAAACTGATGCGCACCATCCACTCCTCCACCGCAGCGGCGGGCCGCACTCTGGGCAGGGTTTTCAAGGCGGCCTTGAGTCTTCTCGTCCTGGCGGCCACGGTAGGCGGGCTGCCGCTGCTGTTGACCTGGATCACTCCTGTCATCTGGGCTTCCGCCCAAGACGACCTCATGCATCTGCTGGACCGGCAGGACACCGGGGCGGCGTTTCTTGTTCTGCTCGTCGCGGTGGGCTGGATCGGGTGGGCCCAGTTCACCTTTTGCGCCGTGCGCGAGTTGATCGCACAGCTGCGTGGCCGGACTTGGCATGCTCCGCACGGTCTGGGTGTCTCTCAGCGGGCCGCGGCCGTTCTGATCGGCAGCATCTTGGTTCTGCTGCCGACGAGTTCGGCGCTGGCTTCGGAAGCCACGGCTACGCCGGCGACTGTTGCGGCCCACGTGCCCGGCCCGGCCTCAGCCCTGCAGGCCGAAGCCGATAAGGCCGCGGGGGCCGCGACGAGCACGACCAAGGCCCGGTACACGGTGCGGGAGACGCGGCCTGCGGAGAGCCTGTGGAGCATCGCGGAGAGGGAGTTGGGTGACGGTGAGCGGTGGCGTGAGATTGCTGCGCTCAACGAGGGCCGCACCATGGTCGACGGCCAGGTCTTCAGGTCGAACAGCTTTCTGCAGCCGGGCTGGCTGATGGAGATGCCGGACGCCGTCGCCTCGGCAGGAGACGTCCGTGCCCAGCTGGGCGACGGCCTCGCTGCTCCTGACCAGGGCGAGCACGTTGTCACCGTCCACTCGGGCGACTACCTATCGAAGATCGCGGAAGAGGAGCTGGGCAGCGGCGATGAGTGGCCGCGCCTGTTCGAGGCCAGCCGGGGCAAGCCGCAGCCGGACGGCCTCCCCGCGATCACGGACCCGGATGTGGTGTACGCCGGGCAGCAGGTCACCGTGCCAGGCGCGCAGCCTGACCAGCCTGTTCCGCCGCCGGACGAGGATCCGGGCGGCGAGGCGGACAGTCAGGAGACCACTCCCCCGGCCACCCAGAACCCGGAGGGCGAAGAGAAGCCAGGCGCCGGCACGGAGGATGAGCAGGCGTC
This sequence comes from Streptomyces sp. NPDC015127, assembly GCF_043080095.1. Classification (NCBI taxonomy): domain Bacteria; kingdom Bacillati; phylum Actinomycetota; class Actinomycetes; order Kitasatosporales; family Streptomycetaceae; genus Streptomyces; species Streptomyces sp. NPDC015127. Next base: position 15,465 of record NZ_JBIBVE010000026.1, read on the forward strand.
GTCGGCCCCCTGTGCATCGAGCAGCCGTCCCGCCGAGCAGCCTGGGCAGCCCGGGCAGCGGCAAGACTCCCCTGCTGCAACGGCCCCCGCGACGCCGCAGCCCAGCGGGAGCGCCTCATCCTCTGCCGCCTCTGCTGAGCCGTCCGCTTCCGCTGCCTCCTCCCCCGCCGTCACGGTGCCCCCGACGCCGGCGTCCTCCCCGTCCGACGATCCGCTGACCCTGCGCACGGTCTTGGGCGCCGGTGCACTGCTGGCCGCTGCCATCACCGGCGCGCTCGCCGTGCGCCGGATGCTGCAGCGCCGCCGCCGAAAGCCAGGCGAGACGATCGCCATAGCGGCGGAGACCTCCCCGGCGGAGGCCCAGTTGCCGGCGACCGCCGAGCCGGGCGGCGCCGCTCGCCTGGACGTGGCCCTGCGGACCATGGCCCACATGGCCCGGCAGGAGAACGTCACGGGCCTGCCGCCTGTCCGGGCCGCGCGGATCGGCGCCCGCACGGTGGAGGTGCTGCCGGAGGACCTGACCCAGGAGCCGCAGGCTCCCTTCGTCTCCGGGACGGGAGGTTGGTGGGTCATGCCCGCCGATGCCCCTCTCCTGGACGACGAAGCGGCACTCGACGTATCGGCCCCGTATCCGGGGCTGGTTACAGTCGGCCGCACCGTGGGCGGCGACCTGCTGCTGCTCAACCTCGCCCGAGTGCCCGCCCTTCTGCTGGACGGCGACCCGGTCCACATGACAGAGGTGTGCACGTCACTCGCCCTGGAGCTCGGGATGAGCCCGTGGGCAAGCGAAGTCGAAGTCGTAACCGTGGGGTTCGGCGCGGACCTGCCACAGCTTCTGCCCACCGCGCGGATCGCGCACATGAGGCAGGGCACACACGCACTGCGCGCTCTGAGCGAACGGCTCCTGGAGGCTCACCAGATGCCCGACACCAGCCATCAGCCTTACCTGCTGCTGTTCGCGACATCGCTGGACCCGGATACTGCCTGGGAGTTCGCCGATGTGATCGACAAGGCTGGGACGGCTCCCGTCACCCTCGTCGCCCCAGCGAGCACAACGGCAACGCACTTCCCGGAGGCAGAGATCCTCAACGCCTCGGTCAGCGACCCACAGCCTCTCGAATCCGCCGGAACCGACGTTACGGTGCAGCGCCTGGAGCACGCCTCCTACCTTCAGATCACCACAGCCTTGAAGGTGGCCGCGCAGCCGGCGCATCCGGCCGAGGGCCCGTGGCAGGACGTGCCGGACGAACCCGACATGGTGCAGCAGCCCGAGGCCGAGGATTCCGCTGGTCCCGCGCCCGACGGCGGCACAATCACCTCATCGACGGCAGCAGACGTGAGCGGCGAGGTCTTCCCGGCCCTTCTCGCCGCCACCACCGACCCGTCCGGACTGCGGCTCCCGCCCGCCACCCTGCCGCCGCCTGCCGAGGCCGACAAGGAACACGAGCCGGCCACCGGCGCACCGGTGGCCACAGCCGCAGAAACGCCCGCCCGGGACGCTGGCCCAGAGCATCCCGCCGAGGACGGCCCAGAGGAGTGCGAGACACATGACCTGCATGCCCCAGAGATCCGCGTCCTGGGGCCGGTCGAAGTGGATGGCGTGGAGAACACCGGTCACGGCCCGCGGATGGCGCAGCTCGCTGCCTTGTTGTTCTTCCGGCCCGGGCGGAGCGCAGACGCCCTGTGCTCCGACATGGATCCCGTCAGCCCCTGGTCGACGAGCACCCTCAACGCGCGGATGCAGGGCCTGCGCTCGTCCCTGGGCGGTGATCCCGCCGGCCGCCTCTACGTGCCTCGCCGCAAGTCCGGCGGCGACCCGTACCGGCTCTCGACCAGTGTGCGCTGCGACTGGACCCGCTTCCTGCAATTTGTCGAACGAGCTCTGCCGCTGGGTCCCTCCGGCCTGCCCGAGCTGGAGAAGGCGCTTGCTCTGGTGCGCGGCCGGCCGTTCGGGGGCAAGCCCCTGCCCTGGGCTGAACCCCACCAGCAGGAGATGATCACCCGCATCATCGACGTGGCACACACCGTGGCGACCTACCGCACACCAGCCGGCCAGCACCACGACCTCAGCACAGCTCGCCAGGCTGTCGCGACCGGGCTCGACGTCGACGACACGGCGGAGCTGTTGTATCGGGACTGGCTTCGGATCGAGCATGCGGCCGGGAACCGGCAGGGCCTGCACACCGCCATCACCCGCGTCCAGCAGGTCAACCGGGCGCTGGACTGCTCGTTGGAGACGGAGACCGAGCAGCTCATCAACGAACTCCTCAACGGCTCGGGCACGGCGGTGCGCAGAGCGATGTAGGGAGGGTTGGCACGCAGGGCCGGCTACCGGTTGCGGGCGACGTCCCGCGCAGCGTAGGCGAGCAGTTCACTCAGCGCCGCCTCGTTGGACGCGGGCGGCCGAGTGCGCCACTCCCCCAGTGTCTCCCGTACGGTCTGCGCAACCGTGTGTGCGTGCCGGGCCAGGCCGTCGTCCAGCGCAGCCACCTCCCCGTCCTAGCACGTCGTGTGACATGACCGGCCCGTGGAACGGGTACAGGGCCATTCCACGCCATGCGCTCGCCAGGGCCCATGCCGTGATGTTCTGCGCGAGCCGATCACCCGTCCGTCTCCGTGTATGTGCAGGAGTGCCCGTCGGTGATACACACCTTGATCAACCGCACCAGTCGTTCCGACGTGATCCCGGATCGCGGCGTGCGCACCTGTCTCGGGCGGGTCGAGTTCCGTGACGGCGGTGTCGGGGGCGATGCGCAGGGCTCTCATGGGGTCCTCCCGGCTCGGCGAAGGAGCCCGCTCTCTCGAGGTGCGCACTGGGTCTGCGCAACAGGCATTGCGGCTGCGCAGCGCAGGGGTGACCTGCGGTTCTATTGCGCAGTGCCGACCAGGTCTCGGTTCCTCACTGCTGTGACTGCGCTTGGTGGCGGGTCAACGTCTTCCAGCGCCGCTCGAAGTCGACAGCCTGCTCGGCGATGTAGTACGTGGTGAGCGGCTTGTTGTGCTGCGCGGTGATCCCACGGGCTGCGCACTCCTGCGCAATGACCTCCGGCGATGGAACGTCGCTGCACGCCCGCTGCTCGGCCCAGAGCTGGTAGACGCGGAACGGCAAGAGGTAGCGGCGCAGGTTGGCCGGGCTGACGTGCTCTCCGCCGCGGCCATGCATGCCTTGTTGCAAGGTAGGCGGAGAGCTGCTCGGCCTTGGGGGTCGTCGCCGTGCTCGGTCTGGTATTTCTTCGGACGTGCCGTCTGCACGGTGGGAGAGGTGAAGATCTCCGACATGGACCAGGCCCGGCTGAGGAAGTGGGCCGAGCAGCGCATCCCCGTGCACCGCGAAGGCGGAAGTCGCAGTGGGGTGCATGGTGCCGGGGCGGCGCCGCTGTGATCACGGAAGAGCGTGCGCCATGGGACGGTGTCGGAGTGGGTCTCACGTCGGGTTGCTCGACTGCGGCGTGCTGATGAGGGGTGGCGGGTGGACGGGGCGGACTGCAACGGCCGTTGGCGTCCGTGCGAATCATCTGCCGACGGTCTCGTCACTGGACGAGGCACTGGCCGTTCTGGATGATCCGTGTCACGCGTTCTGGGCTGACCCTGCTCCTGGTCAGAACGGGTGTGGATCGGCGGCCGTCGGTGTCGGGGACGAGTGCGTGGAAGCGGAATCGGATACCGGGCTGGCCGTCGGGGCGGGCCCGCGCTGGGACGGCATTTGTCGTCTAAGGTGCGCTGCCGCAGGCGTCCGGTGACGATGACCCTCATGCCGCGGGTGAGCGATTGTGCCGGCTTGTCTCCAGAGCGAACAGCGCAGGAACAGCGGTTCGCCGTCGACGAATTCGCTGCGGTCACGGTCGAACACGCGGGGAGTGGACGCGACGGTGAAACCCGCCACCGGGATGCCGGAGGCGGTGTGCCGCAGTTTCGGATCGGCGGTCAGGTTGCCCACCACCGTCACCAGCGTCTCGCCCGCCATGCCACCACGCCTTGCCTCGTGCTGGAACGATCCCACCGTACCGGTCCTGGGGCCGCTGGCACGATGACTGCTATGGCGAGCGAGGACGACGCACTGGAGAGGCGGCTGCGGCACTGCGCGGGGCGCAAGAGGCAGTTCATACGGCCCGCCGGAAGCTGACCGCGGCGATCGTCACCGCGTACCGGGCCGGGGAGCCGGCCGCTCGTATCGCCGAGCGCACCGGCACCAGCGTCATCGAAATTCGGAACTTGCTGGCCGCTGCCCAGACCTCACCGTGTGCCGGTGTCCGCGATCAGTGGGCCGGGACTCCGCGCCGCAGGTCTCTCAGCTGGCCGAGGGCTTGTGTGCGAGGTCCCGGCGGAGTTGGCCGTTCTCGACCCGCAGGTCCTCGTTGGTCACTGCAAGCAAGGCAGAAACAGGAGGAGTTCGGGTGGTTTCGTGCGTGGCGTAACGGTCCTCTCCTCGGCGGGTGGGGGAGGATGTGGCAGAGGCACGTCAGAGAGGACGGACGCACGCGGTGGTCACGGAAGTCGGTACGGGAACGGATGTGGGGGTGCGCCCGTTCAGGGGTGAGGACTGCGCGGCGGTGCTGGGGCTGGTCCATGCCGATCTGCTGCCGGGGCATCCGGTCGTCACCCCGGCCGTGCTCGACCAGGCCTTGGAACGCCAGGGGCTGCGGTGCGAGGTGCTGGTCTCCGCGACCGGTGAGGTGCTGGGCGCGGTCGCCTGGGCCGTCCCCGCCGGGGACGGCCCAGGGCTCTTGCGGTGGCTTCACTGCCGGGAGGACGAGCAGCACCTCGCCGAGACGCTGATCCGGCACATGCTCGCGCAGCTGGGGCGGCGGACGGTACACGCCTACACGGAGCCCACCGTGCTGGCGCCTGCCGGGCTTGCGGTGCGCAACCGTCCCGGTACAAGGCGGGCGCTGGAGGTGTGCGGGTTCTCCGGCACCGACCATTCGCGCTATCTCCACCACCGCCTTGACACTCTCAGCCGCCGCCTGTACGCGATCACCGACCTCACCCCGTGTCCCGAGGCATCGGGCTGGCAGCTGTATCTGCGGGAGCGGGACGGCACCATGATCGGCGAGGCCCGCATCAGCGGCCCCGTCGACGGCACCACGGTGCTGGAATGGATCACCCTTGCGCCGCAGCGCCGGCACCTGGGGCACATCCTGCTCGAACAGTGCCTGACCAACCTCGCCGACCGCGGCATCCACCACGTCACCACCTGCCTGGACGCCCCCGGCGACAGTCCTCACCGTGAGGCCGTCCTCCAGCTTCATGAAGCGGCTGGCTTCACCGTGGTCGACCAGCTCCACACCTACACCCGCTGCCCCTAATGGGAGCTGGCCCGGGCCGAGGGGCAGTAGCTTCCGGGAGCCTGGCCCGGATCTCTGTTCTGGACAGAGCCTGTCTGTTCGGGTTTCGCTGGTTATATGCCGTAGTCGATGAGCGGTCCTGCGGCAACGGCCGGGCCCCGGTCACACGTCGCTTCCAGCGGGGCCTGGCACGCCGATGCGGGGAAGGGCGGGGCGCATGGAGATCACCACCACCGTCGTCGCCGACACCGGGAGCCGGCATGCCTTGGTGACGGTGGCCGGGGAACTGGACATCCTGACCGTTCCCGACGTGCGCCGGGCTCTGATTGCCGCGGTCACGGTGTACGAGGAGGCGGTGGTCGACCTCTCCAGGATCGCCTTCTGCGACTGCGCGGGCCTCGGCGCCCTCATATCCGGCCGCAACGCGGCGCGACGCCGCGGCACCCGCCTGCACTGGCACCACATCCCCTACCACCTGAACGGCTGCTGCGCGCCACCCGCGCCCGCCTGACCGACGTCTGCCCGCCCGCGGCTGGCGAGCGGAACGGGCTACCGCCGTGGATAGCCGGCCCGCAGGCGGTCCCGGCCGAGGAAACCCTTCCCCGACGTCTACCGACGCCTTCGACAGCTGCTGCGTCGGCGCAGACGGCTACCGCGGCGCACGGGCCGGTAGCGTCAGCGCTGCTCGGATCGCACCCATTCCGTCGGCAGGCGGCGCAGACCGGCATGCCGGGCGAGGAGGTCCCACTGACCGGCGTCGATAAAGGTGCGGCAGGTGTGGCAGGCCGGCCAGTCGCCGGCGGCGAACACCTCGGCGCGGAGGTCCGGGTTTCCCAGGGCACAGCCGTAGACGGTGTCCTTGAGGTTCATCACCACCGCCCGGCCGGTGTAGGCATGGGTGGGCGGGGCGTCGCAGAAGAAGCACTCGTGCGGATCCCGCGGGCTGAGCCGCACCGTGCGGACGGTTCCGTCCTTCAGCACCATCTCCATCGTCTCGAGCGTCAGGTGGGAACGTCCGAACGCGTCACAGACGCTGCCGGCGGGTTACTGTCCGCTCTCGGGCGGTGGACGCGGTACAGCAGCGTGATCCGGTTGCCTGTGTCGGGGGCTGGCGCGGTGGTGATGCGCCGCATCCCGGCCCCGGCGATCGGCTGATCCCGATCGGCGGCATAGAGTCCCTGGGTGCTTAGCTGTTACCTGAGTTCGACGGAGTACGAGGCGCCGGGAAACTCCCACCCGTCGGTGCCTTCGCCGATGTCCGCCACGATGACGTCATCGATGAAGTGATCCTCGAACTCGTCGTCGGCCAGCTCGCCGGCCAACCAGAGTTCCTCGATCTCGCTCCAGTCGCCCCTGCTGCCGTCGATACGCAGAGGTGCCGCCCGGCGGTTGCCGCGCTCACGTTCGTCATCGCCCGTCTTGACGATGCCGCTGATCTCGAACTGCCCGTCCTTGAAGTGCTCGGGGATCGGGCCGGCCGGGACGATGGCAGCGTTCTCGTAGGCGGTGTGGATGAGGTCGCGGTAGCCGCGGCGGATGTTGTACTCGGGGTCGGACAGCCAGTTGATCAGGGTCTTGGTGGTCACATGGAGGCCGACGTCCTCCAGGGCCTGGTGACCGCGGTGGGTTGCGGTGAGCTGGCTGAGCTGAGAATGCCAGTGCTTGGCGGTATACGACGACAGCCGGTGGCGAGGCGTGACCTGAGAGCGCAGGAGGTCGTTGACGGCGGCACCTAGGGAGCCGCCGTGGCCTGTGGGCCCGGCCATCAGTCGTCACCTTCCGGGATCATCTCGCCGGGCTGGATGAACTTGGCCTTCACTTCACCGAAGCCGGTTCCGATCCGGTACGTGGCGGGCGGCGTGCTGGGAGGCGTCCAGAAGACGGCCGCGTCGACGTTACGCAGGGCGACGAGCTTGTGCCCGTCCTGGACGGCCCTGAAGGCCACCGACCAGTGACGGACGGATGCTTCTGCGACCATGCTCATGCGCCAGTCGGGCCGCCAGAACGGGGACCGCTGCTCCGGGCGCTTGGGCCACAGGAGGCGCAACGCAATGGATAGCCGGGTCTTGTACGCCTTGTAGGGGTCACCGCCGATCTGGACGAGCTCAGTCCGTGCCTTCCGAGTGGCCTCGTAGAAGGGCTTGAAGAGCGACTCGTTGGCCTTCCCGGTCCAGGAGTCGTGGATGGTCGGTGCGGCGGCAAGGTGGCCTTCGCGGACGAGTTTCTCGAGCTGCTTGATGTGCGGGGTGGTGACCCACACGCGGCCCTGCTCGTCGGGCCGCTCGATGATCCGCCCCAGGGGGTGCGGCATGTCGGTGCGGTTCCACTCCGGGATGTCGATGAGGTAGATGCCGGCCTGCGTCTTGTCGAAAGTGTCCAGGGGGCCGGTGTGCAGGAGCTTGTTCGGGGCGAGGGGGACGGCTGAACAGGCGGACGGATAGCTGCCGTTACGGTCGATCAGGCACAGCACGCCCTGGCCGAAGGAGTCGGGCACGTCGAGCTGGTCGCGCCGGACGCGCTTGCCGTTCGCCTTGATGTGGGGGACGCGTGTGAGGGTGACGTCGGGGTGGACCCAGCGAGGCTCGCCGTCCATGTCCTCGCTGATCAGAGACCACGGTCCGCTGTCGCGTTCCTCAGTGCGGATGACCGGGATCGGGTGCATCTTCGAGCGGGCGACCGCATCCTTGAGGATCCTCAGGGCGGGGAAGACCGCTCCCTCGGGCTCGTCCTCCTCATCCCCCGGGACCAGACCGTCCCCGTCGTCTTCTTCGTCGATGTGGGGAACTTGCCCGCTGTCAGCGGTGGGCTGAACAGCGGCAGCGGCGGGCTGCCCGGTGGTCTCCGCGAACGCGGCGGTGCCGTACGCCTGCAGCGCGGCGGCGAGTCGGCGTCCCTCGGCGGTGTCCGGCAGCTGTGGCGGCGCCGCGGCCGTCTCAGCGAGGGAAGGCCCGAGTTCCGTAAGGGCTTCGGGGTCGCCGTTGGCCAGTGCGGTGCGCAGTCCCGCCAACATGTGGGTGACGAAGGCCGGCAGACCCTGCTGGGCACCGGACGTGTAGGGAAGCGCTGCTTGGGCGAGATCCTGCTCCACTGCACTGCCCAGGCTCCGGGCGGATCCTTCGACACCCGCACGGCCGGCAGGGGCCGCTCCAGCGTCGAGGAAGCGGGCATGCAGCAGGTCGGGCCGCAGGTACGCCGAGCCGATCGCGCCGAAGTCGCGCTCCGCGACCGTCACCTGGACCTTGGAGGGGTCCTTCGCCGGTGCGAGCGTGACCAGGACGTCGGCGTCGAGAAGACCGAGGAGCGCGGGGTCATCGCTGTCGATGATGGCCAGGACCGGGATGTGCAGCGTGCGGGCGAGGGAGGCCAGCACCTGGGAGGCGTCCGGCAGACGGTTGCCGGACAGCGGGAGACGGGCGCTGGGAGAGGCCTGAAGCCGGTCCACGACCACGAGGGACAGGTCCTGGACGTGCGGGGCGGTCTCCGCGATGGCCTCGGCGGTCAGGTCACTGCCGTCGTCGATCAGCAGGGGTGCCTGGACCAGCTGCTGGGCGACCTGCTGCTCGTGCGCGGTGAGGCGGCCCTGCTTCAGGCGCGGGTAGTCGCCGCCGGTCTCCGCGGCGAGGATCCGGCGCATGATGTCGGCCCGGTTCGGGCCCGACGCCGCGTACAGGACCTTGTGGCCGTCAACGAGCGCGGTCTGCCGTGCGGCGGACAGACCCAACAGGCTCCCACCCACGTTCGGGGCGGCCGCCACCAGCGTCAGCCGGCCGGACGGCACACCACCCGTCGCCGCGTCCAGTCCGGACAGCCCGAACAGGGGGCCGGTGGCCTGGCCGGAGGTGAGTACGGCGCCGATGGCGTCGCCCAGCGTGGCGAGCCTGCGCGGCACGCTGCCTTGGTCCGGATTGCGTGGGCTGTTCACCGCACCTCCTGCGGGCGCTGCGCCCGTGGCCGCGGCCGGATCGGATGAGTGGGTAGCGAAGACGGCGTCGGCGGGCAGCAGCACCGCGACCGGTGTGGTGTTCCGCAGGAGCACCTGCGGCTGGCCCTGAGCAGCGCGCGTGATCAGGTCACCGAAGTCCTTCTGTGCGGCACTCAGCACATGGGACGGAAGCACCTCGGTCTTCCGTGCTGCAGGAAGCACATCGAGCGGCGCCAGTAGAACGCGATCCTGCCGCTTCTGCCCCTTGCAGATCAGGGTCGTACGCCCTTCTTCCTCGGCGCGCTTCACCAGGGCGTAGAGGGCGTTGCGTGCCTCGGTCGCGTTCATCGCGGCCTCTTCGTGCGCTGACAGACTCACTCATCCTCCCAGGCCTATCAACTCACCACAATAGAAGCTTCCACGCAATCAGAGGCAAAAGTCACACGGATTTTCGTGAAAATCACTCATTAGAGAGGAGTTTCGGTGTGAGTTGCCCGTGTGAGAACAACACTCCCGTCGGTATCGGCCGGCCACAGCCGAAGGCCGGGACCTACGACACCGGTCCCAGCCTTCCAGTCACCTCGCCCGCAGACGATCACACCCCGCCTGGCGCGGCCATCAGCTCCTCGTCGTCGGCTCCTCCCTCTGCGCTTCGGGCGCGTCGTCGTACACGAGGTGCCCGACCGCGAACCCAACCCAACGCTGGGCGCTTTGAGGGCGTGTGCTACCACGCCCCTCGACCCCTGCGTCGGCCGGAGTGGACCTGCTCCCCGACTCTGGTCGACGTTCCGGAAGACGCGGATCGGTTTGATGTGTCCTCGATGTACGGGTGAGGGCCGCCGGGTGAATCCGGCGGCCCTCGGCATCAAGTCAACGCGTGCGGCGGCCGTGCGACGTCAGCAGCCGCAGCACGACGTACGGCACGACTACCTTCTGGACGAGTGCCACGGCGGCCGCGGCGACGGCAAGGCCGATGGCGAGGCTAACAGCGAGGGTCATCTCTTCCTCCTGAGGTGTGGGCGACAGCAGCGAGCTTGGGGGCAGACAGAAGACTCAGCGTCGCAGCAGGGTCCGCCACCACGGCCCAGGTTCCGCTGGGGCGTGCGCCGGCTGCGGTGCAGTCGACTGGACCGCCTGGGGAAGCGGCTGGGCGGTCGCGGCCGGGGCAGGCTGCGCCAGTGGGGATCCGGCGATGGAGCGCGGCCGGCTGAAGGTGACGGGGAGAGAGGCCGGGCGGCTGGTCAGCCAGTCGGCCTTGATGCCGATCTCGCTCTCGGGCACTGCAAGGGTCAGATCGGGCAGCAGGGCCGTGAGCTCGTCGATGCCGGTGTCCGCGATGGCGCGGCCGATGTCGCCGCCGGGGCACTCGTGGGGGCCGCTGCTGAGCGCCAGGTGGGACCGGTTGCCGTGCATCGGCAGGCTGAGGTCGGGCCGCTGCTCGGGGTCGACGTTGGCGGCGGAGATGCCCAGGAGGAGCAGATCGCCTTCCTTGATGAGCTGGCCGCCGAGTTCGGTGTCGCCGGTGGCCCATCGCCCCGGCACGACGCCGATCGACGGGCTGTCCCACATGACTTGTTCGAGTGCGTCCGGCAGGGTCATCCGGCCGCCGGAGAGGCTGCCGCGGAAGCGGCGGTCGGTGAGGATCAGGCGCAGCGTGTTGGCGATCAGGTTGACGGTGCCCTGGTGGGCTGCGACGAGCGTCAGGCGCAGGTGCTCGACGATCTCGGTGTTCGTGAGGCCGGACTCGTGGGAGATGAGGTGCGAGGCCAGATCGTTGCCCGGCCTGGTCTTCTTGAGCGCCACGAGGTCCTGGAGGACTTCGGTCACGGTCGCATTGCTGGCTGCGGCCGTCTCGCTGCCGCGCATGAGGTCGAGGGTCGGCTCCACGAGGGCGGGGCCTTCGTCGGGGGCCATGCCGAGGAGTCGGCTGGCGACCAGCATGGGGAGGGGTTCGGCGTAGTCGTGGACCAGGTCGGCGGTGCCGGAGGCGGCGAAGCCGCTGACGAGTTCACGGGTGTAGTGCGTGACATAGCGGCGCATGCCGCGGCGGTTGAACTGGGCCAGGCCGTCGACGACGGCGCCGCGCAGGCGCGCATGCTCCTCTCCGTCGGCGAAGACGCACAAGGGCTGCCAGCCGAGCAGGGGAATCAGCGGGGAATCGGCCGGCACCCGGTTCTCCCGGAAGGCGTTCCAGCGGCGCGAGTCCCGGGAGAACTTGCTCGGCGTGCGCATCACGTCCAGGTTCTCGCGATAGCCGAGCACGATCCACGCCGGTATGTCCCCGTGCAGCAGGACGGGGGCGACCGGCCCGTACTGGGCGCGCAACTCCTCGTACAGCTTGGCCGGGTGGGCGGCTTCGGGCAGTCGCCGGAGCCCAGCGGTGCTCATGCCGTGTGCGGGGCATCCGGGCGGTGGCACGAGGCCCTCGCCGGATATGGGCGGTTGGGGAGTCACGGAGCCTCCGGTAGTGGACAGCGGCCCCGTCACGACGGGCGGCCGGGGCTGCTCAGGGTCGTCTGTGCTTGGCCTCGGTCAGCGGCCGCGGGCTCTGCTCGCGCATGGACCAAGATCGTGAGCCGGAGGCAGCATATCCCTCGGTCTGACACAGGCGACAGGCGTCCATGGGGAGCAAGGACCGTCTGTCCGGACCTAGTTGAGCGGGCTGCTGCCGTCCGGCTTGAGGGCGGCGCCCAACCCGGCGTGCCCGGCGGCGTCGGATCCGAACAGGACTCCCTGTTCGAAGGCTGCGGCCTCGGTCTTCGGTGAGCGCTCGTGGAGGATGAAGGTCGCTCGCTGGAGGGTGGTGGCCTGATAGCCCTGGTGGGCTTCGGTGATGATGTGGGCGTCGACCAGCTTTCCCGCCCGAGGATCCCAGAAGAGGCGAGCGGACGGGCTGATCGCGATGTCGCCGTTCTCCGCGATCCACTCCGGCGTCCGCCGGTAGGCCCGCCGTATGGCAGGGCGCCGGTTGATCTCCTCCTCGATCGCTTGGAGCCGCGGGTCCTCCGGGCACTGCTGCAAGGTGGCGGAGAAGTGCGCCAGGGCAGGCATGAGCCAGTGCTCTCGGAAGGCATGGACGTCCCCGCCGCCCAGGAGCGTGGGCGAGTCCGGATGGAAGAAGATGAACCGCTGCGTATTGCGCAGGGGGTGGGCCGTGGCGTGGCCGCGCACCCCTCCGAAGACCTCTCTGTAGGCCTTGTTGACGATCACGACGTCCCAGCAGTAGCTGTAGACGACGGACGGGTGCCCCAGGGCGTTGATCATGTCCTGATAGAGAGTCATCTCAGGCGTCCGCCGCAGCTCGCTGACGGCTGGGGCCGGCGGAACCTGGCCCGTCATCCGGTACAGATTGACGCGGTTCTCCGCGCTCATCTCCAGCGCGACGACGAGCCGGTCGACTTCCCCGGACTGCAGGCGGGCGGCTCTCGCCAGCCAGTTGCGGTACGACCGCGCGGTGATTCCGATGCGGTCCGCCAGTGTCTTCTTCGTCAGACCTTGGGACCGGCGCAGGCCTTCGAGGAACTCGGCCACGATCGCGTCGCGTGTCCGGGAGGCGACGGCTCCGGCCGCCCGCTCAGCTGCCTGTGTCACTGCGCTGCACCTCCCGTCTCCTGCGCGCCTGGCGTGCCCTGCGGCGTCGACCGCACGATGTGAAGGGCGTTCTCCACCACGGCCCTCTGCTGCTGCGTCATGGCCGAGAGCAGAGCGACGAAGCAGGCTGTGGCGTCGCCGCTGCGCTCCCATGCCTGCTTCATCAGACTGGCCGCATACTCGGCTCGGGAGCCGACCCCGGTGTACCGAAACGCCCGACCAGAGCGGCTGCGTTCGACCAAGCCCTTGGCGTGGAGGTTGTCCATGACCGTCGCGACCGTCGTGTAGGCCAGAGCGCGGCCCTCCGCCCGGAGCACGTCCTGCACCTCCCGGACTGCCATCGGGGCTCTTGCTCCCCACAGATGTGTCATCACGGTGTCCTCAAGGTCCCCCAGTACGCGAGTCATCGCGCCACCTTAATCGCCCGTTCACGCAGCTCACATGGGCAGGCCTTACTGCGGGGACAGTTGAATGGGAAACGGTGTTTCCTCTTGCTGGTGTCCCGCGCATATGCCGTGATGATGTTGCGGCAGGAAGGGCTTTCCCCACGGGCCCGGCCCCGGCGTATCGACGCGGATGCGCCGGCAACCAGCCGAGAAGCCGCGGCCGCTCCTGATGCCAGGCAGGTGCCGAGGCTCGCGCAGGGGGCATGCCCGATGGGATCGAAGAGCACGGCCGTCGAGCCGAAAGCACCGCCATGGCGGAAGTGGCCTTTACCTCAGCGCCTTTCGCCTGCTTTGCGCTCTGTGGACACTCCCACTCCAGTAATTACTATGCCGCATAGTTGATCTTTTACGGCTCCTCACCACCGCACGTTTCCCGACCAGCACGCCGGATCGCGAGGCGACCACCGGCGGCGAAAGGACGCTCCGTGTCTCAGTTGGCGGCCATACCCCCGGCCAAGGGCCGGATCCCCGGCCTCGGCCACATACCCCGGCTCGCGCGGGATCCTCTCGCCGCCCTCAGATCTCTGCATGCCGAGGGCGAGGTGCTGCGACTCGACATCGGCAGCATGCCGATCGTGGTGGCCACCAGCGCCGCCGCGGTTAACCAGATCATGGTCAAGCACGCGAAGTCGTTCCGGAAGGGCCGCCTGTTCGAGCGGGTCCGGCCACTGGTCGGCAACGGACTCGCCAACAGCGACGGGCCGCAGCACCTCCGCAACCGGCGCCTGATCCAGCCGATGTTCTACAAGGAGCGTCTGCTGGGCTACGCGGATGTGATGAGCGGGCGGGCAGGGGCCCTCGCCGACTCCTGGACCGCGGGCCAGCGGATCGACGTGCACCAGGTGATGGGGACGTACGCGATCGAGACCCTGGCTGCCACGCTGTTCGCGGCCGACATCGGCCGCCCCGCGGTGAAGGCGGTCCGCGAGGACCTGCCGGTGATCCTGAAGAACATGCTCCGGCGGGCGCTGGCACCGCAGTTCACCGACAACTGGCCCATCTGGAAGCGGTTCGACACCGCGGCGGCGCGGATGCGCTCGGTCATCGACGACGTGATCACCGCGACCCGCGCCTCGGATCCCGAGAAGCGCACCGACCTGCTCTCTTTGCTGCTGTCCGCTCGCGACGACAAGGGGCACGGCCTCACGGACGAGGAGGTGAGGGACGAGCTGACGACGATGCTCTTCGCCGGCACCGAGACGACGGCCTCCACGCTCGCCTGGGCCCTGCACCACCTGGCCGAACGGCCCGACGTGGAGGAGGAGCTGCTGATCGAGATCGACAAGGTGGTAGGGGAAGGCCAGGTCGCCTTCGAGCACGTACCCCAGCTGCCGAGCATCACCCGCGTCCTCGACGAGGTGATCCGGCTGCACGGCGTGGTCACCCTGATGCGGCGGACAACGGAACCGGTCACCATCGGCGGCTTCGACATCCCCGCCGAGACCGAGGTCCTGCTCAGCCTGTACGCCCTGCACCGCCATCCCGGCCTGTACCCGGACCCGGACCGCTTCGACCCCGACCGGTGGCTGCCGGAACAGGCTGCCGAGCGGCCCCGCGACCACGTCGTGCCCTTCGGGGCAGGCAACAGGAAGTGCATCGGCGACAAGTTCGCATGGATGGAGGCCACGATCACGCTGGCCACGATCCTGCCGCGCTGGAAGCTGCGGCCCGTGCCCGGCACGAAGCCGCCGAAGGAGTCGACGGCGTCCATGGCGCATCCCACCTCCATGCCGATGGTCGTCCAACCCCGCTGACGCACCGCTGCGCCGGTGGCCGGTCCCGTGCGAAGGGACCGGCCACACTGCGTTCGCCGGGCAGGCTTCGTCACCGGCTTCGCGGCGGGACTGTCGTGAAGATGGGGGCGGGCAGCCAGGGGACCTCCTCGTTGCCCGTGTACGGCACGCGCACGGGCGGGAACGCGGCCGGCAGCAACTCCGGGCAGCAGTCCACGCCGCCCCAGGGCGCCAACCGGACCCCGGCGGCCGGTATCGACAGATGCATGCCCGGCAGGCGGAACAGCAGGCGCTCGACGGCTGAGTCGGCGATCAGGCGCGCCAGCGCCTGCCGGTCGCCGACCGGACCGTGGCCGGTGACGGGCAGGCCGCGGCGGTCCGCGGCGGCGCGCGTCTCGCCCGGGCCGGGCAGACGGTCGTGAAGGGCCCAGCCGATCCGCCTGGTGGCCTCGGCGACCACCTGCAGCAGCAGGAGCCGTATGTGCCGCTCGACCGCGGCGTGCTGCCCGTCGGGCGCGTAGTGCAGCATCCAGGACACGAGGTCGGGGCCGGGTCCCTCCTGCTTCTCGACGACCAGCTGGCGGATGAGGCGGACCAGGTTCTCCTCGGCACGCTCCGAGTTTCTCGATTCTCCGAGCAGGGCGGGCACTGCCTGGCCGATGCCTGCCGCGTACCGCTCGTCCATCCCGAGCAGCCCCTCCACGACGAGGAGCGGCGCCGGGCGAGCGAACCGGAGGACCAGGTCCTCGCGCCCGGCCGGAGCGAAGTCGTCGATGACGCCGTCCACGATGTCCAGGGCGTACAGGCCGGTGAACGGGCCGAGTTCGCCCAGCGCCTTGCCAAGGAAGTTGTCCGGGGTGCTCACAGTGTCTCCGTGGTGTGTGGGGAAGCGTGAGTCGGCGGGGTCACCGGGTGCCCAGCATCATGGTCATGGGCGCGCCGGTGTCCAAGTTGAAGCTTCCGCTGTAGTGGAGGAAGAGCCGCCCGTCGGCGAAGTAGGCCGGATCGGGCGCTTCCTTGGCGAACATCGCGTTCTCCGGCGGGGACGCCAGGGAGGCGTCGCCCCCAACGGCGCCGTCGGGGGTCTTCATGAGCAGGGTCGGTTTGCCGTCCTCGGCCGCCAGGTACAGAACTTCGCTTCCCCGCAGGCTGGTCGGCAGCATGTAGGCGATCAAGCCCGCTCCGTCCCCCTGGATGGGTGCGACGACGCGGGAGAGCTTTGTGTCGGGGGTATAGGTCCACTTCGTCCGGCCGGTGCGGATGTCGAAGGCCGTGATGCTGTTGACGTCGTGGAAGTTGTCCGTGGCGAGGTACAAGGTGTCCTTGGTGGTGACGACGGCGCCGCACGCGGGACTCTGGTCGTCGCAGCCGGTGACGTACTTCTCTCCGATCTCCCAGGTGGCCTGAGCCCGCCCCTGAGCGGAGACGGCGACGAGGCGGTTCGCATGCCACTGCTCGTAGAGCTGCCCGGTGTTGAGGGCCACGATCAGGGGCTCGGCGGAAGCGACCCACGCGTCGGTGGCCCGGGTGCTGTAGCGCCAGGTCGCCTTCCCCGTCCGCGGGTCACGGTGGCCCACCTTCTGGATGCTGCCGCACACGCTCAGGGTGATCAGCTGCGCGCCGCCGGTGTGCTCGTCGCTGTCGCAGCCCGGCGCCGGCGCGTCCCACAGCTGCTGGCCGTCACTGATCCGGTATCCGGCCGAGCCGCCGGGCCACCCCGCCGCGGCGACGTCCTCGCTCACCGCCACGGACATCCGCAGCCCCAGCGTCGCCTTCGCCTCGGGGATGGACGCGCGCCACACGGTGGTGCCCTCGTCAATGTCGATCAGCGCGAACTCGGTGCAGCGGCTGCGGACCTTTTTCGCCTTCGAGTGCGCCACGGCGATGTAGCCGTTGCGGGTCTGCGTGCGGGAGGCCGCGCAGATGTTCCCGCTGAGAGGGATGCTCCACTGCTCCTTGCCGCTGTCCGGGTTGTAGCCGGTCACGGCGTCAGGCGCTCCCGTGGCGTAGATGTCCGGCGTCAGCCAAGCACCCTGCGCCGACACCGTCCGGTCCTCCAGGCCCGACCCGGCGACAGGCGCGGCCACGCTCCACACCTTCTGGCCGTCCGTGCTGATGCGCGTCGGCGAAGGCTTCTTGGGCTTCTCGCCGGCCACGCTGTGCGCGGTCTCTTCCGTCTGGGAGGCGAACCAGATCACGCCGCCTGCCACCAAGGTCAGGGCCACGACGGCTGCGCCCACGAGCAGAGCGACCTTGCGTCGACTGCGGCCTCTCCTTCCGGGCGCCGGCGGCGGCCATCCGTGCCCGGGCACTGGCTGCGGCGGGGCGGGGACCGGAAGATGCGGCAGCGGCCGGCGCTCGGGCGGGCCGAAACTGCCGTGCGGCGGGGGCCCTTGCGGAACGGGCGGATGCGACATGGTGAGCGACCTCCTGAAGGGCTGACGAGCGCGGACACCGGCGGATCTCGACGCTCGGCTCCCTTCGCCCGCACTGCCGCGCTCGCAATCACTCAAGAGCTCGGCGCTCACTCGCCAGGCCCGACTGCTCATGCTGCGCAGCTGGATAACTAGCAGGGCAAACTGACTGCCGGCTCAGCTCGTGATCCGCCGGACGAAACGTAGTCGGCAGAGCGCCCGAGGAAACGAGAGAGGAAACCTCGTTTCCCCTTGGTGGCGGATCGGCGAGGAATGAAGAAGATAGGGACTCGCACACACTCCATGTCCCGTTGAACTGACGGGCGTGGGCTTCATGCGTTCACCGCGGCTGCGGCGGCAGCCACATTGAGCGCATGAGAAACAAGAAGGGCGGTCGCCCCTTTGCAGAGGGACGACCGCCATAAGACTCGTCCGAGTCTTTGCATCACCTGAGATCCGGAAGCCATCCAAATCCACTCGATGCTTCAGGGGCGTGTGCGACCACGCCCCTGCGCTCAGCATACCGGGCGCCTGTCAGCGGTGCCCAGGGCGCTGTCCTGGGCACCTACAGGCCCCTGTTGAGCCTGAAGCTCCCGATCCCCTGGGGAGTCTCCATGTGCTGTCAGCACTTCCGAGCCGCGACGTCGTCGCGCCGCTCGACGATCACTCGTAGGTCCATGCTGCGCGCCGTGACGGCGCGGCGGGCCTTGTTCGTGAGCCCTGCGGTGAATGCGGGGCGAGGCCGTGAAGCGTCCCGGTTCTGCCTGGCCGCGTAATCCCTCAAAGGTGCCCTGAGCGCGAACAGCTGGTTCGCGCCCGATGAGGCATCAGTTCTCTCCGGTTTCCGTCGCCTTCCCCCACGTGGGTAGCGCGACGCATGCCGCGATTCCTTTCACGCCACCACTGGCCTGATTTCCGCCTGCCCTCTCATGCCCGCTTGCGGCACATCTCACGAGGAGCCGATTCACCATGCGCACTTCCATGTCCGCCGGACGCCGACTCGGAGCGGCCGCGCTCGCCACCGTCGCCCTCGCCGGCACGACCCTGCTGACCGCCACGCCCGCGTCCGCGCTCACCTACAAGTGCAGCACGAGCACCAAGACGGTCGACCACGCTGGCTACAGCGGCCCGTGGGCTGACAACTACACCTTCAAGGTGAGCCTCTGCTCGGCGCGGTCCGGCAGCACGGTCTACGCCTACGCCAAGGTCTCGTGGGACGGGCCGGTCATGGCCATCGGCGACACCGGCACCTTCAACGACGCCTACCTGCGAGTCTTCATCGCCAAGTCCGTCTACGGCACCGACCCGGTCGTCAAGAACGGCTACTACCACGGCATCGAGTACAAGCTGGAGCACAGCAACAGCTACGGCAACGGCTCCTACACCAGCGGAACGATCAGCTACCCCGTCGGCTCCGCCAAGGCCTACGCCGACGGCCAGCTGCGGCTCGACTGGCGCAACGACGGCGCCGGCTACCAGACGCACAACTTCACGGCCTCCCCCCTCGTGTAGACGGCCCCCCTCAGTGCGCCCTCTCGCCGGACGCGCTCATCGCGCGGCGTCTCTCAGCCGCCCTTCCCGCCGGCCCTCTGTCGGCCCATCCTCAGCTCACCATCAGGAGTAGAAGTGCGCATCAAGTCTCGTGCTGTGGCCGTCACCAGCGCGCTCGTCATGGCGATCGGCGGGGCCTCCCTGGCCGTCGCACCGACCGCGTCCGCAGCCATTCCCTCCAAGTGCCAGTGGCAGTGGGCAGAGCCCCACCGGGCGACGACGACCACGGCCGTCAACCTTCGGACAGGCCCGGGCACCGGCTACACGTCGCTCGGGATCCTCTCCAAGGGCACCGGCTTCACCCACTACTGCCTCGCCTACCCCAACGGCCAGAACTGGGCGTGGGGCAAGGTGACGAGCGGCGCAAACGCAGGTAAGACGGGCTGGGTCTACTACAGCTACCTGACGCACTGAGCCCTCGCCATGGCCGGGCTGGCCCGCACCGAGGGTGATCGCCCCCCGTCGGACATCCTCGGGCATCTGCAGACGCGGAGGCAGCCAGCCCCAGCGGGGCGCCCCGACCACATCGGCGGCGCCCCGCACCCGCTTCTCCCGCCTCATCCCTGGAGCGCCTGTGACCACCGCGGTACGCATGTCGCTGTCCCCAACACCCACACCCGCCCCCGTTTCACCGCCGTCCGCACGGTGGCCGCGGGTCATCTGGGCACTGCTCATCGGCACCTTCATCGCCCGCGCTGCAGGCTTCGCCTTCCCCTTCCTGTCCTACCGGCTCGCCGAGCTCGGATACAGCACCCAGCTGACCGGCGGCACGATCGCGACCTTCGGGCTCGGCTGGCTCGTCGGCCAACTCGCCTGCGGCTGGCTGTCGGACCTGCTCGGCCGCCGCACCGCGCTGATCGCCACCATGGTCTGCGCCGCAGCGGCCCTGCCGTTTCTCGCCGTCGCGGAATCGACGGCTGCGGTGATCGCCGCGTCGTTCGTCGTGGGCGTCGTCTACGACGCCCACCGGCCGATCGTCTCCGCCACGATTCAGGACCAGATCCCCACGGAGGCCGGGCGCGCCCTCGTCTCGGGCTGGCGCCACTTCGCCGTCAACGTCGGCGCGGCCGTGACCGGCGCGGCCGGCGGCATGCTCGCCGCCGACACGGGCATCGGGTTCCTCTTCTCTCTCAACGCCGTCGCCTGCGCCGTCTTCGCTCTGATCGCCGCGGTGTTCATGCGCACGGAGAAGGCACGCGCCGGGAGGCGGCCCGCACCCGCCGTGAGCTCGTCGTACCGTCAGGCGCTCCGCGACATCCGGCTCTGGCTCGTGTGTCTGGCCAGCCTGTGCGCCCTCACGGCATGCGCGGGGATGTTCACCGTGCTGCCGATGCTCATGGCGGTCGACGGCCTGGACGCGGCCGCCTACGGCTGGACCCAGGTGGCGGCCGCTACGGGCGTCGTCATCGTGACACCGGTCCTCATGCCCGTGCTGAGCCGCCGCGCCGCCGGCCCGCAGCCGATGGTGGGCCTCTTCGCGCTCTCCTCGCTGATCCTCGGCGTCGGGATGAGCGCGGCCGGATTCGCCTCGACGACGGTCGGATACAGCCTTGCCGCCGCCGCGGCGGTCACCGGCGAAGTCCTTCTCTTCAGCACGGCCTCCGACCTCATCAACCGCATCAGCCCGGACGAAGCCCGTGGCCTGTACGCCGGCGTGTGGGGCACGCAGCTTGCGCTGGCCGTCATCACCGCGCCGCTCCTCGCCTCCTGGGCCATCGAGACCGGCGGGGACCTGCTCGCCGCGGCCACGGTCCTCACAGCCGGACTGCTCGGAGCCGCCCTCTGCCTGCCCCTGCGGGCACTCCTGCACCCCGCGTCTGCTCCAGCTCCCGCCTCAGTGACCTCCTGACTCCTCTTCGCACCACACCTGAAGGACCGACCACATGCCTTATCCGCACTCCACCGCCCCCGTCCTCCTGCTGGACGCGGGCAGCCAGCTCAACACGAGGCACTGCCTGGAACGCATCGCCGCATCCCATCCGATTGTGCTCGTGGACAGCAGCGCACCGACGTGGACGACCTCGCACACCGCTAGATTCCTGAGTGCTGACCTACGAGCGCCCGACCTGGCCGCAGCGAAGGTGAAGGAGTTCGCCTCCGAACGACCGGTGGCCGGCGTCATGACGTACATGGACCAGCACGTCGAGCTTGCTGCGCGCCTCGCGCAGGATCTCGGGCTTCCGGGGATGGCGCCGGAATCGGCGCTCCGCTGCCGGGACAGGGCCGAGACATGGCGCCTCCTGGCGGAGCACCGCGTGCCGACGACCCGGTCCTATCCGGCCGACACCGAGCAGGACGCCGTCGACTACGCGAACCTGCTCCGCTTTCCCGTTGTCGTCAAGCCGCGCGGCCTGGACGCCAGTGCGGGCCTCTGGCGCGCGTACAGCGATGCAGAGGTGCGCGCCGCCTACCGTGCGGCGACCAGCTCCAGCGTCCTGGGCCTGTCGGCGTTCGCAGTGACGGGATGCCTCGTGGAGGAGTTCGTGGAGGGCGAGGAGGTCAGCGCCGAGACGATCGTGCTGGGGCCGGAGCGGACCAGCATCGTTGCCATCACCCGCAAGCTGCTGGGCCCGGCGCCTACGGTCCTTGAGGTGGGCCACGTGGTGCGCGCACATGACCCCCTCGTGCGCGATCCGGCCGTCATGTCCGTGGTGCGCCGCGCCGTGGAGACCCTCGGCATCTCGTGCGGCCTGCTCCACATCAGGCTGCGGCGACCCATAGGGGCCCGCGCATCATCCACGTGAGCCCCACCCTGGGAGGCGACCTCATCCCCCTCCTGGTCGAGCTCGCGCTCGGCATCGACCTGCCAGCCGCCGCGGCCGCGTCGTCACAGGGGCCGAACCGGACCTGTCCCAGCAGGCCGCATCAGCTGCCGCAGTCCAGTTCGCCTACCCGCGCCTCAGCGGCCGGATCTCCGAACTCAGCGCGTCCAGTCCCGGCGAGCCCGGTCTGGACACGTTCGAGCCCTGGCTCGAACGACTGGTGCTGACCCAGCGTCTCGGCGCCTACGTCTCTGCGCCGCCCCTCAGCAGCATCGACGACCGCCTGGCCCACTGGGTCGTGCAGGGCCCCGACGCCAGAGCATGCGCCCAGCGCCTGGCCGACATCGCCGATCGGCTCGTCGTCGGCATCGACGCACCAGTCCACCACGTCGCGAGCGTGCGATGAGCACCTCCGTACCGACCCACGACCGCGGATTCCAGGCCGCCGCCCTGGAATCCGCAGGGACACCGACCCCTCGCACCCTGCGCACGGCCAGCCTCGGTCAGGCCCTCCGCTGGACTCAACTCCTTCAACTGCCCGCCTTCGTGGTGACCCCCGCCCACATTGGAGTCATCTCGCAGCCCTTCAGATGCGGCAGCGCCGACGAACTCACGTGCGCCTGGAACAGAATCCGACAGGCTGCAGCCGCGCAGAAGCTGGACGACCACGTCGTGGTCCAGGAGCTGATCACCGGCCCGCACTACGTCGTCGACCGGTCGGCAAAGGACCCGGAAGCGGCAGTCCGTATCTGGGCCGAAGCCCATAGACCACGCGGCCACCGTGACCGCCTGCCGCGGACCGGCCTGCTCCACCGCTCCCTGTCCCTCTACACGGCCCGCGTCGTGACGACACTCGGCATCACGCAGGGAACGGTGCGCTGCCGCATCGCCCGCCATCCCGAGCGTGGCCTGCTCCTGCTGTCGGCGGTCGCTCTCCGCCCGGGCCAGGACACGACTCAGCACCGGATCACGGTTGTCCCGGGGCTGGCGGAATCCGTCTCACGCACGAACGGCTCGTACGCCGCCGAGCACTCGAGGGCAGGAGGTCACCGCAGTGACGGCATTCCCTGCCCCGGCCACTGAAGCGGAGCGCAAGGCGCTCGCAGGCATCCACGCCGTCCTGGCAGAGTTCGAGGAGAAGCACGACCGCGTTACCGACTTCCCAGTGGACGACTACTTCGTTGCCAGATAGACACCCTGTGGTGGACGCTCCAGTGCGTCGCCGCTGCCGCGTTTTCCGCCCACCCGGACATCGCGGCCGCCCTCAAGTCAAGCCAGCAGCACGAAAAAAGACGGCTGCAGTATGACCACCCCTCACGGAGAACCCCAGTCTCCGCTGCCGCCCTACCCCGATCAATACGGAGCCGCAGCCGCACACGCTCCGTACGCGCAGTGGGCGCCGGGCTGCGAGTTCTGCGGTGCCCGGCCGGCAGTCGACGTCACCGTACGGGGCCATCAAGAGCTCCTCATCATCATGCGCTTCGCCAAGTACCGCGGCACCTACGGCCGCACGTACGCAACCGCAGCGATGCAGGCCACCACGACAAAAACCCTGGCCCTCGGTGCCAACGACGAGCCCGAGCTGCTGAAGCTGATCGAGATGTCCTGGACCTGGCTGGCGGCCGTGTCGGCCGCCGGGAATTCGCTGCCGCCGCCCGCGCCGTCCGAGCGCTGGTCGCCAGCGGGATCGCCCCGAGCGCCAGGGTGAGCGTCAGGCCGGTCCGGTTCTTCCTCGGCGGCGCCGGTGGCGGGCCGTACGGCGGCGGGCCGCCCCAGCCGCCCGCCGCAGGGTGGGGCGGCTGCCCGTAGCCGGGCCGCGGGTAGGGTGGCTGGCCGTAGCCGGGCTGCGGTTGCCCCGGCTGCTGCGGGTACTGCGGATACTGCGGCTGGCCGTTCGGATTCGGCTGCTGCCCGTACGGGTTCTGCGGCGTCGACATGACCATGACGCTACTTCACCGGCAGTGGCACCTCTCCACCTCACGGCACGATAGGCGCCTCGTCCAATACCGGTGACAGAAGTGGAACTGCCGGAGCGTGCGGAGGGCCCCGCCTGCGGGTCAGGACGGGGCCCGGCGCGCGAGACACCGTGGAGGGCACGCACGGCGTCTGTCTCGTTCCGGCTCACACGGGCAGGAAACGGCTGTCCTCTACCTGAAACAGCCGGCCGGTCTCACCGATGCTCACCCCGCCGATCGCGGCCTCAAACCGCAGCTCGAGGTATGGACCGAGCTCCTCAAGGCCATTTGGCGTGAACTGCATGGTGGCAAGGGCACCGCTCGGGAGGTCTGCACCTCGGGTGGCCACGTGCAGCCCCGTCCACCCCAGGTAGCCCCCGTCCCACCTTCGCACGGTGTGCTCGCCGGCCCTCAGGCGCTCGAACTCGACATGCGATACGTGCAGGTCCTGGCCGCGCCCGATCCAAAGCCTTCGGCACCTGCACACGCGGCGCCGAGGGTGAAGACGGGTGTGGCGGTGCGCCCGCACCGCGAACGAGAGCTCGCGGGGTAAGTCCCGTGATCCGTGTTCCAGACCGATGCTTATCTCCGCGCCCGTGGGCCTGGCGGCCGCGCACAGCTTCACCGTGTGCCCCATGATGCTCTCCAGCCTCAGCATGGCTCGCACTCCTTCGTAGACGCTGATACGGCGGGGGGTGTCTACGGTGATCATCTCCCCGCATACCAGGGAACCCGCGGCGAGGGCAGCACCGAGCGGACGGGAGATAGGTTGGCCGATAAGGCTCTGCGCCAGCTATAGCCCGGGTTCAGTGACGGGGCGGTGCCGCCGGCATCTCGGCGGGAGCGTGCTGCGCTCGACCGGTGGTCGGCTCCACCGAGCCTGGGTGCGCGGCCGTGATGCCGACCTGGGGCCACCAGTACGACCGGACAGTCACGGACGTGGAGCCGTCGACGTCGATGGCGACCTGGACGGACTCCCTCCCATCGCCGTGCACGTGCCGGGCGATGACCGACGCGTACCGCCATCGCCCGCCGACATGGGCACCGGCGCCACGTCCAGACTCGCGGTGCGGGCCCGCTCTCGGGTCGCCATGGCGGCGCCTGATCCGGCTCGCTCCTCCGCTGTGGGTGGGGCCGCCCGCATCCACAGCACCAGCCGTCCGAGCATCTACGGCCATGGGTGCACGGACCTCATTGCGGATGATCGCCGTCTTCGCTGCGAAGACCCCAAGGTCGAACTCGGCTGGCGGCTTAACACACACGTAGGCGACCTCCGCCCCCTGCAGCGCCTCGTTGAGGTCGAGGCCCGCCCGGCGCGATCCGTCCACCACCGGGCGCGCAGCACGCCGTCGCCGTCAGGCAGGACGGCGCTGAGCAGTGGGTGGCGTTCCTCAAGGGTCAGGGGCAGGGCGCGGGCCGCCCGAACGCCAGCCACCAGGGCGGCGAGCTTGGGGGACTCGGTGTCGTCGATCGCGTGGTTGATCGTCCCGTCCTAGGTCTCCCACACGAACTCCACGGAGTGCTCCGGGGGCAGCGCGGCGAGGACCGCGCCGACGTCGGGGGTCAGGTCGGGCCAGACAGTCAGCAGGGCGCGTGGGCCGAGACCTGCGCGCACAGCGTCGAGGCTCTCGGCCGTGATGCGGTGCCAGCGTGTGGCGTTGCATACGTAGGTCTCCTCCAGGAGCGCCGTCTGCCGTGAGGCCAGGGTCGTGCGCACGCACGTCCAGAAGTCCTCGTTCGCTGCCCTCGCCACTTCCGGCTCGTCGGACTCCGCCGTGTAGGGCGAGGCCGGCAGCGGTTCCGGGAAAAGTCCGAGTTTCCGGGTACGGGCCACGGCGTCCACGCAGGGCCGGTCGCTGCCCACATACACGTACTGGTCCCACCCGACGTGCACGGTGAAGGTGTCCCCCGCCTCCAGCCGGCACCAGGCACCCTGTTCTCGGAGCGTGGCCCGGATCAGCTCCAGGGCGACCGGGAGGGAGACCTCGGCCCCGTCGTGGTAGCCAGTGAGGTCGGGCGGGAAGAGCCCGTCGAGGCTGTGTCCCCCGGTTGGCGGCTCTACGCCGAAGTGGGGCCGATGACCGCAGGCTCGCGGATTTCCAGCCGATTGACGCCGGAGGTCCCCTCCGCAAAGGCGGCCACCGCCGCCAGGTACGCCGCTTCGACCGGCCCGTGCTCGCTGACAGTGTCCTCGGCGCCTGTGTAGTGACCGCGCTCGTCGCGGTCGGCGGGGTTGTACTTGGTGATCCGGTGGACGAAGGACGGCGGCACGCTGCTCCCTCGGCGGTCAGAGGGGGGTGCCAGCGTAGTTCCCAGGCCCCGTTCCGGAGGGAGACCTGCCGGTCCTCAACACGTGGCCGCCCGGTGGAGGCCCGCGGTATCAGCGGAGCAAGTAACTCCCACTCCTGATCAGTGAGTTCATGGCGACGTATCACCCAACCATGATCCACCATCCGATGATCTTTGAAGACGGACCCTAGTCAGTTCGGCGGTTGATCCAGTTGTTCCATCCAGCGGCTCGCCGCGTTGCGGACTCGACGGGCTCGCCACCGTTCGGCGAGCAGGCTGAGGGCGTCGTGTGACGTGATGATCTAGAAGGTCACGGCCAGGCGCTGAACCAGTGGGTTTGCCGCGGTGAGTTGCTCCGCGGCCCATGGCTCGTGCAGCGCGATGGCTCTGAGCAGCGACCACTCGCGCGGCCGGCGGGTGAGGAAGTCCGTCCCGGTGCTCGATGACGGTGGTCATGAGGTGAGCCCAGGTGGTCAACTGGACTTGGTCAGCAGCTGAGCGGCCCGGCGATCCAGGTGGTGGACCACCGCGCTCTGCGCCATCTGTGCGTCCGGGTCACGGAGTATGGCGGCGACCAGGTCGGCCTCCTCCGCTGCCGGGGACAGCGTCGAGGGCCTGCAGGTAGCGTCCGTAACGCTGGTGCTCTGCAGGTTCGCGGTCATGCTGCGGGCCGGTCACGCGGCGATCCCTTCGGAACCCAGCTCCGGGCACGCCTCCGACGGCCTGCAGACGCAGATGCCGAAATCGAGCGCCTCGCGGCGATCTCCGAGGACCTCAAGACAAGAACCTCTTGGCGGTGCGGGAGATGACCTATCTGACGCTCCCAGGCGTCCATGGCGTGCAGTGACCGCCTGGAATCGACCCGCATTCAGGGCAGCCGGCTGATGATGGTGGCGCGTGCTGCGGAAAGTGCGATTGGCGCACTGGTGCTCGGCCTCAGCGGACGGCTGGGCTGAGAGGCCATGAGTGCCAGGCTAAGGGCTCGTGCAGCCCGACGTCGGACGCCAAGGCGGCCCTAAGCCCCGGGGTGGGGAGAAGGGCCGCCGGTGCCGCGGTCGGTCGCGGGCGGGTGCAGCCAGAGCGCGGTCTGCACCGTGATCCAACGACCGGCGGGCCCTGAGAGCTGCGTGAGCGCCATCACGCGGCCGGGGTCAGGCCGTTACATGGGGTCGACGTCCTCCTCGCCCCTGGCATCGGCCTGCTTGCTCTGCTCACGGAGCCTGCGTGCCTGGTCCTGGAGCCGACGACGCTCGTCCGGGTCGGTCGCGCGCTCCGCGGCCTCCTTCAGGTCCTGCACTTTCTGGCGCATCTGCTCGGCACGGCCACCGGGGACGCCTCCAAGGCTCATGATCACTCCTTGATCGGGGAGAGGGGCCATCTCAGCGAAGCAATGCCCTCCGGTGTGTGCATCCGGAACGGTCACCCACCGCTATTCCCGCAGATCGCGAGCCGCCCCGTCGGCGGCCGGGTACCGGCCGACCGGCTCGCGGGCTCGTCGCGGTTCGCGTCGGCTCGTCGTCGCCGAAGTTGATCAGGGCGAGAGCCGTGGTGTACTGGGCTGCGTCGAACCCGCGGGGCCGGGCCTCGCCGCGCTCAACGTCTTCCTGGTAGAGAAAGTGCTGGCCGTCGGCGTACAAGCGCAGTGCGCCGCGGGCCTTGTCGGAGGTGACATCCAGCGACGCGATGACTTCGCTCCATGTGGCTCCAAGGAGCAGGGCCTCGTGCGCGCGGCTACCGCGCTGCCGGTCGATCTTGAGTTCGTCGAAGTGAGTCATCAATCGATTCTCCTACGGGTCGGCTGTGGTGGTGAGTTGCCGTCTTGGTGGCCGGTGGGAACAGAGCGAAGCGTCGGCGGTTGGCCGCCGGCCGGGGCACCGCTCCAGCGCGCGAAGTAGCTGGCTCCCAGAGTGAGAGAGCGAACAGTGCGCACGTCCAGCTGCCGCCGGCATCGGCTGCAGCGCGGCGACGCCCAGCAGGGCGAGCACTGCCGCGGCAACTGGCAGAGTGAGCACGTCGGGCAACCGGTGCGCCGCGTGGTCGACGGCGGCGAGCTGCACGGCGGCCGGGGGGAGCAGCAGCAGACCACCAGTTCGGGACGGGCCCCGTCGGCGGCCGCCAGCAGGGCACAAACCACGGCCGTGACGGAAGCGACGAACAGTGCGCTCGAGCCGTACACGTCCCCAGCAGCACAGCGAGCACGCCTCAGCCATCCGTTGCCGATGCCGCAGAGGGGATTGGCTGAGCCCGCTGCCGGCTGGGCGAGCCGGCTCTTCCTGGCCACTGAGCAGCAGCTTGAAGACCGACTTCTCGTTGGTCCCGTTCTGCGCCTGGTGCCGAGGACGGGAGATCGCATGCGGCCATGCGTGTGTCGTTGACGAGCCAAGCGGGCGAGGTCCCGGAAGTTGAGCGGGACGACGTCACCCCGCGAGTTCTGTAGGATTCGGCGCCCGTCGATGCCCATCACCTTGAGCAAGTACCAGGAGATGTTCTTCTGGGAATTGGGGTGGTGCTTGTGCTTGAGCGTCGCGTCGGCCGGTTGGGACGGGAATCCCCGTAGGTCGCCGTTGAACACCGCGATGTTGTCGCTGCCCAGGGCGCGGGAGAGGGTGAGAACCCGGCCGTCGTCCACTCGCAGGCCCAGCAGGATGCTGCTGTATCCGTCGTCCTCCGGGATGGACTTGAGGTCGCTTGCGCCCAGCATGTAGTCCACGGCCTCTTCGATGTACGACTTACCCGTATCGGAGGCACCGTAGATCACGGTCGTCCGGGGCTGAATTCCACCGCGGCGGCTGGCTTGCCCATGCCGAGGAAGGTCAGGTGTACCAGTGTCAGCCTGTTCACAATTGGTCACCTTCTCCCAGGGGCGGGGCGTCAGCCCTGAGGTTTTCGGACCAGCGCTGGGTGATCTGCTTCATGCCGTCGCGGACGTCCGCTCCTTTCGTTCATATACGTGCTGGTCAGCCAGTCGGCCCGTTCCATGAGCTTGCCGACGTAGGGAGATTCCAAGACGTGAGGAAGCTCGCGGCCTCTTCCGTGGCTCCGTACACGCGTGGCTCCGTACACGAACCCGTCGCCGGTGGCGGCCATGTCGACGAGGCCGGCGCGCAGCAGGACGGATCGGTCGAGAGCTTGAAGGTCTCCGACCGGTGCGGCTGCAACCCGAAGGCCCGCCAGAGCCGTGATACCGACGACTGTGACAAGCCCATCTCTTTCGCCATCGACCTGGTGACCAGTGCGTGGCGTTCGCGGCCACTCTTCGAGAGTCGTGACGATCACCCTCTCGACATCGGCATCGGTGATCTTCCGCGGAACCCCGGCCTCGGCTCGTCACACAGGCCGTCCAAACCGCGGTCGAGGAAGCGCCTTCGCCAGGTGCGTACAGCGTCCGGGGCGATCCGCAGCCGCCGCGACACCTCCATGATCGAGTGTCCCTCAGCGCACGCAAACACAACGCGCGACCGCAAAGCCAGCGCCTGCTCGGTCGACTGGCGACGCACCCAACCCCTCACGCACCGCCCGTCGGGCATCGGTCAACGACAGCGGCGGGATCTTCGGACCGGGACCACTCATGCCGGACTGCTGTAACGACGAATCTCCGACTCAGGACACTAGCTGGCGCCCAGCACAAGCAGAATTTGATCAAAGCCGCGGAACGCACCACCAGCGGACCGTTTACACTCACCTGCAATGCGAAGATTCGGGAATCGCTCCACTAGGGCAGGTAGGGAAACTGTCAGCACCAATCGAGCAAGTGAAGCACCAAGGCAGTAGTGGATTCCGCCACCAAACGCTAAATGTGGGTTCGGAGCTCTCCTCAAATCCAGTTCATCAGGCCGATCGAAGTACTCTGGATCGCGATGCGCCGAACCGACCATGGCTATAACATTGGACTCGGCTGGGATTATCACCCCATCCTTCACCTCCACATCCTCGGTGATATACCGAGATCTAAATTGCATCGATGTGTCAAAGCGTAGGAGTTCTTCCACTGCCGTCGAGGCATCACCTTTGCTTTCATGGAAGAATTTCAATTGCTCAGGGAATCGCAGAAGGGCGAGGAGGGAGTTTCCGATCTGATAGCTCGTCGTCTGGATCCCTGCGAATAGAATCGAGACCATTGACGCGATAAAGTCGGATTCACTCACAACGTCACCACTCTCCTGGAGGTGGAGAAGTAACGAAATCGGACCCTTTTCAGAAACCTGCATGTGATTAGCGGCCCAATCTACCAAGTAATTTGCGGCGCAGTCGCCCGCCTCGATATTCGCTTTACTTGCCCCGGGCCCCAGAGCAGCACTCAAACTTCTAAGACAGGGGACTATGTTCGCATCCATTTCTGAAACGCCTAGTAGTTTTGCCACGGCAGAGACCGGCAATGGTTCGGTAAATTGTGAAACGAATTCTACAGTTCCCGAAGAAGCCGCCTTTCGTGCCAGGTCGTCGAGCAGATCGTCAACCACGTTTGCGATTTCCTCGCGCAAGGTTTCCACTTTTGCTCGACCAAGACAACGGGCCAGTGGCGCGCGAAACCGAGTGTGCTCCGGAGGATCTAGAAGAGTTTTCTTCAACAGTTTGAACAGCGGCCGATCCCCGTACTCTGAAGGAAATAGGTTGAGGCCAGCGGCTTCGCTGTGAGATGCAAAAGTCAGGGCGCGAACTGATTCATAGTCGAATGCCCACCAGTATCCTGATTCTTTGTCCCGCTGTACTGGTCCGAGTTTGCGTATCCTAGCATAGATAGGATAGGGGTCATCCACCGAAAAGCATTGGGGGATTAATGATCTAGTGTCCGTATTCACGGCTGATTTCCTCCTCAATGAAATGCGACATCCTAGAAAATCCAGCCATTTCCTACACGGGCAGAAATGCCTTCCTCTTGAAAGCATCTCTAGGTGGCTCGACGGACCATTCGGCGCACTCCCGGTATGGTCAGCACACTTGCAGTCAGGAGGGTCATCAGAACTGAGCAAGCGTAGAGGGTGTGCGGAATGCCTGCTGTCCTCTCCAATGGACCGGCGAGAGCAATTCCAGCTGGCAGGAGGGCCACAGAGCCTAGCCACTCATAAGCCAACACTCGGGAGAGCTTGTCCGGCGGTATCTCCTGATGAAGGGCAGTCATCCAATTGACGCTAAAAACCTCGATACACAGGCCGGATAGAAGCATCACAATCACCAAGAGGGCTACTGGGAGAGGAATCGCGAGACTTATCCCAGGTCCAGAAATAGGAAATGCGCAAACGGTTCCGGCGAAAAGCATGCGCCGTGGTTCCCAATACATCATCAATACTGACCCAATTGCCATGCCTGCCGTGAACGCGGCCATTGAAATGCCCCACACCCAGATTCCTCCTAGATTGTCTTCGGCAAGTGTAGGACCAAACACAGACATGATGGCACATAGAGCGGAATTGATTATAGCGAACTGGATCAAGATCCCCCACAGCCACGGGCGAGTCACGACCTCGCGCCATCCAGCGCGTAGTCCAGAAAGAAATCTCTCCCTCGCTGCTATTTTGCAGGGCGGGGGGGTATCTAGGCGTAAGTAAAAGGAGCCGGCAAGCGCGAACGTTCCCGCTTCGGCTGCAAGTAACCAGCCAGGACCGATCATCGAGATCATCACGCCCCCAACGGCTGCACCAGCCACCCCAGAGGATTGCACACACAAGCGGTAAAAGGAAAAGGCTTTTGCTGCACTATTCCTATGTACCGTTGCCATCAGCATTCCCTCCGCTGCCGGGGAGAATAGAGATTGCCCGATTCCGCCCAATGCTGCCAGCAGTATAATTTTCCACAACTGGCAGCTTTGCGTAAAGAAGAGAAGTGCAAGAGTCCCTTGCGCCGACAAGCAGATGACGTTTGCAGAAAGCATCACAATATGTCGCGGGAGACGGTCTGAAATCACACCCGAAATTATTGTGAGGGCTATCAGAGGGATGGTTCGAGCGATCACCACGAGCCCGACATCGCCAGTGTCACCGTCTTGATTTAGTACGATGACGGCGGCTGCAACTTGTGCACCATAAGTCCCTACCCCGCTGATGCTCGCAGAAATCACTAGATAACAGTAGTTACGACTAGCCCAAGCGGGTCGACTCGGGCGCCTCTGGAAGCTTAGCGTGAGCCTGGATTCTATGCGTTTCATGCTCCTGCCTGATTGATTCTAAGCTTGCCTCAACGCGGTGGGTCCAGCCTAAAGGAACCGGCCCGTCTCTCTTCGTCAACTAATGGTGAAGAGCGTTCGCGTAGGCGGTGACCTACTGATCCATCATGTTCAACCGAGCATTCTTTCCCCGCGGCCCCGGAAGTATAACGCCGCCAGAGGTGATCAGCATGAATCTTTCAAGTCCTGGCACTAGAATATGTCCGGCAGAGATACCGTTTTCTAGTGTTCGTATATCCCGCCAATAAGGAGTCAGGTTCTTTCGTTCTAGCAGGCGGATCAACTCCCGCAGGTGCTCTTCCGGAGTGTTTGGGGCTTCCCGATCTTCATAGTCTCTTGCGAGAGCTTCTTGCAGGTTCCGTGTCAAGTCCATAGCCGCACAGGTGTGCAGAATCGGCCAGATTCTCATGCGCGCTACTCGGTCCACTCGATCCACAGGCTCCATCTGCCCCTCGAAAAGCAGGCATTGGAGGAGTTCCGTAAGTGCGCGACGTATGGCATAGTGGGGACTGAGCGAGGTGCCGGCCCCCCATTCAGCAGGCTTCGCATTACTTGGTTTCAGGTAAGCACAGAAGCTCGGAACCCCTATATCGGTGGTCATCTCAATTAGATGAATTGGCCGACTTGTGTGGTTCTGCACCTTCGTGAGTATATTGCGCAAATCGGCAGGTAAAGTATCCGGATCGACCACCCGCAGCCGTGAGGTTTTTGTCATGAATGCGCGAATGATTAGCAGCGAGAGTGCATCGCGCTCGATTGCTTCGTTCAGGGCATGGACGATCGCCTCTATCTTCGTGGCCCCAATAGCATGGCCGCTATTACTTGTGTAGCGCATCAGCTGGCGGTAGTCGGTACTGTCACCCAGATAGTTGCGGTACCGATCTTCACTGGGGTCTACATACCAGGGACATGAGAGGTATGCGGGAGCCCAGAGGGTCCTGTTGCCGGAAATTGAGCTGTAGGGTAAGCATGCGATAGGTTCACGACCCGCATCGGCGAGGATCTGCGAACTGGCTTCATCTCGTATTTGCTCGGCGACATCGATGGCCGACTTCATTTCGGCATGCTGAAACGGAAACTGTAAAGGTCCGGTCAGGACGTGCTCAATGGCTTCGAAAATTGCGCCGACTCGAGATTCTTCCCGACTCCCCTTTCCGAGCCCGCCGCCCCTGGGGGGGCATCTTCCCTCACTGTCACGGAGGATACAGAGCCAGGCGGTTGGATCTGCACCGTTACCGGCGTCGCGTAGCTCCGGCCTCAGGCCAAGCTTTTGGAGTGCCTTTTCGGCTAATTGGGCAGCTTCGAAGAGTGAAAATGAGCGCTCCGTGCTGGGGGCGATGCTCATCTTTCCCTGAGGAATGACTGTCATCCTGGCTCCCTTGCTTGCTAAATGGCGGTGGACACGTACGTGCCCACCGCCATTCTATTGCCGTTTGTGAGGACTAGATTTCCTGCTCGAGTGCGGCAATGAATTCCTGCTCGTCGGCGCTCAGCGTTGCCGCCTCAACCTCGCCAGGCGGAGGCCAGACAAGCTTGATCGCTCCGTGGACGGTGGTGTTGTCACCCATGATCATTCTCCCTCTAGTGCAACCCTGCTCCTCAGGGCTGAAGGCAGTGAAGCAGCCCGGCGCGCGTGCAGAGATGAGTGATTGGTACTTACGAGCTCGTGCATGGGCACCGGTGACGACGGCTGGGTTGGGTCGTTGGGCTGTGTGTGGTGAGGGTCGAGGCACGCAGGTTGATCATGTCGGAGCGCGGTCACGGGCCTTTCGGCGTCCGTGATCGCCGCTCTGGTGGCGGAGTTGGGGCCGGTGTGGCAGGCCCGGAGAGATGCGGAACGGGCTGATCGTCCGCGCTGTCGAGCCGTGGGTGCGGGGGCGAAGTCAAGCTGGTGTTCGTCGACCGGCTGCTGGCTACGCTCGTCCACCTTCGGCACGGTGTCACGCACGATGTCCTCGCCTGCTGGTTTCAGGTCGATCGCTCCACTATTACGCGTGCGGTCGGCGAGATCAGGCCTCTGCTCGCCGACCGCGGCTGCCGTATCGAGGGCGGCCTGCGGCTTCGCACGCTGGCCGATGTCATCGCTCATCTCGGCCCCACAGGGCAGACCGCGTTGATGGACGCCACCGAGATCCGGGTCCGACGGCCCTCCGCGCACAGCGGCGGACGCGGTCGCTTCATCTCGGGCAAGAGCCGCATCAACGCGACGAAGGCCCTCGTCCTCACCGACGAACGCGGACCCTGCTGTTCTGCGGTGACGTGCGAGCCGGGTCGGTCGCCGACATCACCCAAGCCCGCGACGCCGGCCTGGTCGACCCCCTCGCCGACACCATCGACCTGCACGTCCTCGCCGACGCCGGCTACCAGGGCCTGACAACACAGACCTACAGCCAGGTCGTCACACCACCCCGCAAACGCCGCGGCAAACACCTCGAACACCTGCCACGGCTCATGGCACACCACGAAGCGGCCCGCTTCGCCCACTCCTCAGCACGCATCCACGTCGAGCACGGCATCGCCCACGAGCCAACAGGATCGAGTGCCCCTGTCCCTCACGAAGAGCGGCCTGTCCGATGACCGTGCACCCCCGTCCCGCAGTGGAAGGCGCCTTGGGAAGCTGAGCAACTTCTCCGAGCCCTGACAGTGCTCCGGAACGCAGACCACCGCATACGCGCGGCGCGTAGCCACACGCCAGAACTGGCGTCCCCGCCAGCGTCCTCACCGACCACCAAATCGAGCCGGACCGGCATAAGAACCAACCTCGCACTCTTGCTCCACGTGACCTCGCCGTCGATCCTGCTCGAGGATCAGGACTGGCTGACGAAGCAGCCCGAGCACGCCTTCGTCGATCCGGAGATCGGCCCCATGTGCGCCGCCGCCCGCAACGCGGGGATCGGCTTCGGCTACCTCCACGCCATTTCCAACAACTCTCCTGCCACTACTCCGCGGACTTGCCCAATGAGCGTCACCGCGATGTCGTCCGGCGACGCGCCGCTCATGATCGACCGGATCCGCGACATCATCGCGGGCCGCCTGGCCGCCCGCCCCAACTGAACACCCCGGAGGAACATGACCATGACAGTTGAAGCACACGACACGGACGCGGGCGGGAGATCACCGTCACCGGCATCGACGGGGGCTGACAAATCCACCCTCGCCGCACGCCTGCACCAGGCCCCACGATCGTCGGTCCGGGGCGGTGGCATGATGTGGTCACCGTGGCCGGGGGGCTGGACATCCGTACCGCTTCCAATGTGCGTCAGGCGCTGGCTGCTGCGCAGGCGCCGGGGAGGACTGTGTCGTCGGGAAGGCCCGGGCCGGGGGACCGCGCGCGGCTGCTGCGCCAGCGAAGGCGACTGCCGCATCGCGCGGGCCGGTAGCATCGGCGCGGCCCGGATCAGGCCCCATTCCGCAGGCAGGCTGCTGGCCGACGTGCCGGGCGCTGACGTCGGGTTCCCCAGGGCACGCCCGTAGACGGTGTCCTTGATGTTCATCACCACCGCCTGGCCCGTGTAGACGTGGGTGGGCGTGGCCTCGCAGAAGAAGCACTCGTGCGGATCCCTGGGCTGGGCCGCACCGTTCGCACAGTGCCGTCCTTCAGCACCATCTCCGATCTTCTCGATCCTCAGCCGGGAACGGCCGAACACGTCGAAGAGGTCCGTGCTGGTACCGCGAAGCATCATTGCCGCTCTTCTTCCGTGGAACCGAAGGGAACCATAAGAAGTAACCATTTCGGTACGGCTTTTCGCACGTGTGGGCTGGAGTGCGGGTTCATCTTTCCGTGTGCGGGTTCGTGTCGCCGGGCGCACACTGAAGGCCATCAGTCACCTCCGGCCCTTGGGCCGGACCGGCGGAAGGAGTCGCGGATGCAGGTGAATGTGGGTGATGTGCTGCGGTTTCCCGGTCGCAAGGTCGGCTCTGCCTAGCACCGCGTGAGGGTGGTGGAAGTTCTCGGGCCGGGCGGCGAGGCGCCGTACCGGGTGCGCTACGACGACGGCCACGAGAGCGAGGTCTTCCCCGGCCCGGGCTGCGTCGTCGACAACTCCGCACAGCGCACCGGCCCGGAATCGGGGCATTGAGCGGCACACTGCGCCGCATCTGCTGACGATTCCGTTTCGCCCTTTGGGTGGTGAAGGCCGTGGAGCGTCGTCGAATGGTGTCGGTTGAGGTGACTCCGGACGGCTACGTCGTCTCCTGCCCGGGCTCGGACGTGGTCGGACAGGGTGCGACCGAGTCTGATGCCTGGCAGGACTTCTGGGACGCAGTGCGCGCCGACTGGCAACCGCCGCGCCCGACGACGGTCGCCGCTTTGGGCGGGCGGTTGCCGCCGCGCCGGGCACGGTGGCGGTGGGCTACGCATCCGCACGATCCGGGCGCGGGACTTATTCGGCTGACATGCACGGGTCCGTCCCCAGCGCTCTCGCCACGGCGCCGGGGACGGAGTGTGAGGCCAGGCCCGTTTTCGAGGTTCGGCACTGGACAGCCGACGGCCTGAGCCTTGTGGGGGGCTGGCATGCGGGTCCGTCCCCGGCGCTGTGGCTGCAGCGACCGGTGTGCGCCGGGGACGGAGCATCGGAGCGGCCCTTGGCGTCAGGGCCGGGGCGGGTACAGCCCGCCGGCCGCCGCATACATCTGGTGCGTGCCGTGTTCCTGCTGCCAGGCGGCGGAGGTACCGAGGGCGGTGGGGGCGTCCGCGATTCCCGCGCCCAGACGGGAGGGGTCGGTGCCAGGGACGGGGCGGCACGCGGTGCGCAGAAGGGCCAGGAGGTGGTCGGCGCGGGCGGGGGTGCGGGGAAGGGCCTGGGTGCGCAGGTGGTCGTGGTGGGCGAGGAGCAGGGCGGCCAGGCCGGTGACGTGGGCGGCGGCGATCGCTGTGCCGTCGGCCGGGGTGTAGCCGTCGCCGAGGGCGGTGGTGACCACCGCGGCGCCGGGCGCGACGAGATCCACACCCGGCCCCGCCGGAGTGAAGGGGGCGGAGTAGGGGCCGGGCCATGGCGGCTGGGCGGCGGTCAGCGGGTGGGTGTGCGGGTAGGTGCCGGTGTGCGCGATCGCCCCGACCGCCAGGACCCCGGGCAGGGCGGCGGGATGGGTGACCGGGCCGGCGGTGTCGCCGACCGGGGCGATGACCGTGATGCCGGCGGCGTGCGCGTC
Source organism: Streptomyces sp. NPDC015127 (assembly GCF_043080095.1). NCBI lineage: Bacteria > Bacillati > Actinomycetota > Actinomycetes > Kitasatosporales > Streptomycetaceae > Streptomyces > Streptomyces sp. NPDC015127. The sequence goes on from NZ_JBIBVE010000026.1 coordinate 52,724, forward strand.
CATCAGTTTCCACGCCACCAACTGAGAGGGCACGGTGTAGGCGAGGCTGATCTGGGCGATGTCGATGTTGTGGGCGATGCAGTAGTCGACGGCCTGCAGCAGATCGCTGACCCGCCCGCCGGGGAACAGCTTCAGCGCGTGCACCTCGGCCTCGGCGGCGATCCCGGTGACACCGGTGCGGTTGTCGGCCGCCGCGATCACTCCCGCACACCAGGTGCCGTGACCGGTGGCATCCACCTGCCATGCCCCGTCTGTGCCAGTGAAATCATGCCCCGCAGCGACCGTGTCCTTCAGATCGGGGTGGGCGGTGTTCACACCAGAGTCCAGCAGGGCGATCTTGATGCCGTGGCCGCGGTAGGTGGGCGGGATCTGGTGCAGCCGCATCGCCTGTGTCCCCCAGCCGGTCACAGCACGCCCGGGGAAATTCTCGAACGTCTCCGTCAGTGCCTGTACCTCGATGATGATCTCCCCACCGCCGGTGAGGCGGGGGTGGTCGATGCGCAGCGGCCAGTAACCGGCCACCGGGCGGACATACAGCGCCCGCACGGTGGCGGGGGTGTCCGCGGCGAGCTGCAGATTCACCCGGCCGTCCCTGCCGGTCACGCCGTGCACCGGTGCGGCACCGATCGCCCACACGTGCGCGCCGGGCAGCACGTCGCCGTCGCTGCCCTTGACCAGCACCCGGATGTGCTCCGGCTCCTCCAGCACCACGGCCAGCGCGGGATCCATAAGCGGCGTCACGCCGCCCAACGCCGGGGCGGGATTGTAGGAGAGGGGCTGGTCGATCTCCACGACGACCTGCGGGTTCGCGGCCAGCGCGCGGGCCCGCTCGTCGGGCATCGCGACCACGGCCGTCGGCGGGCAGGCCGGGTGCGGCTCTGCGATCGCGCCCAGACCATGTGGGCGGCGCGAGGGCGGCAGCTGCACCACAGGTTCCACGTCGGGATCCTCCTCCAGCAGCGCGAACAGCGCCGACGCCTCGATCGGCGGCACCCCTCCGCCCAACAGCCCCACTGGCCGCGGCGTCACCAGATACCTGCCCCACCCCTCCCGCACAGTGGTGGCCCGGTCCTGCGGCGTTGCCGGCTCGCGCCGCTCCTCGCTCCGCCCCTCGGCTGGCTCGTCCGCGGCCCGAGAGGGCTTTCCCGACTCGCTTCCGGACTTCATCCCTTTGCCGCCGTTGCCTGGCTTCACGCGGCCGTTGCCGCCGTTGCCATCCTGCTCACTCATCCGTCAACCGCCATCTCACCTGTGTGTTCGTGTCCGAAGAGGTCGCCGGCGGGAGCGGGGCACCCTTCCGCTCCCGCCAGCCGCCCGCCGCCCGTGTCTCGGGAGTCCGGCGCGGAGGCGTCCGGCCGGGCAGGACTAGCACGCCCTGTGCGAGGTGCGGCGCTGCCCGGCCGGGGCTCACATGCCCGGCTGCAGGCCGAACTGCGGCTGCCCCAACGAACCCTGCCCCAGGCCGGGGAACTGCCCGGACTGTCCCAGCTGGCCACGCATCTGGTCCCAGGGCTGCTGACCGAACTGCCCCTGACCAGGCTGGCCCTGACCAGGCCCCTGAAGCTGTCCGAACTGGCCCTGCGCCTGCTGGCCGGGGAGCTGACCGAACTGGCCCTGACCGGGCTGGCCGTACGGGCTCGCCTGGCCCTGGCCGGAGACCTGCCCCAGTGCCATGTGCACGACCGGAGCGATCCGACGGGCGCACTCGGTGAGCACCGCGCTGAACGCGTGCGGTGGGATCTGCCCCTGCGCCTGGATGCCCATCAGGATCTGCGGGTCCATCCGCAGCTGCTCTACCACCGCAGTCACCGCACTCGACGCACACCTGAGCGACAACTCCGTCACGAGCAGGGGCATCTGCTGCTGCCCCTGCATGCCGAACTGCCCCTGGCCCTGCTGGCCCCAAGGCTGCTGCTGGCCGCCGAACTGGCCCTGGCCCATCCAGGGCTGCTGGCCGAACTGCTGGCCGTACGGCTGCTGCGTCTGCTGCTGGCCGATCTGCTGAGGGGTGTAGACGGACATAGAACTCCTCCTTGAGTTCCGGCGGATACGAACCACGAAACGGCGGCACCGGACACCGGCCCACCGCACCCGCAGCAAACCACCAACCGACCAAGAACACATTCCGGGACATACGGCCATCAGGAGGAGCCACCGCCGCGCCGAGCCGCACCCCACACAGCCCCGGTGACCCGATACCGAGCGGCAGCCACCGCCCGTCCGGGGAGCCGACCGTCTCGCCGAAAAGGGACGTCCGGCATGGCGAAGGGGGCGGAATCCCGGCGGGAAGACCCGGAATTCCGCCCCCTTCATGGCCCGGCACGCATGGCGCTCCCTTGATGCGGCCGGACCGGCCAGGCCCCGTATCAGGGTGGGGCCGGGGCTGTGTGTTCAGGCGGGGATGCGTGCCCAGTGGGTGGCGCCGCCGCCGTGGGTGCGGGTGCCGTGCACGTCGGCGATCGTGTCCACGATGGTGATGCCGCGGCCGTGCTCGTCGTCCGCGCAGGAGGCAGTCCAGGTGCCTTCCGTCTCGGCGGGGCCGCCGTCGGTGACCCCCACCCACACCCGGCTGCCGGCCCGCTCACGGTGCAAATGCAGCGCAAGCGGCGGCTCGGCATGCTCGACGGCATTGGTGACCAGTTCAGACACCACCAGCAGCACGGCGTCACTGTCCATGCCCCAGCGCTCCAGCGCTCTGTGCGCGGCATGCCGTGCGGCACCAGCGGCCTGCGGCCGGTGCTCCAGGACCTCGGTCACGTCATTGCTGTCGTCCACCGGGCGGCGCGGAGCGGGAACCCGCATCCCCTCGCCACCGGCCCGGCCGGTGAACCTGTCGCATCCGGTGGCATACATGACGATCACTTCCGAAGAACAGCTGTTTCAGCCCTGGTTTTCTCTCTCCACCGACCACTCTCCTCGGCCGCCTCCCGATCTCTCTGAGCAACCCGTACTCAAAAGCGGGCAAGTACGACATTCGACATGCGGCGGGAACCCTGCGTTGCGTCAGTACACGTGTCCGCCTTGGATCGGTACAACGGTTGCCCCCAACCCACAACCATGATCAATCTCAGCGCTACTGCTCGCAGGCCAACTACTCACACCCGATTTCGCCTGGGAACGTTGGCTTGCGTCAGGCAGAGATGGTCTCGAGGAGGTCGCCCACCTTGGGGTCGGGCAGGACGCGGGCGACATCGGTCAGGCGATGAAAGATACGGGTGGCGGTGTGCCGCTGCTTCCGCGGCGCATCCAGATCCGCCCGCAGGATGCCGTCAAACACCGGCTTGTACGGATCCAGAGCCGTTGCCCGGGGCGGCAGCTTCTTCCGTGGCTCAGGCCAGGCCGAATCCAGCGCCATGCGAACCGTCCGCCACGTCACGCCGTGCTTGCCTTCAAGCTCCCGCATCGACATGCCGCCGCGATGGTCACACCGGATCGCCGCGTACAGCTCGACCTTCGACATCTGGGGCATGACCAGCACCTTTCACCAGGGGCATCCCGATGCTGCCCTGGCAAGAGACCCGGTGCCTCCCAAACTCCTCAACACCACCCGTCCGTGGAACGGGGCGCCTCCCAAACTCATCGACAAGCGACGTCACAACTGCACTACTGCTCGATAAAGCCACAGAACCTCTTCGGCGTCGTCGTCGGCACCGACGGTCACCACGTCGTTCTGGGCGAGGTCGCCGGCTTTGGTCTGGGCAGGTCCTTGCCCGCGCCGAGGACCTTCACGACGATGTCGCGGTCGGTGAGCATGCCTTTGAGTTTTCGTCGGTTCCGCAGATGGAGATGGCCCCGACGCCTAATGCGGACATCTTCTTCGCCGCGTCCAAGGCGGTTTCCCCGGCGCCGATGCAGGTGGTGTCCGGGGTCATAATCTCGCGCACGGTGGGCCTGCCGGATTCCGACTCCTCGTCCGCTGGAGACGCTTGAGAGGTGGACTGGGTATCCGGTGCGGCGCTTCAAGGGGCGGCGGGTGCGCCGCTGCGGCGCAGGGACGGCATAGCCTGCCCCGACACCGATGGCGACAGGCCATTCCAGGACGTCTGCGACTGCGAGGGTGCCCAGGCCGAGGTAGAGCGGGAGCCCCTTCTTTGCGGGGAGAGCCTGACGGGCGGCCGCGACAGGGAGCATGGCGGCATTCAGGACCTCCTTCGCCACCTGGTCCAGTGAGGAGATCGCTCTGCCTGGATCTCCTCGGGAGGGTCGGCTGCGGTGCCGGACGGGGAGTGAGTTCGGAATGTGGAAGCCACGGTAATCGCCTCGCGCAATCGATCAGGAACCTGTCGACTCCTTATCGTTAGATTTATCCATACACTCGATTTTATGGGGTTTGAGCAGGCTTTCTGGAAGGTTCGCTTCCGCCGCTCGATGCGGGAAGCAGGGTCATGCCGTCTCGGAGCCTTGTCGGCGGGCGGTAGCGGGATCGGCGCGGTCGCTGCGTTGCAGGCGCCGGCCAGGCAGGCGACCGCGCGGGAGCCGGCGGCGAGCAGTAACCCGACTCACCGTGGCCAGCACTCATACCGGCAGGTGTGGCTGCCTCGGCACGCGAGGCAGCCCACAGTGACACGACGGGGCAGGTTTGGCTGACTCCGGTGGGCGATCTTGGCTGGGTGGCCGGAGGATGGGCGCGGCAGACCGGGCCGATGGACTGTCTCGGGATTGCGATGCCTGGAGGCCATGAAAGCAGTGTTGTCTCCCGTGGTGTGTGAGATATGCGGATGCGGGCGGGCTGACCGCTGCCGGACATCAGCGCCGTGAGACGGTATGGATGCAGGCGGTCGAGCTGTTCGAGCAGAAGATCAAGCCGCCGGAGGTCGCGCGGTGCCTGCGGGTGAGCCGGAAGTCGGCCTACCAGTGGCACCAGCTGTGGCGGGACGGCGGTGTGGCGTGCAGGCTTTGGCCCGCGCATGGCCCGAGTGGACCGCGGTGTCGTCTGTCCCGCATTGCCTGGGGAAGCTGGCCGTGTATCTGGAGCAGGGCCCGGCCGCGCACGGCTGGATGGAGGACCAGGTGTGGACCGCCGCGAGGGTGGCCATGCTGATCGGCAGGAAGTTCCACGTCGCCTACAGCGTCTCGGGTGCCACGAGGCTGATGCACCGGCTCGGCTTCAGCCCGCAGGTCCCGCGCGGCGGGTGGCCGAGCGCGACGAGCAGGCCGTCACGGCGTGGAAGGAGGCGACCCGGGCTGAGGCCAAAGAGCCCAGGCGGCGGCCTGCGGAGGCTACATCTGCTTCGAGGACGACGCAGGCTTCACGCGACGGCCGCCCAAAGGACGCACCTGGGGCCGGCGCGGCGCACCCCGCGGGTGACGGTGAGCGGGCGACGCTCGGGACGGATGTCGGTGGCTGGACTCATCGCGAAGCGGCCTGGCGCCGCAGCATGGGCGAGCGCGACTTCATTACGCTGATCGACGGCGTCCACCAGCTCGGCAACGTGCCGATCGTGCGGTATGGGCACACGTCAAATGCAGTCTGGCCAACCTCGCCGTCGTCGCCCCCGAGCGCCTGGAAACACTAGTTCACAACCGTCTCAACGCCTCCAGTACAGGCCCGACACCCTAAAAGGCTTCATAGCGGGCAGCGGCCTGCCCCTCGGCGATCCAGCGTCACCTTGACGAGCCGAAGTCAGTAACTGTGCTGGAATCCGAACAGGCGACAGGTTGGGTACGGGCGGACAATGCTGGTGCGGGTGCGCTCGGCGTCGCATCGTGTCTCGCCGACGTGCATGGCCGGTGCCTGTAATGGTGCTCATCGCTGATGCGGGGGGCAGAAGATGTTGATGCCCAGCAAGTCGGCCCTCGCCCGGGCCCTGCGCCGGTACCGGGTGCACGAGGCGGGCATGCTGCGCGAGCCGAGCAGTCCCGCGGCGCGAGCCCGTTTTCAGGACAGCGCCTACACCCTGTGCATTCTGATGGGCCGACGCACCGCGCTGGAAGCGGTCCGGGCGGCGGAACGCTATTTGGCAGACGGCGCCACAGGCCGACCTAAGCACCAGCAGCATTCCGGCCAACCCGAGATCCCGGTCCGCTGAGCAGCCAGAGCCCCTTTCCTACATATACCTACATATACACAAAGCACGGCGGCGGGATTCACAGGGACGAGGTCGGCCGCATGTAGCTCGCAGGTCTGGCTGCTGCACTCGCGCATGCTGCGAATGAAATGGTTTTCGTGTCTTCTGAACTCTTGATCATTCATTGGGTAGTGCGTGGATGCTCGCGGTAATGATGTAGGGCCCTCCGCGGCCCTGACGGGGGCGTACCAGGCCAAGCCAGATGATCAGAGCGGTATCGCGCCGAGCGCCAACGTGTGGCAGAGCGGCTGGCGTCGTGGAGCGGACGGACGATGATAGTCGGCCTAAGAGCTGTCCCGCAATGTGCCTGCGGAACGGCGTCACGGGCGGTTGTCGAGCGGCGGTGAAGTCAGTCCAGGCCGGTCGCCCATGCCGTCAGCGCGGCGAAGTCGTCGATGGCGAGGCCGCATCGGGGGTCGATTCGGTGCAGTAGGGCGGGACCGTCGTGGTGTTCCTTCACCCAGGCGCGATCGGCTTCTGTGATCTCGTCGTCGATCCAAGCGAACGCACGGCCTTTCGCCCACGCGACGATCTCCGGCGTCTTCCAGAACACACCGCTGCCGGGCTGGGCCCGCGGCGAGGACCAGGGAATGAAGGGCAGCTCGGGCAGTCCCAGGACTGGCGCGATGAAAGCGTTGGCTTCGTCCTCCCAGGTGGTCGCCCACACAAGGTCGAAGGGAAGGGCATCCAGCGCCGGGCCGTGATCCGGGTTAAGCCACACCCGCAGCGGCTTCACGGGCTTGTTCGGCAGCCCCCACTCAGTCAGTCGGCGCCGCTCGGCGGCCTTCCAGCGAGGCGTCAGCAGGCGGTGCGTCTGATAGCCCTCGGGCCGGCGGTGCGGCTTCGCGGCATACGGATTGAGCGGTCCGTCGACATCCACCAACAGCACTGGGCGCACCAGCTCATCCCCCTTGGTTCTGGGTCGCACGGTACCGGCCGATGACGAGACCGCCCAATGAAATTCCGGCGCGTAGGGATCTCCGTAAGTCCGGACTCTGGGGTGGTGGGACGATCTTGATGTGGCAGCAGTGATCACGGCGTCGGAGCCGTCTTGGATAGCCCCGTTCACAGGGCTGAACCCGTGCGCTTTCCGCAAGCTGATCACGATGCTGCGCCGCGAGGGAGCCGAAGTGCTGCGGCCGGGACGCCCATGGTCGCTACCGCTGGAGGACCGGGTGTTGCTCGTCGCCGCTTACTGGCGCACCAACCTGACGCTGCGGCAGCTCGCCCCACTGTTCGGCGTCTCGAAGTCCGCAGCCGACCGGATCGTGGCCCGCACCGGCCCACTGCTCGCGCTCAAGCAGCGACAGCGTTTCCGCAAGGGCACGGTGCTCATCGTGGACGGCACCCTGGTTCCCACTCGCGACCACAGCATCGCCGAACAATCGAAGAACTACAGGTACTCCACCAACCACCAGGTCGTCATCGACGCCGACACCCGGCTCGTCGTGGTGGTCGGCCGGCCCTTGCCCGGCAACCGCAACGACTGCAAGGCGTGGGAGGAGTCGGGCGCGAAGGCCGCCGTCGGCAAGACCAGGACGATTGCCGACGGCGGCTATCCAGGCACCGGGCTCGTGGTGCCCCACCGTCGCCGCAAAGGCGAAGACCTGCCCGACTGGAAACACGCCCACAACAAGTCCCACAAACAGGTCCGCGCCCGCGTCGAGCATGTCTTCGCCCGCATGAAGACCTGGAAGATCCTCCGCGACTGCCGCCTCAAGGGCGACGGCGTCCACCACGCCATGCTCGGCATCGCCCGCCTGCATAACCTCAACCTCGCCGGATAGGCGAGCGGGCCGGACAGGCCACCGACCACGTCCCCTACGAGTCAAAGATCATTTACGGGACAGGCCTTAGCCGGGGCAACCGTGATCATTGCGGTGGTGTCCGTCGTGGTGCGTGCGCTCGCCTAGCCAGGCGAGTGTCGGAGTCGTATCGGTTTCTGGTACTACCGGCTGATGCCAGTGGCATGGGCACCGCAGACGATACGACTCCGACGTACTGGGCTTCGGGCTGTTGTCGGTCCTCGCTCCGCGAGAGGCTCTCCATCCAGACCGGCTTCGCCGACAGGACATGGGCCGCAGCTATGGAGGAGGGCCACGAGCGCCCCATACTGGGCCAGTAGGCGGGTGACTCCCGAGTCGCGAACACCGACTTCACCGGCGGCGGAGTGACTCCAGCACTCATCGACAACGTCGCAACGCAACCCGCACACAAAGCCAGGCCGCAGGCTCAGGAGCCGGACGGAATGAAGATCACTTCGACGCTGCCGGCGGGCTGTCCGCTCTCGGGCGGGTGGACGCGGTACAGCAGTGTGACCCGTCGCCCTTGTCGGGAGCTTGCGCGGTGGTGATGCGCCGTAGCTTAGCCCCGGCGATCGGCTCGGTAACTCGAGGACGGGTCCCGCGGCTCCTCGGCGAGCTGCTCCAGGACCTCATGGACGACTCGGCGTCCGCCCGCGCTGAAGTGGCGACCCCCTCGTACAGCCGCGGCGGTACTCAGCCTCGCCAACCTCAGGTCAGTGGGTGTGCTGCTCACGGCATCGTCATGATGCGGCTGGGCCGGCACGAGGAACCGAGGCCCGCCTGCACCGCGCCCTGGCCGGCCTTCGGCCCGAGTATCACCGCAACCGCCTCTATTACTCGGCGCTCCTGACCACCGCTCAACTCCAGCAGGGCGCCGCTGATGCGGCATGCGCCACCGCGATGTCCGCCTTTGTCCGATGCGCCCGATGAGGTGCCCAGGCGCACCCAGAACCTGTTCGCCCTCCTCAACCGAGACCTGCCAACGAAGTCTGCCGGATCACCGCTGGTGGCCCAGCGGGCTGATCGCTACTCCCGAGGAGGAACTGCGTGACCGTAGTCGTAAGGCACTACACCGCTATCGATCTCGACGAGATCCGCGAGACCATCCTCGACATTCATGTCGAGGTGTGGCACCGGGACTTCGGGCTGACCGGCCTGTTCCACAACCGGACCGCTTCGACGAACGCTGGCCACCTACGCCTCACGCCCGGGGGCCCGCCCAGTCGAGCACGGAGGTGTTGGCCGACCAGCGCGGAACCCAACTACGAGATCACGCCGATGAGTGAGTGTCCGGCGGTCAACGCGGCAGCGATGTGCATGCACCCGGCCAACCACCCTAGAAGTCCCTCTTCAATCGGCCAGTCTGGGGCGGCCAGCCGCAGACCAAACCAGGTCTGGGGACCAGCACAGCGGCTTGGGAGTTCGCAGAGCTGTCTCAAGCAACTCCAATCCATCCACCTTGCCCATGTCCAGCCCCCGCGATCGTCTCACCACAGGGACACATCATGAAGGTGCCCCGCAACTGCGATGCGCTCAGCCGTTGCCCTCACGCAAGGTTTGGGTTTCAACTACTGAGGCTGAACTCGTGGAGTCGTAGGGGCTGACGGCTCGTCGTCCGCTGCGGTATCACATGGGCATGCGGTATCCACAAGGGGGCGGGCTGACGGCCGAACGGCAGCAGTTCCGCGAGGAGTTACGGCTCAAGGCGGCCGAGAGGTTCGCCCAGGGCGAGGCGAGCTCGGTGATCGCCAGGGACCTGCGGGTCAGCGTCCGCTCGGTGCAGCGATGGCGGCAGATGTGGGTCGAGGGCGGTCCGCGGGCTCTGCGGTCGCAGGGTCCGGCGTCGCTGCCGAGGCTGAGCGAGAAGCAGTTCGCCCAACTGGAGGCGGAGCTGGCCAAGGGGCCGGCCGCGCACGGCTGGGAAGACCAGCGCTGGACCCTGGGCCGGATCAAGACCGTGATCGGCCGGCGCTTCCACCTGACCTACACCATCCAGGGCGTGCGCAAGCTGCTGGTCCGCAACGGCTGGTCCTGCCAGGTCCCGGCCCGACGCGCCATCGAGCGGAACGACGAAGCCGTGGCCGGCTGGGTGAAGGAGACCTGGCCCTGCGCGGAAGACTCGCGGCGGCCCGTGGAGCCTGGCTCGTCTTCGAGGACGAAGCCGGATTCTCCATGACGCCGCCGCACTCGAAGACCTGGTCACCACGCGGCCGCACCCCAGTGGTGCGGGTCCGCGGCCGCTCCCACAGACGCATCTCCATCGCCGCCCTGACCTGCTACAAACCCGGCCACCGCTCAAGGCTGATCTACCGGCCACGCTGGGACGACGGCCGACGCGACGGCCGCAAAAGCTTCTCCTGGCGCGACTACCGGGACCTGCTGATCGCCGCCCACCAGCAGCTCGGCGGCCCGATCGTGCTCACCTGGGACAACCTGAACGTCCACAAGGCCGCCGGCCTGCGGGACTTCGCCGCATCCCGCGACTGGCTGACCATCTACTACCTGCCGCCCTACGCACCCGACCTCAACCCCGTCGAAGGGATCTGGTCACTACTACGGCGCGGCTGGCTCTCCAACGTCGCCTTCAGCACACCCGAACACCTCGTCCAGCGCATCCGACGCGGATTACGGCACATCCAGTACCGCAGCGACCTCATAGACGGCTGCCTCGCCGAGACCGGCCTGACCATCCGACCCACCTGAGCAACCACGCGACATCACGAGTTCAACCTCAGTAATGGCGCATGGCTACTGAATTGCCACTTCGAATCCCAGTTGCGGGACAGGCCTCAGTAAATCAAATGAATTACCCTTGGCTGAATTCAGCCGGCAGTTGTGCACACAACATAGTACTGTTCGAATTCGACAGCGTGATACATGTTCAGTTCATCATCGGGATATCCGGGGATGCTCGAGCTCGACAAGAGCGTTCGCGTGCAGCTCGTTTGGTTGGTGTCTCCATAACCAGCGCCAGGAGTATGCTCGCGAGCATAGTCGAGCGCCGCTTTAGCATTCAGCTCTGCTTGATGCGGAGATGAGTAGCTGTATCCATCCATTGAGAGCGTGTGCTTCGACGCGCATATAGTGACTGGCTTATGATCTTGATATAGCTTTTGACATGGATAGTTCTCTACCGTGACATCCGCGTTGGCCACTCCTGCCGACAGGAAGAGCGACATAACCGCCACACCGAAGGCCGGGAGAATTTTCCTTCGCAGCTTCAACTTCACTCCATGGAAGAATTTCAATAGCGGAACGTACCACCCGCCCCGCTCGCATCCTGCGATCACTGCGAGGATTCCACAGGTTAACCTAGCGAAATAGGTAGAATATACTCAAATTCCCTTCGGGTGAGTAAATCCGCCTCACATCTCGCCCGGCAATTAAAAACCAGTCCACTGAACCTTTTTCATCCTGCCCCGCGGTGGGAAATGACCTGGTGGGCAGGGGCGTGACAGGACAGGCCCCCTCGTCGTTGGCGTGGTGATCTCACTCATCACACCGGCGACCGAGGGGCCCTGTTGGTTCCGTATCCTTCCATGCTCGACGTCCCGTACGAGCTCGTCGAGCATGTCTCCTGGCTCATCTACGCCCGAAGGCGTGAACTGCGATCGCGCTGGCGGAAGTTGAGCTGCTTCAAGCAGGCCCTGCTCACCCTGGCGCATCTGCGCAAGAACGAGACGTATCGGCAGGTCAGTGCCGGATTTGGGGTGTCCGAGGCAACCGCCTG
>NZ_JBIBVE010000027.1:0-60639 GCF_043080095.1 Streptomyces sp. NPDC015127
GCCCGCTGGGCGTGAGTCAACGACAACGGCGGAATCTTCGGACCCGGACGACTCATACCCAACCAACGACGGATCTCCGACTCAGGTCACTAGGGCCTGTCCGGCCGGCACCGAGAGGTGCCGGCCGGACTTCGTCGTTCACGGACCGGCCCGGCCGCTTCTCGCCGTCGCCTGGCCCGCTGACGCGTCATCCACCCGCCTGATCAATTAGGTTGGAGACGCAGCGGGGCACGCAGGCAGGTACGAGAAGAAGTGGGCTGATGTCCGAGATGAACGCAGAACGTCCTACGAGGCTCCACCAGATGTCGCCATGGGTCGCTCTCGGAAAGCACCGCGAGCAGCTGGGCGACACCCACCTGCGGGAGCTGTTCGCCGCCGACGCCGGGCGCGGCAGCGGGTACACCCTCCAGGTCGGAGACCTGTACCTCGACTATTCCAAGCACCTCGTCACCGACGAGACGCTGGCGCTGCTGCGTGAGCTGGCCGAGGCCACCGGCGTGTTCGGGCTGCGCGACGCCATGTTCCGCGGCGAGAAGATCAACACCACCGAGGACCGCGCGGTCCTGCACACCGCGCTGCGCGCCCCGCGCGACGCCGTTGTCGAGGTCGACGGCGAGAACGTCGTCCCCGCCGTGCACGCCGTGCTCGACAAGATGGCCGCCTTCTCCGACAAGGTCCGTTCCGGCGAGTGGACCGGTCACACCGGCAAGCGCATCAGGAACGTGGTCAACATCGGCATCGGCGGCTCCGACCTCGGGCCCGCGATGGCGTACGAGGTACTCCGCTCCTACACCGCACGCGATCTGACGTTCCGTTTCGTCTCGAACGTCGACGGGGCCGACCTGCACGAGGCCGTGCGCGACCTCGACCCGGCCGAGACGCTGTTCGTCATCGCGTCCAAGACCTTCACCACGATCGAGACCATCACCAACGCCACCTCCGCGCGCGACTGGCTGCTCACCGAGCTGGGCGTCGGCCAGGAGGCCGTCGCCAGGCACTTCGTCGCTTTGTCGACCAATGCCGAGAAGGTCGCCGACTTCGGCGTCGACACGGCGAACATGTTCGAGTTCTGGGACTGGGTCGGCGGCCGGTACTCGTACGACTCCGCCATCGGCCTCTCGCTGATGATCGCCATCGGCCCGGACCGCTTCCGGGAGATGCTGGACGGCTTCCGCCTCGTCGACGAGCACTTCCGCACCGCGCCCGCGGAGGCCAACGCGCCGCTGCTGCTCGGCCTGTTGGGCGTCTGGTACGGGGCGTTCTTCGACGCCCAGTCGCACGCTGTCCTGCCGTACTCGCACTACCTGTCCAAGTTCACCGCGTACCTGCAGCAGCTGGACATGGAGTCCAACGGCAAGTCCGTGGACCGCGACGGCAACCCCGTCGAGTGGCAGACCGGCCCCGTGGTCTGGGGCACGCCCGGCACCAACGGGCAGCACGCCTACTACCAGTTGATCCACCAGGGCACCAAGGTCATCCCGGCGGACTTCATCGGCTTCGCCAAGCCCGTCGACGACCTGGCGCCCCGTCTGGTCGCCCAGCACGACCTGCTCATGGCCAACTTCTTCGCGCAGACCCAGGCCCTGGCCTTCGGCAAGACGCCCGAGGAGGTGCGGGCGGAGGGCGTCGCGGAGGAGCTGGTGCCGCACAAGACCTTCCGCGGCAACCACCCCACCACCACGATCCTCGCGGACGAGCTGACTCCGTCCGTGCTGGGCCAGCTCATCGCGCTGTACGAGCACAAGGTCTTCGTCCAGGGCGCCGTCTGGAACATCGACTCCTTCGACCAGTGGGGCGTCGAGCTCGGCAAGGTCCTCGCCAAGAAGATCGAGCCGGTCCTGACCGAGGGCAGGGGCGGCGAGCAGCTCGACAGCTCCACCGCCACCCTCGCCGCGAAGTACCGCGCGCTGCGCGGCCGCTGAGCCGATGCGGGGGGAGAACGCGGTGCGGCTGCGGCCGCCGCAGAACCGGCTGGACGAACGCGTCGTCGGCTGGTGGCGTACGCAGTGCCTGCTGACGACGGCCGTCCCCGTGGCCGTCCTGGCCGTGCTGGGCGTGCTCGTCGAGCCCGCACGGGCCTGGCTGTGGGGCCCGGCCGCCGCGGTGGCCGTCCTCGGCCTCACCGCCACCGCGTTCCTCCCCGCCTGGTGGTACCGCGTGCACCGCTGGGAGGTCACCGACGAGGCGGTGTACGTGCGCACGGGCGCCCTGTGGCAGGAGTGGCGGATCGCCCCCATGTCCCGCATCCAGACCGTGGACACGGTCCGCGGGCCGCTGGAGCAGGCGTTCCGGCTCGCCACGGTGACCGTCACGACCGCCTCCTCCAAGGGGGCGATCAGGATCGAGGGGCTCGACCACGAGCTTGCCGCGGAGCTCGCCGAGCGGCTGACCCGCATCACCCAGGCGACGACCGGGGACGCGACATGAGCGAGCCCGGCGGACCGGACGGCGAGTGGCGCCGGCTGGACGGGCGTACGGTCCTCGTCAACGCCGTGGTGATGACGGGCGTCGCCGGAGGTGCCGGACTGCCCGCCCTGTTCGGCCTGCTCGGCGGCATGCCGCTGTGGCAGGCCGCCGGCTGGGTGCTGGCCGGCGCCGTCCTCCTCGTCACCGCTGCCACCGGCGCCGACTACGTCCGCTGGCGCCGCACCCGCTACCGGATCGGACCCGAACGCGCCGAGCTCCGCACCGGGCTGCTGCTCGTCAAACGGCGCTCCCTGGCCCGCGAGCGCATCCGCAGCGTCGACCTGACCGCCAACGTCCTCCTGCGGGTCCTCGGCCTCGTCCAGGTACGGATCGGCACGGGCGAGCAGACCGGAGGCGGCGAGTCCACGCTGGAACTCGACGCCGTCTCCAAGGCGGAGGCCGAGCGGCTGCGTACGCAGCTGCTGGCCCGTACCGCGCCCGGGACGGCGGACCCTGCGACCGACGGCGTCCTCGCCGCGCTGGACCCCGGCTGGATCCGGTACGCGCCGGTCTCCTTCGTCGCCCCGCTGCTGGGTGGAGCGGCGGCAGGCACCGTGATGCAGGTCAGCGAGTGGTTCGGCGTCAGGGCCGAGGTCATCGACTGGATATGGGGACGCTTCCGCGACACCCCGATCGTCTGGATGATCGTCGTGCTCGCCGTTGCGGCGGTGGCCACGGGCGTCGTCGGCGCGCTCGGCCTCTGGATCGAGATGTGGTGGAACTACCGCCTGGAGCGCGAACCGGGCGGGACCCTGCGGGTGCGGCGGGGCCTGTTCACCGCCCGCTCGACATCGATCGAGGAACGGCGCCTGCGCGGGATCGACCTCGTCGAGCCGCTGGGCGTGCGGCTGGTCGGCGCGGCCCGCCTCGACGCGGTGGCCACCGGGCTCGTCAAGGACGGCGAGGACGAACGCGCCGACCGCAGGACCCTGTTGCCTGCGGTGCCGCGGGTGCTGGCCGACGAGGTGGCGGCGCGCGTGCTGCGCGAGGCCGTCGCCCCGACCGCCGCGTCCCAACTGACCCCGCATCCGCGGGCCGCCCGCGGGCGGCGGCTGCGCTGGGCCCTGAGCGCGTCGCTGCTCCCGGCCCTCGTCCTGGCCCTGCTGGGGTGGTGGCTCACGCCGGTGCTGCTGTGGACCGCGGCGGGCTGGACGGCGGTGGCGGTGCCGGTGGCGCTGCTGCTCGGCCTCGACGCGTACCGGAGCCTGGGCCACGGCATCACGGGGGCGTACCTGCTGACCCGCTCGGGCACGGTACGGCGCAGCACGGTGGCGCTGCAGAGGGTGGGGGTGATCGGCTGGACGGTCCGGCAGTCCGTCTTCCAGCGCCGCGCGGGCCTGATCACGCTGTCCGCGACGACGGCGGCGGGCGCGGGGGCGTACGACGTCCGGGACGTGGGGGAGGGGGAGGGGCTGACCTTCGCGTCGGAGGCGGTGCCGGGGGTGTTGTCGCCGTTCCTGCGGCACGGGGGCGGCTGACGTCTCGGGAGCGCGGCGCGCTTGCGGGGCGTGGTGGCCCGCGCGGTCCCTGGCGGGCTCGGTGTTCGCGGGGTCGGGAGCGCGGCGCGCTTGAAGGGCTCTGCCCCGGACCCGGCGCCTCAATCGCCGGCGCGGCTGGAAGGGCCCCCGCGCCTCAAGCGGCGACGGGCTGAAGACAGCCCGTCCGGCGCTTGAGGACACCGCCCGGAGGGCGGTAAAGGGTCCGTGGCCTGCTCCGCTACGCCGAGGCCGGCGGGTACAGCGCGCGCGGCAGTTGGGATGCCGCGCCCGCGTCCAGGAGCCACAGCGTGCGGGCCCTGCCGTACGCTCCCGCCGCCGGGGCCTGGATCTCGCCAGCGCCCGAGAGCGCGATCTGGACCGCCTTCGCCTTGTCCTCGCCCGCCGCGAGCAGCCACACCTCGCGTGCCGCGCGGATCGCGGGGAGCGTGAGCGAGACACGCGTCGGCGGCGGCTTCGGGGCTCCGTGGACGCCGACGACCGTGCGCTCCGTCTCGCGGACCGCCGGCAGTTCCGGGAACAGCGACGCCACATGCGTGTCGGGGCCCACCCCGAGCAGCAGCACATCGAACGTCGGCACCGGGCCGCCCGCGGCGGCTGCGGCTGACTGGTAGTGCTCCGGCCCGGCCGCCGCCGCCAGTTCGGCCGCGTAGGCCGCGGCCGCGGCGTCCACGTCCGAGCCGTACGGCCCGTCCGACGCGGGCATGACGTGCACCCGCGCCGGGTCGACCGGCACCTGGTCCAGCAGGGCCGCACGGGCCTGCGTGACATTGCGCTCGGGGTCGCCGTCCGGCAGGAAGCGCTCGTCGCCCCACCACAGGTCGAGCCGCGACCAGTCGATCGCGTCCCGCGCGGGGGACGAACTCAGCGCCGCCAGCAGGCCGTTGCCGTTGCGCCCGCCCGTCAGGACCACCGACGCCGAACCGCGGGCGGCCTGGGCGTCCACGATCTTCGTGATCAGCCGGGCCGCCGCGGCCTGTGCCATCAGCTCCTTGTCGCGGTGCACGACCAGCTGCGCCGCGCTCACTTCGACGCCGCCTTCTTCGCCGGAGCGGCCTTCTTCGCAGGGGCCTTCTTCTCCGCCGGGGCGGCGGGCCCGGTCTCGGCCGCCGAGTCCGACGAGACCGCCGAGTCCGGGTCGCTCAACCGGTGCACCCCGTACCGCAGCGCCGCCGCGTACGTGTCGTCCGGGTCGAGGCGGCGCAGTTCCTCCGCGATCAGCTCGGCCGTCTCACGCCGCTTGAGCGCCACCGCTCGGTCCGGCTGGCCCTGGATGGACAGGGTCGCGAGCGACCCGTCCGGCCGGTCCAGCACGATCGGCCCGCACGTGGACTCCATCCGGACCGAGGTGAGCCCGGGACCCGCCGACGGCGACCGCCTGACGGGGACGTCCAGCCGGTCCGCGAGCCACATGGCCAGCAGTTCGCAGCTCGGGTTGAACTCCTCGCCCTCCACCTCGACGGAGGTGACCTTGCAGGTGACCTGGTCCAGAGCGGCCGCGAGCATCGAGCGCCACGGCGTGATCCGGGTCCAGGACAGGTCGGTGTCGCCGGGGCTGTACGCCTCGGCGCGGGCGGTGAGTTCGTGCACCGGGTGCTCGGCCGCGTACGTGTCGGTCACGCGGCGCTGCCCGAGCGCGCCCAGCGGGTCGGACGCCGGGTCGGTCGGTGCGTTCACCGGCCACCACACGACGACGGGGGCGTCGGGCAGCAGGAGGGGGAGGACCACCGACTGGGCGTGATCGGTGACCTCTCCGTAGAGCCGGAGGATCACCGTCTCGCCGGTGCCCGCGTCGGCGCCGACGCGGACCTCGGCGTCGAGGCGTGCCTTGGCGCGGTCGCGTGGGGAGCGCGAGACACGCTTGATGACGACGAGGGTGCGCGAGGGGTGCTCGCGCGAGGCCTCGTTGGCGGCCTTGAGCGCGTCGTAGGCGTTCTCCTCGTCGGTGACGATGACGAGGGTGAGCACCATGCCGACGGCCGGGGTGCCGATCGCGCGACGACCCTGCACCAGCGCCTTGTTGATCTTGCTGGCCGTGGTGTCCGTGAGGTCGATCTTCATGGCCGGCGCCAGCTCCGTCCGTCTCGTGCGAGCATCTCGTCCGCTTCCTCGGGGCCCCAGGTGCCCGCCGGGTACTGCGCGGGCTTGCCGTTCGTGTCCCAGAACCGCTCGATCGGGTCGAGGATCTTCCAGGACAGTTCGACCTCTTCCACGCGCGGGAAGAGGTTGGCGTCGCCGAGCAGGACGTCGAGGATCAGCCGCTCGTACGCCTCGGGGCTGGACTCGGTGAACGACTCGCCGTACGCGAAGTCCATCGAGACGTCCCGGACCTCCATGGAGGTGCCGGGCACCTTCGAGCCGAAGCGCATGGTCACGCCCTCGTCCGGCTGGACGCGGATGACCAGGGCGTTCTGGCCCAGTTCCTCCGTCGCCGTGGAGTCGAACGGGGAGTGCGGGGCGCGCTGGAAGACGACCGCGATCTCGGTGACACGGCGGCCGAGCCGCTTGCCGGTGCGCAGGTAGAAGGGGACGCCCGCCCAGCGGCGGTTGTCGATCTCCAGCTTGATCGCGGCGTACGTGTCGGTCTTCGACGCCGGGTCGATGCCCTCCTCCTGGAGGTAGCCGACGGCCTTCGCGCCGCCCTGCCAGCCCGCCGTGTACTGCGCGCGGACGGTGCTCTTCGCCAGGTCCCTGGGCAGCTTCACGGCGCCCAGCACCTTCGTCTTCTCGGCCGCGAGCGCGTCCGCGTCGAAGGAGGCGGGCTCCTCCATCGCGGTCAGCGCGAGCAGTTGGAGGAGGTGGTTCTGGATGACGTCACGGGCGGCGCCGATGCCGTCGTAGTAGCCCGCGCGGCCGCCGATGCCGATGTCCTCGGCCATCGTGATCTGCACGTGGTCCACGTAGGACCGGTTCCATATCGGCTCGAACAGCGTGTTCGCGAACCGCAGGGCCAGGATGTTCTGGACGGTCTCCTTGCCCAGGTAGTGGTCGATCCGGAAGACCTCGTTGGGCGGGAAGACCTCGTGGACGACCTGGTTGAGCTCCTCGGCGGAGGCCAGGTCGTGGCCGAACGGCTTCTCGATGACCGCGCGGCGCCAGGTGCCCTCCTTCTGGTCCGCGAGGCCGTGCTTCTTCAGCTGCCGCACGACCTTGGGGAAGAACTTCGGCGGCACGGACAGGTAGAAGGCGAAGTTGCCTCCCGTGCCCTGCGCCTTGTCCAGGTCCTCGATGGTCGACTTCAGCTGCTCGAAGGAGTCGTCGTCGTCGAAGGTGCCCTGCACGAAGCGCATGCCCTGGCTCAGCTGCTGCCAGACCTCCTCGCGGAAGGGAGTGCGCGCGTGCTCCTTGACCGCGTCGTGGACCTCCTGCGCGAAGTCCTCGTCGTGCCACTCGCGGCGGGCGAAGCCGATGAGCGAGAAGCCCGGCGGCAACAGCCCCCGGTTGGCGAGGTCGTAGACGGCGGGCATCAGCTTCTTGCGGGACAGGTCCCCGGTGACGCCGAAGATGACCAGGCCCGACGGCCCCGCGATACGCGGGAGCCGTCGGTCTGCAGCATCACGGAGCGGGTTGGCTCCGCCAATACCGGACAAGGTAGGTCAGCCCTCCGAGGGTGCGAGGCGCTTGAGCTCGGCCTCGGTCGACTTCAGCAGGTCGTTCCAGGACGCCTCGAACTTGTCGACGCCCTCGTCCTCGAGGAGCTGGACGACGTCGTCGTAGCTGATGCCCAGCTTCTCGACCGCGTCGAGCTCGGCGCGGGCCTGCTCGTAGGTGCCACGGACCTTGTCGCCGGTGATCTCGCCGTGGTCGGCCGTGGCGTCGAGGGTGGCCTCCGGCATGGTGTTGACCGTGCCCGGGGCAACCAGCTCGTCGACGTACAGCGTGTCCTTGTACGCCTTGTCCTTGACACCCGTCGAGGCCCACAGCGGACGCTGCCTGTTGGCCTGCGCCTTGTCGAGCGCGGCCCAGCGGTCGCTGCTGAACACCTCCTCGAACGCCTGGTAGGCGAGGCGGGCATTGGCCAGCGCGGCCTTGCCGCGGGCCTCCTTGGCCTCGGGGGTGCCCAGGGCGTCCAGGCGCTTGTCGATCTCGGTGTCCACGCGGGACACGAAGAACGACGCCACCGAGTGGATCTTGGACAGGTCCAGGCCGCGCTCCTTGGCCTTCTCCAGACCGGCCACGTAGGCGTCCATGACCTCGCGGTAACGCTCCAGCGAGAAGATCAGCGTCACGTTCACGCTGATGCCGAGGCCGATGACCTCGGTGATCGCCGGCAGACCCGCCTTGGTGGCCGGGATCTTGATGAGCGTGTTCGGGCGGTCCACCAGCCAGGCCAGCTGCTTGGCCTCGGCCACCGTCGCCTTGGTGTTGTGCGCCAGGCGGGGGTCGACCTCGATGGAGACCCGGCCGTCCTGGCCGCCGGTCGCGTCGAAGACCGGGCGCAGAATGTCCGCGGCGTCACGCACGTCCGCCGTCGTGATCATGCGGATGGCTTCCTCGACCGTCACCTTGCGGGCGGCGAGGTCCTCCAGCTGCTGGTCGTAGCCGTGACCCTCCGAGATCGCCTTCTGGAAGATCGACGGGTTGGTGGTCACACCGACGACGTGCTGCTGGTCGATCAGCTCGGCGAGGTTGCCCGAGGTGATCCGGGTGCGGGACAGGTCGTCCAGCCAGATCGCCACGCCTTCGTCGGAGAGGCGCTTGAGTGCGTCCGTCATGAGAGTTGCATCTCCTACTTGTCGTATACCGGCGTCAGCGCGCGGCGGCTTCGATCGATTCCCGCGCGGCGGCGGCGACCGCGTCGGCGGTGAAACCGAACTCGCGGAAGAGGACCTTGCCGTCGGCCGACGCACCGAAGTGCTCCAGCGAGACGATGCGTCCTGCGTCGCCGACGTAGCGGTGCCAGGTCAGGCCGATACCGGCCTCGACCGCGACACGCGCCTTCACCGACGGGGGAAGCACCGCGTCCCGGTACCCCTGGTCCTGCTCCTCGAACCACTCGACGGACGGCATCGACACGACCCGCGTCGGCACACCGGCGGCCTGGAGCTGCTCACGGGCCTCGACGGCCAGCTGCACCTCGGAGCCGGTACCGATCAGCACGACCTGCGGCTCTGTGTTCTGCCCGGAGGGCCCTTCGGCGTCGAAGAGGACGTAGCCGCCCTTGGCCGCGTCCTCGTTGCGCTCGTACGTCGGCACGCCCTGACGGGTCAGCGCGAGGCCGTGCGGGGCGCCCTTGCCGAACTCCTTGGTGTACCGCTTGAGGATCTCCTGCCAGGCGACGGCGGTCTCGTTGGCGTCCGCCGGGCGCACGATGTTCAGGCCCGGGATGGCGCGCAGCGAGGCCAGGTGCTCGACCGGCTGGTGGGTCGGGCCGTCCTCGCCGAGGCCGATGGAGTCGTGCGTCCACACGTAGGTGACCGGCAGGTGCATCAGCGCGGACAGGCGCACGGCGTTGCGCATGTAGTCGGAGAACACCAGGAAGGTGCCGCCGTAGATGCGGGTGTTGCCGTGCAGGGCGATGCCGTTCATGACGGCGGCCATGGCGTGCTCGCGGATGCCGAAGTGCACGGTGCGGCCGTACGGGTCGGCCTCCGGCAGCGGGTTGTCCGCGGGCAGGAACGACGACGTCTTGTCGATCGTCGTGTTGTTCGACCCGGCCAGGTCGGCCGAGCCGCCCCACAGCTCGGGCACGACCGCGCCCAGCGCCTGGAGGATCTTGCCGGAGGCGGCGCGGGTGGCCACACCCTTGCCCGTCTCGAACTCGGGGAGCTTGTCCTCCCAGCCCGCGGGCAGCTCGCCGGCCCGGATGCGGTCGAACTCCGCGGCGCGCTGCGGGTTGGCCGTGCGCCATGCGGCGAACGCCTTCTCCCACTCGCCGCGCGCCTCACGGCCGCGGTCCAGCGCCTTGCGGGTGTGCGCGATGACCTCGTCGGAGACCTCGAAGTGCTGCTCCGGGTCGAAGCCCATGACGCGCTTGGTGGCCGCGATCTCGTCCTCGCCCAGCGCCGAGCCGTGCGCGGCCTCGGTGTTCTGCGCGTTCGGGGCGGGCCAGGCGATGATCGAGCGCATCGCGATGAAGGACGGGCGGTCCGTGACGGCCTTGGCGGCCTCGATCGCGGCGAACAGTGCGGCCGGGTCCAGGTCGCCGTTCTCCTTCGGCTCCACGCGCTGCACGTGCCAGCCGTAGGCCTCGTACCGCTTCATGGTGTCTTCGGAGATCGCGGTCTCGGTGTCGCCCTCGATCGAGATGTGGTTGTCGTCCCACAGCAGGATCAGGTTGCCGAGCCTCTGGTGCCCGGCGAGCGAGGACGCCTCCGCGGAGATGCCCTCCTGGAGGCAGCCGTCTCCGGCGATCGCGTACACGAAGTGGTCGAACGGCGAGGTGCCCGGGGCGGCCTCGGGGTCGAACAGACCGCGCTCGTAGCGGGCGGCCATCGCCATGCCCACGGCGTTGGCGACGCCCTGGCCGAGCGGACCGGTCGTCGTCTCGACGCCGGTGGTGTGCCCGTACTCCGGGTGGCCCGGGGTCTTGCTGCCCCAGGTCCTGAACGCCTTGAGATCGTCCAGCTCCAGGCCGAAGCCGGCCAGGTACAGCTGGATGTAGAGGGTCAGGGACGAGTGGCCCGCGGACAGCACGAAGCGGTCGCGCCCGGTCCAGTCGGCATCCGCCGGGTCGTGCCGCATCACCTTCTGGAAGAGGGTGTACGCGGCCGGCGCCAGGCTCATGGCCGTACCCGGATGGCCGTTGCCGACCTTCTGTACGGAATCCATGGCCAGGACGCGGACGGTGTCGACTGCCCGCTGGTCCACTGCGGTCCACTCGAGGTCTGTGGTGGTCGGCTTGGTGCTCACCCTGGGTCAGGGCTCCTCTCCACATGTTCGAATCCCGGTGACGAGGGGTGCACCGGGCGCTGTCGAGCCTACCCTCGCAGCAATGCCCACCTTTTCGAGTGCGCGTCTCACGAGATGGGTCGGACATTGTCAGAGTGCGGGCCCGGGGTGCCGTCCGCCTGTCGGGCGTGTATACGCGCGGCGTCGGGGCGGGGCTCAACACGAGCGCACCCCGGCGAAGATCGGCATATGGGCAACGTCTAGAGTGGCGTGGTACGCGCAAGTCTTCACGGGTCCTCACTCACCCACCGCCCTTCGGGCACGGGAGAACACCCAGGAGCTTGCTGGGATTTTTCTCTGTCAGGGGTGTGCGTGACGGCCGTCGAGTCCCGACCCGCAGGGGTCGTCTTGGCTACCGGCCCGGGGGGCCATCGGCCGTTCGGGGCCCGCGTCAAGGCATTCGTGGCGCTGACCAAGCCGCGGATCATCGAGCTGCTGCTGATCACCACCGTGCCGGTGATGTTCCTGGCCGAGCAGGGTGTGCCCGACCTGTGGCTGGTGCTCGCGACCTGTCTCGGCGGCTACCTCTCCGCCGGTGGCGCCAACGCGCTCAACATGTACATTGACCGCGACATCGACGCCCTGATGGACCGCACGTCCCAGCGTCCGCTCGTCACCGGCATGGTGTCGCCGCGCGAGGGGCTGGTCTTCGGCCTCGCCCTCGCCGTGATCTCCACGCTCTGGTTCGGGCTGCTCGTCAACTGGCTGTCCGCCGCCCTGTCGCTCGGCGCGCTGCTGTTCTACGTCGTCGTCTACACGATGCTCCTCAAGCGCCGCACCGCGCAGAACATCGTCTGGGGCGGCATCGCCGGCTGCATGCCCGTGCTGATCGGCTGGTCGTCCGTGACCGACTCGCTGTCGTGGGCCGCCGTCATCCTCTTCCTCGTCATCTTCTTCTGGACGCCGCCGCACTACTGGCCGCTGTCGATGAAGGTGAAGGAGGACTACGCCCGCGTCGGCGTGCCGATGCTTCCGGTCGTCGCCGGCAACAAAGTCGTGGCCCGGCAGATCGTCGTCTACAGCTGGGTGATGGTCGCCGTCTCGCTGCTGCTGACTCCGCTCGGCTACACCGGCTGGTTCTACACGGCCGTGGCGCTGGCGACCGGCGGCTGGTGGCTGTGGGAGGCGCACGCGCTGCAGAGCCGCGCGAAGAGCGGGGCGACGGGCGGCAAGCTCAAGGAGATGCGGCTGTTCCACTGGTCGATCACCTACGTGTCGCTGCTGTTCGTGGCCGTGGCGGTGGACCCCTTCCTGCGCTAGGGGGTGTCCGGTGGATCAGGGCCGGACAGGTCGCGGCGTCTGGTGCATGGGGTCTCCCCAGGCCCGCAGCGGCCGAGGGGGTGGGGTCTCCCCAGGCCCGCAGCGGCCGAGGGGGTGGGGTCTCCCCAGGCCCGCAGCGGCCGAGGGGGTGGGGTCTCCCCAGGCCCCCAGGGCCGAGGGGACGCATCGCAAGGCGCCGGAGTGCCCTGATAGCGGGGCTATTCGGGCATTTCGGTAACGCCGCGAGGTGTCGTTGCCCGGGGGTACCCCCAGGGAAGCGCTGGGGGAGCGTCGTGGCCCCGGCCGAGATCCGCCGGACAACCGCTAACGCGGCGTGGGCCAGACCACGCCGCCCAGCCGTCGCCAAGCGTTCTACTCGCCGGTAGCATCCTGACCATGGCAGACACCCAGGTTGAGACGAGCCCGCAGGACGCCAAGCAGGCCGCGAAGGCCGAGCGCAAGGCGGCGAAGCTCGCCAAGCAGATCCGGTCGTTCTCCCAGGCGCACGGCGGCGCCGAGGGCCAGCTCGCCTACATCGGGCAGATGGGCACCCGCATCGTGCTCGTGGGCGAGGACGGCGGCTGGGGCGACCTCGTCGCACCGAGCCACGCCGTCGCGGTGAACGCCGCCGAGAAGGCCGGCATCACGCTCCACGAGTCCTTCGACGGCGACTTCGCCGCGAAGGTCCGCACCGGCCCGTACGAGTGGACCCGCATGGCAGGCATCCAGGTCGGCGGCCCGTCCAACGGCTGAGCAACACCTCGCACGGGGCTCACCCGTTAGGACTGTGGAAGCACGGTCCTAGACAGGGAGCTCCCGATGATCGACGCCGCGTCCTCGGTGCGTCTGGTCGACCAGTACTGCCACGGGGTGCTCCGTACGGAACTGGGCCTCGGCACCTTCGAGGCACACCTCGGCCCAGGCGCCGGGACGCCGGCCGCCGGCACCACGTTCTTCGACACCCAGACAGGTTTCGCCGTACGGCGCTGGTGCCCGCCGCTGCTCGGCCTGGAACCCCACTGTCCGCCCGCCCACTACCTGGCCCGTCGACGCGAGCTGGGAGTGATCGAGGCGGGCAGACGGCTGCTGAGGGGCACCGGCATCGACACCTACCTGGTCGACACCGGGCCTCCCGGGGATCTCGCCGGGCCCGGGGAGGTCGCCGCGGCGGGCGCGGCCGACGCCCGCGAGATCGTCCGCCTCGAACTGCTCGCCGAGCAGGTCGCGGACACTTCGGGCACGGTCGAGTCCTTCCTCGCGAACCTCGCCGAGGCGGTGCACGGGGCGGCCGGCTCGGCCGTCGCCTTCACCACCGTCGCCGCCGCGGCGGGCGGCGCGGCGCGCGAGCCGGAGCCGCCGGGGCCGGGGGAGGTGCGCGGGGCCGCGGGCCGCTGGATCGCCGCCCGTCAGGCGGGCGACCGGCTGACCGACCCGGTGCTGCTGCGCCATCTGCTGTGGGTCGCCGTCGCGTCGGGCCTGCCGCTGCAGATGCACCTGGGCGTCGGGGATCCGGTGCGGCTCGCCGGGTTCGCGGCCGCGACGGCCGGTCTCGGCACCGATCTGGTGCTGCTGCACGGCTACCCGCACCACCGCAGCGCCGCCCGCCTGGCGAGCGAGTACCCGCACGTGTACGCCGATCTGGGCCCCGCCCTGACCCGTACCGGAGCGCGGGCGGCGGCCGTGCTGGCCGAGATCCTCGAACTGGCCCCGTTCGGGAAACTGCTGTTCTCCAGCGGGGCGCGGGGCCTGCCGGAACTGCACGTGGTCGGTGCCCGGACCTTCCGCGACGCGATGAGCCGGGTGCTCGGAGGCTGGGTGGGCGAGGGCGCATGGGCCCGGTCCGACGCGGAACGCGTGGCCGGGATGCTGGCGGCCGGCAACGCGCGGCGGGTCTACGGGCTCACCGCGGCGTGACGCCCCTCGGGGGGCGCGCGCGTCACACGGTGGACAGGGCGCCGTCCGGCCGGGCCTGCACCGGCGCGTCCGAGGTCTCCCGCTCCCGCAGGCTCAGCGCGAGCCGCACCACCGCGATCCACATCAGCGACGAGCCCAGCATGTGCACGCCCACCAGGACCTCGGGGACCTGGGTGAAGTACTGGACGTAACCGATCAGACCCTGCGCGAGCACCACCAGCAGCAGGTCGCGAGCACGGGTCCGGATGTCGTCCGGGGCGTCCACCACCCGCAGCACCAGCCACATCGCCACGGCCAGCGCGCACACGACCCACGCCGCGATCGCGTGGACGTGGGCGGCGGCCGCCCAGTCCCACGGCATACGCGGCACGTCGCTGCTGTCGCCGGCGTGCTTGCCGGAGCCCGTCACCGACGTGCCCAGCGCGATCAGCACCGCCGAGACCACGACGATCGCCCACGACAGCTTGCGGACCGGACGCGGCACGCGGGGCCGCGGGGCGGCGTCGCCCTCGCCGGTGCGCACCCAGGTGACGGTCGCGACCGTCAGGAGCGCGTTGGCGAGCAGGAAGTGCCCGGCGACCGACCACGGGTTCAGCCCGGCCCAGACGGTGAGGCCGCCGATGACGGCATTGCCGAGGACGATCCAGAACTGCAGCCACGCGAGCCGGGTCAGCCCCCGGCGCCGCGGCTTGACGGACCGCACCGCGATGATCGCCCAACCCACCGCTGCCGACAGCACGTACGTCAGCATCCGGTTGCCGAACTCGATGGCGCCGTGGATGCCCTGCTCGGGCGTGGCGAACAGGCTGTCGTCCGTGCACTTGGGCCAGGTGTCGCAGCCGAGACCGGAGCCGGTCAGCCGGACGGCACCGCCCGTGACGACGATGACCACGGTCATCAGGACGGCGGAGAGCGCCGCACGTCGCAGGATTTTGGGCGACGGTGTCCAGCGCTGGGCGATATAGGCGAGGGGGGTCTGCACGGGCCCTATCGTAGGCCGGGGCTTGTGCACGGTTTCACGAGGGGTCGGCCGAGGGCGGGAACGTCATCCGGAAGCGGGCCCCGTCCAGGTGGTCCTCCTCCTCCCACCACAGGGCGAACCGCCACGGCACCCCGTCCGGCGGCCGGTCCGGCGAGTGCAGGAACGCGTCCGTCAGATCGGCGGCGACCTCGGCCGCCGTACGGTCCGTCATCGCGTCCGTGCCACGCCACGGGTACGCCATCGACACCCACGCCCCGTCGTCCCCGCGCACGTCGAACCGCCACACCGCCCGCCACGAGCGCGCCCGCAGGATCCGCCGCACCTCGGACCGGTCCAGCGCCAGCCCCTCCGCGATCGTCTCCTTGGCGACGCCCTCGATCCGCGCGCCCACGACGGCGAGCGGCACGAGCCGCTCGGGCAGCAGCTCCCGCTTGTGCAACTGCGTGAGGCCGCCCTCGAAGGGGCAGCGCCGCAGCCTGCGCTCCAGCTGGTCCCCGAGGTGGCCCAGCACGGCCGCATGCGCGCGCTCGACCGGATCCGGCGTCCATACCGCGTGGAAGGCCCGCTCGGCCCGGACGGCCCACTCCGCCGCGTCGACCGGGCGGCCGAGCTCCTCCAGCCGGTCACCGAGGAAGGCGTAGGCCTGGGCGAGCCCCTCCCGGTTGCGCGGGTCGCCGCCGTCGAGGCCCTCCCACACGGCGATGGCCCGGTGCGTGGCCTCCACGGCGGCGAGACCCGCGAGCCGGTCCTCGGCCGACGGCTGCTCCCCGTGCGGACGGAAGGCGTAGCGCGGCAGGCCCATCTCGTCGCTGAGCGGTTCCGCGAGATAGACGGCCTGGCTGATCAGGGCCCTGGCGTACCAGCGGGCGTGCTCCTCGTCGTGGCGCGCGGGCTCGGCGCAGTGCCGTACGGCCTGGTCGACGGCGGCCAGCGCGTCCGCGCGGCTGCCGGTGTCGAAGTGGTGGCGCGCCAGATCGCCGTACCGCAGGCTCAGTCTGGCGGTGAGGGAGAGATCCTCCGCCGCGTGCGGGGCGAGCGCGGCGATGAGATCGGTCAGCATGCGCTCGCGCCTGTGGGGTGAGGCACCGGGCCGGCCGGCCCTGACCTTCGCCCACGCGGCGTCCAGTCGCAGTGCGGCAGTCCGCTCCATCCAGACCTCCAGTCGTGCGGGTCCGACGGGAGCATCCTGGCGCGCGCCTCACTCCCAGCGGAAGAGCCGGGCGGCCGCCCCCAGTCCGAGCAGTGCCCATACGGAAAGGATTCCTAGATCGCCCCACGGCATGCCCGCGCCGTGCTGGAGAACGTCACGCAGCCCGTCCGACAGCGCCGAGATCGGCAGCAGTCCGAGGACGGACGCGACAGCGCCCGGGAACTTGTCCAGCGGGACGACGACCCCGCCGCCCACCAGGAGCAGCAGGAAGACGAGGTTCGCGGCGGCCAGGGTCGCCTCCGCCCTGAGCGTCCCGGCCATCAGCAGCCCGAGCCCGGAGAAGGCCGCGGTACCGAGGACGAGCAGCAGGAACACGGAGAACGGGTTGCCCTGCGGGGACCAGCCGAGCGCGAAGGCGATCACGGTCAGCAGCACGATCTGGAGGACCTCGGTGACCAGGACCGAGAGCGTCTTGGCGCACATCAGCGCCCAGCGCGGGATGGGCGAGGCGCCGAGCCGCTTCAGCACCCCGTAACGCCGCTCGAAGCCGGTCGCGATGGCCTGCCCGGTGAAGGCGGTGGACATCACGGCGAGCGCGAGGATGCCGGGGGCGAGGAAGTCGACGGCCTTGCCGTCGCCCGTGTCGACGACGTCGACCGTGGAGAACAGGACGAGCAGCAGCGACGGGATGATCACGGTGAGCAGCAGCTGCTCGCCGTTGCGCAGCAGCATCTTCGTCTCGAAGGCGGCCTGCGCCGTGATCATGCGCCCGAGCGGCGCCGCGCCCGGCCTCGGCGTATACGTACCGGCGCTCATCCGCGCAGCTCCTTGCCCGTCAGCGTGAGGAAGACGTCTTCGAGGGTGTGGCGCTCGACCGAGATGCGTTCCGGCATCACGCCGTGCTGGGCACACCAGGTCGTGACCGTCGCCAGCAGCTGGGGGCCGACCTGGCCGCTGATCCGGTACGCGCCCGGGGTCAGCTCGGCGGCGGCCGTGCCGTCCGGGAGCGCCTTGAGGAGAGAGCCGAGGTCGAGGCCGGGGCGGCCGGTGAAGCGCAGGGTGTTCTCTGCGCCGCCGCGGCAGAGCTCCTCCGTGGTGCCGCGGGCGATCACCCGGCCCGCGTCCACGATGGCGACGTCGTCCGCGAGCTCTTCCGCCTCGTCCATGAAGTGCGTGGTCAGCACGGTGGTGACGCCGTCGGCGCGCAGTTCGCGCACGAGCTCCCAGGTGGCGCGGCGTGCCTGGGGGTCCAGTCCGGCGGTCGGTTCGTCGAGGAAGACGAGCTCGGGCCGGCCGACGACGGCCATGGCGAGCGCGAGCCGCTGCTGCTGGCCGCCGGAGAGCCTGCGGTAGGTCGTCCGGCCGCAGCTGCCGAGTCCGAGCCGTTCGATCAGGGCGTCCACGTCCAGCGGATGGGCGTGCAGCTTCGCCATGTGCCGGAGCATCTCGTCGGCGCGGGCGCCCGAGTAGACGCCGCCCGCCTGGAGCATCACGCCGACGCGGGGACGCAGCCGCGCCGCGTCGGCGACGGGGTCGAGACCGAGGACGCGCACCGTGCCGGCGTCGGCACGGCGGTAGCCCTCGCAGGTCTCGATCGTGGTGGTCTTGCCGGCCCCGTTGGGGCCGAGCACCGCGGTCACCGATCCGGTGGCGACGTCGAGGTCCAGGCCGTCCACCGCGGTCTTCGATCCGTACCGTTTGACCAGGCCCCGGATCTGGACGGCCCACTCGTTGCTCATGCGGGAAGTCTAAGGACCCGTCCGGACCCTCGGCCCGCGCCCCCGGACGCCGCCTCGCCCGCGGCCCGGTGGGCCGGGTGAAACCGGGTGAGGCGTGCGGGACGGGGAAGGATCACCGTATGCCCGTGCTCATCGGCACCTCCGGGTGGCAGTACAGGGACTGGCGTGGCGTCCTCTACCCCGAGGGCGTGCCCCAGCGGCTCTGGCTGGAGGAGTACGCGCGCCGTTTCGTGACGGTCGAGAACAACAACGCCTTCTACCGGCTGCCCGAGCGCAGGACCTTCGCCGAATGGCACGACCGCACCCCGGACGGCTTCGTCATGGCGGTGAAGGTCAGCCGTTTCCTCACCCACATCAAGCGGCTGAAGGACCCCGAGGAGCCCGTCGAGCGGCTCATGGGCCGCGCCCAGGCGCTGGGGGAGCGGCTGGGCCCCGTGCTGCTCCAGCTGCCGCCGACGCTGCGCGCCGACGCCCGGGCGCTGGACGCGGTGCTCGCCTGCTTCCCGCGCGGCGTGCGGGTGGCGGTCGAGCCGCGCCACGACTCGTGGTGGACGGACGAGATCGCGGGCGTACTGGCGGCCCGGGGCGCCGCCCTGTGCTGGGCCGACCGCGGTTCGCGGCCGGTCACCCCGCTGTGGCGGACCGCCGACTGGGGCTATCTGCGCTTCCACGAGGGCCGGGCGAAGCCCTGGCCGGGCTACGGGCGGCAGGCGCTCGCGTCCTGGGCCGCCCGCGCCGCGGACGCCTGGCCCGACCGGGCGGACGTGTACGCGTTCTTCAACAACGATCCCGGCGGCGCGGCCGTCCGGGATGCGGACGCCTTCACCCGTGCGGTCGTCTCCCGGGGCCGCACGGCGGTCGCTCCGGCGGGGGAGGAGGCCGGGGACGGGCACCCGCGCGGACCTGCGACGCAGGCCGCCAAGTGATCATTTCCGCAGGTCAGCTTAGGTATGCCTAAGTGATGTACGGCACCGCGCCGTGATCGCGACGCCGCTTGTCACTGTCTGAAGAATTACGCAACAATGGCGTTGTGAAAAACGTCGGCGAGGCTCCCCACGAGGAACTCGCGACCGGTGAGCGCTCCACACGCAACCGCGTCGCGCGCTCCATCCTGGACCACGGCCCGTCCACCGTGGCCGATCTCGCGGGCCGTCTCGGACTCACCCAGGCCGCCGTCCGCCGTCACCTCGACTCGCTCGTCTCCGACAATGTCGTGGAGGCGCGCGAGCAGCGCGTCTACGGGGCGCGCACGCGCGGGCGTCCCGCCAAGGTGTTCGCCCTGACCGACTGCGGCCGGGACGCGTTCGACCAGTCGTACGACACGCTGGCCGTCGACGCCCTCCGCTGGATCGAGCGGTCCGCCGGAGGAGGGGCGGCCGGGGAAGCGGCCGTCGCCGCCTTCGCCCGGGACCGGATCGAGACACAGGGCGACGCCTACCGCGCCGCCGTCGAGGCCGCGGCCCCCGAGGAGCGCACCGAAGCGCTTGCCAAGGCCCTCAGCGCCGACGGGTACGCTGCTACGGCCCGTACCGCGCCGGTCGGCGAGCAGCTCTGCCAGCACCACTGCCCGGTCGCCCACGCGGCCGAGAAGTATCCGCAGCTGTGCGAGGCGGAGACCGAGTTCTTCTCGAAACTCCTCGGGACACATGTGCAGCGGCTCGCCACCATCGCCCATGGCGACGGCGTCTGCACGACGTTCATCCCGCGCGGCTCTCCCCAGAGCGGCGCCGCACAGACCACCACACCACCAGCATCTGCAAGCACGGCCGGGAGGAACCCCGCATGACTCTCCCCACGGAGACTGCCCACCCCGAACTCGAGGGTCTGGGTACGTACGAATTCGGCTGGGCCGACTCCGACGAGGCCGGCGCCGCTGCCAAGCGCGGTCTCAACGAGGACGTCGTCCGCGACATCTCCGCGAAGAAGAACGAGCCGGAGTGGATGCTGAAGCTGCGGCTGAAGGGTCTGCGGCTGTTCGACAAGAAGCCGATGCCGAGCTGGGGCTCCGACCTGTCGGGCATCGACTTCGACAACATCAAGTACTTCGTGCGCTCCACCGAGCAGCAGGCGGCTTCCTGGGAGGAGCTGCCCGAGGACATCAAGAACACCTACGACAAGCTCGGCATCCCGGAGGCGGAGAAGCAGCGCCTGGTCGCCGGTGTCGCCGCGCAGTACGAGTCGGAGGTCGTCTACCACCAGATCCGTGAGGACCTGGAGGAGCAGGGCGTCATCTTCCTCGACACGGACACGGCGCTGAAGGAGCACCCGGAGCTCTTCCAGGAGTACTTCGGCACCGTCATCCCGGTCGGTGACAACAAGTTCGCGTCGCTGAACACGGCCGTGTGGTCCGGCGGATCGTTCATCTACGTCCCCAAGGGCGTCCACGTGGACATCCCGCTGCAGGCCTACTTCCGTATCAACACGGAGAACATGGGCCAGTTCGAGCGGACGCTGATCATCGTCGACGAGGACGCCTACGTCCACTACGTCGAGGGCTGCACCGCCCCGATCTACTCGTCGGACTCGCTGCACAGCGCCGTGGTCGAGATCATCGTCAAGAAGGGCGGCCGCTGCCGCTACACGACGATCCAGAACTGGTCGAACAACGTCTACAACCTGGTCACCAAGCGCGCCGTGGCGTACGAGGGCGCGACCATGGAGTGGGTCGACGGCAACATCGGCTCCAAGGTGACGATGAAGTACCCGGCCGTCTACCTGATGGGCGAGCACGCCAAGGGCGAGACCCTGTCCATCGCCTTCGCGGGCGAGGGCCAGCACCAGGACGCCGGCGCCAAGATGGTCCACATGGCCCCGAACACCTCGTCGAACATCATCTCCAAGTCGGTGGCGCGAGGCGGCGGCCGCACCTCGTACCGCGGTCTGATCGAGATCGGCGAGGGCGCCCCGGGCGCCAAGTCCAACGTGCTGTGCGACGCGCTGCTGGTCGACACGATCTCGCGCTCCGACACCTACCCGTACGTCGACGTCCGCGAGGACGACGTCTCCATGGGCCACGAGGCCACCGTCTCCAAGGTCTCCGAGGACCAGCTCTTCTACCTGATGAGCCGCGGTCTGTCCGAGGACGAGGCGATGGCGATGATCGTGCGCGGCTTCGTCGAGCCGATCGCCAAGGAACTCCCCATGGAGTACGCGCTGGAGCTCAACCGGCTGATCGAGCTGCAGATGGAAGGCGCGGTGGGCTAGCGCCGCCGACCCGATCACGTCCCTGGGGCTCACGCGGTGAGTCCTGTGAGCGGACCCCGGGCAGACCGCAGCCGGAGCAGAAAGCTCCGGCCCGCGGCGGCCCCGTGGGCGAGCGCACGCACTGAACGCAGAAAGCGAGCAGACCGACAGCCATGGCTGAGGCTCAGAACATCCCGGTGGGCTCCACCACCGCCGGCTCGATCGCGGTGGCCGCCGAGTCGACCGTCGCCACCCGTATGAGTGCGCCCCCGTCGTTCGACGTGGCGGACTTCCCGGTTCCGCACGGCCGCGAGGAGGAGTGGCGCTTCACTCCCCTGGAGCGCCTCGCCGGACTGCACGACGGCACCGCCGTCGCCACCGGCACCGGCGTCAAGGTCGCGATCGAGGCGCCCGACGGCGTCCTCGTCGAGACCGTCGGCCGCGACGACCTGCGGCTCGGCAAGGCGGGCACCCCGGTGGACCGCGTCGCCGCCCAGGCGTACTCGTCCTTCGAGCAGGCCTCGGTCGTCACCGTGCCCAAGGAGACCGTGCTCACCGAGCCGATCCGCATCGCGGTGCACGGCGAGGGCGGCGTCGCCTTCGGGCACCAGGTCGTCGAGCTCGGCGCGTTCGCCGAGGCCGTCGTGGTCATCGACCACACCGGCGACGCGGTGCTCGCCGCAGGCGTCGACTACATCCTCGGCGACGGCGCCAAGCTCACCGTCGTCTCCGTCCAGGACTGGGACGACAAGGCCGTCCACGTCGCCCAGCACAACGCGCTGGTCGGCCGCGACGCCTCCTTCAAGTCCGTCGTCGTCACCTTCGGCGGCGACGTCGTGCGCCTCCACCCGCGGGTCGCCTACGCCGGCACGGGCGGCGAGGCCGAGCTCTTCGGTCTGTACTTCACCGACAAGGGCCAGCACCAGGAGCACCGCCTCCTCGTCGACCACAACACGCCGCACTGCAAGTCCAACGCGGTCTACAAGGGCGCGCTCCAGGGCGACGACGCCCACGCGGTGTGGATCGGTGACGTCCTCATCCGGGCCGCGGCCGAGGGCACCGACACGTACGAGATGAACCGCAACCTCGTCCTCACGGACGGCGCGCGCGTCGACTCGGTGCCGAACCTCGAGATCGAGACCGGCGAGATCGCCGGTGCCGGGCACGCCTCCGCCACCGGCCGCTTCGACGACGAGCAGCTGTTCTACCTGATGGCCCGCGGCATCCCGGAGTCCGAGGCCCGCCGCCTGGTCGTCCGCGGCTTCTTCGCGGAGCTCGTCCAGCAGATCGGTCTGCCGGACGTCGAGGAGCGCCTCATCGCCAAGATCGAGGCCGAGCTGGAGGCTTCCGTCTGATGGCCTTCGTCCGAGCCTGTGGGCTGAGCGAGCTGGAGGAGGACACCCCGAAGCGGGTGGAACTCGACGGCACGCCCATCTCCATCGTCCACACCGAGGGCGAGGTGTTCGCGATCTACGACATCTGCTCGCACGCGAACGTCTCGCTGTCGGAGGGCGAGGTGGAGGACTGCCAGATCGAGTGCTGGCTGCACGGATCGGCCTTCGACCTCCGCACCGGCAAGCCGTCCGGCCTCCCGGCGACGCGCCCTGTGCCCGTATACCCCGTAAAGATCGAAGGGGACGATGTTCTCGTCTCCGTCACACAGGAGAACTGAAGTCCCCATGGCAACGCTTGAAATCCGCGACCTGCGCGTCTCCGTCGAGGCCGACAACGCCACCAAGGAGATCCTCAAGGGCGTCGACCTGACCGTGAAGCAGGGCGAGACCCACGCCATCATGGGCCCCAACGGCTCCGGCAAGTCGACCCTCGCGTACTCCCTCGCGGGCCACCCCAAGTACACGATCACCAGCGGCACCGTGACCCTGGACGGCGAGAACGTCCTGGACATGTCCGTCGACGAGCGCGCCCGCGCCGGCGTGTTCCTCGCCATGCAGTACCCGGTCGAGGTCCCCGGCGTCTCGGTCTCCAACTTCCTGCGCACCTCCGCCACCGCCATCCGCGGCGAGGCCCCCAAGCTGCGCACGTGGGTGAAGGAGGTCAAGGAGTCCATGGAGCGT
This sequence comes from Streptomyces sp. NPDC015127, assembly GCF_043080095.1. Taxonomy (NCBI): domain Bacteria; kingdom Bacillati; phylum Actinomycetota; class Actinomycetes; order Kitasatosporales; family Streptomycetaceae; genus Streptomyces; species Streptomyces sp. NPDC015127. Next base: position 23,157 of record NZ_JBIBVE010000027.1, read on the forward strand.
CTGAACATGGACCCGGCCTTCGCCGAGCGCAACGTCAACGAGGGCTTCTCCGGCGGTGAGAAGAAGCGCCACGAGATCCTCCAGCTGGAGCTCCTCAAGCCGAAGATCGCGATCCTCGACGAGACCGACTCCGGCCTCGACGTCGACGCCCTGCGCATCGTCTCCGAGGGCGTCAACCGCGTCCGCGAGACCGGCGAGGTCGGCACCATGCTGATCACGCACTACACGCGCATCCTCCGCTACATCAAGCCCGACTACGTCCACGTCTTCTCCGCCGGCCGGATCGTCGAGTCGGGTGGCCCCGAGCTCGCCGACAAGCTGGAGAACGAGGGCTACGAGTCCTACACCAAGGGAGGAGTCACCGCGTGACATATCTGCCCGGCCTCCTCGACACCGAGGCGATCCGCAAGGACTTCCCGATCCTCGATCGGGTGATCCACGACGGCAAGAAGCTCGTCTACCTGGACAACGCGGCGACCTCCCAGACGCCGCGCCAGGTGCTCGACGTGCTCAGCGAGTACTACGAGCAGCACAACGCCAACGTCCACCGCGGTGTGCACGTGCTGGCCGAGGAGGCCACGGCGCTGTACGAGGGCGCGCGCGACAAGGTCGCCGCGTTCATCAACGCGCCGAGCCGCGACGAGGTGATCTTCACCAAGAACGCCTCCGAGTCGCTCAACCTCGTCGCCAACATGCTGGGCTGGGCCGACGAGCCCTACCGGGTCGACCACGAGACCGAGGTCGTCATCACGGAGATGGAGCACCACTCCAACATCGTTCCTTGGCAGCTGCTGGCGCAGCGCACCGGCGCGAAGCTGAAGTGGTTCGGCCTCACCGACGACGGCCGTCTCGACCTGTCCAACATCGACGAGATCATCACCGAGAAGACGAAGATCGTCTCCTTCGTGCTGGTCTCCAACATCCTGGGCACGCTCAACCCGGTCGAGGCGATCGTCCGCCGCGCCCAGGAGGTCGGTGCGCTGGTCCTGATCGACGCCTCGCAGGCCGCCCCGCACATGGTGCTGGACGTGCAGGCGCTCCAGGCCGACTTCGTGGCCTTCACCGGCCACAAGATGTGCGGCCCGACCGGCATCGGCGTGCTGTGGGGCCGGCAGGAGCTGCTGGAGGACCTGCCGCCGTTCCTCGGCGGTGGCGAGATGATCGAGACCGTCTCGATGCACTCGTCCACCTACGCTCCCGCGCCGCACAAGTTCGAGGCGGGTACGCCCCCGATCGCGCAGGCCGTCGGCCTCGGCGCGGCCGTGGACTACCTCACCTCGATCGGCATGGACAAGATCGCCCAGCACGAGCACGTGCTCACCGAGTACGCGGTGAAGCGGCTCCTGGAGGTCCCGGACCTGCGGATCATCGGCCCGACCACGGCCGAGGACCGCGGCGCCGCGATCTCGTTCACGCTGGGTGACATCCACCCGCACGACGTGGGCCAGGTCCTCGACGAGCAGGGCATCGCGGTCCGGGTCGGCCACCACTGCGCGCGGCCGGTCTGCCTGCGGTACGGAATTCCTGCGACCACGCGGGCGTCGTTCTATCTGTACTCCACGCCGGCCGAGGTGGACGCCCTGGTCGACGGCCTGGAGCACGTCCGTAACTTCTTCGGGTAGAGGCGGCGACTTGTGAAGCTGGATTCGATGTACCAGGACGTCATCCTGGACCACTACAAGCACCCGCACGGCCGGGGCTTGCGGGACGGTGACGCCGAGGTGCACCACGTCAACCCGACGTGCGGCGACGAGATCACGCTGCGAGTGAAGTACGACGGGTCCCGCATCGCGGACGTGTCGTACGAGGGCCAGGGCTGTTCCATCAGCCAGGCCTCCGCCTCCGTGCTGAACGAGCTCCTCGTCGGCAAGGAGCTCGCCGAGGCGCAGAAGATCCAGGCGACCTTCCTGGAGCTGATGCAGTCCAAGGGCCAGATCGAGCCGGACGACGCGATGGAGGAGGTGCTGGAGGACGCGGTCGCGTTCGCCGGCGTCTCCAAGTACCCGGCCCGTGTGAAGTGCGCGCTGCTGAGCTGGATGGCGTGGAAGGACGCGACCGCCCAGGCGCTGGGCGAGGGCACCGACGCCGAGAGGAAGACGGCATGACCGAGAACGCTGGGGCGGCGCTGAAGCCCGCCTCCGAGGAAGAGATCCGCGAGGCGCTGTACGACGTCGTCGACCCCGAGCTGGGCATCGACGTGGTCAACCTGGGCCTGATCTACGGGATCCACGTCGACGACTCCAATGTCGCGACCCTCGACATGACGCTGACGTCCGCGGCCTGTCCGCTGACCGACGTCATCGAGGACCAGGCGAAGGCCGCGACGGACGGCATCGTCAACGAGCTCAAGATCAACTGGGTCTGGATGCCGCCGTGGGGGCCGGACAAGATCACGGACGACGGTCGCGAGCAGCTGCGCGCGCTGGGCTTCAACGTCTGATCCGGGCGATCTCCCGAGATCTGCCGGGAACGGCCATGCCTGCCAGGCAGACTGGCGGGCATGGCCGTTTCTCTGTATCAGATCGCGATCGACTGTCATGACGCCGCCGCGCTAGCCCGTTTCTGGACGCAGGTCCTCGACTGGCAGATCCTCTACGAGGACCCCGACGAGATCGTCATCGGGGCCGATGCGAGCGCGCTGCCGGGCATCGTGTTCCTGACCGTGCCCGAGACGAAGACCGTCAAGAACCGCCTGCACCTCGACCTCACCCCCGACGACCAGGCGGCCGAGGTCGAGAGGATCATCGCGCTCGGGGCGCGGCGCGCGGACGTCGGGCAGGGGGACGACGTCACCTGGGTGGTCCTCGCCGACCCGGAGGGCAACGAGTTCTGCGTGCTGCGGCCGAAGAAGACCCTGCTCGACTGACGGGCAGGCGGCACGTCACCGCGCCGCGGCGCCGCCGTCCGCAGCTCCACGGAGGGCACCGAGCGCGTCGTGGGCGCTCAGCGCCGCCCGTACCCGCAGGACGTCGGCTCCCGACGTGGCGTCGAGCCCGGTGGCCTCCGCCGCACGGCGCAGCCGGTAGTCCACCGTGTTCGGGTGCACGCGCAGCCTCTCGGCGGTGAGCTGGCGGCTGAGCCCGCTCTCCAGGAAGGTGCGCAGGGTGCCGAGCAGTTCGGGGCGGTCGGCGAGCGGGCGCATCAGTTCGGCCAGGGCGTCACGGGCGGGCCCGGGCTGCATCAGCTGGTACTCCAGCAGCACGTCGCCGAGCCGGTGGACGCCCGGTCCCCGGCCCGCCGAGACGGCCACCCGCCGCACGTCCTCCGCCAGCCGGACCGCCGCGGCCGCCTCCTCCGGGGCGGCGGCCGCCGCCCCGGCGAGGATGTCGACCCCGGCCACCCGGCTCATGTGCTCCACCACGGTCGCCAGCCGCTTCCAGTCCCGGTCCGCCAGCAGCGCGGCCTCGGTGGCGTACGGGATCAGGGCGAGGCCGCCGTCGCCGGTGAGGGCCGACAGCACCTGGCCCTCGGCGTGGCGTTCCAGCTCCACCCGGAGTCTGCGCAGCTTGCGCGTCCTCGCGATCACGGGACTGACCCCCGGGGCCTGCTCGTCGGGATGGGAGCCGATGGCCAGGGCGAGGACCAGGTAGCAGGCGGGGAGAGCGATGCCGCAGCGGGTCGCCGTGGCCCGGACGTCCTCCCCCTCGACGAGCGCGGTCAGCATCGCCTGCCGGGCCGACTGCTCCTCGCCCGCGGCCGCCTGGCGCTCCGCGAAGTAACCGGCCACCACGGTGGCCGTCATCCGCTCCAGGAACCGCAGCACCAGTTGGTTCGCCGTCCTCACCTGCGGCAGGTCCTCCGGCGTCGCGTGCGCCGACATCCGCTCCAGGCATTCCTGGGCGCCCACGTGATAGGCACTGATCACCGCCTCCACCGGGACGCCCTCCTCGGCCCGCTTGGCGGCCGACTGCCGGAGGACCTGCAGCTGCGCCTCGTCCGGCAGTTCGCCGGTGCGCAGGACGCCGATGAAGGCGCGTATGCCCTGGCCGATGACCCGCTGGGTCTCGCTGCGCAGCTGCTCGGCGGGCAGCGTGCCGTACACCGGCACATGGTCGACGAGCCGTGCGAGGACACGGGCGGCCAGCTCGTCCACCGCGCCCGCGAGCCGCTGGTGCACCGGAACGCCTCCGAAGGCGATCGGCACGTACCCCTCACTGTCCACGGTGGCGACCCATCGACGCTGCTGACCTTACTTACCGGTAACCAACGTCGCCGCAGGACGCACGGGATGTCAATGCCGACGCGCGGGCGAGGCGCGGTGACCGCGACGCCCACGGGACCCCGCCGCCCGGCAACCCGGGCCGCGGAGTCCCCGGCCTGTCAGGGGCCGTACGCGGCCGGCTGCTGCGGCGGCACACCGGCGGCCTCGGCGAGCACGGGCGCCAGGTTCTCCTTGCGGATGCGCTGGTCGACATAGAGCAGCGCGACGACCAGCTGCGGGAACGCCGACGTGAGGATCTGGCCCACCAGCGTGGTCAGCATCCCGAACGCCATCGTCGTGAGCACGATCGTGACGGCCACACCGCCGCTGGCCGCATCGTCCGACAGGGAGGCGGGCCCGGTGGGGATCAGGCTCAGCAGCTGGAACAGCAGCTGGACGACGTAGCTCACGACGGCCGCCATCACGAAGGCCAGCAGCGAGATGCCGAACACCCGCCACCACGCCCCCCGCACCAGCTGCGCCGAGCGCGCCATCGCGTCGATGGTGCCCTGCCCCTCGAAGACCGCGACGGCCGGCGCGAAGCTGAATCGCACCCACAGCCAGATCGCCACCGGGCCGGTGGCCAGCACACCGAGGAAGCCGATCAGGACCAGCCAGCCCCATTGACCCGAGCCGTCGACGGCGAGGGAGAGCAGCGCCACGACCATGCCGATGAAGGCCAGCGTCATCAGCAGCAGCGGGACCGCCGCGATCAGCGCGCTGATCAGGATGGTGCCGAGCACCGCCCGCACCCGCGGCCGCACCCGGCTCCAGATGATCCCGATGCTCGACGGGCGACCCAGCACCGCGTCCTGGAGCACCGCGGGGCAGGAGGCGTAGACGACGGCGTTGGCCACCAGCAGCGCGACGATGCCGAAGAGGTACACGGCCGCGAACGTCACCACCAGGGGCATGATCTCCCCGCTGCCCGGCGGGCTGTCCGCGGACCAGTCCAGCAGCCGGTGCAGCTCCTCCTCCACCGACAGGTACGCCACCGCGAGCGCCCCGCCGAACAGCACGAGGGCCACGCCGTAGACGGCGAGGGCGAAGCCGAGCAGCTGCTTCCAGTGCCGGCCGATCGTGGCGAACGCCCCGCCGAGGATCTCCCCCAGACCCAGCGGCCCGAGCGGTATCACCCCGGGCCTCGGCGGCGGCGGTGCCCAGGCGCCCCACCCCGGCGGACCCGGATAAGGCGTGCCGCCCCCTGGATAGGGCGTGTTTCCGTAAGCCATGGCCAGTCCCCCCACGTCGGATGATGGCCGGACGGCGCACTGCGGCGGCCCCGTCCGGACGAACAAGGTAGCCGGGGCCGTCGGCGCGACCGACTCCGCCCCCGGGCCCTGCCTGCCCTGTTCCCCGTCCCGTGCCGCGCGACGCGGGCGCCCGGCACCTGAGACCGGTTCGCCCCCGCGGGCCCCGGCCGGTTAGGTTTCCTGTCATGACTGACTCGTCCGACAGCACCACTGCTCAGCGCACCACCGGTGCCGTGGCCGCCGGCCTCGCCACCGTCACCGCCGAGGGCGTCGTCCTCGACACCTGGTACCCCGCCCCCGAGCTCACCGCCGAGCCCGGCCCCGCCGGCACCGAGCGGCTGACCGCCGAGCGCGCCGTGGAGCTCCTCGGCGACGGCGCCGCGCGGGCCATCGGCCCGGACGCCCGCCGTGGGGTCGAGGTCGTCGCCGTCCGCACCGTCATCGCCTCGCTCGACGACAAGCCGCTGGACGCCCACGACGCGTACCTCCGCCTCCACCTGCTCTCCCACCGCCTGGTCAAGCCGCACGGGCAGAACCTGGAGGGCCTCTTCGGGCTCCTCGCGAACGTCGCGTGGACCAGCCTCGGCCCCGTCGCCGTCGACCAGGTCGAGACCGTCCGCCTCAACGCGCGCGCCGAGGGCCTGCACCTGCAGGTGACCTCGATCGACAAGTTCCCGCGGATGACCGACTACGTGGCCCCCAAGGGCGTGCGGATCGCGGACGCCGACCGCGTCCGGCTCGGCGCGCACCTCGCCGAGGGCACCACCGTCATGCACGAGGGCTTCGTCAACTTCAACGCGGGCACGCTCGGCACCTCGATGGTCGAGGGCCGGATCTCCGCGGGCGTCGTCATCGGCGACGGCAGCGACATCGGCGGCGGCGCCTCCACCATGGGCACCCTGTCCGGCGGCGGCAACGTCATCATCTCCATCGGCGAGCGCTGCCTGATCGGCGCCGAGGCGGGCGTCGGCATCGCGCTCGGCGACGAGTGCGTCGTCGAGGCCGGTCTCTACGTCACCGCCGGTACGCGCATCACGATGCCCGACGGCCAGATCGTCAAGGCCCGTGAGCTGTCCGGCGCGTCGAACATCCTCTTCCGCCGCAACTCGGTCACCGGCGCCGTCGAGGCCCGCCCGAACAACGCGGTCTGGGGCGGCCTCAACGACGTGCTCCACAGCCACAACTGATCGTCGCGCATTCTCGCTTCCATCGTGTGACTCTGCGTAACCTCCGCTGTGTGCGGGCCGATAAGCAGGTCAATGCGGGGTCGTACAACCCCGCTCCCCACAGGCGAGGCGAGGATCCGACATGAAGACCAGGCTGACCGCTCTCGGCGTGTGCGCCCTGTTCGCGGCGGTGCCGTCGCACGGCGTCGCACACGCCGACGAGACACACGTCGACTCGCACAACGGGCACAGCGTCACGCTGGTCTCGACGGGTCAGATCGACGATCCGCTCGAGGACGTGCTCGAACACGCCGCCGTTCTCGGCAGCACCTACACGAGCGACTGACCGGCCGCGCGCTCCGGTCACCGGTACGCCCCGGCAGCCCCCCGGCCGCCTCGCGGCCGGCGGGCTGCGGCGTTTCACCGACCGTCCCACCGACCGGTGCGCCGGCTGTAGGGGGCCGGCGCACCGGTGTCGCCCGGCCCTTACGGGCGGAAGCGCAGCACCTGCGGGTCGTGGTCGCTGTTCTGCTCCGCGAACTCCGCGTTGATGTGCACGCTGTCGTACGAGAAGTCGTCGATCGACGGGCTCGTCAGGATCTGGTCCAGGACCTGGCTGTTGCCCTGGAAGACGTACGAGTAGCGCTCCGAGCGCGGCAGGGACGTGATGGCCGGGTACAGGACGCCGTCGTCCGTGAGCGCCTTCGTCGTCGCCGAGAACTCGAAGTCGTTGATGTCGCCGAGGACCACGACGTCGGCCCTGCGGTCCGCCTTGAGGATGTCCTTGACGAAGGCGTTGACCGACTGCGCCTGGAGCAGGCGCTTGGTCTCGGACGAACGATTCGGCGGCTGGTGGTGCGAGGCCAGACCCTCGTCGCCGCCCTTGGAGCCGAAGTGGTTGGCGATCACGAAGACGGTGCGGCCGCGGAAGGTGAACTCGCCCGCCAGCGGCTTGCGGCTGTTCTCCCAGGCGGAGCTCGCCGGGTCGACGCGGCCGGGGGAGAGCGTCAGGGCCGCCCGGCCGCGCTCGCGCACGACACCGGTCGCGGTCGTGGCGTCGCCGCCCGCGCGGTCGGTGAAGGAGACCCGCTCGGGGTTGAACAGGAACACCTGGCGGATGTTGCCGCCGGGCTCGCCGCCGTCCTTGTTGTTCAGTGGGTCCACGGACCGCCATGCGTACGCCGGGCCGCCGGCCGCGACGATCGCGTCCGTGAACTTCTTCAGCGTCTGGCCGGCCGCGACCGTGCCGTCGTTCTTCGCGCCGTTGTCGTCCTGGATCTCCTCCAGAGTGAGGATGTCGGGCGACGCGAGGTTCTCGACGACCGCCTTCGCCAGCGCGTCGAACTTGCTCTGCGGGTCCGACGGGTCCAGGTTCTCCACGTTGTACGTGGCCACGGCCAGCTCGCCGTTCCGCTGCGGGCGCGTGCGCTCGCGGTCGAGGCCGCGGTCCACCACGGTGCCCAGGGTGCGGGCGGTCAGGGTGTAGCCGCCGAACTGGTTGAAGTCCAGCGGGCCCTCGGTCGTGCCGGCGAGCAGGTCACCGACGTTCGCCTCGGGGAACGGCTTCTGGGCGAGCGGCGTCAGCGACTGGATCTGCAGGCGCCCGGTGTTCTGGGAGGTGTACGAGCCGTAGACCGTGCCGCCGCGGCGGTTGTCGTTCTCGTCCGGCTTGACCGTCACCCACAGCTCCGCGTACGGGTCGGTGGCGCCGACCACGCGGGAGGTGCCGATGCGGACGTTGCTGCCCTCCAGCGACTCGTAGTAGTCCAGGGCGTACGTCCGCGGCCGCAGGGGAAGGCCGTTGATGCTGTTGCCGGCCGCCGGGTCGCCCGCGGGGGCGTACTCGCCGGGGACTGACGAGGCCGAGACCGTGACGGGCGCGGGCAGTTCGTTGCCCCGCGAGACCACCGTGACGGCCGGCCTGGATATCTGCGTCAGCGACTGGTTGCCCGAGGACGTGCCGCCGGGGACGTACTCGCCGACCGTGCCGGAGACCAGCACCTGGTCGCCGACGGCGACGGTCGGGACGGAGCCGCTGTAGACGAAGACGCCCTCGCTGGTGGCGTCGTCGTCGTCGGCCTGCGGGTCCTGGAACCAGAAGCCCCGGGAGCCGTACGTCCGCACGCCCGTGACGATGCCCGGCACATCGGCGACCTGCCGCCCCACGAGCGGGGACGTGCGGGTGGTGCCCTGGATGTCGTGGATCCGTACCTGGGCGGTCTCGGCCGCGGTGGCGCCGGTGGAACCGGCGAGCAGGCCGGCGGCCAGCGCGGCGGCGACGACAGCCGCGACGGCGGGCGTTCTCGGTACGACGGAGGAAGGCATCGAGGTACTCCGGAGGTGAGGGATGAGGGGTGCCGGTCGGTCCCGGCGGGGTCCTGCGTGTTCTACGCGCGTCAATCTCTTGTCTGGACAGGGCCGTTGTCAAGAGCCGGCGGATGTACGGGGACGGGCGCGTGCATGAACACGGCGTCCGGGCCCTCAACGGACCGCCTCACCGGCACCCTGAGCCCCACCGGCACCCTTGGAGGTCGCCTCTTCCCGGTGCGCCCCGAAACCCCCTCGAATGCGTCTACGCTGGCACCGCCCGGGTCCCCCTGCGTCCGGGTCCCTTACGTCCGGGGGCCCGTGAGCCTGCCCCGGATCCCGTACGCCGCGGAGGAGAACCAGCACATGCCCGAAGACCGTCCCACCCTTCCGCCGGTCCGGCTGCACTCGGACGCGGAGCTGGCTCGGGCCGCGCTCGGCGCCCCGCTGCTCGCCCGTGCCGTCAGGCTCGCCCGCTGGGCGGGCCCGGGGACGCGGGTCGGTGCCGGCGGCGAACTCGTCGACGAGCAGTTGCCGGAGGCCGCCGAGGTACTGGGCCTCGCCCCGGACGAGGAGGGTCGGGCGTACGCGAGCGAGGCGTGGCGCGTCGCCGTCGACACCGGGCTCGTGGAGGCCGAGGACCCCGACGGCGAGGACGGCGACGACGACGCCGCGGGCAGCGCCGTGGCCGGGGCCAACCTCGGTCTGGTGACGGGCGGTTCGCCGCAGGACGTGCTCGGCCTGTGGCTGGACGCCCTCGACGTCGTCCTCGCGGACGCGAGCGCGCCCCTCCTCGACGACATCGCCGACGCCGTCGGGGAGGACGGCGACATCGACTTCGAGGCACTGGACTGGGACCCGGAGGCGGAGGCCGCGTTCCTCGAAGGCGTCCTCGGCAACCTGTACCTGCTGACCGTCTCCGACGGCGGCGCCGGCGAGCAGCCGGTCCCGCTGCCCGTACTCGCGGCGTCGGTGATCGTGCCCGACGACATGGGGGAACCGACCGACGACGTGCTGGAGCAGGTCTCCGAGGCGATGATGCGCCTCGACGACCAGTTCCGCCTGCTGGAGCCGATCGGACTCGTCGAGTACCGGCCGGTGGACGAGGCGTTGATGGCGGAGGAGACCGAGGGCGCGGCGGCCGAGACCCCGGCCGACGACGAGGACGTCTCCCGGTACGGGATGGTCCGCGTCACCCCGCTCGGTCTCTACGGCATCCGGTCCCGGATGCTGGAGGCGGGCATCGACGCACCCGCTGTCGGCGACCTCGCGGACAAGGGCGCGGACGTGCTGCTCGACCGGCTCACGCACTTCCCCGAGCCCGCAGCGCGCGCCGAGACCGAGCAGTGGCTCGCCCGGCGCGACCCGGCCGCCGCCGCCCGCGACCTGCTCGCCGCGGCCCGCGGTACCGACCGCGGGGCGCCGCTGCGCCGCCTCCACTGCCAGCAGGCCCTCACCCTGGTCGGCCCGCACGTCGAGCCGGAGGTCCGTGCGGTCCTCGACGACACGGAACTCGGCGGCCTGGCACGGGTCTGGCTCGCCGAGCGCGGCGCGTCGGACGTGCCGCCGCCGCCCGAGTCGATGATCTTCTGGCTCGCGATCGACACCATCGCGGCGCAACTGGACGCGGACGGCGAGGCCGAGGAACTCAGGGGCCTGGTGGAGGGCCTGGTCGGCCAGCACCGGGGCTTCTTCGAGGCGGCGTGGCGGGTGGCGCATCCGCGGACGGCTGATGTGCTGGAGGCGATGGGGAGGCTGCACGGGGACAAGCGGGTGGCGAAGGAGGCGCGCAAGGCGGCGTTCAAGTCCCGCTCGGCTGGCTGACGCTCGCGGTTCCCGGGGTCCAGGGCCGCCTGCGCCCCGACCCGGCCTCCTCCGGCCGGTGGGACCGCTGCGGCCGCCGGTTGCTGCCGCAGGGGGTGGGTGCGCGCGTCGGGTGGCGTTCAGGGGGAGTTCAGGCGCACGCGCCATCGTGGAGCACGTCCGACCACGGTGCGCCCACCCGAGGAGACCTCGATGCCGCTCAACCGCAGGGAATTCACCAGACAGTCTGCTCTCGCCGGCGCGGGCGTCGCTCTCGCCGGAGCCGTCGGAGCGCTCGGCACCGCGCCCGGTGCGCTCGCGGACGACGTGGAGGAGCGCGACCGCGAGCCCGGCTACGGCCCCCTGGTGCCCGACCCCGACGGCATCCTCTCGCTGCCCGCGGGATTCTCGTACCGCATCCTCACCCGCACCGGCGTCACGCGGCTGGAGTCCGGGGAGTTCACGCCCGGGAAGCACGACGGCACCACGGCGTTCGAGGGCCCTCGCGGGGCGACCGTGCTCGTCGTCAACCACGAGCTCAAGGGTGAGCGCGGCAGCATCGCGCACCCCGTCCCGCTCACCGAGGGCCTCGTCTACGACCCGGCCGCGCCCGGCGGGTGCACGGTCGTCGAGAGCCACCGCAGCGGCGAGGTCGCCCAGTGGGTCGGCATCTCCGGCACCGTACAGAACTGCGCCGGCGGTACGACGCCCTGGGGCACCTGGCTCACCTGTGAGGAGACCGAGGACCGGGCAGGCCGGAACGGCCTGACCAAGGACCACGGCTACGTCTTCGAGGTCGACCCGTACGACCGCCGTGCCAACCGCGCGCCCGAACCGGTCAAGGCGCTGGGCCGCTTCGCCCACGAGGCCGTCGTCGTCGACCCGAAGCGCGCCCACCTGTACCTCACCGAGGACGCCTCGGGCCCCAACGGCCTGTTCTACCGCTGGGTTCCGCCGCAGGGCTTCACGCACGGACGCGGCCGGCTGCGCACCCTCGCCGACGACGCGGGCGTGCTCCAGGCCGCCAAGTGCTTCGACTCGGGAGGGCGTTTCGTGGACGACCTGTCCCGCGCCACGAAGGTCGGCACGGTCTACGGCGTGGACTGGGCCGCGGTTCCCGACCGGGACGCCCGGACGGCTTCCGTGCGCAAGCAGTTCACGGACGCCGAGGTCACGCGGGGCCGCAAGCTCGAGGGCATGTGGTGGGGCGACGGCGGTGTGTACGTAGTCTCCTCGTACGCCCGGGAGGAGAGCCCCGCCCAGCACGACGGTCAGGTCTGGTTCTACGACCCGCGCCGCCGGACCCTGACCCTGAAGGTGCTGCTCGGAGTGAACCGCGACCCGTCGCGGGACGGAGCCTTCGACGGCCCGGACAACATCACGGTGTCCCCGTACGGCGGCCTGATCATCGCCGAGGACGGCGAGGGCGTGCAGCACCTGTTCGGCGCCACCGACAGCGGCCGCACGTACCCGATCGCCCGCAACGAGATGAACGTGGGCACCGAGGACGACCCGGACTACAGCGAGTTCGCCGGTGTCGTCTTCTCGCCCGACGGCCACACCCTGTACGCCAGCATCCAGAACCCCGGCATCATGTTCGCCATCACCGGCCCCTGGAGGCGCCGGGCGCACGCGCGCTGACCGTCCCGCGACCGGCGCCCCGGAAAATACGTGGCGCGCCCGGTATCCCGTTTTCTAGAGTCGGCCCCACGAATGCACCTCCCGGTGCGCCGGCCGCGGCTACTTCCTCTGACAAAAAGACGCCGCTGCCCTTTTGATCTCGGGAGGTGCAATTCGGGGGTGTCCGCTGTGCGGACCTCTCACCGGCTTCTCCGGAAATTCGGGGGGATTTCCCATCACTCGCTTCAACAGCGCCGCGGCCCGCGCGGAGGCCGCACCGTATTCCTACGTCGGTACCGGCGGCCGCGTTCTCTACCTGGACGAGGAGCCCGCACCGCATTCGGCCGTCCGCGCCCACCGTCCCGTGCTGCGCACCTACGAAGGCGCCGTCGGGTTCGAGCGGGACCCGCACTCCGAGCTCTTCCTGCTCGCGCTCGCCAACTTCGTGGGCCAGGAGACGTTTTACGAGGCGGCGGGAGACCGCGACAACCGGTTCGCCATGCTGGTGCGCAGGCTCGCCGTCGAGGACCCCGAGTGGACCGCCGGGCTGCTCGGCTGGCTGCGGACCCGCGCCCACATGCGGACCGCGTCGATCGTGGGCGCCGCCGAGTTCGTGCATGCGCGGCTCGCGGCGGGAGCCACCCGGGGCGGCTGCAACCGCCGGGTCGTCGACTCCGTGCTGCAGCGCGCCGACGAGCCCGGCGAACTGCTCGCGTACTGGACCTCGCGGTACGGCCGCGCCCTGCCCAAGCCCGTCAAGCGCGGTGTCGCCGATGCCGTGCGGCGGCTGTACGGGTCCCGGTCGCTGCTCAAGTACGACACCGCGAGCAAGGGGTACCGCTTCGGCGACGTGCTCAATCTGGTGCATGCCTCGCCGGATCCGGCCAAGCCCTGGCAGGGCGACGTGTTCCGGTACGCGCTCGACCGCAGGCATCACGCCGACCGGGCCGAGCCGCCCGCCTCGCTGCCGGTGCTCACGGCGCACCGGCAGCTGATGGACCTGCCCGTGGGGGAGCGGCGGGCCGCCGTCGTCGCGCCCGGCGGCGCCGAGCGGCTGGCCGCGGCGGGCATGACGTGGGAGGCGCTGGCGGGCTGGCTCCAGGGGCCGATGGACGCGGCGGCCTGGGAGGCCGTCATCCCCTCCATGGGGCCGATGGCCCTGGTCCGCAATCTCCGGAACTTCGACGAGGCCGGTGTCTCGGACGAGGTCGCCGCCCGGGTGGCGGCGCGGATCTCGGACCCGGAAACCGTCGCCGCGTCACGGCAGTTCCCGTTCCGCTATCTCGCCGCGTACCAGCACGCGCCCTCGCTCCGCTGGGCGTACCCGCTGGAGGTGGCCCTCGGTCACTCGCTGGCGAACGTGCCGGCCCTGCCGGGCCGGACCCTGGTGCTGGTGGACCGTTCGGGGTCGATGTGGTCGCCTCTGTCCGACCGCTCGGAGCTCAACCGCGCCGACGCGGCGGCGATCTTCGGCACGGCCCTGGCGTTGCGGGCCGACGAGGCGGACCTCGTCCAGTTCGGCACGGGCCACAGCAGGGTGCCGTATGCGAAGGGGGAGTCGGTGCTGAAGGTGCTGGAGCGCTTCGAAGCGCTCGGCGGCACCAACAGCACCGCGGCCGTGCGGGCGCACTACCGGAACCACGACCGGGTGCTGATCGTCACCGACGAGCAGGCGGCCTACGACTACCGCGGCGATCCCGTCCAGCAGGTCCCGGGCCGCGTCCCGGTCTACACCTGGAACCTGGCGGGCTACCGGGCCGGCCACGGTCCCTCGGGCGGCGCCAACCGGCACACCTTCGGCGGGCTGACCGATGCTGCCTTCCGGATGGTGCCCCTCATCGAGCAGGGGATGTCGGCCGACTGGCCCTGGAGGTGAGCGGCCACCGGGGGCGCCCCGAGGGCGCCCCCGATGGTGCCGTTGTCACAGGGCCTGCGCCGCCGGCTTGACCATGCCGCGCACCGTACGCGACTTCACGAAGTCGCCCATCGCGGTCATCTCCCACTCGCCGGAGAACTGCTTGATCAGCTTCGCCATCATCACGCCGGTCTGCGGCTCGGCGCCGGTGAGGTCGAAGCGGACCAGCTCCTCCCCGGTGGCGGCGTCCATCAGACGGCAGTACGCCTTGGCGACCTCGGTGAACTTCTGTCCCGAGAACGAGTTCACTGTGAAGACGAGGCCCGTCGCGTCCGCGGGGAGCCGGCCGAGGTCGACGACGATGACCTCGTCGTCGCCCGCGCCCTCGCCGGTCAGGTTGTCCCCGGAGTGCTTCACGGCGCCGCCCAGGATGGAGAGCTTGCCGAAGTAGCAGCTGTCCAGGTGGTTGCGGCTGGGGCCGTAGGCGATGACCGAGGCGTCGAGGTCGATGTCCTTGCCGCGGAACGCGGGCTCCCAGCCGAGGCCCATCTTGACCTGCGAGAGCAGCGGGCGGCCGCCCTTGACCAGGGAGACGGTCTGGTTCTTCTGCAGGCTGACGCGGCCCTTGTCGAGGTTGATCTTCCCGGCGGCGGCCGGTGCGGCGGGGGCGGGCGGCGCTGCCGGCGGCGGGGGTGCGGCGGCGGCGATCCGCGGATCGGGGGCCGCCGGGGCGGGCGCGGGGGCGGGCGCCGGAGGCGCGACAGGGGCCGGCGCGGCGGCCGGCGCGGCCGCGGGCTCCTCGTCGACCGAGACGCCGAAGTCGGTGGCGATGCCGGCGAGGCCGTTCGCATAGCCCTGGCCGACCGCGCGGGCCTTCCAGGCGCCGCCCCGCAGATAGATCTCGACGATCACCAAGGCGGTCTCGGTGCCCAGCCGCGGCGGGGTGAAGGTGGCGAGCGTACTGCCGTCGTCCGCGTTGCGGATGGTGGCGGTCGGTTCGATGCCCTGGAAGGTCTGTCCGGACGCGTCCGGGCTCGCCGTCACGACGATCTTCTCGATGCCGGGCGGGACGGCCGCGGTGTCCACGACGATCGCGTCCGGGGCGGTGCCGCCGCCGGAGCGGTAGGTGACACCGGGGCCCTGCGGCTGGTTGTAGAAGATGAAGTCGTCGTCGGAGCGCACCTTGCCGTCGGCGGTGAGCAGCAGGCCCGATACGTCGAGCCGCACCGGGGCGGCGACGTCCACCGCCACGCGGGCGGCGGCCAGAGGGATGTTCGAGCCGGGGGTCATAGCTGTCATGCCAGGGGTAACGACCGAGGCCGCTTTACCGTTCCCTTACCCTCGTCACCTGTTGCGGGGGTGGTTGCGCGCGGCCCGCTCGTTGCCGAATTTGTAAGCGCCCGTCCAGCGCGCCATCACCAGCTGGGCGTCCCCGGCCGCCACCTCGGCGCGGAACTTCGCGGCGCGCTCACCGCGCAGCGTGGCGGCGGTGCGGCCGCGGTGCGTGATCACGACGGTGCCGTCGCCGCGCTCGGTGTGGACGAATCCGAAAGGTTTGGCCATGGCCGACATCCTGGCGGGCGCCGGCCCGGCACGGCACGTGGATTTCCGTGCGGGATCTCAGTGCGGCCACACCGGCGGATCGGTCACGAAGTGGCCGCCGAGGCGGGCGTGGTCGGGCCGGTCCGGGTCCAGTTCGCCCTGCTCGGCCACCAGCTTCGCCGCGTACTCCTCCGAGTCGTCCTGCGGTGCGTAGCCCAGCGCCCGGGCCGTCGACAGGTCCCACCACAGGCGCGTGTTCGCCGAGGAGCCGTAGACGATCGTGTGGCCGACGTTCTCGGCGGTCAGCGCGGCGTGGAAGAGGCGGGCGCCGTCGGCGGGGCTCATCCACACCGAGAGCATCCGGACGGAGGTCGGCTCCGGGAAGCAGGAGCCGATGCGCACGGAGACGGTCTCCAGGCCGTGCAGGTCCCAGTAGAGCTGGGCGAGGTCCTCGCCGAAGCACTTGGACAGACCGTAGTAGGTGTCCGGGCGGTGGCGGGTCTCGACCGGGATCAGGGCCTCCGGATCGACCGGCGCCTCCTGGCGGGGGCGGGGGGTGCAGCCGACGGCGTGGTTGCTGGAGGCGAAGACCACCCGGCGTACGCCCTCCGCGCGGGCGGCCTCGTAGAGGTTGTAGGTGCCCTGGATGTTGGCCGCCAGGATCTTGTCGAAGGACGACTCCAGGGAGATGCCCGCCAGGTGGACGATCGCGTCGACTCCCCGTACGGCCTCCCGCAGCGCCTCGGTGTCCGCGAGGTCGGCGATGACGGCGTCCGGCTCTCCCCCCACCGGGGCGACGTCGAAGAGGCGCAGGTCGTAGCCGTAGGCGGGCAGGAGCCCGCGCATCAGCGTGCCGAGGCCGCCGGCTGCGCCGGTGAGCAGGACGGTACGGGGAGCGGGCATGGACGGTTCTCCTCGAATGCTCAGATGCGTGGACCGCATTCACATGCGTGGACACGCTAGGGAGCGCGCGCCGACAGCGTCAAGGGGCTCGCGACGAGCGTAATCCCTTGTCCGAGATGCGGGTTGGCGTCTTGACCGGCGCAGTGTGCTGTCTTAGCGTGGCGGCGTTCAGGAATATGGACATCGATCAGAATGGTGCACAGAGCTGTCGGGCTCGGTGCACGGCCCAGGGAGCGCCCGTGACCTCAGACCCGCTCGCCGCCGACGCCCTCGCAGCCCGGCTCAGCCGGGGACGGGGCCCGCTGTTCTTCCCCGTCACCGCGTACGGTCCCGACGGCGGTCTCGACCTCGGGGCGTTCCGCGCCCATGTGCGCGGCGGCATCGACGCCGGTGCCGCGGCGGTCTTCGCCTGCTGCGGCACGGGTGAGTTCCACGCCCTCACCCCGGACGAGTTCCGTCTGTGCGTCGCGGCGGCCGTCGAGGAGAGCGCCGGCGAGGTTCCCGTCCTCGCCGGCACGGGGTACGGCACCGCGCTCGCCGTCCACTACGCGCGGATCGCGGAGGAGGCGGGGGCGGCCGGGCTGCTCGCCATGCCGCCCTACCTCGTCGTGCCCGACCCCGACGGCCTCGTACGCCACTACACCGCGCTCGCCGCCGCCACGGCGCTCGACGTGATCGTCTACCAGCGCGACAACGCCGTCTTCACCCCCCGGACCGTCGTCGAACTGGCCCGCGTCGAGCGGATCATCGGCCTCAAGGACGGCTACGGCGACCTCGACCTGATGCAGCGCATCGTCAGCGCCGTGCGCCGCGAGGTGCCCGAGCGGGACTTCCTCTACTTCAACGGACTGCCCACCGCCGAGCTGACGGAGCCCGCCTACCGTGCCATCGGCGTCCCGCTCTACTCCTCCGCCGTCTTCGCCTTCGCGCCCGACATCGCCGTCGCCTTCCACCAGGCCCTGGCGAGCGGTGACGACAAGACCGTGACCCGGCTCACCGACGGCTTCTTCGCGCCGCTCGTCGAGCTGCGCAACGAGGGCCGCGGCTACGCCGTCTCGCTCGTCAAGGCGGGCGTACGGCTCGCGGGGCTCGGCGTCGGCGAGGTCCGGCCGCCCCTGTCCGAACCGGCCGCCGACCACGTCGCCGCGCTCGCCACGCTGATCGCGCGCGGTCGTGAGCTGCTGGAGGACCGGGCGTGAAGGCCGCCGCGTTCCTCTATCCCTGGGACGTGATCGGCGACCCGGACGCCGCGGCCCGCATCGCGGACCTCGGCGTCCGGCAGGTGACGCTCGCCGCGGCGTACCACTCCACACGGGCCCTGACCCCGCGCCACCCGCGCCACCGGATCGTCACCGCCGAGCACGCGGCCGTGCTCTACCCGCCGGACCCGGGGCACTGGGCGGGCCACGAGCTGCGGCCCCACCGGTCGGGGGAGTGGGCGCCGGGCGACGCCTTCGGCGAGGCGGCGGCCGCCCTCGCGGACGCCGGTCTCGACGTCCACAGCTGGGTGGTCCTCGCGCACAACTCGCGCCTCGGCGCGGACCATCCGGACACCTCCGTCGTCAACGCCTACGGTGACCGCTACCCCTGGGCGCCCTGCATCGCGCAGCCGGCCGTCCGCGACCACCTCGTCGCCCTCGCGGCCGAGGCGGCACCGCGGCCCGGCGCACGCGGCACCGAGCTGGAGTCCTGCGGCTGGTACGGCTTCGCCCACCTGCACGCCCACGACAAGGTCGCCGGGGTGGGGCTGGGGGACGCCGCGCAGTACCTCATGTCGCTGTGCTTCTGCCCGTCGTGCCGGAAGGGCTACGCAGCCGACGGCATCGCGCCGGACCGGCTGGCCGGGGCCGTACGGCAGGCGCTCGAACCGGTGTGGCGGGGGACGGCACCGCCCGACGCGCAACTCCTCGACGCCGAACTGGCCGCGCCCGTCCTGGAGTTCCGCACGCGCACGGCCCGTACGCTCCAGGAGTCCGTGATCGCCGCGGTCCGCGCGGCGGCGCCGGCCGGATTCCAGGTCCTGCTCCACGCGGACCCGCAGGCGCACCACTGCGGGGCCAACGCGGGCGTCGACCCCGCGCACATCCTGTCGGTGGCCGACGGCGTGACGGTGCCGTGCGCCCAGGGCCCCGCCCTGCTGGAGCCGTTCGCGCGCCACGCACCGGAGGGCGCGGTGCTCGCCGCGAACCTGACCGTCGTCGCGGGCATGGGCGGCTCCCCGACGACCCTCACGGCGGACGCCACCCGGGCCGCGGCTGCGGGCGCGACGGAACTGCGCCTGTACCACGCGGGCCTGGCCTCGGACACGGACCTGACCACGGTCCGCGCTTCCCTGACGGCGGTACGCGCCGCGATGGCCGGGCGGGCCTGAACCGCCCGCCGGGCGGTGCCCGGGCTCGCTGGGGTGACCGGGCCCGCCGGGCGGTGTCCAGCCATGCGGAATCCCTGTGCCCACTGGGCGACGGCCCACGGCGCGGCGCCGGGCCGTGGGCTTTCGCCCGCCGGGCGGTGCCCACGCTCACTGGCGGCGCCTGACCAAGGCCGTTGGTCCCCCCAGGCCCCTCCGCCCGCCGGGCGGCGTCGGGGCGGCCGGGGTTCCGCCCGCCGGGCGGTCGGCCATCGTGCGGGCCCCGCGCCCGCTCGCCGTGCCCAGCCGTACAGCTCCCCGACCATAGGAGCACCCAATGCGCGCGGCCACCGAGGGCTACGCGCGGCGCGCGAGGAGAAGCGCCGTGAGCAGGCCGAGGGCGCCGATCACGGGGAGCAGGGCGCGGACGTCCACGAGCGCCACCAGGGCCGCGCCCGCCGCCAGCGTCAGTGCGTTCGGTACGAACATCAGGGTGCCGGCCGTCGCCGCCGTGCGGCCCACGACCGCGTCCGGTGTCTCCCGCTGGACCGCCGTCATCGCCGCGATCAGCACGCACGGCAGCCCGAGACCGATCGCCGCGCTGCACACCAGCGCCACCGCCTCGTACGGCAGCACGCGCAGCGCCGCGGCCGTCGCGAACAGCGCGACGCCCGCCGCCGCGAACGCCCGCTCCCCGAACCTGCGCAGCAGCGGGCCCGCCAACAGCCCGCTCAGCACCGAGCCCGCGCCCTGGGCTGCGTACAGCACCCCGACGAACGCCGGGGAGCGGCCCAGCACCGAGTCCGCCACCGCGAAGATCAGAGCGCCGTTCAGGCCGGCCAGGCCCATCGTCGCCGCGCCGCCGAGGACCAGCGGCCGCAGCACCGGCGAGCTGCGCACCCGGCGCACTCCTTCGAGCAGACCCGGCGCGGCCGCCTGCCGTACCGGCTTCTCCTCGCGCACCCGCAGCAGCGCGAAGATCCCCGCCGCCGCGGCGAACGACATCATGTCCAGCACCGCCACGGACGCGCCCCCGAAGCGGGTGAACAGCGCCGCGCCCGCGATCGGCGCGAGGAGTTTCATGCCCTCGTTCGCGGTCGTCCGCAGGCCGTTGACGTCGCCGAGCAGCCGGCCGTCGACGGCGGTCGCGACCAGCCCGGCCTCAGCCGCGTCCTGCAGGACCGAGCTCACCCCGTACACGGTCAGCACCGCGAACAGGATCCACACGCGCTGCGCCGAGTCCACGGCGAGCAGCGGCAGCAGCAGGACGGACATCGCGAGGTTCGAGAAGATCAGGAGCGGGCGCCGCCGGAACCGGTCCGCCACGGTGCCGAGCAGCGGCCCGATCAGCGTCGGCGCCCACAGCGTGAACGTCGTCAGCGCCGCCAGCGAGTCGGACCCCGTCAGCGACTTGACCCAGATGCCGGCCGCCAGCCACATCGCGGACGAGCCGAAACCGGAGACCACCACTCCGGACAGATACAGCCCCGCGTTGCGGTCACGGAGAACCGCTCCCCCCGCCCAGCGCACACCCGCCCCCTCCTGCCGCCCCGACCTTTCGGCAACGCGGTCACGGTGGCACCTAAGGGGGCCCGGCGAGATCGGGCAGGTGCCCTAGGGGGTGTCTCGCCGATCTTGCCGGGCTCCCTACGCCTCCGGCGTGGGAGGTACCCCCACCTCCGCCTTGCATCTGCACGCACCAGACCCTCCCCCTACGCCCTGCGGGCGTGGGGGGACCCCCCTCACTGTTCCGGCCTGATCAACCGGACAGGACCTAGAAGGGCGATGACGCCGAGGCGCCTACCCCAGCGCCGCCTCCATCATCTTCTGCGCGACCGGTGCCGCCAGCCCGTTGCCGCTGACCTCCGACCGCTCCGCACCCGAGTCCTCGATCACGACGGCGACCGCCACCTGCCTGCCGGTGTCCGGGGACGTGGCGTAGGAGGTGAACCAGGCGTACGGCGTCTTGCTGTTGTTCTCGCCGTGCTGGGCCGTGCCCGTCTTGCCGCCGACCTCGACGCCGGGGATCTGCGCGTTCGAGCCGGTGCCGTCCTCGACGACCGTCACCATCGCGCTGCGCAACTGCGCCGCGGTCCGGGAGGAGACGATCCGCCGTGCCTCGCCGTCCTCGTAGGACTGGAGCGTGTCGCCGTCCGCGGAGACCACCTTGGAGACCATGTGCGGCGGGGCCAGCACCCCGTCGTCGGCGATGGCCGCGGACACCAGGGCCATCTGCAGCGGCGTCGCGGTCACGTCGAACTGGCCGATGCCCGTCAGCGCGGTCGAGGACTCGTTCATCCCCCGCGGGTACACGCTCGCCGACGCCCGTACGGGCACGTCCTGCTTCTCGTCGTTGAAGCCGAACTTCTCCGCCATGGCCCGGACCTTGTCCTGCCCGAGGTCCACCGCCATCTTGCCGAAGACGTTGTTGCACGAGTACTGGAGCGCCGTGCGGATCGTGGCGTTCTCGCAGGGAGCGGACGGGTTCTCGTTCTCCAGGTCCGTGACCGTGCCGGGCAGGCGGTACGGGTCCGGGCTCTCGGTCCGCTCGTCGACCGAGGCGTACAGGCCGTCCTCCAGCGCGGCCGCGGCCACCACCAGCTTGAACGTCGAGCCCGGCGGCAGCGGCTGCCGCAGCGCGCGGTTGACCAGCGGCTTGTCCTCGTCGGCCAGCAGCTTCCGCCACGTGTCGCCGTCCGTCGTGCCGCTGATGTCCGAGGGGTCGTACGAGGGCGTGCTGACCATGCCGAGGATCTCGCCGCTCTTCGGGTCGATCGCGACCGCCGCGCCCTTGGCGTCGCCGAGCGCCTCGTACCCGGCCTTCTGCACCGCGGGGTCGATGGTCGTCAGCACGTCACCCGGCTCCTGCTGCTCGCCGGTCAGCGCGCCCAGCGGGTTCTTCAGACGGTCGTCGGTGCCGTCCAGGACACCGGAGTAGATGCCCTCCAGCTGGGTCGCCCCGTACGCCTGCGAGCTATAACCCGTGACGGCCGCGTAGAGCGCGCCGTCGGTGTACGTGCGCCGGTAGGCGAGGTCCCCGCCGTCCGTCCTCTCCGAGCCGGTGACCGAGGAGCCGGCCACGATGATGTCGCCCAGCGGATGCGCGTACTGCGCGATGACCTTCCGCCGGTTGCGTTCGTCGTTCGCGAGCGCCTTCGCCTCGTACGCCTGCACCCAGGTCGCCCGCACCAGCAGGGCGAGGACCAGCAGCAGGCTGAAGACGGCGGCGTGCCTGATCGTCTTGTTCATCCCGGGGGAGGACGAACGGCGGACCGCACACCGTTCCGCGCCGGCCGTTTTCTCAGGACTTCCTCATGAACCGGACTTCGCAGGAACGGGCCCGCCGCTCAGCGCGGTGAGATGAACCCCGACTCGTACGCAGCGATCACCGCCTGGGTGCGGTCCCTCGCTCCCGACTTGGCCAGGACCGACGCCACGTGCGTCTTCACCGTGGCCGCCCCCACGCCCATCCGCCCCGCGATCTCGGCGTTGGTCAGGCCCGTGGCCATCAGCCGCAGTACCTCCGCCTCCCGCTCGGTCAGCCTGCCCGCCCACGCGGGCAGGGCCTGCGGCGTGCGGCGGCCGTACTCGGCGGCCAGTGAGCGCACCGCCGCCGGGAACAGCAGCGAATCGCTGCTCGCGACCAGCCGCACCGCCTGCACCAGTTCCTCGGCGGCGGCCCGCTTGAGCAGGAAGCCGGACGCGCCCGCCCGCAGCGCGTCGTACACGTAGGCGTCGTTCTCGAACGTCGTCACCACCACGATCCGCGGCGGGGCGTCCATCGTGCCGAGGATCTGCTCCGTGGCGCGGATGCCGTCGATCTCCGGCATCCGCACATCCATCAGGACCACGTCCGGCCGCAGGTCGCGCACCACCGACACCGCCTCGGCGCCGGTCGCCGCCTCGCCCGCCACCTCCAGGCCGGGCTCGGCGTCGAGGATGACGCGCAGCGCCGTGCGGACCATGCGCTCGTCGTCGGCGAGGACGATGCGGACCGTGCTCATCGGCCGCCTCCCAGCGGCAGCAGGGCCGTAAGCCGCCACACCGCGCCCTGCGGTCCGGCACCCGCCCGGCCGCCGAGCAGCGCGGCGCGCTCGGTGATGCCGCGCAGTCCGCGGCCGCCGCCCGGGCGCACCACGGGAGCCCGGTCGGGCAGGGGGTTCTCCATCGTGATCTCCAACTCCTCGCCGCGCACGGCGATCCACAGGGACACCGGGACGGCCCCGGCGTGCCGCAGGGCGTTGCTCAGCCCCTCCTGGACGATGCGGTACGCCTCGCGTGAGACGTGGGCGGGCACCGAGGCCGGATCGCCCTCGGTGCGCACGGCGACGCTCACTCCGCTGCGGGACACCAGACCGTCCAGTGTGTCCAGTGTCGGACCGGTGACCCGGCCGGCTCCCTCGCCGTCCTGCCGTAACAGGCCCAGAACTGCGTCGAGTTCGCCCACGGTGCGCCGGGTCGTCTCCTCGATCGCGGCCAGCGCCTCCCGGACGAAGTCCACGTCGCTGTCCAGCACCCGGCGGGCCGCGCCCGCCTGCAGGGTCACCGCGCTGAGCGCGTGGCCGACCGAGTCGTGCAGCTCGCGGGCGAGGCGGTTGCGTTCGGCGAGCTCGGCGGCGCGCTGCTCGGCCGCGGCGAGCCGGTCCGCGGGTGTCGGCCCGAGCAGGACCGGCGCATGGCGCGCGAGCAGTGCCCCGGCCGCCGCCGAGCACACGGCGAGCGCGAGGAGCATGCCGATCCCCGCGAGCGGCAGCAGCAGGGCCTGGTCGAACGGGCGCATCGACCACGGGACATGGAGGAAGTCCCGCACCGAGCGGCTCAGCGGCGCGACGATCAGGGTGACGGCGAACGGGGGCAGCGCGAGCGACGCGCCGCTGACCAGCGCGCCGATGCCCAGGTGCAGGGTGAACCAGCCCGAGCTGCGCAGCCGCGCGGCCCAGCTGTGCGCGGGCCCGTCGGCGAACAGCTCGGCGGGCACCCCCGTCAGCGCCCGGGCCATGCCCACCGACAGCGGTCTGGCCAGCGGCAGCAGCGCGGCGATCGCGGCGAGCGGCAGGGCGACGACGTACGCGCCGAACTGTGCGAGGAGCGAGCCGGTGAACAGGGTCCCCGTCTCGCCGAGCGGACCGACCACGACCGTCCCCACGAGCCAGAACGGCATCAACAGCGCGCCGCCCAGCACCAGATGGACCCAGCGCAGCCTCGCACGCGTCCCGAACAGCGCACGCGCCGCGACGCGCCACCTCCCGCCGGTCGTCCTCCCACGGCTCGCCGGGCGCGGGTCGCTCACGCGGCGCGCCTGCGCAGCAGCAGGGCTATGGCGGCACTGAGCAGCAGGCCGGAGATCATCTCCCCAGCGTAGGTGAGCGTCAGCAGGCCCGTGGCGTGCTCGGCGTCATCGGCCTCGGGCATCGCCGCGGTCAGGGTCAGCCAGGCGCCCCAGGCGCCCAGTGCGCTCGCGCCGACCCACGCCGCGCCCAGCGGCACCTTGACCGGCAGCACGGGGGCGGGACGGAAGGCGAGCAGCAGCGTTCCGGCGACGGCGACGACGACGAAGAGGACGCGCACGCCCTCCAGGACGTAGAAGTCGTTCGTGCGCTGCGCCACGCGGGCGGCGGGCAGCGCCACGGTCGATCCGGCCGCCCACAGCGCGTGCATGACGCCGGGGAACACCGCGAGGAGGGTGCCGGCCACGGCCAGGGCACGTACGGGTCGGCCCGTCACGGCGGAGGGCAGGTCCCACACCCGCCCCTGCCACAGGTGGCTCCAGCGGTCCCTGGCGTAGAGGAGGAAGAGCGTGCCGAGGGCGAGGCCCTGGAGGATGAAGCCGCCGTAGACGACGTCGAACACCCAGCCGTCCAGGAACGGTTCGTCCCTCGCGTCCTGCGTCGTGGCGCCGCCCATGGCGGAGGTCGCCACTTGCACCGGGAAGCCGATCATGATCGGCGCGAGCAGCCCGGTCGCGCCCCACATCGGGACGCCGAGCAGCCAGCCGCGTACGCGCATCCCCCACGGCTGCGTGAGCAGCAGGGCGAGGACGACGACGGCCGCGTCCATCAGCACGGTGACGCTGTTGACGACGGCGATCAGCGCGCGGTGGTCCAGCAGCATGCTGCCCTCGGGGATGCCGATGCGGCTGCCCGAGATCCAGGCGATCTTGAGCGCCAGGTACGGCAGGCAGGCGGCGATCGCGACGGCGCGCAGAGCGGACCGCAACGGGCGGGGCCGCACCGGAAGGAGGGCGCCGGCGTCGGCCGGGAGGGATGGCAGGGATGTCGGTGTCATGCCGTCCAGCCTTCCGACACCGACGCCGGCGCACCTCCTGCGCGGCGACGATCCTCCTCCGCCGCACGGCGGAGACGCACCGGCCCGGCGGTCGCCCCCGCCGCCGCACGCCGGCGCGGCTCCCGCAGGTCAGACAGGTCAGAGGCGCCTGGTCGCCAGGGTGAGGCGGTCGCGCGCGTCGAACAGGGCGTCCTTGATCATCTGCTCGTGCGCGGGCGTCAGCCGGGCCACCGGCACCGAGCAGCTGATCGCGTCGCGCGCCGGGGTGCGGTAGGGGATGGCGATGCCGAAGCAGCGCAGACCGAGGGTGTTCTCCTCGCGGTCCACGGCGTAGCCCTGCTCGCGGACGACGTGCAGCTCCTCGATGAGCTTCTCGCGGTCGGTGATCGTGTGCTCGGTCAGCGGCGCGAGCGTCTCCGGGAGCATCTTGCGCACCTGCTCGTCGCTGTGCGTGGCGAGCAGCGCCTTGCCCAGCGAGGTGGAGTGCGCGGGCAGCCGGCGGCCGACGCGGGTGAAGGGGCGCAGGTAGTGCTGCGACTGCCGGGTGGCGAGGTAGACGACGTTGGTGCCGTCCAGGCGGGCGAGGTGGATCGTCTCCGTGGTGTCGTCCGAGAGCCGGTCCAGGGTGGGCCGGGCCGCCGCGACGACCTCGTCGCCGTCGATGTAGGACGTGCCGACCAGCAGCGCGCGCACGCCGATGCCGTACCGCGTGCCGGTGGCGTCCGTCTCGACCCAGCCGAGCTCGACCAGGGTGCGCAGGAGCATGTAGAGGCTGGACTTGGGATAGCCGACGGCCTCCTGGACGGCGGCGAGCGAGTGCATGCCCGGGCGCCCGGCGAAGTACTCGAGCAACTCGACCGTCCGCACCGCGGACTTGACCTGCGCTCCACCGGAATCGACTGCTGACATCGCTGTTCGCCCCTCTCGACCGCGCGGGCGCCCGTCCTGACCGCGCGGTACGCCTTGACCCCGCGGAACGCCCGGAAATAGAGTCCCCAGAAGATTCATCACCAGGAACGCTGTTCAGAATACCGAACAAACCCTGGTGGATGGCAGAGACCGGGAAGGAATGCGCGGTGGCAGCAGCACAAGTCTGGAGTGTCGACCCCCGAACCGGGAAGCAGCGGGAACAGGTTGCGGTGGAAGCCACAGCCCGAGAGGTCGACACCGCGGTACGGTCCGCTCACGCCGCCCGCTCCGCACTCGCCGACCGCACGGTCCGCGCCGCCTTCCTGCGGACCGCCGCGTCGCTCCTCGACGGCGCGGGCGACCGGCTCGTCGAGGCGGCAGACGCCGAGACCGCTCTCGGTCCCGTACGCCTCACCGGGGAACTGGCCCGCACCTGCTACCAGTTGCGCGCCTTCGCGGACATCGTCGACGAGGGCGCCTTCCTCGACGTGATCATCGACCACCCGGACGACACCGCCACCCCGCCGATTCCCGACCTGCGCCGCTACAAGGTGCCGCTCGGTGTCGTGGCCGTGTACTCCGCGTCCAACTTCCCCTTCGCCTTCTCCGTGCCCGGCGGCGACACCGCCAGCGCGCTCGCCGCGGGCTGCCCCGTCGTCGTCAAGGCCCACCCCGACCACCCGGCGACCTCCGAGCTGGTCGCCGCGCTCCTGCGCAGGGCGGCGGCCGAGCACGGCATCCCCGAGGCGGTCGTCGGCCTGGTGCACGGCTTCGAGGCGGGCGTCGAGCTGGTGAAGCACCCGCTGGTCGCGGCGGCCGGCTTCACCGGTTCCGTACGCGGTGGACGCGCGCTCTTCGACGCCGCGGCGGCCCGGCCCGTGCCCATCCCCTTCCACGGCGAACTCGGCTCGCTGAACCCGGTCGTGATCACCGAGGCGGCCGCCGCCGAGCGCGCCGAACAGATCGGCACCGGCCTCGCGGGCTCCATGACGCTGGGCGTCGGCCAGTTCTGCGTCAAGCCCGGCCTGGTGTTCGCGCCCGCCGGTCCGGCGGGCGACCGGCTCGTCAAGACGCTGACCGACGCCGTGAGCGACACCGCCGCGGGCGTCCTGCTCGACCATCGCATGCGGGACAACTTCGTCGCCGGGGTCGCCGAGCGCGCCGCCCTGCCCGACGTGGACACCCCCGTCACCCCGGGCGCGGGCTCGGAGCACACCGTCAGCCCGGGCTTCCTGACCGTTCCCGCCGCGCGGCTCTCCGCGGACGGGCCGCACGACCTCCTCCTGGAGGAGTGCTTCGGGCCGGTCACCGTCGTCGCCCGCTACGACAGCCAGGACGACGTCACGGCGGTCCTGTCCCGCCTGCCCGGCAACCTCACCGCCACCGTTCACCTGTCGGGCGACGAGGCCGAGGGCAACGGCACCGGTGCCGCGGTCCTCGCCGAACTCACCCCGCTCGCCGGCCGCGTCCTCGTCAACGGCTGGCCGACCGGTGTCGCCGTGTCCGCCGCCCAGCACCACGGCGGGCCCTACCCCGCGACGACCTCCACCTCGACCTCGGTCGGCGGCACGGCGATCGAGCGCTGGATGCGCCCGGTCACGTACCAGACCACCCCCGAGGCGCTGCTCCCGCCGGAGCTGCGCGACGACAACCCGCTCGGACTGCCCCGGCGGGTCGACGGCCGCCGCGAGTCCTGACCCCGAGCACGGGCCCCGGGCCCCGGCCCCTACCATCGGCCGGATGTGGCGGGAACTGATCCGCGAACTGGCCCCGGACGCCGGGCTCGGCGCCCCCGCCGAGCCCGGCGCCCTGCGCGCGGCCGAGGACGCCCTGGGCGGACCGCTGCCGAGGGCGCCGGCCGGCCTGCTCGCCGAGTGCGACGGCGCCCTGGGGCCAGGCGGCCTGGACGTGGTCCGGGAGACCGAACGCATCCGGCGGGACAACTGGCCTTCCGCGGGGAGCCCGCCTTCGCCGACCTCTACATGCCGTTCGAGCCCCTGATGTTCTTCGGCGCCAACGGCGGCGGCGACCAGTGCGCCTTCGTCCACCCCGCCGCGCGACGACGTGTTCGGGTGGGACCACGAGACCGACGGGCGCTCCTGGGCGGCGAACGGCCTGCGCGACTACCTGCGCCGCGCACTGACGGAGCCGGGCGACTGGCACCGCTGAGACGGCTGCGCCTGTCCGCGCGACGATGCCCGCCTGCCGGGCGTGACCCCGCGCCTGCGGGCACGTGATCCCCCTGCCACGCGGCGCGGCCCCATGGCCTCGTGCGGCGTCGCGGGCCCGGCCGTGGCCCGGGCGCTCACCCGCACGTGGCCCGCGCCTGCCGCGCCCCACGGGCCTGACCGCCAGCGCCTCTCCTGCACGCGTCTGGCAACCGCGCGTTCGCCACCCGCGTCCCCCGTCACATGATCAGGAACGCCGTACCGGCCGATCTCGACGCCATCGCCGCCCTGCACGCCGAGGCGCGCGCCAGTTACTACCGCGGTCACCTCGCCGACGAGCTGTTCGACAGCCCCGCCGAGCACGCCCGTATGCGAGCCGGCTGGGAGGCGGGCATCGGGCGGGGCGTGGTGCTGTGCGCCGAGCGGCGCGGGGCGGTCGTGGGCGTCGCGGCCTCGGGCGAGATCGACGGCGTCATGAACCTCGCCCAGTTCCACGTCGACCCGGCACGGTGGCGTGCGGGCATCGGCACCGAACTGCACGCCGCCTGCCTCGCGTCGTGGCGGCGGACGGGTGTGACGACGGTCCGCCTGGAGGTGTTCGAGCACAACACCCGCGCCCAGGGCTTCTACGCCCGCCAGGGCTGGCTCCCGGACCCGGACGAGCCGCGTACCGGGAACCACCTGGTGCTGCGCCTGGAGATCGGCTAGCCGTTCAGCCGGTGCTCGTGCACGCGCAGGTGCAGCGTCGCCAGATCGAGGAGCGGTGTGGCGACGCCGTGCGCACGGGCCCGGGCGACCAGGTCGCCGAGGACGTGCTCGGCCTCGGTGGGCAGGCCGGCCACGACGTCCCGGTACAGGGACGAGGTGAACGGCACACCGGTGCGGGTCACCGTCTCCTTGGTGAGGGTCAGTTCGTCGTCCGGTACGGGGTAGCCGGCCGCCGCCGACACGGCGGCGGCCTCGGCGAGGACGGCAGGGCCGAGCTCGTGCCCGCCGGGGACGGCGGTGATGTCGCCGACCGTGCCGCGCATCAGGCAGGTCAGCGCGCCGACGGTGCCGACGAACACCCACTTGTGCCACATGGCGGCGACGATGTCCGCGGGTGCCTCCGTGTCCACTCCGGCGTCCCGCAGCAGGGCGCGGGCGGCGTCCACGCGGGCGGACGGACGGCCGTCCTGCTCGCCGAGGTTCAACAGGGCGCGCGGCGCGAGCCGGACGATGTCGCCCCGGTCGTCGAGCGTCGTGGCGACCTTCGCGACACCGCCCAGGACCCGGGCGGCCCCGAAGCGGGCGTTCAGCTCGTCGAGATGGGCCATGCCGTTGAGGAGCGGGACCACGGCGGAGCCGGGGCCGACCGCGGGCGCCAGGTCGTCCAGCGCGCCGCGGAGCGCGGTGGCCTTCACGGACAGCAGTACGAGGTCGTAGGGGCCCGGGAGCCCGCCCGCCGTCACGAGGCGCGGGGCGATCACCTCGTCCCCGCCCACCCCGGTGAGACGCAGCCCGCGCTCGCGCAGGACCTCGGCTCGCCGCGGCCGGACGAGAAACGTCACGTCCACGCCTGCCTGCGCCAGCATCGCGCCGTAGAGCCCTCCGGTGGCGCCGGCTCCGACGACCAGAACGTTCATGACCATCCTTGTGGTTGAAGTGAAGGGGGCAGGTGGGGCCCGCAGCTGCGGGCTAGTCGGCGACGCGCAGCAGCAGCTTGCCGGTCGAGGTGCGTCCGCCCATGAGCGCGTGCGCGGCAGCGGCCTCGCCGAGCGGGAACTCGGCGGTCACCGGAAGCTTCACGGTGCCGTCGGACACCCGGCTCAGGGCTCGTTCGGTGAGCAGGCGCAGGGTGTCGGGGGCCGACTGGGCGAGGGAGAGGACGGAGAACGCGGCCACCGAGCGGCCCCTGCCGATCAGGTCGGCCTGGCTCAGCCGCCACGGCTCTTCCCCGGAGGCGTTGCCGAAGGACACCAGCCGCCCGTAGGTGGCCAGCGCGTCGAGCCCGCGGCGGAGGGTGTCGCCGCCGACGGGGTCGAGAATCAGGTCGACACCGCGGCCACCCGTGGCGCGCAGTGCGTCGGCGGCGAAGTCCTCGCCCGTGAAGACCTCGTCGTAGCCGTGGGCGAGGGCGTGCTCGGCCTTGGCAGATGAGGACACCACCCCGTACACCGCCCCCGCGCCGGCCGCGCGGGCCAGCTGTCCGGCAACGGTGCCGATCCCGCCGGCGGCGCCGTGCACGAGCACGCTCTCCCCGGCGCGCAGCCGGCCGACCTCGTGGAGCAGGGCCTGCGCGGTCGGCAGCACGGTGGGCAGCGTCG
This sequence comes from Streptomyces sp. NPDC015127, assembly GCF_043080095.1. Classification (NCBI taxonomy): domain Bacteria; kingdom Bacillati; phylum Actinomycetota; class Actinomycetes; order Kitasatosporales; family Streptomycetaceae; genus Streptomyces; species Streptomyces sp. NPDC015127. The sequence goes on from NZ_JBIBVE010000027.1 coordinate 53,822, forward strand.
CCGCCGTGCGCGCATCGATGCCGTCGGGCAGCACGAAGCTCGTGGCCGCGTCGGCGGCGACGACCTCCGCATAGGCGCCGGACGGTGTGAGCGCGGCGACGGCCTGCCCCGGCTCGAATCCCTCCACGCCGGGGCCGACGGCGCGGACGCGGCCCGAGACCTCCAGGCCGGGGACGAACGGGAGGGAGGGCACGCGGTAGCCGTCGGAGCGGGCCTTGAGATCGGCGAAGTTCACGCCGGCGTAGGCGGCCTCGACGGTGATCTGCCCGGGGCCCGGTTCGGGGATCTCCGCCTGGACGAGCCGCAGGACCTCGGGGCCGCCGAACTCTGTGAACCGGATCGTACGCATGGCGGGGCGCCACCCTTCGACGAGTGTCATGGGAGTGTTCAACGAAAAGCGAACACTCGGAGTGTAAGATCCCCATCGAACACTCGGCAAGAGGATGTGAAGGGGAACGGCATGCCGGACCAGTCGCCCGCCGCCGGTCACCGGCCCGCACCCGTGCACACGCACCCCGACGACGTGTCCGTCCTGACGGCCCTCGCCGCCCTCGCGGACCCGGTCCGCCTCCGGCTCGTCCGCGAACTGGCCGGCTCCCCGGTGTGGACCCGCAGCTGCGGCAGCTTCGACGTCCCGGTCGGCAAGGCGGCCCTGAGCCACCACTTCACCGTGCTGCGCGCGGCGGGCCTGGTCGAACAGCGCGACCAGGGCCCCAAGCGGGTCAACCGCCTGCGCCGCGAGGAGTTCGACGCGCGCTTCCCCGGCCTGCTGGAGCTGGTGCTGCGGCCCGACGGCGACGTGTAACAGCGTCCAGCGGAGTCCCGCCTCCGTTCCTGCGCTCCCGCCGGAATGAGACGGCGCGCGTCCGTGTTGCACGCTGTGCGCGGAGGTGGCCTCCGCATGCCCTGAGCCGTACGACCTGGAGTGATGAGAAGACATGCGCGTCGAGATCTGGAGCGACATCGCCTGCCCGTGGTGCTACATCGGCAAGGCCCGGTTCGAGAAGGGGCTCGCCGCCTTCGCGCACCGCGACGACATCGAGGTCGTGCATCGCTCCTTCGAGCTCGACCCGCAGCGCGCCAAGGGCGACACCGCCCCCGTGATCGACATGCTCGCCGCCAAGTACGGCCGCACCCGTGAGGAGGCGCGCGCCATGGAGGAGCACGTCGCCTCCAACGCGCGCGCGGAGGGCCTGGACTACCGCACCGAGGGGCGCGACCACGGCAACACCTTCGACATCCACCGCCTGCTCCACCTCGCCAAGGCCCGCGGCCGCCAGGACGAGCTCCTGGGCCTCGCCTACCGGGCGAACTTCGCGGAGGAGCGGTCCGTCTTCGACACCGGCGTGCTCGTCGCACTGGGCGTCGAGGCCGGCCTCGACGAGGACGAGGTGCGCACCGTCCTCGCCGACGGGACCGCCTACGCGGACGACGTACGGGCCGACGAGCGCGAGGCCGCCGAGCTGGGCGCGACCGGGGTGCCGTTCTTCGTCATCGACCGGCGCTACGGGGTCTCCGGCGGGCAGCCCGCCGAGGTCTTCACCCAGGCGCTGGAGCAGGCGTGGCAGGGCCGGGTGCTCACCCCGGTCGGCGCCTCCGGCGCGGCGGCCTGCGACGCCGACGGATCGTGCGAGGTCCCCTCGGCCTGATGCCGTCCGTGGCGGCCCCTACAGGGCCCGTACGAACGCGATGCCCGGCCGGCCGTCCAGCACGATCTCGCCCGTGGGTGTGAAGCCGGTACGGGCCAGCACCGCGCGTGACCCGGCGTTGTCCACCGTCGTCGCCGCCCGCAGCTCGCTCAGCCCGTACTCCGCCGCCGCCCGTGCGCACACCTCGCGCACGGCGGCGGTCGCGAGACCGCGGCCCGCCGCGCTTTCGGCGATGCGGTAGCCGAGTTCGGCGCCGCCGTCGGCCACGTCGACGAGGTTGACGCGCCCGAGCACGCGGCCGTCCTCCTCGACGAGGACGTGGAAGTGGCACAGCCCGGTGGCCTGTTCGGCAAGGAGGGCGGCGTGCCGCTCGTCGAAGCGGGCGAAGTAGTCGTCGCCCCGGTCCGGGACCGACGCGGCGAAGTAGGCCCGGTTCTCCCGCTCGAACGCGAGGAGGGCCGGGGCGTGATCCGCGCGGAGGCGCTGGACGGCGGGGGCGAGTGCGGGCATGCGAGGACGTTACCCCGTTCGGGCGGCGCCGCGAGGTGTCATTGACCAGGCGTCCGGCGCATCGGAGGCTGGGGCCATGGAGAGTCTTCACGCCCTGGGCGGCGGCGAGTTCGCACCCGCGTCGACGTATCTGAACACCGCCGTCTGCGGGCTGCTGCCCCGCCGCACCGTCCGCGCGGTCACCCGGCTCGCCGAGGAGCTGGCCGAGGGGCGCCCGGGCGGCTCGGGCGAGTGGGAGGCGGTGGAGGCCACGCGCCGCTCGTTCGCGCGGCTCGCCGGCGTGGACGAGGGGCGCGTCGCGGTCGGCGGCTCGGTGTCGGTCCATGTCGGGCTGATCGCGGCGTCGATGCCGCCGGGTGCCGAAGTCCTCTTCCCCGAGGGGGAGTACGCCTCCGTCATCACGCCCTTCACGGTCCGCGGCGACCTCAAGCTGCGGTACGCGCCGCTGGACGCGCTGGCCGACGCCGTGCGCCCCGGGACCGCGCTCGTGGCCCTCTCCTCGGTCCGGTCTGCGGATGGCCGGATCGCCGACATGGCCGCCGTACGGTCGGCGGCGGCGGCTCACGGCGCCCGTACGCTGCTGGACGCCAGCCAGTCGGCGGGCTGGCTGCCGCTGCGGGCGGGGGAGTGGGACTTCACCGTGACGGGTGGCTTCAAGTTCCTGCTGTGCCCGCGGGGCGTCTCGTTCCTGACCGTGACCAGGGAGGCGCAGGACGCGCTGGTGCCCCTGCACGCGGGGACGTTCGCGGCCGAGCGGCTGTGGGAGACGACCTACGGCCCGATCGACGAGCTCGCGCACTCGGCCCGCCGCTACGACGAGCCGCCGGCCTTCCTCGCGTACCACGGCGGCGAGCAGTCGCTCGCGCTGCTGGAGGAGATCGGCATCGACGCGGTGCACGCCCATGTCGTGGCGCTGGCGCGGCGTTTCGGGGCCGGTCTCGTGGCACTCGGCCACGAGCCGGTGCCCGGCGAGTCGGCGATCGTCGCCGTCCCGGGGCTCGGTTCCCGCGCGGCGGGGCTGACGGCGGCCGGCATCGTCGTCGCCGCGCGGGCGGGCCATCTGAGGGCAGCGTTCCACCTGTACAACACGGCCGAGGACGTGGACCGCGCGCTGGAGCACATCGGCGCGCGCTAGCCGGCGCGCGCCGATGTGCTCACGCCTTCGGCGCCGCGCAGTCCGCCGTCTCCGTGCACAGGCTCGCCTCGACCTTGCCCAGCAGGCGGGCCAGTTCACGGCGTTCGTCCGCGTCCAGGCCGGCCAGCGTCTGCTCCTCCAGCGCGGTCCAGGCCGCCGACATGTCGGCCAGCAGCGCGCAGCTGCGTTCCGTCGCCTCGACGACGACCGCGCGGCGGTCGGCGGGGTCGGGGCTGCGGCGGACGTGGCCGGTCTGCTCCAGGCGCTGGAGCATCTTGGTGACCGTCGAGGGGTCCAGGCCCACTTCCCTGATGAGCTCCGACTGCCGCACGGGACCCGCGCCCCACAGGCGCATCATCAGGAACTCCTGGCCGGGGTAGAGGTCCAGCTCCCTGAGCAGCTTTCCGGCGGCGATCCGGTGCAGCCTCGCGACCCGGGACAGCGCGTGGCTCACGGGGCCGCCGCGGGCGGCATGGGGGAGCGCCTCGGTACAGGCGGCGTCGCCCTGGACGTCGGGCGCGGCGGACATGGTGACCTCCTCGGCCGGGAGCGGCTCCGCCCTCGGCGGGTGCGGCTGCGAGCCGGTCCGGCCCGTGTTCACGATGCTGTCACACATATTATCTTGGTCGGCCAATTAATGCGGTACAGTGGTGCTCATTAGTTGGTCGACCACATATTTGGGAGACGATCATGACCACCGCCTTCGAACCGCTTCTGCTCGGCGGCAGGCAGCTCGCCAACCGCATCGTGATGGCCCCGATGACCCGCAGCCGTGCCCACGGCCCCGGCCTGACACCCACCCCGTCCGTCGTCGAGTACTACGCGCAGCGCGCGTCCGCCGGCCTCATCGTCACCGAGGGCATCCAGCCCTCCGTCGTCGGCCAGGGCTACCCCGACACCCCCGGGCTCCACAGCCGCGAGCAGATCGCCGCCTGGCGCGAGGTCACCGACGCCGTGCACGCCGCCGGCGGCACGATCTTCGCCCAGCTGATGCACGCCGGCCGCATCGGCCACCCCGTGCTGCTGCCCGACGGCCTCGTCCCGGTCGGCGCCTCCGCCGTCGCCGCGCGGGGGCAGCTCTACACCCACGAGGGCCCCAAGGACTTCGTCACGCCCAGGGAGCTGAGCGCCGACGAGGTACGCGCGACGATCGCCGACATCGCCGCCGCCGCGCGCAACGCCGTCGAGGCGGGCTTCGACGGGGTCGAGCTGCACGGCGCCAACGGCTACCTGATCCACCAGTTCCTGGCACCCAGCACCAACCTGCGCACCGACGAGTGGGGCGGTTCCGTCGAGAACCGGATCCGCTTCGCCGTGGAGGCCGTCAAGGCCGTGGCCGACGAGATCGGCGCCGAGCGCACCGCCATCCGGCTCTCGCCCGGCAACCCGTACAACGACATCGAGGAGCCGGAGCCCGAGGACGTCTACACCGCCCTCGCCCAGCGGCTCGAACCGCTCGGACTCGCCTACCTGCATCTCGTCGAGCCCACCCCCGACCGGCGGGAGCTGGTGCTGACCCTACGCAAGCTGTTCGGCGGCACCGTCGTGCTCAACGTGCCGGCCGACGGCCCGGCCGACCGGCTGGCCCTGATCGAGGACGGCGTCGCCGACCTGGTGTCGTTCGGCGCCCTGTTCCTGGCCAATCCGGACCTGCCGGCCCGTCTGAAGGCCGGCGGACCGTACAACACCCCCGACCCGTCCTCCTTCTTCGGCGGCGGCGACCAGGGATTCATCGACTACCCGGCCCTCGTCTGAGCCGCGGGGTATGCGAAAGGGGCCGGTCCCCCCGGAGGGGAAGACCGGCCCCGTCTCACGCCGACCGCGCGCTAGCGCACCGGGGTGAAGTCACGCGCCCCGATGAACTCGGGCCGCCGCACCGGAGCCGCGAACGGCTCGACCGCCGCGTTCTCCACACTGTTGAACACGATGAAGACGTTGCTGCGCGGATACGGGGTGATGTTGTCGCCCGAACCGTGCATGCAGTTGCAGTCGAACCAGGTCGCCGAGCCGGCCCGGCCCGTGAACAGCCGGATCCCGTGCGCGTCGGCGAAGCCCGTCAGCGCCTCGTCCGACGGCGTCCCGGCGTCCTGCATCTGCAGCGACTTCTTGTAGTTGTCCTTCGGCGTCGCGCCCGCGCAGCCCAGGAACGACTTGTGCGAACCCGGCATGATCATCAGGCCGCCGTTGGTGTCGAGGTTCTCGGTCAGCGCGATCGACACGGACACGGTCCGCATGTTCGGCAGCCCGTCCTCGGCGTGCCAGGTCTCGAAGTCCGAGTGCCAGTAGAAGCCCGATGCGCCGAAGCCCGGCTTGACGTTGATGCGCGACTGGTGGACGTACACGTCCGAGCCGAGGATCTGCCGGGCCCTGCCCACGACCCGTTCGTCGCGGACCAGCGCGGCGAAGACCTCGCTCAGCCGGTGCACCTCGAACACCGACCGCACGTCCTGGGACGTCGGCTCGATGATCGCGCGCTCGTCGGCCCGTACCGCCGGGTCGGCGATCAGCCGGTCCAGCTCGGCGCGGTAGACGGCCACCTCGTCGTCACTGATGAGCTGGTCGACGGTGAGGAAGCCGTCGCGCTCGTAGCCCATCAGCTCGGCCGTGGCGATCGGGCCCGGCGTGCCCGGAGCGGACCAGACGACCGGGTCCTGACGCGGGGTCGTCACCTCACTCGCGCCACGGGTCGGGTACAGGTCGGTGCGTGCGGGTGCGGTCGTCATGTCTCAGCCCTCCTCGGTCAGCAGCGGGTACACGCCGTTCTCGTCATGGTCCTCCCGTCCGGTCACGGGCGGATTGAAGACGCAGATGCAGCGGAAGTCCGTCTTGGGACGCATGGTGTGCTTCTCGTGCCCGTCCAGCAGGTACATGGTCCCGGGCTCGATCCAGTGGGTCTCGCCCGTCTCGTCGTTGGTCAGCTCGGCCTCGCCCTCCACGCAGAGCACGGCCTCGATGTGGTTCGCGTACCACATCGACGTCTCCGTGCCCGCGTACAGCACGGTCTCGTGAAGCGAGAAGCCGACCTTCTCCTTGGCGAGCACGATGCGCTTGCTCTCCCAGGTGCCGGACGCGGCCTTCACATGGCGGTCGGTGTTCTCGATGTCCTTGAACGATCGGACGATCACGGTGAGTCGTTGCCCTTTCTGTCTTTTCGGGGGTCAGGCGGTCTCGCGGACGGAGCGCGCCAGGATGCGCAGGCCCTCGTCGAGTTCCTCGGCGCTGATCGTGAGCGGCGGCAGCAGCTTCACGACCTCGCTCTCGGGGCCCGACGTCTCCAGGAGCAGGCCGAGTTCGAAGGCGCGCGCACACACCTTTCCGGCGCGGGCCTTGTCCTCGAACTCCATGCCCCACACCAGGCCGCGGCCGCGGAAGCCGACGCCCTCGCCGCCGAATTCCTCGACGATCGCGAGCAGGGCGCGTTCGACCTGTTCGCCGCGGGCGAGGGTCTGCTTCTCCATCTGGCCGTCGGCCCAGTAGGTGTCCAGGGTGGCGGTGGCGGTGACGAAGGCGGGGTTGTTGCCGCG
>NZ_JBIBVE010000028.1:0-59705 GCF_043080095.1 Streptomyces sp. NPDC015127
AACGACCCGGGCATGGGCGTCATCCGGCACGTCGACGCGGGCTACGACATCGCCGACACCGTCGCCGCCGACAAGGGCGTCCGCATCCCCATGCGCGAAGGTGACCAGGCGTGACCACCTCGTTCCATGAAATGTGGCGGGAGCTCGCGCCCATCGGGCGCGACCCCGGCACCCAGGGGTACCGGCGGTTCGCGTGGACCGAGGCCGACCGCGAATGCCGGGCCTGGTTCCGGGAGCAGGCCGAGGCGCGCGGGCTCACCTACGAGACCGACCGCAACGGCAACCAGTGGGCCTGGCTCGGCGACCCCGCCGCCGGTGACGCCGTCGTCACCGGCTCGCACCTCGACTCCGTCCCCGACGGCGGCGCCTTCGACGGACCGCTCGGCGTGGTGTCCTCCTTCGCCGCGCTCGACGAACTGCGCCGCAGGGGTGCGGAGTTCACCCGGCCGCTCGCCGTCACCAACTTCGGTGACGAGGAGGGCGCCCGGTTCGGGCTCGCCTGCGTCGGCTCCCGGCTCGCCGCCGGGCAGCTGACGCGGGAGGCCGCGTACGAGCTGCGCGACGGCGACGGGATCAGCCTGGCCCAGGCCATGGAGGCCGCCGGGTACGACCCGGCCGCCATCGGGCCCGATCCCGAACGGCTCGCCCGCGTCGGCGCGTTCGTCGAGCTGCACGTCGAACAGGGCCGCGCCCTCGACCTCTCGGGCCACGCGGTCGGCATCGCCTCCGCGATCTGGCCGCACGGCCGCTGGCGCTTCGACTTCCGCGGCGAGGCCAACCACGCCGGCACCACCCGCCTCGTCGACCGGCGCGACCCGATGCTGACGTACGCGGAGACCGTGCTCGCCGCCCGCCGCGAGGCCGAACTCGCGGGCGCAGTCGCCACCTTCGGCAAGATCTCCGTCGAGCCGAACGGCGTCAACGCCATCCCGTCCCTCGTCCGCGGCTGGCTCGACTCGCGCGCACCCGACCAGGCGGCGCTCGACACGGTCGTCACGGCGATCGAGCACGCGGCCAAGGAGCGCGCGGACCGCGACGGGGTGGACCTGACCGTCGTACGGGAGTCGTTCACCCCGGTGATCGAATTCGAGCACGCCCTGCGCGACGAGCTGAACAAGATCCTCGGCGGTGCCGTGCCGGTCCTCGGCACGGGAGCCGGACACGACGCGGGAATCCTGTCCGCGTCCGTCCCGACCGCCATGCTGTTCGTACGCAACCCCACGGGCATCTCGCACTCGCCGGCCGAATTCGCGCCCGAGGACGACTGCGTGGCCGGGGTGCTCGCACTCGCCGACGTACTGGAGGGCCTGGCGTGCAGGTGACGTACTGGCTGGAACACGCCTGGCTCGGCACCCATGTCGAGCCGGGCGTGGCCCTGGACGTGCGCGACGGCCGTATCGCGGCCGTCCGCACGGGAACAGGCGCCCCGCCGCCGGGAGCCGAGGTGCTGCGCGGGCTCACCGTCCCGGGCCTGGCGAACGCCCACTCGCACGCCTTCCACCGTGCCCTGCGCGGCACGGTCCAGGTGGGCAGCGGCACGTTCTGGACCTGGCGCGAGGTCATGTACCAGGTCGCCTCCGGGCTGACCCCCGAGACGTACTTCACGCTGGCCCGCGCGGTGTACGCCGAGATGGCGCTCGCCGGGATCACGGCGGTGGGCGAATTCCACTACGTCCACCACGCGCCCGGCGGCACGCCCTACGCCGACCCGAACGCCATGGGCGAGGCTCTGATCGCGGCGGCGGCCGAGGCGGGCATCCGCATCACGCTGCTCGACACGGCGTACCTCTCCTCGGGCTTCGGCGAACCGCCGAACCGGCACCAGCTGCGGTTCTCCGACGGCACGGCGGACGCCTGGGCCGAGCGGGCGGACGCACTGAAGGACGGCGAGCAGGTACGCATCGGAGCGGCGATCCACTCCGTACGGGCCGTCCCGGCGCGGCAGCTGTCGACGGTCGCCGCCTGGGCGAACGCGCGGAACGCGCCCCTTCACGTCCATCTCTCCGAGCAGACGGCGGAGAACGAAGCCTGCCTCGCGGCGCACGGAGTGACCCCGACCCGGCTGCTCGCCGACCACGGCGTGCTCGGCCCGCGCACCATCGGCGTGCACAACACGCACCTGACGGACGAGGACATCGCGCTGCTCGGCGGCACGGCGACGGGCACCTGCATGTGCCCCACGACGGAACGCGACCTCGCCGACGGCATCGGACCCGCCCCCGCGCTCCAGGCCGCCGGCTCGCCACTGTCCCTCGGCAGCGACAGCCACGCGGTGATCGACCTGTTCGAGGAGGCGCGGGCGATGGAGCTGAACGAACGACTCCGCTCGCGTACGCGCGGCCACTGGACGGCGGCGGCGCTGCTGCGCGCGGCGACGGCGGACGGCCACGCCGCACTGGGCTGGCCCGACGCGGGCCGGCTGGAGCAGGGCGCCCTCGCGGACTTCACCACGATCACGCTGGACTCGGTGCGGACGGCCGGCCCGGTGCCGGGGCTCGGCGCGGAGACGGCGGTCTTCGCGGCGGGCGCGGCGGATGTGCGGGACGTGGTGGTGGGAGGCCGCCGCGTCGTGCGCGACGGGTCCCACGTGCGGGTCCCGGCCGCGGGGTCGGCGCTGGCGGATGCGGTGGCTGCGCTGCGCCGCCCGTGACGCTGCATGTTCCCCACCCCGCCCCTTCCCGAAAAATCCAGCCCGTCCGGCGATTGAGGACACCGCGCGGAGCGCGGTACGGGGTCTGGGGCGAAGCCCCGGTTACGGGAAGGGGCGGGGTGGGGAAGGAAGAACTCCCGGAAAGGACCCCATGACCACCACCCTCGTCACCAACATCGCCACCCTCGTCACCAACGACCCCGCCCTCGGCGACGGCAGCCCCCTCGGCCTCGTCGAGGACGCCGCGCTCGTCATCGACGGCGACCGCGTCGCATGGGCCGGGCCCGCGAAGGACGCGCCCGACGCGGACACGCGGCACGACGCGCAGGGGCGCGCCTGCATCCCCGGGTTCGTGGACTCCCACTCGCACCTGGTCTTCGCGGGCGACCGCACCCAGGAGTTCAACGCCCGCATGTCCGGCCGCGCCTACTCCGCCGGCGGCATCCGCACCACCGTCGCCGCCACCCGCGCCGCGAGCGACGAGGAGCTGGAGGCCAACCTCACCCGCTATCTCGACGAGGCCCTGCGCCAGGGCACGACGACGTTCGAGACCAAGTCCGGGTACGGGCTGACCGTCGAGGACGAGGCCAGGGCGCTGCGGATCGCCGCCCGGCACACCGACGAGGTGACGTACCTCGGCGCGCACGTGGTGTCCCCGGACTACGCCGAAGACCCGGCGGCCTACGTCGCCCTCGTCACCGGCGAGATGCTGGACGCCTGTGCGCCGTACGCCCGCTGGATCGACGTGTTCTGCGAGAAGGGCGCGTTCGACGGGGACCAGGCGCGTGCCGTCCTGACCGCGGGCAAGGCGAAGGGCCTGTTGCCCCGCGTGCACGCCAACCAGCTCAGCTACGGCCCGGGCGTGCAGCTCGCCGTCGAGCTGGACGCCGCCTCCGCCGACCACTGCACCCACCTCACGGACGCGGACGTCGACGCCCTCGCCAACAGCGCGACCGTCGCGACGCTGCTGCCGGGCGCGGAGTTCTCCACCCGCGCCGAGTGGCCCGACGCGCGCCGGCTGATCGACGCGGGCGCCACGGTCGCGCTGTCGACGGACTGCAATCCGGGCTCGTCGTTCACGTCCTCGGTGCCGTTCTGCATCGCGCTCGCCGTGCGCGACATGGGGATGACGCCCGACGAGGCGCTGTGGTCGGCCACGGCGGGCGGCGCGGCGGCCCTGCGCCGTACGGATGTGGGCCGCCTCGGTCCCGGCGCCCGCGCCGACCTCGCCCTGCTGGACGCCCCGAGCCATGTCCACCTCGCCTACCGGCCGGGTGTGCCGCTGGTGCGCGAAGTCTGGCGGGCCGGGAAGCGGGTCTAGGGTCTTTCGTTTGGATCAGGCCGGATCAGTGAGTGGGGGTCCCCCCTACGCCCGCAGGGCGTAGGGGGAGGGTCTGGTGCGTGCGATCGCAAGGCGGAGGTGGGGGTACCTCCCACGCCGAAGGCGTAGGGGGAGGAGACAATGGCGGAGCCATGGCGACCGACGACAACGCGGCGTGGGGGTACCTCCCGCGCCGGAGGCTGCGGGGGAGCGTGCCAGGGCCCGCGAGCCCGGCATGATCCAAACGAGAGGCCCTAGGGGGTGTCCGGCGGGGCTACGGCAGCAGGTGCGCGTAGCTGCGCGGGTGCTCGGCCAGGTACTCGCGCAGCGACTGCGCCGGGTGCCCCGCAAGCCGCGGCACCGCGTCCGAGACCGCGGCCATCTCGCCGGCGGCCATCGCCTCGTACGAGGTGACCCAGCCCGTCACCTCCCACTCCTCGGCGCCGTAGCCGGCGCGGGAGGCGTACGCCTCGTCCTCGGACTCGGGGACGTAGCGCACGGTGCGGCCGGTGGCACGGGTGAGCTCGGCCGCGGCCTCGGCGAGGGAGAACGCGGTGGGGCCGGTCAGGTCGTACACCGCGCGGTGGTGCGGACCGGGTCCGTCGAGGAGTACGGCGGCCGCCGCGTCCGCGATGTCGTCGTGGGCGACGGCGGCCACCCGGCCCTGCCCGGCGGGGCCGCGCAGCACCCCGTCCGCGCCGGTCATCGCCGGGAAAGCGGACAGGTAGAAGTTGTTCCGCAGGAAGGTGTGGTGCACCCCGCGGGCGCGGATGTACTCCTCGGTGTGGAAGTGGTCGCGGGCGAAGGTGAACGTCGCGTCCGGCGCGGCCCCCACGAACGACACGTACACGATCCGTCCGATGCCCGCGGCGAGCGCCGCGTCCACGGCCGTGTGGTGTTCCTGCACCCGGCCGGGCGCTTCGTGCGCCGAGACGAGGAACAGGGTGTCCGCGCCGTCCAGGGCCCGCCGCATCGCCTCGCCGTCGCCGTAGGAGGCGGGGGGCGCGACGACCGCGCCCGGCAGCTCGGGCAGCCGGGCCGGATCGCGGCCCACCAGCCGGGTCGCGACGCCCGCCGCGGAGAGCCTGGCCGCCACCCGGCCGCCGACGCGTCCGCTCGCTCCGGTGACGGCGATGACAGGCGACATGACGGGGTCCTCTCGTACGGCCGGGGCTGTGCGGACCAGTGTCACGGCGGCGGTGCCCGGGCGCGCGGCGACATGCGACAGTGGCCCGATGCGAACCATCGGACTGATCGGCGGCATGAGCTGGGAATCCAGCGCGGAGTACTACCGGCTCCTCAACGAGCTCGTACGGGAGCGGCTCGGCGGACTCCATTCCGCGAAGTGCGTCCTGCACTCCGTGGACTTCGCCGAGATCGAGGAACTCCAGGTCGCCGGTGAGTGGGAGCGGGCCGGCGACATCCTCGCCGAGGCGGCCAAGGGCCTGGAGGCGGCGGGCGCCGACCTGCTGCTGATCTGCACGAACACGATGCACAAGGTCGCCGGCCAGGTGGAGGCGGCGGTCGGTGTGCCGCTGCTGCATCTCGCGGACGCCACCGCGGCCGCCGTACGCGCCGAGGGCCTGGCCACGGTCGGCCTGCTGGGCACGGCCTTCACCATGGAGCAGGACTTCTACCGCGACCGGCTGGCCTCGCACGGCCTGACCGTCCTCACCCCGGACGCCGCCGGGCGCGCCCTGGTCCACAGGGTGATCTACGAGGAGCTGTGCCTCGGGATCGTCCGCGAGGAGTCCCGGGCCGCGTACGGGCAGGTCATCGGCGATCTCGTCGCGGCCGGGGCGCAGGGCGTCGTCCTCGGCTGCACGGAGATCGAGCTGCTGATCGGTGCGGACGACAGTCCGGTGCCGGTGTTCCCGACGACCCGGCTGCACGCCGAGGCTGCGGTGACGGCCGCGCTGGCGCGGCAGACCCCGTAGCGCCCGGCAGGAGGCGCCGGCTCACTCCTCCAGGGTGAGCGCCTTGCGCATCTTGACCAGCGTCTTCGTCAGCAGCCTGGACACGTGCATCTGCGAGATGCCGAGCTCCTCGCCGATCTCCGACTGGGTCATGTTCGCGACGAACCGCAGGCTGAGGATCGTGCGGTCCCGCGGCGGGAGCCCCGCGATCATGGGCTTGAGCGACTCGATGTACTCGATGCCTTCGAGCCCGTGGTCCTCGTACCCGATGCGGTCGGCGAGCGCGCTCTCGCTGTCGTCCTCCTGGGGCTGGGCGTCCAGCGAGCTCGCGGTGTACGCGTTGCTCGCCGCCATGCCCTCGACGACCTCTTCGCGGCTGATGTCGAGGCGTTCGGCGAGTTCGCCGACGGTGGGCGTGCGGTCCAGCTGCTGGGAGAGCTCGTCACCCGCCTTCGCGAGGTCGAGCCGCAGTTCCTGGAGCCGCCGCGGCACCCGCACCGACCAGGACGTGTCCCGGAAGAAGCGCTTGATCTCACCGATGATGGTCGGCATCGCGAACGTGGGGAACTCGACGCCCCGGCTGAGCTCGAACCGGTCGATCGCCTTGATCAGCCCGATCGTGCCGACCTGGACGATGTCCTCCATGGGTTCGCTGCGGGTACGGAACCGTGACGCGGCGAACTTGACGAGGGCCAGGTTGAGTTCGACCAGGGTGTTGCGGACGTAGGCGTACTCGTGCGTGCCCTCTTCGAGGACCGTGAGCCGCTCGAAGAGCGTCTTCGAGAGCGCCCGCGCGTCCAGCGAGTCCACCTCGTCGAAGGGCGGAATCGCCGGCAGATCTGTGAGGTCTTCGAGGCCCGCGGACTGCTGCTGTCCGGCGGCCGCGGTACCGGGGGCGGTCTCGGCCGCCGTCTCGGTGTCGGCGGGGTCGGGAGCGGTCGCGGCGGGGGTTGCCGACGGCGCGGTGGGGGTACGCGGTGCGTCGAGCCGGGGTGACATGGTCTCCTCCATCGTTCTCGGCATATGGCTGCCGATGCCATGCATGCTGCTGCGGTGAGCGGCGCCTCCAAAGCCGGCCGTGTCGGGTGTGTCCTACTAGCCCTACCGGCTCGGCGGTGCCGATCGCAAGTGGCATATGTCATGTATGTCTGTTATGCGCAGTAGTTCGGGTACCGGTCGACGCGGGGAAGGCGTAGGGTTCGACGGGCGTCCGGCGCCGCCCGAGCGGTGGCGTGTGACGTGTGGCACGAACGGTGGACGACGCAGCGAACGACACGGCGAAGAGGGACGGGCATGGACCGCGAGACGGTCGGCAGCGTGAGTCGGGGCCGGCTTCAGGTCGAGGTTCGGACCGAGGGCCGCAGCGAGATTCTGAAACCGGCGGGTGAGCTGGATCACCACACCGCCGAACTGCTGCGCGCGCCCTTGGACGAGGCGATCGAGAGAGGCCGTGTGCGCCTCGTGATCGACTGCTCACGCCTCGATTTCTGCGACTCCACCGGGCTCAATGTTCTGCTCGGCGCCCGGCTGAAGGCCGAGGCCGGTGGGGGAGGGGTCCATTTGGCCGGGATGCGGCCCGTGGTGGCGCGAGTCTTCGAGATCACCGGAGCCGAGGCGGTCTTCACCGTGCACGACTCCCTCGAAGCGGCCCTGTCCGACTGAGTCCGGTCCGGCCGTGCCGCCCCCTGTAGCCCGCGTCACGTCCGCGGTGCCGACCTAGTGGGTGTTGTCACGATTCGGCCGGGCAGGAGAACCCCCGCAGAACGTTGAACGCCCAGCACTCTGCGTACTGAATCCATGGCGAACTGGTGAACCGGTGAATCGGTGAGGTGAAGCGCTGATGAGCACCACCCGGCAGCAACAGCCGGGCGATCTCGGCCCCGAGCCGGGAGCCGCCGCCGCGGCGCCGACCGTGCCTGCGTCCGCCGCACCGGTCGGCGGGACGGTGCGCAGCCTCGCGCTCGGCAGCGCCAGCGGGATCGTTCCGCTCGCCCGCGACTTCACCAGACAGGCGCTCCACGACTGGGGCTGGCTGCCTGCCGGGACGGCGGACCGCAGGGCGGCGGCGGAGGATGTGCTGCTGGTCGTCTCCGAGTTGGTCACCAACGCCTGCCTGCACGCCGAGGGCCCCGAGGAGCTGCGCATCGGCTGCGACGGGAAGGTCCTGCGCCTGGAGGTCACCGACCGCGGGACGGGCCAGCCGGCGCCGCGCACCCCGCACCGCGCGGGACGGCCCGGCGGCCACGGCATGTTCATCGTCCAACGCCTCTGCCTGGACTGGGGTGTTGTACGGACGCCCGGTTCGCCGGGCAAGACGGTGTGGGCGGAACTCGCCGCGCCCGCGTGAGCGTTTCGCAGGCCATTGCCGAATCTCTTGTGGAGCACGCCGATACGGCGTGCTCTTTGTCTTCCCTCCCCCGGGCCCCCGGCGTACCTTGAGCCCCCGATCTGATGTGCCGTCAGTAAAGCCGTCAGTCCAAGTGCGCACGAGGGGAACCGAGGTGTCGTACCGGAACCGCAAGCGGACAGCTCTCGCGGCGGCAGCGGCCGTGGCGGGCTCGGCGGTGCTGATCGCCGCCCCCGCCGCGCAGGCCGCCGTCGTCGACGTCGACTACCAGTGCCGGACCCCGATCGGACCCAAGGGGGCCGTATCGCCGATCGACATCACGGCCGAGAAGAGCGGCGGCGCCTACCGGCTCACCATGTCGTTCCGCAAGGGTGTCTCGTCCAGCCCGGTCGAGCTGGGCAAGGGCGCCATGAACCCGAGCGCGGTCATCGAGGTGGGCGGCGCGGACCCGGGGGAGGTACGGGTCTCGGGCCCGGCCAACACCGCGGCGATTCCCGCCAACACCCCGATCAAGATCAATGACCTGTCGGGCACGTACACGCCGCGCAAGAGCGGCAAGGTCACCTTCACCGCGGGCGTGCTGACGATCAAGGCGCTGGGGACGACGACCACGTGCACGCCGCGCAACAGCCCGGGGCCGTCGCTGGAACTGGACGTCACGGCCGTGGCCGGCGCCTCGGCGTCGCGGCTCCCGAGGACCGGCCCACTGGACTCGGCCCTCGCCCTCGGCACGCTCGGCGGGACCGTGCTGCTCACCGGGGCCGCGGGAGTCCTGTGGCTGACCCGGCGCGGCGGCGGCCGGGCCGCGGGCTGACCGTGCAGGCCGCGCTCGCGCTCGTCCTCGCGCTCACGGCGGTGCCGCTGGTCCCGGCGGCGCCCGGGGCGGTGGCGTCCGGGATGGCGGCGCCCGGGACCTGGTCGGCGGACCGCGCGTACCTGTACCTGGAGGGCGCGCCCGGCGCCGTCCTGGAGGACCGGCTCGCGGTGACCAACCGGGCCCGCGCGCCGCTCACCCTGCGGCTGCGGGCCGAAGCGCACGGGCCGTGGATCGCGCTCGCCGCCCGTACGGTCACCGTCCCCGCCCGCACCCGCGCGGAGGTCCCGTTCACCGTCACCCTCCCCGTGGGCACACCGCCGGGCGGACAGACGGCGACGATCACCGCGTCCGGCGCGGGCCGCGAGGAACCGGTACGGCTTCATCTGCGGGTGCGCGGGCCGGTGCTGGCAGCCCTCACGGTCGAGGACGTGTCGTACGCGGACGGCTCGATCCGCTACGCCCTCGTCAACCGCGGCAGTACGCCGCTGACTCCGCGCGTGGCGTTCCGGGCGGACGGTCTGTTCGGCGAGGTCCTCAGCCGTCCGGCCCGCGCACGGGCCGAACTGCCGCCGGGCCGCCGGATCACCCTCACCGAACGCTGGTCCGATCCGCCGCACATGGATGCCGTGGACATCCGCGTGACGGCGACGGCGCCGGGAGCCGCCCGGGCCGAGGCTACGTCCTCGAAGACGTTCGGGGCCCGCCTCGCGGCAGCGGCGCTGCTGACGAGCGCGGTGACGGCCGCGGCCCTGGTCCTCCGCCGCGTCCACCGCCGGCGTGTCCGGACCGTCCCCGAACGCCGACCGGCGGGAGCAGGAGCCTGACCATGCAACGTGCCGTGCCCGCCGCCCTGTTGACCGCCCTGCTGCTCCTCCTGCCCGTGGCACCCGCCCTCGGCGCGCCCGCGCCCACGCCGACCGTCGAGCTGTCCGCGCCCCAGGCGGGCAAGGGCGGCGACATCACCGTCAGCGGTGCCGGATGGCGGGCGAAGACCCTGCTGGTCCTGCTGATCTGCGGAAAGTCCGCCCCCGGCACAGGCGTCATCGGCGGCACCAACTCCTGCGCCAACGCCGACGGCCGCGCGGTCACCACCGATTCCCGGGGCGCGTTCGAGAAGAGCATGCCGGTTGCCGAGCCGCCCG
Source organism: Streptomyces sp. NPDC015127 (assembly GCF_043080095.1). Lineage (NCBI taxonomy): Bacteria > Bacillati > Actinomycetota > Actinomycetes > Kitasatosporales > Streptomycetaceae > Streptomyces > Streptomyces sp. NPDC015127. The sequence continues at coordinate 10,194 of NZ_JBIBVE010000028.1, forward strand.
AGCCGTGCCCCTGCGTCGTGCACGTCACCACGGCGACCGGTGAACAGCAGGTGGTGGACACGGAGTTCGTCGTCGCGGGACACCCCACCGCGCCGCTCCCCGAGCAGACCGGCGCCGGCCGCCTCGCCGTCGTCACCACGACCCGGCTGCGGGGCGAATCGGGCCTGCTGGTCCTCTTCGGCGCCCCGCCCTCCCGCACGCTCGAGTTCACGGTCGGCAACCTCGGGACGACGCCCGTGAAGGACCCCGTCTTCCAGGTCGGCACCGCCCACGGGGTGTTCGCGCCCCAGTGGGAGGAGCAGCAGTGGCGCGGCACTATCGCGCCCGGGCGCACGGCGCGCATCGAACTGCCGGTCCGGCTCGCGGCGGGCGCCCACGGCGACTACGTGGTCTCGGTGAAGTACGGCGGCAAGGTCGTCGCCGAGCAGCCGTGGGGCGTCGGACGGCCCTGGGGCGTGACGGTCTTCTGGATCCTGCTGGCCGTGGTCGTCCCCACGGCGCTGTTCCGCATCGGCATGGCGATCGTCGACCGGGTCCGCCCGCCGGGCTCCCGGCCCCCGCGCCGCCCCGGCCGGGCCCGCCCGCCCGCCTCCCCCTCGACCACCACGGCGGCACTGCCGTGGTTCATCCCTGACTCCGCACCGTCAGAGAACCGGACCGACCGGCCCACGACGAAGGGACATTCGTGAGTACGCAACGGAGGATGAGCGCGGCCGGGGTCGCGCTGATGCTCGGCGGCGCGGGGATCCTGCTGGCCGCGAGCCCCGCACAGGCAGCCGAGGTCTCGTATGCGACGGAGTGCATTCCGCCCCCGATCTCCGGCCTGCCACCCGTCCAGGGCACGACCACGGTGCAGATCACCGCGCCCGCAGAGGCCGAGGTCGGCGACGAGGTCGAGGTGATCTGGAAGACGGTCCAGGCCGCCTCCAAGAACCCGGACATCCTGGACCTGGCGAAGGACACGGTCAAACCGACCGGCACGATCACCCTCGGCGGAGCCGCGACGGGCGAGCTGGCGATGGAGGGCCCGCGGCAGAACCCGCCGATCCCGAAGAACAGCCCCATGGTGCTGCCCGACATGAAGGGCACGCTGAAGCTGGAGAAGGCGGGCGAGATCACGCTGACACCGGGGGCGTACGCCATCAACGTCTCGCAGCCGATCCCGACGGACACGAAGTGCGCGCCGAAGGAGACGGTCGGGGTCGGGGCGACGATCAAGGTGTCGGCCGGCGGCGGCACGACGTCCGGCGGTACGACGGACGGGGGTACGACATCGGGCGGTACGACGGACGGGGGTACGACATCGGGCGGTACGACGGACGGAGGGACGAGCTCCGGCGGTACGACGGACGGAGGGACGAGCTCCGGCGGTACGAGCTCCGGGGGCAGCAGCAGCTCGGGCGGTACGTCGAGCAGCGGCGGGTCCGGCGGCACGTCCGGCGGGGGTGGCGGCCAGACGGACTTCGAGGGCAAGGAGATCGAGGTCGCCTACGAGTGCAAGACCCCCATCGGCGACAAGAACGCCGTCTCCCCGGTCCGTATCAACGCCAAGAAGAACGGCGGCGACTACGGCATCACCGTGAAGTTCTCCAAGTCCGTCATGGACAGCCCGGCCGACATCCCCAAGGACTCGGTCAAGCCGTCCATGGAGGTGAAACTCGGCGGCGCCGACAAGGGCTTCGTCCACGTCGAGGGCCCGACGAACAAGGAGCCCATCAAGGCGGGCGACCCGATCGAGATCCCCGACCTGACCGGCACCTACAAGCCGGGCGCCACGGGGAGGACGACGCTGAGCCCCGGCGTCCTCACGGTCAAGGCGCTCGGCACGACCACGACCTGCACCCCGCCGGCCGACGTGCCGTTCTCGCTGGAACTCGACACCTCCGCCCAGCCGGGCGGAGCGGCCGGCGGAGGATCCACCGGCGGCGGCACGAGCGGCGGCTCCGGCGGCACGGCGACGAGCGGCGGCCTGGCCCAGACCGGCGCCGAGGACACCGCGGCCCTGCGCGCACTGGCCCTGGTGGCGGGCACGGTGATCCTGCTCGGCGGCGCGGTGTTCACGTTCACGCCGTGGCAGCGCCTGCGTGGCACGCGCTGACCGATGCGAACAACCTGACCGGCCCGAACGGCGGAGGGCCGCCGCACCGGAAGACATCCGGTGCGGCGGCCCTCCGCGCGTGTACGGGGCGTATCAGTGCACGCCGCCCATGAGCGGCTGCACCTTCCTGCGGTACATGAAGATCGCGACACCGGCGATCACCGCGAGCGCGCCCTGGCTGGCGAACCACCACTCGGTGTCCGTCGGCGCGCCCATCAGCTGGAGCAGGGCGATGACCGAGTCACCGGCGGTGACGGCCAGGAACCAGACACCCATCATCTGGGACGCGTACTTGGCGGGCGCCAGCTTCGTCGTCAGCGACAGGCCGACCGGGGAGAGGGTCAGCTCACCCACGGTCTGGATCAGGTAGACCGAGCACAGCCAGAGCGGGGTGACCATGACGCCGCCCGCGGACGCGGCCTGCGCCAGCATCATCACGAAGAACGAGGCACCGATGAGCACCAGGCCCTGCGTGAACTTGACCAGGGTGCTCGGCTCCTTGGAGCGGCGGGCCAGAGCAAGCCACAGCCAGGCGAACACCGGGGCGAGCGCCATCACGTACAGCGGGTTCAGCGACTGGAACCAGCTGGCCGGGAAGTCGAAGCCGAACAGGGTGCCCGAGGTGTTGTTCTCGGCGAACAGGCTCAGCGTGGAACCGGTCTGGTCGTAGATGCCCCAGAAGACGGCGGCGGCGACGAAGAACCAGACGTACGCCGACATCCGCGAGCGCTCCACCGGCTCCAGGTCGGAGTCGCGCTTGATGCGGATGAGGTACCAGGCCGGGAGGACGAGACCCAGGATGGTCAGCGGCCACAGGACCCAGTCGATGGTGAAGGTGCCGGAGAGGCCGACGACGCCGTAGGCGGCGGCCGCGACGGCGAGCCAGATCATGGCCTTCTTGACGATGCCGGCGCGCTCGGCGTCGGACAGCGGGGCGGGCACCTGGTTCGACTCCGGGGCCAGGTTGCGGAAGCCCAGGAAGAAGAAGGCGAGGCCGAGGGCCATGCCGACACCGGCCATGGCGAAGCCGTAGTGCCAGTTGATCTTCTGGCCCACGTAACCGATGGTCAGCGGGGCGACGAAGGCACCGAGGTTGATGCCCATGTAGAAGATCGTGAAGCCGCCGTCACGGCGCGGGTCGTTCTTGTCCCGGTAGAGGTGGCCGACCATCGTGGAGATGTTGGCCTTGAGCAGACCGGAACCGGCGGCGATCAGCGCCAGACCGATGAAGAACGAGATCTCCATCGGCAGGGCCAGCATGAAGTGGCCGATCATGATGATCGTGCCGGAGACCGCCACGGTCTTCCGCGCGCCCCACACCCGGTCACCGAACCAGCCGCCCGGCAGGGCGAGCAGGTAGACCATGGCGTTGTAGACGGAGTAGATGGCAACGGCCGTGGCCGTGTCGAAGCCGAGACCGCCCTTGGCCACCGAGGCCGACAGGTAGAGAACGAGCAGAGCCCGCATGCCGTAGAAGCTGTAGCGCTCCCACATCTCGGTCATGAAGAGATTGGCCAGACCGCGTGGGTGGCCGAGGAACGTCTTCTCGCCAGTGGTGCTGGCCGAGTCCCTCGTCAGGCTGGACGCCATGGTCGATCCTTGCTTGCTCGGGACGCGGCGCTTCGTGAGCGGTCACGCGCCCGGTGGGGTCACTTCTCGCTGCCGTCAAGGCCGGCAGAACAACCCTTTGCAGAATTGAGACCTTTGGCGCACACGGCGTGCCAAAGGTCCCCAGTCACTACTTCAGGCGTCTCGCCACCATACGGCACGACAGTGCGGCATATGGAAGGACTTGAGAGATGGATCACAGGTGAACACGGAACCATCTGCCCTGAATCGAAGGTCGTAACCAGGATCGCATCCCTAAGTGACAGCCCTTGTCGATCATGCCCCGACGGCTGCTCCATGCGGACTACCATCACCTTCATGACCCGTGTACTGCTCGCCGAGGACGACGCATCCATCTCCGAGCCACTGGCCCGAGCCCTGCGCCGGGAGGGGTACGAGGTAGAGGTGCGCGAGGACGGTCCGAGCGCGCTCGACGCCGGACTCGCGGGCGGAGTCGATCTCGTCGTGCTCGACCTGGGGCTGCCCGGCATGGACGGCCTGGAGGTCGCCCGGCGGCTGCGCGCCGACGGCCACACCGTGCCGATCCTGGTGCTGACCGCGCGCGCGGACGAGGTGGACACCGTGGTGGGTCTGGACGCGGGCGCCGACGACTACGTCACCAAGCCGTTCCGCCTCGCCGAACTGCTCGCCCGGGTCCGGGCCCTGCTCCGGCGCGGCGCCAGCGAGCCCGCGCCCGCCCCCTCCACGCACGGCGTGCGGATCGACGTCGAGTCCCACCGGGCCTGGATGGGCGAGGAGGAGCTCCAGCTCACCGCCAAGGAATTCGACCTGCTGCGCGTCCTCGTGCGCGACGCCGGCCGGGTCGTCACCCGCGACCAGCTGATGCGCGAGGTCTGGGACACCACCTGGTGGTCGTCGACCAAGACCCTGGACATGCACATCTCCTGGCTGCGCAAGAAGCTCGGCGACGACGCCGCCAACCCCCGGTACATCGCGACCGTGCGCGGCGTCGGCTTCCGCTTCGAGAAGTCCTGATACGCAAGACTCCATGAGTCCCGACACACAGACCCCATGCGCCGCCGTCTGATCAACTCCACGCTCGCCGTGGTGCTCGTCGTCATCGCCGTCTTCGGCGTCTCGCTCGTGCTCGTCGAGACCCGCACCATCAGCAGCAGCGCGCAGGAGAGCGTCGACTCCGAGGCGCTGCGCCTGGCCAGCATCGTCGACAGCAGGCTGGTCGGCGGGGAGCCGGTCAATCCCGACATCATCGCCCAGCAGGGCGACGTCACGCGCTACGCCCTGATCCGTATCGCCGGCCGCGACCCCATCGAGATCGGCAAGCGGCCCAGCGGCAGCGTCATCCGCGGCAGCGCCGAGGGCGAGCGGAACATCACGGTCACCGTCGAGGAGTCCCGCTCGGTGGTGACGCGCGAGGTCGGCCGGTCGCTGCTGATCATCGCCCTCGTCGCCCTGGTCGCCGTCGTCGCGGCCGTCCTGCTCGCGGTACGGCAGGGAAACCGGCTCGCCGCTCCCCTCACCGACCTCGCCGAGACCGCCGAACGGCTCGGCTCCGGCGACCCCCGCCCCCGCCACCGGCGCTACGGGGTCCCCGAACTGGATCGGGTCGCCGATGTGCTGGACGCCAGCGCCGAGCGGATCGCGCGCATGCTCACCGCGGAGCGCAGGCTCGCCGCGGACGCCTCCCACCAGCTGCGCACGCCGCTTACCGCGCTGTCGATGCGGCTGGAGGAGATCACGGTCACCGACGATCCGGAGACCGTGAAGGAGGAGGCGAGCATCGCGCTGAACCAGGTCGAGCGGCTCACCGACGTGGTGCAGCGGCTCCTGACGAACTCGCGCGACCCCCGGATCGGTTCGGCCGTCGCCTTCGATCTCGACGAGGTCGTCAAGCAGCAGCTGGAGGAGTGGCGCCCGGCCTACCGCAGTGCGGGCCGCGCGATCGTCCACTCCGGCAAGCAGGGCATGCGAGCGGTCGGAACCCCCGGCGCGGTCGCCCAGGTGCTCGCCGCGCTCATCGAGAACTCGCTCATGCACGGCGGCGGCACGGTCGCGGTACGGACCCGGGTGACCGGCAACCAGGCGGTCGTCGAGGTGACGGACGAGGGGCCCGGCGTCCCGGCGGACCTCGGGGCCCGCATTTTCGAGCGGACCATCAGCGGCCGCAACTCCACCGGCATCGGGCTCGCGGTGGCCCGGGACCTCGCGGAGGCGGACGGCGGCAGGCTCGAACTGCTCCAGCAGCACCCGCCGGTCTTCGCCCTGTTCCTGAGCCGCGTCGCGAAGGGGCGCAAGCAGGACGACAAGCCGACGGTGAGGTGAGGCGACCGGGCGTTCAGCGCGCGAACCCGCACGCGGCCCGCGGGGTCAGCGGCCGACGCGGTCCCGCATCGGCTCCGAGACGGACCCGGTCCGCTGCCGGCGCCGCCCCAGCAGGGACTCGGCCTGCTGGACGGGCAGTGCCCGGAAGACCCACGTGCGGTACGACCAGAACCGGAACAGCGTCGCTATCCCGATTCCGAGGAACTTGAACACGTTGTTCTGCAGCGGGGTGTTCCAGTCGAAGCCGTACGTCGCCGCGTACAGAATGCCGTTCTCGATCACCAGGCCCGCCGCGCTGAACAGCAGGAAGAGCGTCATCTCGCGGGTCCGGCCGCTCTTGTCGCGGTCACGGTAGGTGAAGTAGCGGAAGCCGACGTAGTTGAAGGCGATCGCGACGACCGTGGCGACGATCGACGCCCGGACGACCGGGATCTCGGTCGTGTTCCGCACCAGATTGAAGACGCCGAGGTTGACCAGGACGCCCGCGCCGCCCACCGCGCCGAACTTGGCGACCTCGCGCGCGAGCTGTCGCACCCGCCCGCGCAGTCCTCCGCCTTGATCACTCATGGTGAGAGTCCAGCCTCGTCGGATCGGCAGCGTCGAGCGGCAGCATCGACACCGCCATGCTAACCAGCGGTCCTGCGGGCCGCCTGTGGGTCCTGAGGATGCTGTGACGGCCGCTACAGGGCTTGTCGGAACATACGGGGGACAGGGCCGGTCGGCTCGGCGGATACCCTGAAGGGGTGACGTTCCCGGTAGTCGGCATGGTCGGCGGCGGTCAGCTCGCCCGCATGACCCACGAGGCGGGTATCCCCCTCGGCCTGAAATTCAAGCTCCTCAGTGACACCCCCCAGGACTCTGCGGCGCAGGTCGTCAGCGATGTCGTCATCGGCGACTACCGCGACCTGGACACCCTGCGTGAGTTCGCGCGCGGCTGTGACGTGATCACCTTCGACCACGAGCACGTGCCGTTCGAGCACCTGCGGGCCCTGGAAGCGGACGGCATCGCCGTCCGGCCCGGGGCCGACGCACTGGTGCACGCCCAGAACAAGGGCGTGATGCGCGCGAAGCTCATGGAGATCGGCGCACCGTGCCCGCGCCACCGCATCGTGTCGGACCCCGCCGACGCGGCGGCGTTCGCCGAGGAGGCAGGGGGCTTCCCGATCATCCTCAAGACCGTGCAGGGCGGCTACGACGGCAAGGGCGTGTGGTTCGTCCGTACGCAGGCCGACGCCGAGGCCCCCTTCAAGGCCGGTGTGCCCGTCCTCGCCGAGGAGAAGGTCGACTTCGTCCGCGAGCTCGCGGCGAACATCGTCCGTTCCCCGCACGGCCAGGCCGTCGCCTACCCGGTCGTCGAGTCGCAGCAGGTCGACGGTGTGTGCGACACGGTGATCGCGCCCGCGCCCGGCCTGTCGGACGAGCTGGCCGGCGAGGCCCAGCAGCTCGCGCTGCGCATCGCCAAGGAGCTCGGCGTCGTCGGCCATCTCGCGGTCGAGCTGTTCGAGACGGCGGACGGGCGGATCCTCGTCAACGAGCTCGCGATGCGTCCCCACAACTCCGGCCACTGGACCCAGGACGGCGCGGTCACCTCCCAGTTCGCCAACCACGTCCGTGCCGTGCTCGACCTGCCGCTCGGCGATCCGCGTCCGCGTGCCGAGTGGACCGTGATGTGCAATGTTCTGGGCGGCGACTACCCCGACATGTATGCGGCTTACCTGCATTGCATGGCGCGGGACCCGCAGCTGAAGATCCATATGTATGGCAAGGACGTGAAGCCCGGCCGCAAGGTGGGGCACGTCAACACCTACGGCGACGACCTGGACGACGTGCTCGAGCGCGCCCGCCACGCCGCCGGCTATCTGCGAGGAACGATCACCGAGTGAGCAGCATGAGCCCTGTCGTCGGCATTGTCATGGGATCCGACTCCGACTGGCCCGTCATGGAGCTGGCCGCGCAGGCCCTGGACGAGTTCGAGATCGACTACGAGGTCGATGTCGTCTCCGCGCACCGCATGCCGCGCGAGATGATCGCGTACGGCGAGGAGGCCGCCGGACGGGGGCTCAAGGCGATCATCGCGGGCGCCGGGGGAGCGGCCCACCTGCCGGGCATGCTCGCCTCCGTGACCCCGCTGCCCGTCATCGGCGTCCCCGTTCCGCTGAAGTACCTGGACGGCATGGACTCCCTGCTGTCCATCGTGCAGATGCCTGCGGGCGTCCCGGTCGCCACCGTCTCGGTCGGCGGCGCGCGCAACGCCGGACTGCTGGCCGCCCGCATCCTGGCCACGCAGGACGAGGAGCTCCTCGGCCGGATGCGCGATTTCCAGCAGGAGCTGAACGACCAGGCCACCGAGAAGGGCAAGCGGCTGCGTACCCGGGTCGCAGGTGCGGAGTCCTTCGGCTTCGGGAAGTAACAGTCCCATGGACACCCCCACGGATCCCCTCCGCCGGGCGCGGGAGCTGCTCGCCGCCCACCCCGTCGTCGACGGCCACAACGACCTGCCCTGGGCGCTGCGCGAGAACGTCCGGTACGACCTGGACCGGATGGACATCGCCGGCGACCAGACGGGCCGCCTGCACACCGACATCCCGCGGCTGCGCGCCGGCGGCGTCGGCGCGCAGTTCTGGTCCGTGTACGTCCGCAGCGACATGGCGGGCGACGAGGCGGTCAGCGCCACGCTGGAGCAGATCGACATCGTCGACCAGCTGATCACCCGCTACCCGGCGGACCTGGTGCGGGCGCTGAGCGCCGAGGACATGGACATCGCCCGCACCGAGGGCCGTATCGCCTCCCTGATGGGCGCCGAGGGCGGCCACTCCATCAACAATTCGCTCGCCACCCTGCGCGCCCTGTACGCGCTGGGCGTGCGCTACATGACGCTCACCCACAACGACAACATCGCGTGGGCGGACTCGGCGACGGACGAGCCGGGCGTGGGCGGCCTGTCCCCGTTCGGCCACGAGGTCGTCCGCGAGATGAACCGCATCGGCATGCTCGTCGACCTCTCGCACGTCGCCGCGACGACGATGCGCGACGCGCTCACCACCTCGGTCGCCCCGGTGATCTTCTCCCACTCCTCGTCCCGCGCGATCTGCGACCACCCGCGCAACATCCCCGACGACGTGCTGGCCCTGCTGCCCGCCAACGGGGGCGTCGCGATGGCCACCTTCGTACCGAAGTTCATCCTGCCCGCGGCGGTCGAGTGGACCCGCGCCGCGGACGAGAACATGCGCGCGCACGGACTGCACCACCTGGACACCACGCCCCAGGCGATGAAGATCCACGAGGCGTTCGAGGCCGCGAACCCGCGGCCGGTCGCGACCGCGGCGACCGTCGCCGACCACCTCGACCACATGCGCGAGGTCGCCGGCATCGACCACATCGGCATCGGCGGCGACTTCGACGGGACCGCGTTCACCCCGGCGGGCCTCGACGACGTGGCGGGCTACCCCAACCTGATCGCGGAGCTGCTCGGCCGCGGCTGGTCGGACGCCGACCTGGCCAAACTGACCTGGCGGAACGCGGTCCGGGTGCTGCGCGACGCCGAGGCCGTGGCCCGCGGCCTCCAGGAGCGGCACGGCCCGTCCATCGCGACGATCGACCAGCTCGACGGCGTCTGACGGACCGGGGGTGCGCCGCGCGTCGGCGGCGTACCCCCGAACGCTCCATCCGCCGCGACCGGCCCGCCCTCCCGTGCCACGGTTGGCGTACGGCACAGGCCGGCGAACCGGAGCACCTCATGGCTGATCTGCAAGACGCCTCATCCCTCACCACCGTCGACCTCGACGACCTCGACGAGGTGGACGGCCTCGACGGCTTCGAGGGGACCGCGGCCCCGCCGCCCACCCCCTCGGAGACCGAGTGCGCCGACCGCACCGACCCCCTCGTGCGCGCCCGCGAGCTGCTGCGCAACCATCCCGTGACCGACTGCTACAGCGGTCTCGGCCCGGTCCTGCGCACCATGCACTGGTACGACCTCGAAGCCGGCGAGAGTCTGCTGGAGACCGACCTGCCGCGGCTGCGGCGCGGCGGCGTCGGCGCCCAGTTCTGGACCCTGTTCCCGCCCTCCGCTCCCACCGCGGCCGGCGCGCTGGCCACCACGCTGGAACTCGTCGACCTGGTCCGCGCCACGGTGGCCGACTACCCCGAGGGCATGCGCCTCGCCCTGGGCGCCGACGAACTCGTCGACGCCCACAACCGCGGCCGCATCGCCGCACTGCTCGGCCCGGCGCCGGGAACCGCGCTCGGGAACTCCCTGGCCGTACTGCGCGGCCTGTACGCCCTCGGTGTCCGCAGCATCACCCTCGCGGGCACCCGCTGGACCGAGGGCGGTCTCACCCCCTTCGGCCACGAGATGGTCCGCGAGATGAACCGGCTCGGCATCCTCGTCGACCTCTCCGGCTGCTCGCCCGACACCATGCGCCGCACCCTCACCATCACCAAGGCCCCGGTGATCTTCTCGCACCACCCGTCCCCGCTGCCCGACGACGTCCTGCGCGCGCTGCGCGGCGGCAAGGGCGTGTACATGGTCCTGTGCACGGCCGGCACGCTCGCGGCGACCGCCGACCTCGTGGACCACGTGCGCGAGGTCGCGGGCCCGGAGTCCGTCGCCCTCAGCGGCGCGTACGACACCGGGGCGCCGCACGCGGCCGGTCTCGGGGACGTCTCCTTCCTGCCGCACCTGATCGCGGAGCTACTGGACCGCGGCTGGCCGGAGCCGGACGTCACGGCTCTGACCTGGTCGAACGTGATGCGCGTCCTGCGCGACACGGAGTTCGCTTCGCGCGCGGCCCAGTCGCGCCGCGGCCCCTCGCAGGTGGCGATCGGCGCGCTGGACCTCTGACCTCACACGGCGCGGGGCCTCAGCAGGCGCAGAGACAGAACGGGTGCCCGGCCGGGTCGGCGTACACCCGCCAGCTCCGCTTGCGGTCCGCGGCGTCCAGCACGGTCGCGCCGATCGCCAGGACCTGCTCCTCCGCGGCGTCCATGTCCTCGACGGTCACGTCGAGGTGGAACTGCTGCGACTCCTTGGGGGACGGCCACTTCGGCGGTACGTGGCCGGGGGAGAGCTGGAAGGCGAGGGGCGCGCCGGGCACACCCTTGAGGTCGACCCAGCCCTCGCCGTCGTCCTCGATCTCCCCGCCGAGCAGCTCGGCGTAGAAGCGCCCGAGCGCGACGGGGTCGGGACAGTCCAGCACGACGGCTCCGAGTTTTGCGATGCTCATACTTCCTCCTCGGTGTTACCGGTATTCGCGTTTAACCAGTAACGGTTACTGCATGCTCCCGCATAGGAGGTAACGTCGCAACCATGAACGACAGGGCGCCCGCACCCGGTGGTCTCGCGCTGATCGAGGCCCTGGTCAACACGCTGGACATCGGAAGCGGTGCGGACAGCCTGGACACGCCCGAGAGCCGCGAGCGATTCACCCTCACTGCGCAGGACGTCCCCGGGGCCCGTGTCCTGCGCGAAGCCCTGCGCGAGGCATGCCTGGCCCACGCGGGCCACGGAACGTCGACGGCCCTCGACGCCCTCCTCGCCGAAGCGCCCCTGCGCGTCACGGTCTCCCCGTCCGGCGAGGCCGCGCTGCGCCCTTCGGGCCCGCCGACCCTGCTCGCACGCGTCGCCGAGGCCGTCGCGACGGCGGCGGCGGACGGCACATGGCTGCGCCTCAAGGCGTGCGCGGCCGAGGACTGCCGCTGGGCGTACTACGACCGCAGCCCGGCGGCCCGCGGCCGCTGGTGCTCCATGGCGGTGTGCGGCGCCCGCACCAAGATGCGCACCTACCGAAGACGCCGCACGGCGTCCCCCTGACGGTCCCGCACCGACGGAAGACGGCCCCTCCCCCCGGTGCGTAGGGGGAGGGGCCGTCTGAACTCTGGCGGGGCGTCAGCTCATGAGGGGCTCACGGTCCCCTGCGTCCGTCCGGAGCGGTCAGGCCCGTGGGCGGCCCATGGCGCGGTAGGTCCAGCCGGCGTCGCGCCATTGGTCGGGGTCGAGGGCGTTGCGGCCGTCGAGGATGATCGGGTGGGTGACGGCCCGGGCGAGTTCGTTGGGGTCGAGGGTGCGGAATTCGTGCCATTCGGTGAGGTGGAGGACGACGTCCGCGCCGCGTACCGCCTCGAGTGCGGAGTCGGCGTAGCCGAGGGTGGGGAAGAGGCGGCGGGCGTTGTCCATGCCCTTGGGGTCGTAGACGGTGACCTGGCCGCCCTGGAGGTGGATCTGTCCGGCGACGTTGAGGGCGGGGGAGTCGCGGACGTCGTCGCTGTCGGGTTTGAAGGTGGCGCCGAGCACGGCGACTCGCTTGCCGAGGAAGGAGGTGCCGCCGACGGCGTCGCGGGCCAGTTCGACCATGTGGCCGCGGCGGCGCATGTTGATCGAGTCGACCTCGCGCAGGAAGGTCAGGGCCTGGTCGGCGCCGAGTTCGCCGGCGCGGGCCATGAAGGCGCGGATGTCCTTGGGCAGGCAGCCGCCGCCGAAGCCGACTCCGGCGCGCAGGAACTTGGCGCCGATGCGTTCGTCGTGGCCGATCGCCTCGGCGAGTTTGGCCACGTCGCCGCCGGCGGCCTCGCAGACCTCGGCCATCGCGTTGATGAAGGAGATCTTGGTGGCGAGGAAGGAGTTCGCGGCCGTCTTGACCAGTTCGGCGGTGGGGAAGTCGGTCACCACGAACGGGGAGCCCTCGGCGATCGGGGTCGCGTAGACCTCGCGGAGCAGTTTCTCGGCGGCCTCGCTGCGCACGCCGACGACGATGCGGTCGGGGTGCAGGGTGTCGGCGACGGCGAAGCCCTCGCGCAGGAACTCCGGGTTCCACGCCAGCTCCACCTCGCCCGGGGCCCGCTCCTCCAGCAGCGCCGCCAGCCGCTCCGCGCTGCCGACCGGGACGGTGGACTTGCCCACCACCAGCGCCGGGCCGTGCAGATGCGGGGCCAGGGACGCGAACGCGGCATCCACGAACGACATGTCACAGGCGTACTCGCCGTGCTTCTGCGGCGTGTTCACACACACGAAGTGGACATCGCCGAACGCGCCGGCCTCCTCCCACGACGTGGTGAACGCGAGCCGCCCCGACGAGCCCTCGATCCCCGCCACATGCCGGCGCAGCAACTCCTCCAGACCCGGCTCGTACATCGGCACCCGCCCCGACGCGAGCAACTCGATCTTCTCCGGGACCACATCCAGCCCCAGCACCTCGAAACCCAGCTCCGCCATCGCCGCGGCATGCGTCGCGCCGAGGTAACCGGTGCCGATCACCGTGATCTTGAGGGCCATGCGGATGCTCCAGTGCTGTGCGGGCTCGGGGTGCGCGCCCGAGCATATCCGCGGTGCCGCGGGCGCTGAATTCCTGCGCTGTCGGCAAACTCACGTATGCCTCGGTCGGCCTCGCCGTCTAAAATTGGGTTACTTAACGGTAGTTAGCATCTGGGGAGTGAGAGACCTTGGCAGGTTCGGCCGATTTCGATCTGTACCGCCCGTCCGAAGAGCACGACATGCTCCGCGAAACGGTCCGCTCCCTCGCCGAGGCGAAGATCACGCCGTTCGCCGCCGCCGTGGACGAGGAGGCCCGCTTCCCGCAGGAGGCGCTCGACGCGCTCGTCGCCTCCGACCTGCACGCCGTGCACGTCCCGGAGACGTACGGCGGCGCGGGTGCCGACGCGCTGGCCACCGTCATCGTGATCGAGGAGGTGGCCCGCGCCTGCGCCTCCTCGTCCCTGATCCCGGCGGTGAACAAGCTGGGCTCGCTCCCCGTGATCCTCTCCGGCTCCGAGGAGCTGAAGAAGAAGTACCTGGGCCCGCTCGCCAAGGGCGACGCGATGTTCTCGTACTGCCTCTCCGAGCCCGACGCGGGCTCGGACGCGGCCGGCATGAAGACCAAGGCCGTGCGGGACGGCGACTTCTACGTCCTGAACGGCGTGAAGCGCTGGATCACCAACGCCGGCGTCTCCGAGTACTACACGGTCATGGCCGTCACGGACCCCGAGAAGCGCTCGAAGGGCATCAGCGCCTTCGTCGTCGAGAAGTCCGACCCGGGCGTCTCCTTCGGCGCGCCGGAGAAGAAGCTCGGCATCAAGGGCTCGCCGACGCGCGAGGTCTACCTCGACAACGTCCGCATCCCCGCGGACCGCATGATCGGCGCGGAGGGCACGGGCTTCGCGACGGCGATGCAGACCCTGGACCACACCCGCATCACGATCGCCGCCCAGGCGCTCGGCATCGCGCAGGGCGCGCTGGACTACGCCAAGGGCTACGTCAAGGAGCGCAAGCAGTTCGGCAAGCCGATCGCCGACTTCCAGGGCATCCAGTTCATGCTCGCGGACATGGCGATGAAGATCGAGGCCGCCCGCCAGCTGACCTACGCGGCCGCCGCGAAGTCGGAGCGCGGCGATGCCGACCTGACCTTCCAGGGCGCGGCGGCCAAGTGCTTCGCCTCGGACGTGGCGATGGAGGTCACCACGGACGCGGTCCAGCTGCTCGGCGGCTACGGCTACACCCGTGACTACCCGGTCGAGCGGATGATGCGCGACGCGAAGATCACGCAGATTTATGAAGGCACGAATCAGGTCCAGCGGATCGTCATGGCGCGCAACCTGCCGTAGCACTCCCGAACACCTCGACGGCCCCCGGCATCATGCCGGGGGCCGTCGGCGCGTCCGGTCCCGTCAGCGCTCGTTCTGCGGCAGGTGGGACTTGGCGTCCTCGTACGTCCCCTCGCCCGCCTGCTCGGCGGGGGCGTAGAAGAGGTGCAGCACACCCGTCTCGAAGGTCTCCGAGGAGAGCAGCTTCAGCGGGATCGGAGTGTCGCCCTCGTCGAACAGGCGCATGCCCTTGCGGACGGCGATCGGGTGCACCAGCAGCTGCAGCTGGTCCAGCAGCCCCGCGGCCAGCAGCTGGCGGACGACGGAGACGGAACCGCTCATCGCGATGGCGCTGTCGCCCGGCTCCTTCTTCAGCGCGGTGACCGCCTCGACGAGACCGCCCTTGATCAACTCGGAGTTCCGCCAGGTGAACTCCAGCTGCTGTCGCGAGACGACGATCTTCCGCGCATCCCCGAGGATCTTGGCGAACGGAGCGTCCTCCCCGCCGGCCGCCTCCCGCTCGGGCCAGGCGCCGGCGAAGCTGTCGTAGGTCCTGCGCCCCAGGATCAAGGTGTCGGCCCTGCCGAGGACGGAGTCGACGGCGAGGCCCATCTCGTCGTTGAAATAGGGGAAGTGCCACTGGTCAGGCGCCTCCACGACACCGTCGAGCGAGATGAACAGCTGCGCCACGATCTTCCTCATGCCGGCCTCCACGCCAGTCGTCGGTGCCTTCTCGTCCCAGTAGACGCCGTCCGCGGCAAGAACTCATCGACGCCGCGTCACCGGCGTGCCCCCACCCGGCGGGGCAGGCGGACGCACAACACGGAAGGGCCCGCCGCACACGCGTGCGGCGGGCCCTTCACCGTGGGACGTCACTTGTCCGAGACGGTGACCTTCTCGTCGTTCTGGATCTGCTTCACCAGCTGCTGCACCTTCGCCTTGTCCCAGACGAGGTTGCCGCCGCGGCTGCCCGACGTCGGCATGTTCATCGACGTGCCCTCGCCGTCCGTGACGCCCTTCATGGCGAAGAACATCTCGCCCAGGTCGAACAGGGACATGTCCTTGTCGACGATCAGGGTGTCCAGGCCCGCGCCCATCACCGGGTACAGCTTGAACGGGTTGAGGACCGTGCCCGGCGTCGCCGCCTGGCTCGCCATCGCCGAGAGGAACTTCTGCTGGTTCTTGGTGCGCGCCAGGTCGGACTCGGCGAAGGCGTACCGCGTACGGACGAAGGCCAGGGCCTGCTCGCCGTCGAGGGTCTGCTTGCCCGCCTGGAAGTCGGCGCCGGACTTCTTGTCCTTGAAGCCCTTCTCGATGTTCATCTCGACACCGCCGAGCGCGTCGACGATGCCCGCGAAACCGGCGAAGCCGATCTCGGCGTAGTGGTCGATGCGCAGGCCGGTGTTGTGCTCGACCGTGCGGACCAGCAGCTCGGGCCCGTCCTCCGCGTACGCGGCGTTGAGCTTGACCCGGCGGCCCTGCCCGGGGAACGTCTTGCCCGACTCGGAGCCCACGAAGCTCGGTATCTCGACGTCCGAGTCACGCGGCAGCGACACCATGGTGTTCCCGCTGCCGCAGGCCGCGAGGATCATCATCGAGTCGGTGCGCTTGCCCTCGGCGGAGCCGGTGTGCAGCTTCTTCTTCTCCTCGGCCGTCATGCCCTCACGGCTGTCCGAGCCGACGATCAGATACGTCGTGCAGTCGCCCTCCTGCGGCCGCTCGATCACCTTCGCGAGGTCGACCTCGCGCCGCACCTTGGAGTCGGCCCAGAAGTACGTGCCGATCGCCGTGCCGAGCACCGCCACCAGCACCACGACCGAGCCGACCTTGAACCGGCGCCGCCAGTCCGGGGCCGGGCCCGGCTGCCGGTACGGGCCGCCCTGCGGCGGGATGCCCCGGCCGCCCCCGCCGGGGGCGCCGTAGACCTGACCCGTGTTGTAGCCGCTGTCGTATCCGGGCTCGGCGTAGCCCTGGTCGTAGCCGCGCTGCTGCGGGGGCACCGAGCCGCGCGGAGGTGCGGCCGGGCGCTGGACATGGCGCATCACGCGGGCACCCTCGGGCTGCGCACCGGCGCTGCCGCGCCCGTATCCGCGTCGTGTGCCGCCGTCGTCGGTCCATCCTTCGGGCCAGTCGTTCATGCGGAACAGTGTGCCGGTGCGGCCCGGCGCGCCGACAGGGCGGGTGGGGAATCACACCAGGGCTGTAGCGAACCTGATGCAATGCGGCCCCGGCATATGGTGGAGGGCATGACAGATCAGGCCCAGCGCCCGGAGGACGAAATTCCGGGTAAGCCCACTTCGGCGTCACGTACCACCCTCAGCCACATCATGACCGGCAGTGACACGAATCTCCTCGGCACCGTGCACGGCGGCGTGATCATGAAACTGGTGGACGACGCCGCGGGCGCCGTCGCGGGCCGGCACTCCGGCGGCCCGGCGGTCACCGCCTCCATGGACGAGATGGTGTTCCTGGAGCCGGTCAGGGTGGGCGACCTGGTGCATGTGAAGGCCCAGGTCAACTGGACGGGCCGGTCCTCGATGGAGGTCGGCGTACGGGTCCTCGCGGAGCGCTGGAACGAGTCGACGCCCGCGACCCAGGTCGGCAGCGCCTACCTCGTGTTCGCCGCCGTCGACGCGGACGGCAAGCCGCGGCCGGTACCGCCGGTGCTGCCCGAGACCGAGCGGGACCAGCGGCGCTACCAGGAGGCGCAGATCCGGCGCACCCACCGGCTGGCCAGGCGCCGCGCGATCAAGGAGCTGCGCGAGAAGCGGGCCGCGGAGGGCATGGGGGACTGAGACGGCGGGGACACCGTCACGGGCAGACCACCTGGTCGCCCGTGACGGCGCCGAACTCGCCCCGGTACGGGTCCTCCGCCCGCACCGGCGTGACGCCCTTGAAGTCGGTGCCCGCCACCACCCGCAGCGTCGGCCCCTGGTTCTTCACGGCCCGCAGCTCGCAGCCCGGCAGAGCGGCCCGCAGCGACTTCGCCGAGCGGTCCCAGCGAGGGTCGTACGTCACATAGGTGCGCCGCACCTCGCCGCCCCCGGTGTTGCGCGGAGCCTGCGTGGTGCGGAAACCGGTGCCGCGCAGGGCCGTGTCGACCCGGTCGCCGAGGCCGTTGATCAGCGTCCCGTTGTAGACCTGCACCAGGATCTGCTGCGGCGAGACGTCGACCAGCGTCGAGCTGTGACGCCGGGGGCGGTGCGGGGCCAGCGGCCTGTCGTCCCGCAACAGCTGGAACAGCTTCTTCGACTTCGCCGGGTGCCACTTCACCGTGGAGCCGATGCCCTTCACCGGGTGGCTCACGTCACCGACGGGCACCGAGGTGAACTCCGACGAGGCCGGTGTGAAGGTCCGCATCGCCCTGCGGAGCGCCAGCATCTGCTCCGTGCCGAAGCCCTTGTCGGCCCGCACCGAGGCGAGCATCGTCGAGGTGACCCTGCGGAACTTCACCGGGTTCAGCAGGACCCCGCTGCTGGTCGCCCGGTGGACGAGGGCCGCCAGGAACCGCTGCTGGCGCTGCATGCGCCCGAGGTCCGCGGCTCCGTCGATGTGGCGGGAGCGCACGTACTGCAGGGCCTGGCCGCCGTCCAGCTTGTGCGTGCCGACGGGCAGGTCGAGACCGGTGTACGAGTCCTTCATCGGGCGGGCCGTGCAGATCTCCACACCCCCGACCGCGTCCACGGTCTTCATGAAGCTGGTGAAGTCGATCTCCAGATAGTGGTCGATCTTCACCTTGGTCATGTGCTCCACCGTGCGGACGGTCAGGGCCGGGCCGCCCTCCGCGTACGCGGCGTTCAGCTTCACCGGGTGCGCCTTGTGGTGCTTGCCGGTGGTGGCATCGATGTGCTCGGGGATCTCGGCGTAGCTGTCCCGCGGCAGGCTCACCACGCTGGCGCGTTCCCGGTCCTCCGAGAGGTGCACCAGCATGATCGTGTCGGTGCAGTTGCAGGCCGTGCCGCCGAGCCGGTACTTCTTCTTCTCCGCGGGCGTGATCTTGTCCCTGCCGTCGGTGCCGACGACCAGGATGTTCATGCCGTTGGTGTCTCCTGGGCGGTTCTTCATGTCGCGGAACGGGTCGACCCGTTCGATCCCCGTGTCGAGGCTCGTCACCACCGCGTGCCCGATCCCGCCGACGCCGAGGACCAGGACCGAGAGCGATGTCACGACCCGCACGCCCCAGCGCGGCCGCTCGCGCGGGACCGGCCGCGGGGCCGGGCGCCGTCCCGCCGGCCGTGGGGGGACCTGGGCAGGGCGGCGGGGGCGAGGCGGTGGGGGCAAGGGGACACCTCCGCGACGACAGGGGAATCCTGAGCACCGTAGGCCCATACGATCTGCGGCACCGGCCGCCGCGCCTTCGTGTCCCCCGTTCGCGGTAACGTGGCGGGCGATGAACGCCACGCCCGCTGTCTCCGTGATCATGCCGGTCCTCAACGAGGAGCGGCACCTGCGCAACTCGGTCCGTCACATCCTCGAGCAGGACTACGACGGCGAGATGGAGGTGGTGATCGCGCTCGGACCGTCCACGGACCGCACCGACGAGATCGCCGCCGAGCTCGTGCGCGAGGACCCGAGGGTCCACACCGTGCCGAACCCGACGGGTCGCACCCCCGCCGCGCTGAACGCCGCCATCAGGGCCTCGTGCCACCCGATCGTGGTGCGCGTCGACGGCCACGGCATGCTCTCGCCGAACTACATCGCGACCGCCGTCCGCCTCTTGGAGGAGACCGGCGCGCAGAACGTCGGCGGCATCATGCACGCCGAGGGCGAGAACGCCTGGGAGGACGCGGTCGCCGCCGCCATGACGTCGAGGATCGGCGTGGGCAACGCCGCCTTCCACACCGGCGGCACGGCGGGCGAGGCCGAGACGGTCTACCTGGGTGTCTTCCGCCGGGAGGCCCTGGAGCAGCAGGGCGGGTACAACGAGGAGTTCATCCGCGCCCAGGACTGGGAGCTGAACTTCCGCATCCGCGAGGCGGGGGGGCTGATCTGGTTCTCGCCGGAGCTGAGGGTGCAGTACCGCCCCCGGCCCTCGGTGCGGGCGCTCGCCAAGCAGTACAGGGAGTACGGCCGCTGGCGCCATGTCGTCGCCCGCTACCACCAGGGCTCCATCAATCTGCGCTACCTCGCCGCCCCGACCGCCGTGTGCGCGATCGCCGCGGGCCTGGTCCTGGGCGCGACCGTGACCCCGTGGGCCCTCGTCGTCCCCTGCGGCTACCTCGCCGCGATCACGGCCGGCTCCGTCCCGGCGGGCAAGGGCCTGCCGCTGAAGGCCCGCGTGCAGATCCCCCTCGCGCTGGCGACCATGCACATGTCGTGGGGGTACGGCTTCCTGACGAGCCCGCGCTCGCTGGCGCGGAAGGTCATCGCGAGCCGCCGCCCCTCGGTGAAGACCGCCGCGGCCTGACCAGCCCCCGAAACGCCGGACGCCGGCCCGCTCCTCCCGGGGCGGGCCGGCGTCCGTCCGGCGTTTCGGGGAGGGACCGTCAGAAGCGGTACGGCGCGTAGATGTCCATGCAGGCGTCCTCGTCGTCGCCCATGACCGTCTCGGTGTTCTTCGGCGGGCCCGCGGCCGGCTCGGACTTGGGGAAGGTGTCCCCGGTCCGCCAGTCGGCGCCGACCACCAGCGTCACGCCGGAGACGTCCGTCGACCTCTTCACCGCGCTCGTGGGGACCCCGAGCGCCTTGGCGACCGCTTGCGCGTCGCCCTGGAGGTCGGCGCTCGGGAACAGCACCTGCGTGCGCTTCTGCGGGTCGGGAGTCGAGTCCGCCTGCGCCCCCGTGAAGCCCTGCTGCACCAGCAGGCCCGCGACGGTGGTGGCCCGCTGGGGCGTGGGCGGCCCGTCGGCCCCCGTGCCGTTGCGGACCATGATGCCGATGTCGGCGGGGGCGGCGGCCGGGTCCTTCGGCGCGGCCGGCGTCTTCGGCTTCGACGTCGGGGCCTTGCCGTCCACCGGGACGTCGTCGCGCAGCATCTCCCAGAGCCGGTCGGCCTCGCCCGGCGCGGGCAGCA
This sequence comes from Streptomyces sp. NPDC015127, assembly GCF_043080095.1. Taxonomy (NCBI): domain Bacteria; kingdom Bacillati; phylum Actinomycetota; class Actinomycetes; order Kitasatosporales; family Streptomycetaceae; genus Streptomyces; species Streptomyces sp. NPDC015127. Next base: position 30,785 of record NZ_JBIBVE010000028.1, read on the forward strand.
CATGGTTCTTCGGGTTGGCCGGGTCCGGGATGCGCGGCATGGTGAGCATCGCGATCCGGTCGGTCGGCACGTCCTTGAGCGTCATGCCGAGGTCGAAAAGCTTCTTGACCGTGCCGATCTCCTCGGAGACCTGGAGGGAGCTGGTGGCCGTCTCGGCCAGGTCCATGAGCCGGCCGCCGTCGGTGAAGGCGTTCTGTTCCTTGAGCTTGCGGATCACCGAGTTCATGTACATGTGCTGGGCCTTGGAGCGTCCGAAGTCGCTCTCGAAGGCGTGCCGGGTGCGCAGCCACTGGAGGGCCTTGACGCCCTGGATCTCGTGCGTGCCCTTCGTCAGCCTGAGGCCCGAGCCGCCGGGCACGTTCGGCTTGGGGCCGTCGTACACGTTGTGGTTGACGCAGACCTCGGCGCCGCCGATCGCGTCCGCCATGTCCACCACGCCCGCGAAGTCGACCATCATCCAGTGGTCGATGTAGACGCCGGTGAGCTCCTGCCAGGTGGCGAGCGTGCAGCCGGGGCCGCCGCGCCCCAGGGTCGCGTTGATGAGATCCCTGGTGGCGGCGTGCTTGTCCCCGGTCTTGGGGTCCGTGCACTCGGGTATGTCGACCTTCGTGTCACGGGGGACGGAGACGACCGAGGCGTTCTTCCGGTCGGCCGAGACGTGGAGCAGCATCTGCACGTCCGCGAGCGGCGGCGCTCCGACACTCTTCTTCGAACCGCCGAGTTCGAGATTCTCGCTGGAGTTCCTGCTGTCGGAGCCGATCAGCAGGACGTTCAGCGGCGTCTGGCCCGCCGCGTTCGGAGCCGACTTCTTCACGTCGGAGTCGGCGGAGGTGCGTTCGCCCTTGCGGATGTTGTTGTTGAGGTGCTCGTAGTACAGGTACCCCGCCCCCGCGGTACCCAGGATCACCACGGACACGGTGAGCGCGATCCCGCGCAGTATGCGGCGCTTGCCGCGCTTCCCGCGCCGGCGGGGTGTCCCGCGGCGGTGCGAGCCGGAGCCCTCCGCCGCCGCGTCCCGTATGCCCCCGGCGTTCTCCTCGTCGTCGGGGGCCGTACGGGCGCCCGGGACACGCCCGGTCTCTTCTCCGTACAGGCTGTCGTCCCAGCCCAGATCGCGGGCGTGCGGTCCGCGTCGCCGCGTCCCCTCCCCACGCACGCTGCTGTGTCCCACCCCTAGAACCCCCTGTTTTCAGGCTCTCCCCATGAGCCGCTGTCCGGCGTCATTTGGCGCACACCTGTTTGTCCGCCTCGACCTTCTGCACGTCCTCCGGCACCTTCGCCGGACCCGTGATGGGCACTCCCGCGCCCTTGAAATCGGGGCCGAGCGTCAGCGTCATCGCTTCCAGCCCCACGGCGTCCTCGGTCCCGGGCTTGAGGGCCGCGGCGGGCAGGCCCATCAGGTCCGCGAGCTTGCGGGCCTGGTCGGCCTGGTTCGGCGCGTACTCCAGCGTCGTCCGCGGGACGTCCGCCGGCGCGTTGCCCTTGTTGGTGGACTTCAGCACGCCCTCGGTGTTCTGGAGCCAGTCCAGCGTCTTCTGTGCGGAGCCCTGCGGGCCGCCGCCGTTGAACACGTCGACGCGGACGTCCGACGCCTCGGCCCTGGTGCCCTGGAGCAGTTCGGCCTGCTTGTCCTTGGCCGCCTTCTCCTTCCGCTCGACCTCGGTCAGCGACACGTCGTTCCTGACCATGGAGAACAGCGACTCCGCCTGGGCCTCCTTCAGGACGACCGTGGCCTTGACCTTCTCCGTCGGGTTGTCCGCGACGGGCACGGTGGCGAAGGTGAGGTTCTTCATGTCGAACTTGCCCAGTTCCAGGCCGAGATCGCGGAGTTTCCCTATGTCGCTGATCTTCGAGTCGACCGTCAGCGCCTTGGTGCCCGCCTCCGCCAGCTTGAACAGCTTCGTCGGGCTCGTGAGCGTGTCGTTCGACTTCAGCTTGCGCATCAGCGAACTGAGGAACTGCTGCTGGATCTTGATGCGGTCGAGGTCGCTGCCGAAGCCCACCGCGTGCCGCGTGCGGACGAACGCGAGCGCCTCCTCGCCCTGGAGGTTGTGGTCACCCGCCTTCAGGTCGAGCTTGGAGTCGTCGTCGTAGAGGTCCTTGTCGATGCAGATCGGCACACCGCCGACCGCCGTCGAGAGCGTCTTGACGGCGTTGAAGTCGGCCACCATGAAGTGGTCCATCGTGATGCCCGTGAGCTCGGTGACCGTACGCATCGTGCAGCTCGGCGTACGGCCCGACTGGCCGAGGCTCTCGTTGAACCGGGTGCCCTGCGTGCCCGGGATGACCTTGGTGGAGCCGTCCTCCTGCGTCGTCGGACAGTCCGGGATGTCGGTGATCAGGTCACGGGGAATGCTCAGCGCCGTCGCGTTGGTGCGGTCCTTGGAGACGTGCAGCAGCAGCGTGGTGTCCGCGTGGCCGGGGCTGTTCCTGTCGCCGTAGCTCCCGTTGCCCTCGCCCGTGCGCTTGTCCGTGCCGATCAGCAGGATGTTGATCGCCCGGTCGGGGCTGAATCCGCCCGTGCCGGCGTTGTCGTCGGGGATGGCCGTGATGTTCCCGTTCAGGTGCTCGTAATAGAGGTACCCGGCGCCTGCGGTCGCGACCATCAGCAGTGCGAGGGAGCCGCCGGTCCACAGCAGCGCCTTCTTCTTGCGCGAGGCGGCCTGCTGGCGTTTGCGCCGGCCCGCCTGCTGCTGCGGCACACGGCCCGATGCGTTGCCCGCGCGGCGGCTGCGCTGCGGGGGGACCTCGGGTGCCGGGTCCGCCGTCCGGCGGCGCGTGGCGGTGCCGGACGCCCCGTTCGCCGCCTCAGGGGTTTCGGCGGACCGGCGGGACCTTCTTGCACCCACGGCTCCGGTGGGGGAGGCTGTCGACTGCGGTGCGGATTGGTCCAGTCGCAGTTCGTAGTTGCCGGTTTGCGGGTTCATGACCCACTGGTCGGCGGGGTCGATCTCGTCCGCCCGTCCACGGCTTTGCGCATCCACGGTTGCTTGAGTCCTCCGTCGGTGCCACGCGAGGCGCCTCCCCCGGCAGGCGCTCGGTTCTTCGATCCAGCAGTGCGCGACACAGGGTCGGAAGCACCGGATCGCGTCACACTATCCGCCCAGTTCAGCGTCGAGCGACGCCCGTGACAAATTCCACGCCCCTTACAAGCGGGCATTCCACCCAATCTGCCTGACCTGTCGGTCTCCGTTTGGCCATTGCTTTACTCACACATGCCTTCGGCCGCATTGGTGCCCGAGAAGGTCGGCGTCGGGCCGGGGCTCGCGCCGTCGGCTGCGCCCCGGTCCGTCTCCTCCTTCTCCGGCACGACCGCGACCTCCGTGTCGGCCCGGAGCCGCTCGAAGAGCTCGCTCGCCTCAGGCTGGACCAACTCGTCCCTGTTCGGATCGAGATGGTACGGCTGACGGGGAACAGTAAGGAATTGCACCTTTTCCGTCGGTACGTTCCGAAGTGCCCGAGTCAGGTCGTACAGGTCCTTCAGCGAGTCGAGACCGGCGTCCGTGGTGATGGACTTGGTCGCCGCGTCCAGCACCGGATAGAGCCGGGTCGGATTGAGCAGGACACCGTTGCTCTGCACCTTCTTGACCAGCGCGCCGAGGAACTGCTGCTGTCGCTCCATGCGTTCGGTGTCGCTGCCGTTCCCCAGCGTCTTGCGAGCCCGCACGAACCCGAGGGCCTCCTCGCCGTGCAGCGTCTGACGGCCCGCGCGGAGCTTGAGACGGGCCGCCTTGTCGTCGATCGGCTCGGCCAGACACACCTCGACGCCGTCCACCGCGTCGACCATGTCCTTGAAGCCGCGGAAGTCGATCACCATGTGGTGGTCGACGCGGATCCCGGTGAACTTCTCGACCGTACGGATGGTGCAGGCCGCGCCGCCGAACTGGTACGCCCAGTTGAACTGGGCGGTCTGCGCCCTGGTCCGCTTCCCGTCGGGCCTGCCGCAGCTCGGGATCGTGACCATCAGGTCCCGCGGGATCGACATGGCCGTCGCGCTCCGCCGGTCGCCTGCGATGTGCAGCAGGATCGTGGTGTCGGAGCGCTGGCTGCCGTCCTCGTCCTTGCCGTACCGGTCGTTGCCCTCGCCCTCCCGGGTGTCCGAGCCGAGCAGCAGGATGTTCTGCGCGTCGGTGACCAGCGCGGTGGGGCGCTCCTTCTCGTACGCCCTCAGCTCCTCCGCCGCCGAGGTGTCGGTGGTGATGTTGCCGTCGAGCTTGCGGTAGAGCCACCAGCCGGTACCCGCGGCGGCGAGCACGACGACCGACGTGCCGAGCGCCGCCCAGCGCAGCCAGTGCCGCCGGTGGGGGGACGCGTTGGCCGGGCCGTCCGTGCCGGCGTCGGACCCTTCCTCCGCGCCGGACTCCTCGGCACCCCCGGGAGCCGGGTCGGGGCCGGAGCCCGCACCCGTGGCATCCGCGTCCGCACGCGACGGCTCGGCCCCGTCCCCCGTCGGGCCGTCCGGTTCGGCGGGCGTACCAGCCTTGTCCGTCACGTGTGCGTCCATCCTTCACGGCATCGGCGGCGCGCTGGGCCGCCGGTCGAAGGTCCAGGAGGTGTCCGGCGGATCAGGGCCGGACACCTCCTAGACGGCTGAACCCGGCGCTTGGTTGTGCGCGGGAAACGCGCTTGGCGCCGATCATCCAACGCGCCCGGCGCCCGGGCCGGGAGGGCTCGGCCCGGGTGTGCGCCACATGAGTGGACGTCAGCGGCTTGTCATACCGCGGTGCCCGTGACCCGCTCGCTCTCGATCCGCTTCGTCAGCCCGTCCTCGGACAACTCGCCCAGATTGCGGCAGAGTACGACCGAGCCGCCGGCCGCCAGGGGAGCGAACAGCCCGGCGGACAGGCCCTCCCAGGTGTCGTACGCCAGCCCTGAGAGCAACCGGGACCCCGGGCCGAGCCCGAGCCGCTCCGCGTCCGCGCGTGCCCGTGCGACGAGTTCGGCACCCGTCAGCTCGAGCGTGCCCACCGTGAGGGCCGCGTCGTCCGGGTCCACCGGCGCGTACGGGGCGAACCGGTCGCCCTGACTCGGCACCTCCACCGCGTAGTCGGCGTAACCGGCCGGCGGCGTGGGGAAACGGCGGCCCAGCGGTGCAAGCGACAGCGCGATCCGCTCGCCCGTGCACGCGAGCCCGGCGTCGAACTGCCCCGGCCCCGCGACCACGTGGTCCGCGCGGGCCGGATCGCCGCCGACGTCCGCGACGACTCCCACCGACGAACAGGCCAGCAGCCACACGGCCGTCTGCCAGTGCGCCGGCAGCAAAAGCGCCAGGCGTTCGCCCGGCTCGGCGGACAGCTCTCCCTGAAGGAGATTGGCGGTCTTGGCCACCCAATTGGCGAAGGTCGCGACGGACAATTCCACGCGCTCACCGGTGGCGTCGTCGTAGAAGGTGACCAAGGGGCGGGCCGGGTCCGCGGCGAGCGCGGATCGCAGCAGGTCGGCAGGGGTACGGTCGCTGGCGTTCACCCGCGCAAGCGTACGCCGCGGGCGCCCGGGCAGGCCGCCGTACCGGTGAACGGGGTCCTCCGGTCGGCCTGACAGACCATCGATTTCCCGGCAGGCGCACTCCCCGGGCCCGGCCCAGGATTTCTGCCATGCGTGGATACCTGGCATCTTCCCTCACCGTGGCGTGCGCGGCCGCGCTCGTCCTCCCGCTCTCGCTCACCTCGGGCGCCGTCGCCGCGCCCCCGGGTGAGGCAGTGGACGTCCCCGGCAGCACGCGGTCACTGCCGCTGGAGCCGCTCGGCCGGGCTCCCGCCGACCGCGCGCTGGGCGCCCCCGTTCAGGGCCTGCCCCGCCAGGAGGTGGAGCCGTTCTCCCTCGTCGGCATCGTCTGGGACGACGCGTCCGCCCAACTGGACGGCACCGTCGAGGTCCGCACCCGCGACATCGTCTCGCGCACCTGGTCCGCCTGGCAGCAGGTCGAGACCCACAACGAGGACCATGCCGCCGACCCCGGCACCGCCGAGAGCGCGTCGGGCCGGGTGCGCGGGGCCACCGTGCCCCTGTGGGTCGGTGCGTCCGACGGCGTGGAGGTGCGCGTGCAGCAGTCCGGCGCCCGGGCGGGCCGCCTGCCGGAGGGCATGCGCCTCGAACTCGTCGACCCCGGCGACGACCCGGAGGACACCGGGACCGTCACCTCCGGCCCCGCCAACGAGGGCTCGGAAGGGCGCGCCCCGGCCGGCGGCCTGGAGATCCCGGCGCTCAACCAGCTGGACACCGAGGTGGAAGCCGCGGCGGCGGGCGACCTCGTGTTCGACGCCGTGACGGCCAAGCCGTACATCGGGCCCCGCCCGCGCATCGTCACCCGCAAGGGGTGGGGCGCCGACGAGAGCCTGCGCGAGAGGAGCTTCGTCTACACGAACACCGTGAAGGCCGCCTTCGTGCACCACAGCGCCACCGGCAACAACTACACCTGCAAGCAGGCCCCCTCCGTTATCCGCAGTATCTACCGCTACCACGTCAAGAGCAGCGGTTGGCGCGACATCGGCTACAACTTCGCCGTCGACAAGTGCGGAAACATCTACGAAGGCAGGGCAGGAGGCGTGGCCAAGCCGGTACAGGGCGCCCACACCCTCGGTTTCAACACGAACAGCACCGGAATCGCGGTCCTCGGCACGTACAGTTCCAGCAATCCGCCGGCGGCCGCCGTGACAGCGGTCGCGAAGCTGACGGCGTGGAAGCTCGGACTGCACGGCATCAACCCGAAGGGCAAGGTCACCCTCACCTCGGGAGGCAGCGGGAAGTACGCGAAGGGCAAGAAGGTCACACTCAACGCCATCGCCGGACACCGCGACGGATTCCTCACGGACTGCCCCGGCGGCCGGCTCTACGGCAAGCTCGGCGCCGCCCGTACGGCATCGGCCACGTACCAGGGCCGCTGACCCGCCGCCCGGGGCCGTGCGCGTCGTGACGGCCGCACCCACTGCATAAACTGGCCCGTCCAACCAGCGACCGCGCCCGGCCCCAGCAGGAAGCAGAGACCGCATTGAACCAGGCCCCAGAAGCGATTCTCCTGGTCGGAGGCAAGGGAACCCGGCTGCGTCCGCTCACCGTCCGCACACCGAAGCCGATGGTCCCCGCGGCCGGTGTCCCCTTCCTCACCCACCAGTTGGCGCGGGCGCGGTCCGCGGGCGTCGAGCACATCGTGCTCGCCACCTCGTACCTGGCCGAGGTGTTCGAGCCGTACTTCGGTGACGGCTCGGCGCTCGGACTGCACCTGGAGTACGTCACCGAGGAGGAGCCGCTCGGCACCGGCGGCGCGATACGCAACGTCGCCTCCCGGCTGCGCTCGAAGCCCGACGACCCGGTCCTCGTCTTCAACGGCGACATCCTCACCGGGCTCGACATCGGCACCCTGGTCGACACCCACCGCGCGACCGGTGCGGACGTCTCCCTCCACCTCACGCGTGTCGACGACCCCCGCGCCTTCGGGCTCGTGCCGACGGACGCCACCGGGCGCGTCACGGCCTTCCTGGAGAAGCCGCAGACCCCGGAGGAGATCGTCACCGACCAGATCAACGCCGGCGCCTACGTCTTCCGCCGCTCCGTCATCGACACGATCCCCGACGGCCGGCCCGTCTCCGTGGAGCGCGAGACGTTCCCGGAGCTGCTGCGCTCCGGCGCCCATCTGCAGGGCATGGTCGACTCCACGTACTGGCTGGACCTCGGCACCCCGCACGCCTTCGTGCGCGGCTCCGCCGACCTGGTGCTCGGCCGGGCGCCCTCACCGGCGGTCCCCGGCCGGCGCGGCGACCGGCTGGTCCTGCCGTCCGCGCGGGTGGCCGCCGGGGCGAAGCTGACCGGCGGCACGGTCGTCGGCGAGGGCGCCGTGGTGGGCGAGGGCGCGCGCATCGACGGCAGCGCGCTCCTCGCGGGCGCCGTCGTGGAGGCGGGCGCGGTGGTCTGCGACTCACTCGTCGGAGAAGGCGCGCGGGTGGGCGCGCGGACGGTGCTGTCCGGTGTGGTCGTCGGCGACGGCGCGGTCATCGGGGAGGACAACGAGCTCAGGGACGGCGCGCGGGTGTGGTGCGACGCGGTCGTCCCGGCGGGCGCCGTCCGCTTCTCCTCCGACCAGTAGCCTGAGCGCATGGCAGGACGCTTCGAACCGGGCGCCGGGCGCGCGCGTGTGCGCGGCGGCTCGACAGGCGTACCCGCCGCCGTACCGCGTCAGGTCTCGGCCGCCCGCACACGACGGTGGACGCCGCCGTGGCCCCTCGACCTGGGCCTCGTGCTCGGGCCGTTGCGCCGCGGTCCCGCCGACCCCACGTTCCGTACGACGCCCGACGGCTCCGTCTGGCGGGCCTGCCGCACCCCCGAGGGCCCCGGCACCCTGAGGGTCGCCCTCCGGGGCGGCACGGTGGAGGCCGAGGCGTGGGGCCCGGGCGGCGAGTGGCTGCTCGACCGGCTGCCCGAGCTGCTGGGCGCGGCCGACACGCCCGAGGACTTCACGCCGCGCCACCGCCTGGTCGCCGCCTCGCAGCACCGCCGGCCCGGACTGCGGCTGCTGCGCACGGGTCTGGTGATGGAGTCCCTGATCCCCTCGATCCTCGAACAGAAGATCACGACGGACGAGGCGTACCGGGCCTGGCGGCTGCTGGTACGCCGGTACGGCGAGCCGGCACCCGGCCCGGACGAGCGGCTGCACGTCATGCCGGACCCGCGCGGCTGGGCGATGATCCCCTCCTGGGAGTGGCACCGCGCGGGCGTCGACAACAAACGCGCCTCGACGATCCTGCGGGCCGTGAAGGTGGCGCGCCGCCTGGAGGAGGCGGCGGCGATGGCTCCCGAACAGGCCAGGGCCCGGCTGGAGTTGATTCCCGGCATCGGCCCGTGGACGTCGGCGGAGACGGTGCAGCGCAGCAACGGAGCGGCCGACTCGGTGACCGTGGGCGACCTGCACCTGCCGCGGATCGTGGGCTACGCGCTGGCGGGCGAGCGCAATACGGACGACGCGGCGATGCTGGAGCTGCTGGCCCCCTACGAGGGCCAGCGCCACCGCGCCGCCCGCCTGATCCTCCTCTCGGGCCGCGTCCCACCGCGCCGCGAGCCCAAGATGCGCCGGGTGGACATCGCGGCGTGGTGACCCGCGCCCTGTCGGGGGGCGGCTCGGCGAGGGCCAGGGGGTGTCCGGCGGATCTTGGCCTGGGCCACGACGCTCCCCCAGGCGACGGCACCTCTCCCCCGTAGCCCTTCGGGCACGGGAGGTGCCCCCAGCGTTGCCGAAATGCCCGGATAGCTGCGCTATCAGGGCACTCCGGCGCCTTGCGATGCGTCCCCTCGGCCCCTGGGGGCCTGGGGAGACCGCACCCCCTCGGCCCTTGCGGGCCTGGGGATACCCCACCCGCTCTGCCCCTGCGGGCCTGGGGATACCCCATGCACCGGACGCCGCGTCCCGTCCGGCCCTGATCCGGCGGACGCCCCCTAGCGCACCTCGATGAACGACTCCGCGTCCCGCGCCGGCCGGGCCTTCGGCGCGGTCGCCGGGTGACCGATCGCCACCGCGCCCATCGGGTCCCACGTGGCCGGCAGCTCCAGCACCTCCCGCACCACCTCGCGGCAGAACATCGTCGACGACACCCACGCCGATCCCAGCCGCTCGCCCGCGAGCGCGACGAGGAAGTTCTGGATGCCCGCGCCGGCCGCGGTCACGAACATCTCGCGCTCGGCGGTGTCCCGGCGCTCGTCGCCGTACGTGTGCGCGCCGTCGGCGACCAGGCAGGGGACCGCCAGGTAGGGCGCGCGCCGCAGGACGTCCCCGCGCCGCACGCGCCTGTCGACGGACTCCTGCGACATGCCGTCGCGCCGCAGATCCGCGATCCACGCCTCGCGCATCGCGTCGAGCAGACGGACACGGGAGGACGGGGACTCGAGGAGGACGAAGCGCCACGGTGTGGTGTGGTGCGGCGCGGGCGCCGTCACCGCCGCCGCGACCGCACGGCGCACCGCCCCGCCGTCCACCGGCTGGTCCGTGAAGTCGCGCACCGTACGCCGCTGTGCGACGGCCTCGCGCACTGCCTCCGACGTCCCGAGCCGGAACATGTCGTCGGCCGCGCCCCGTACGAGAGCCCGCGCGCCGGGCCCGGCGTCGTCTACCACGTGCGCCAGCCCCCGGACGACGGCGACCGGCAGCCCCCCGGCCTTGCCCTTCACCAGGTCACCCGCGGCGGCCAGTTCGTCGGCGGTGGCGACCACGGTCGCGGTCAGCGGATTGCCGTACGCGTCCGTGCCGCCGCGCAGGTCGTCCAGCACACGCACGCCGGCCGCGCCGATCGCGACGTCGGTCAGCCCGCTGCGCCAGGGCCGCCCGGAGGTGTCCGTGACGATCACACCGATGTCGACGCCCAGTTCGTCCCGCAGCCCCTCGCGGATCGCGCGGGCCGAGGCGTCCGGGTCCACGGGAAGCAGCAGCATGGTGCCCGCGGGGGTGTTGGAGGCGTCGACCCCCGCCGCGGCCATGACCAGGCCCTGGCGGTTCTCGACGATGCGCAGGGTGCCGCGGCGGGCGACCACCCGGACCGTCTCCGCGTCGATCGCCGCCTCGCGGTCCGCCGCCTCGACGATCCGCCCCTCCGCCTTGCTGACGATCTTCGACGTGACGAGCAGGACGTCGCCGTCGACGAGCCCGGGCCCGGTCGCGGCGATCAGCTTGGCGAGGTTGTCGCCCGGCCGGACCTCGCCGATGCCGGGCAGCGCCCAGACCCGGTAGGACGGCGAGCTCACGCCCGTACCTCCTCGGCCAGCGCCAGGGCCGCGCGGGCCATCTCCGCGGTCTCCTCCGTGCCGGTCATCATGAGCGGCACGGCGAGGCAGCGGATGCCCGCCGCCTCGACGTCCGGCACGGCGGCCGCGTCGACGGTGTCGACGAGCCAGCCGTCGAGCAGCCCGGAGCCGTAGTGCCGGGCGACGGCCGCCGCCGTCGCCTCCACGCCCACGGCGGCGAGCACCTTGTCGGCCATGCCGCGCACGGGCGCGTCGCCGACGATGGGGGACAGGCCCACAACGGGCACGCCCGCGTCGGCGATCGCCTCGCGGATGCCGGGGACGGCCAGGATGGTGCCGATGCTGACGACGGGGTTGGACGGCGGGAAGAGGACGACGTCCGCCTCGGCGATCGCCTCAAGCACGCCGGGCGCGGGCTTGGCCTGCTCGGCGCCGACCGGCACGACGGCCTCGGCGGCGACGGACGCCCGGAGCCTGACCCAGTACTCCTGGAAGTGGATCACCCGGCGCTCTCCGTCGAGGGTGACGGCGACGTGCGTCTCGACCCGGTCGTCGGACATGGGCAGCAGCCGTACGCCCGGCTGCCACCGGTCGCACAGCGCTTCCGTGACGGCGCTGAGCGGGTAGCCGGCGCCGATCATCTGGGTGCGGACGATGTGTGTGGCGAAGTCGCGGTCGCCGAGCCCGAACCACTCGGGCCCGACGCCGTAGGCGGCCAGCTCGCTCTTGACCTGGAACGTCTCGTCGCTGCGTCCCCAGCCCTGCTCCTCGTTGATGCCACCGCCGAGGGTGTACATCACGGTGTCGAGGTCGGGGCAGACCTTCAGCCCGAACAGATGGATGTCGTCACCGGTGTTGCCGATCACCGTGACGTCCGCCTCGGGAGCGGCCTGCTTGAGGCCACGGAGGAAACGGGCGCCGCCGATACCGCCGGCCAGAACCACAATGCGCATGGGCCCATCTTGGCAGGCCCGCCGACAGCCGCTCAGGCCGGAACGGACTCCGCGGTGCAGCGGGCCGTGGTGTGCATCGGCATCTCGGTCAGGCCCGGGTAGTACACGTGCAGGCTCACGGCCGGCTCCAGGGAGTCGTTGACGACCTCGTGCACATAGCCGGGGGCGAACACGCGCTGCGCGCCCGCGGCCAGGGAGCGCTCGCCGCCCTCGGTGCGCTCGGTCAGCTCGCCGTCGAGCACGGTGAGCACGCCGGAGGAGGGGCCGTGGCCGTGCAGGCCGCTGCCCTGGCCGGGGACCCAGCTGAGCAGCCAGATCTCGTAGCCGGGTCCGGTCTGCAGCCGGTGGTACCAGCGGGAGGTGGCGTCGTACTCGACGAGGTGCTCCCAGCGCGCGCGGTCGGCGGCGATGGAGCGGGCGAGGCCGGCGAACTCGGCCACGGTGGCCGGGTGCTCGCGGGCAGGCTGGAGCAGGTGCTGGACGGCGAGGATGTCGCCGGCGATCTGGAGGTCGCTGTCGCTGTTCATGGGTGCGGGGGTTCCTCGGCAGGAAGTGCTGGGGTGTCGCAGAGCAGGCAATGCGGGCGATGCGAGAAGAAGAAGCTGGAGCTCGTGGGCATCAACAGCTGGAACAGCAACAGCAACAGCGCGCCTGGACAGCGCTGCGGAACCCGCGGAGGCGGGTCGCATGGGGCGCTGAGGTCGCTGGCATGAGATCAAAGGTGACTGCTCCCCTTACCCGATGTCAACCCAATGACCGATTTGGCCGCAATGTTTCATCACATCCGGTTACTGCGAACGGAGAAAGGTTTGTGCAGTCGTGGACCGGGAGACATGCGCCAGCAACCGTGCTCACAAACGCCGTTGGGGCGCCGTGACCGTACTGTGATCCGGATCGCTTCGATGGCTTGATCGCAACAAGATCAATGTTTGTGACGTCTTCCCCTTGCGAGGGAGGAGGTGCGGAGCAGGCCGCTGGCATGTGTCAGGTTTTTGGTGATTTGAACACTTTCCGCATAGCCTTGGTTCCGCAGAGTGAATACCGGGCCCAATAGCAGATCGTGGCTTGACTGGCCTGGAGCCACACACTTGTAATTTCACTCGTGTCGTTCGGCCGAAAACGATCGCGGCAACATCACGGGGACGCAAAGACAGACGAGGGGCGCACATGACCGAGCTGTTCCAACAACTGCTGGTCGAGGACGCGGACGAGGAACTCGGCTGGCAGGAGCGCGCGTTGTGCGCCCAGACCGATCCCGAGTCCTTCTTCCCCGAGAAGGGCGGTTCCACCAGGGAGGCCAAGAAGGTCTGTCTCGCCTGCGAGGTCCGCTCCGAATGTCTTGAGTACGCCCTCAACAACGACGAGCGATTCGGAATCTGGGGCGGCCTCTCGGAGCGCGAGCGTCGCCGGCTCAAGAAGGCCGCCGTCTGAATCGACGGGCGGTCACCGCCCAGCCAAAAAGGACAACTGACTACAAAGCAAACGGTCCGCCGCCCGTGCCCTGTGCACGGGCGGCGGACCGCTGACATGTCAGCCGTTAGTGTGGGGCCCCGTCCGTGACGCACCAACGCCCCTTCGGGGCGACCTTGGCCGGAGGGCCCGTACCTCAATGTCCGCCACCACAGCCGCGTTTGTCCCGGCACACGCGCCCGAGTTCCCGCGGCACGTCGTCACCGCCGTGCTCGTCTCCCACGACGGCGCACGCTGGCTGCCCGACGCCCTCGCCGGACTGCTCGGCCAGGAACGCCCCGTACAGAACGTCGTGGCCGCCGACACCGGCAGCGCCGACGACTCGGCGCAGATGCTCACCGATGCCCTCGGCCCCGACCGCGTCCTGCACCTCGCCCGCCGCACCGGCTTCGGCACCGCCGTCGACGAGGCCGCCCGCACCGCGGCGGTGCTCACCGCCGACGACCTGCCCTACCTGAAGCGGCCCAGCGGCTGGGACCCGGTCACCCGGACCTGGCGCGACGAGGCGTACGACATGCCCGAGCTGCCGCACGGCGAACCCGTGCAGTGGCTGTGGTTCCTCCACGACGACTGCGCGCCCGAGCCCACGGCCCTCGCCGAGCTCCTGCGCGTCGCCGACTCCGACGCCTACGCCGCGATCGTCGGCCCGAAGCTGCGCGGCTGGTACGACCGCAAGCAGCTCCTGGAAGCGGGCGTCTCCATCGCCCACAGCGGCCGCCGCTGGACCGGACTCGACCGGCGCGAGCAGGACCAGGGCCAGCACGACCAGATCCGCTCGGTCCTCTCCGTGTCCTCCGCGGGCATGCTCATCCGCCGGGACGTCTACGAGGAGCTCGGCGGCTTCGACCGCCGGCTGCCGCTGATGCGCGACGACGTCGACCTGTGCTGGCGCGCCCACGCCGCCGGCCACCGCGTCCTCGTCGCCCCCGGCGCCGTACTGCGCCACGCCGAGGCGGCCGCCCGCGAGCGGCGCACCGTCGACTGCGCGGGCCGGTCCGTCGCCAGCCCGCACCGCGTCGACAAGGCCGGCGCCGTCTACACCCTGCTGACCAACACACGCGGCATCGCCCTGCCCTGGGTGTTCCTGCGCCTGGTCGTGGGCACCCTGCTGCGCACGCTCGCCTATCTCGTCGGCAAGGTGCCGGGGCAGGCCGTCGACGAGGTCATGGGACTCTTCGGGGTCCTGCTGCGGCCCGAGCGGCTCCTCGCGGGCCGCCGCAGACGCTCACATCGGGTGGTCGAGGCGAGCGAGCTGCGGCCGCTGTTCCCGCCGCCCGGCGCGACCGTCCGCGCCACCGTCGAACAGGTCGTCTCGGACTTCGGCGGCTCGGACGCCGACTCCGGCGGCTCCCGGCACGGCGCCGTCGAGTCGGGGCCCGGCGAGGACGACGCCGAGTTCCTGGAGATCGAGCAGTTCGCGCGGCTGAAGAAGATCGCCCGTAAGCCGGGACCGCTGCTCTTCGCCGTGCTCCTCGTCGTCTCCCTCGTCGCCTGCCGCGGACTCTTCGGCGGCGGCGCACTCGCCGGCGGCGCCCTGCTGCCCGCGCCCGCCGACGTCTCCGACCTGTGGAGCCGTTACGCGGACGGCTGGCACCCGGTCGGCACCGGCGGCACCCAGACGGCACCCCCCTACCTCGCGGTCCTCGCAGTCCTGTCCGCGCTGTTCCTCGGCTCCACCGGGCTCGCCCTGACCGTGCTGCTCGTCTGCTCGGTTCCGCTCGCCGGCCTCACCGCCTACTTCGCCTCCCGGCCCATCGTCGAGTCCCGCCTGCTGCGCGCCTGGGCGAGCATCGCGTACGCCTTCCTGCCCGCCGCGACCGGAGCGCTGGCCACCGGCCGGCTCGGCACCGCCGTCCTCGCGATCGTGCTGCCGCTCATCGCCCGCGCCGCCGTCGCCGCACACGGACTGCGGATCACCGGCAGCGGACGCGGCAGCTGGCGGGCCACCTGGGCGTACGCCCTGCTGCTCACCTTTGCGATGGCCTTCACGCCCGTCGTGTGGCCGCTGGCCGTGGTCACCGGCGTCGCCGTCCTCGTCCTGCGCCGGTCGGACATCACCGCCTACGCACTGCGCTTCCTCGCCGCCGTCGGCACCCCGGTGCTCGTCCTCGCGCCCTGGTCGCTCTCCCTGCTGACCAGCCCCTCCGGGTTCTTCCGCGAGGCGGGTCTGGAGTTCGGCGCCGGCTCGGCCGACGCGCTGGACCTGCTCGGCATCAGCCCCGGCGGCCCCGGTGGCGCCGGCGGCATCCTGATGCTCGGCATCGTGCTGGCCGCGCTCGCCGCGCTGCTGCGTGAAGAACGGCAGTTCGCCATCCGCGCCTCCTGGGCCGTCGCCCTGGCCGCACTGGTCCTCGCGGCGCTGACGAACGGCTCCGGCTGGGCCGGACCCGCCACCCTCGTCTACGGCATCGCGCTGCTGTCCGCGGCCGTGCTCGGCGCCGAGGGCGGCCGCACCCGCGTCGCCGCCCAGAACTTCGGCTGGCGACAGCCCGTCGCGGCCCTGGTCGCGCTGGCCGCGGCATTCGCCCCGGTCGCCGCGGCCGTCGGCTGGATGATCGACGGCGCCGCAGGCCCTCTCACCCGCCGCGACCCCGTCCAGGTGCCCGCGTTCGTCGCGGAGGAGAGCGACACCCGCGACCAGCCCCGCACCCTCGTCCTCGGCGGCACCTCGTCCGCCAAGGTCTCGTACACCCTGGTGCGCGGCTCCGGCGGCCGCCTCGGTGACGCCGAGCTCGCCGCGGCGGGCGACGGCGACACCCGCCTCGACAAGATCGTGGCGCACCTGGTCGCCGGCTCCGGGGCCGACCAGACCGACCAGCTCAGCGGCTACGCGATCCGCTACGTGCTCGTACGCGACGGAGTGCCGCGCCAGACCAGCCGCGTCCTCGACGCCACGCCCGGACTGAGCCGGCTCAGCCAGCTCGACGGCAGTGCGCTGTGGCGGGTGGACCGCCAGGTCGCCCGGGCCACGATCGTCGACGGCAGGCGCGATCCACTGCCCGTCGCCTCCGACGCCGTCGAGGCGCACACCGAGATCCCCGCCGGCGGCCCCGGCCGCGTCCTGCGCATCGCCGACAGCGCCGCCGAGGGCTGGCAGGCCACGCTGGACGGCCGCGCGCTGGAGAAGAGGACCGTCGACGGCTGGGCGCAGGGCTTCGAACTGCCCGCCGAGGGCGGCCGGCTCGACCTGACGTACGAGGACCCGGCGGCTCACACCGCGTGGATCTGGGTCCAGGCGTTCCTGGCGCTCGTCCTGGTGGTGCTCGCACTGCCCGGCCGCCGCCGGGAGATCGACGACGACCTGCCGGAGGAGGAGCTCGCCGTTCCCCTCCAGCCGGAGGCCGGCGAGGGCCGCAGGGCACGCCGGCTGCGCGCCCAGGCCGAGGCCGAGGCGGCAGCGGCCGAGGACAGCGCGCCCGACCCGGATCCGTACGCCGGGCAGCCGGACGCCCACGGCTCCTTCGCCGCCGGGCAGGACGACCCGCCCGCGCCCTACGCGACGGTGCCCGAGCAGCAGCAGTACGGCGACTGGCAGGCCCAGCAGCCCTACGGCGACACGGGCTACGCGTACGGCAACGAGCAGCAGTACCCGGACGGCCGGTACACCGGCGAGCAGAGCCACGGCCCGGAGCAGGCCTACGGCTCCGAGCAGACCTACGGCGCGGAGCAGGGCTACGGCTCCGAGCAGCCCTACGGCGACGGCGCGTACCAGCAGCCCTACCAGGGCGGCCCGTACGGGACCGCGCCCTACGGCGACGAGCAGTACCCGCAGAACGCGCGCGAGCACGACCCGTACGGATACGGCGAGCAGTACCCCGACGGCGGCCCGTACCCCGAGCCGCCCGCCCAGGCCCCCGGCACGACGCGAGGCGAGTCAGAGTGAAGCGCACGACCATCTCCCTGATCGCGGTCGCCACCGCCCTCGCGGCGGTCACCGGGTTCGCCTCGCTGACCGTCCCGGACGGCACCGAGCCGACGCGGGGCGACCTGGCGCTGCCCCTGCCGGTGGAACGCACCAGCCTGCTCTGCCCGGCGCCGAGCAGTTCCGAGCTCGCCGAGACCCACTACACCTCCTTCACGCCCGCCCGGAAGCAGGGCGGGGGACAGAAGGGCGCGGACGCCCCGCCGGACTCCGCCGAACTCAGGGCCTCCACCGCCGTGTTGGCCGACACCGACGACGCACCGGCCGAGGACGGCAAGAAGAAGGACGCGGACGAGGCCGGCGCGAAGAAGCCCGCCCCCGACAAGCCCGTCGTGGCCGTGAAGGAGCCCGGCAAGCCGGTCTCCGCCGAGACGGACGGCGGCGAGGCCCCCGCCCTCGTCGGCACCGCCACCGGCTCCCTCGCACCCGGCTGGACCACCCAGCAGACGACATCGGTCGCCGCGGGCAGCGGCCGGGGCCTGCTCGGCGTCAGCTGCACCGGGCCCGACACCGACTTCTGGTTCCCCGGCGCCTCCCTCGCCGAGGGGCGGCAGGACTACGTGCACCTGACCAACCCCGACGACACCGGGGCCGTCGCCGACATCGAGCTCCACGGGAAGGACGGAACGCTCAAGACCACGCTGACGGAGGGCATCCCCGTCCCGGCCGGTTCCAGCGTCCCCGTGCTCCTCTCCACCCTCACCGCCGAGAAGGCGGACGAGGTGACCGTCCACGTCACCACCCGCACCGGCCGCGTGGGCGCGGTCGTACGGGCCGCCGACGAGACCGACGGCAGCGACTGGCTCGCCGCCTCCGCCGACCCGGCCGGCACCGCCGTACTCCCCGGCATCCCGGCGGACGCCACGTCGGTGCAGCTGGTCGCCTTCGCCCCGGGCGACGACGACGCCGACCTGAAGGTCCAACTCGCGGGCCCCACCGGCACGATCACCCCCGCCGGACACGAGTTGCTGCACGTGAAGTCCGGGATGACGGCGAGCGTCGACCTCGCCGACATCACCAAGGGCGAGGCCGGCTCGCTGATCCTCAGCCCCGCGGAGAAGGGGCACGCCACGCCCGTCGTGGCGGCGCTGAGGGTGGTACGCGGCAAGGGCGACAAGCAGGAGATCGGCTTCATCCCCGCCACCGCGCCGGTCGGCGAACGCGCCACGGCCGCCGACAACCGCGCGAAGGGCTCGATCCTCTCGCTCAACGCTCCCGGCAAGGCAGCCGAGGTCAGGGTCACGGCCTCGGTGGGCACGGAGGGGGGCGCGCAGGCCGTCAAGACGTACACGGTGAAGGCCGGGACGACCCTGGCGATCACCCCGCCGGTGCCGGCCGGGCTGAAGGGCTCCTACGCAGTGACGGTCGAGACCCTCTCGGGCGGACCGGTGCACGCGTCGCGCACGCTGGAGATCGCGGACGACGGGATCCCGATGTTCACGGTCCAGACCCTGCCGGACGACCGCGGCACGGTGGTCGTCCCGGAGGCGGAACAGGACCTCTCCGTGCTCGACGACTGACACCACGTGGTCGCCCGTGCGGGCGGCCGGGTCAGTCCTGGCCGTAGCGCGGGTCGACCGACTCGGGGGAGAGGCCGAGCAGCTCCGCCACCTGCTCGACGACCACCTCGTGCACCAGCAGCGCCCGCTCGTCGCGGTTCTTCGTCCGGATCTCGACGGGCCTGCGATAGATCATGATCCGCGCCGGCCGGTCCTTGGCCGCCGGTACCGCACTGCCGAGCGGCACCGAGTCGTCCGGTGAGCCCGGCACGTCCAGGACCAGGAAGTCGACATCGGCCAGCTGCGGCCAGTGCCGCTCCAGGCGCTCCACGGAGTCCTGCACCAGGTCACGGAAGGTCTCCGCGCGGCTGGCGGCGAGGGGCACCTGGGGCGGGGCGACGGGCCCGCGCATGCCCCGGCCGTGACGGTCGCGGCGGCGCGGTCTGGGCTCGCTCGGGCGGGGCGGTACAGGACTGTCCATCACTGACGCAGCGTAACGCTCCCGCGTGAGCGGCGATCGGCGTGCCGACCCGGGCACACCGCTTGTCGCCAATTGACCGTTCCGGCCAACGTTCGGCTCGATTGCGCTTCCCGGGAGATCGGTGATCTCGGTCCGATTGACATTATTCACCCCAAGTCGTGACCGGCTCCTGCGCGGACGTCGCCCGTGTGGTTCTCTTTCCGTGCAGGTCAGGGCAGTTGCAGGAACAGGCGTTTTGTCGGATGTCACACCACGACACGGGGGAGTGACCTGGTGGAGAGTCGTCGCAGCCCGCTCAAGAGTGCGGTACCGTCCAACGTCGTGAGCCCTGTACGTCGCTGTTCGCGCACCGCGTGCGGCCGCCCTGCCGTCGCGACACTGACGTACGTCTATGCCGATTCGACTGCGGTCCTCGGCCCGCTCGCCACCTACGCCGAGCCCCACTGCTACGACCTGTGCGCCGAGCACAGCGAGCGGCTGACCGCCCCGCGCGGCTGGGAGGTCGTGCGGCTCACGGACGGCTCCGCCCCGGCACGCCCCAGCGGCGACGACCTCGAAGCGCTCGCGAACGCGGTGCGGGAGGCGGCCCGGCCCCAGGGACGTACCGCGGAGGCGGGCGGACAGGGCGGCCGTCGCTCGGCGGACCCGATGGAGGTCGCACGCCGCGGCCACCTGCGGGTGCTGCGCTCCCCGGACAACTGAGCCCTGCCGCTCCCGGCCAACCGGCCCGTACCACCCCCTGCTCGACCTCTCACCGTCGCCCCCGGCCACCGTGCCCGGCGCGTACGGCACCCTGCCCGGGCGGGCGCGCCGCAGAGCATCACGTCCCGGGAAGCCGGTCCGGGCACGATGCCCACACCTTTGGCGGGTAGTTTGATGCGACCGCCAAGACTTCAGGAGGATTGGGCCGTGGCTGCTGATCTGTCGCAGATCGTGAAGGCGTACGACGTCCGCGGAGTGGTGCCGGATCAGTGGGACGAGCGGCTCGCCGAACTCTTCGGCGCCGCGTTCGTCCAGGTGACCGGCGCCGACGCGGTCGTCGTCGGCCACGACATGCGGCCGTCGTCGCCCGGCCTGTCCGGCGCCTTCGCGCGCGGCGCCACGGCCCGCGGCGCGGACGTCACCCTCATCGGCCTGTGCTCGACCGACCAGCTGTACTTCGCCTCCGGGCGCCTGGGCCTGCCGGGCGCGATGTTCACCGCCTCGCACAACCCGGCGCAGTACAACGGGATCAAGATGTGCCGCGCGGGCGCCGCGCCCGTCGGCCAGGACACCGGCCTCGCCGACATCCGCGACCTCGTCGCCGCCTGGTCCGCCGACGGCGCCCCCGCGCCGGCCGCGCGGCCCGGCACGGTCACCGAGCGCGACACGCTCGCCGACTACGCGGCCCACCTGCTGTCGCTCGTCGACCTCTCGGCGATGCGCCCGCTCAAGGTCGTCGTGGACGCGGGCAACGGCATGGGCGGTCACACCGTCCCCACCGTCTTCGGCGCCCTCCCCGTCACGCTCGTCCCGATGTACTTCGAGCTCGACGGCACCTTCCCCAACCACGAGGCCAACCCCCTCGACCCCGCGAACCTCGTCGACCTCCAGGCCCGCGTCCTCGCCGAGGGCGCCGACCTGGGCCTCGCCTTCGACGGCGACGCCGACCGCTGCTTCGTCGTCGACGAGCGCGGCGAGGGCGTCTCCCCGTCCGCGATCACCGCCCTGGTGGCCTCCCGGGAGCTGGCCAAGCACCCCGGCGGCACCGTGATCCACAACCTGATCACCTCCTGGTCGGTCCCCGAGGTCGTACGCGAACAGGGCGGCACGCCGGTGCGCACCCGCGTGGGGCACTCCTTCATCAAGGAGGAGATGGCCCGCACCGGCGCCGTCTTCGGCGGCGAGCACTCCGCGCACTACTACTTCCGCGACTTCTGGAACGCCGACACCGGCATGCTCGCCGCGCTCCACGTGCTCGCGGCCCTCGGCTCCCAGGCCGGCCCGCTGTCGCGGCTGGTCGCCCGGTACGACCGCTACGCCGCGTCCGGCGAGATCAACTCTCAGGTCGCCGACCAGGCCAGCCGGGTGGCGGCGGTACGGGCGGCCTTCGCGACCCGCGACGGCGTGGGGACGGACGAGCTGGACGGGCTGACCGTGGCCGCCGACGACTGGTGGTTCAACCTGCGGGCCTCCAACACGGAGCCGCTCCTGCGGCTCAACGTCGAGGCCCGTGACGAGGCGCTGATGGCGAAGATCCGCGACGAGGTCCTCGCACTGGTCCGCGCCTGAGCCGGGCCCGTCCCGGTTTGCCGCCCCAGGGTCCTGCCCGGCCTCCGGGCGTCCAGCCGTACGCCCCGGCACGCTCGAGCGCCCAGCGCGTCGTCAGAACGAGCCGCAGCCCGCTCCCCGGCGGTAGGCTGACGACGCCTGATCCGCAAGACCGTGACCGCAGATCGACGCCTGATCCGCAAGACCGTGACCGCAGATCCGAACGCGGCCCCACCGCACCCCGGACCTGTGAGACGCCCGAAGGGACACCGCTGACATGCCGCTCGAAGCCGGCCTCCTGGAGATCCTCGCCTGCCCGGCGTGCCACGCACCGTTCGACGACCGCACGGCGGCCGAGACGCCCGAGCTGATCTGCACCGGCGCGGACTGCGGTCTGGCCTACCCCGTACGGGACGGCATCCCGGTCCTCCTGGTCGACGAGGCCCGCCGCCCCGCCTAGCGCGGCAGCCCCGCCCGGAGCGGGGCGCCGGCCCCACAACCGCACACATCCCCCGCACGCGTACGGCGATCGGAGGCCCCACCCCATGCTCGACGAGTCGCTCCTCGACGCCCCGGACGCTCTCGCCCGCATCGACCACCGAGGCCTCCTGCGCGGCGCCGCCGAAGCCGGGGCGCGGGTACGCACCGCAGCCCGGCACGCGGCCGAGGCCGGAATCGCCGAGCTCACCCCCGAGGGACGCCCACGGGTCGTGCTCGTCGCCGGACCCGGCACCGCCGCCGCCGGCGTCGCCGACCTCATCGGCGCGCTCGCCGGCGCGTCCGCCCCCGTCATCGCGCTGCGGCCCACGGGCGTCGCCCACGCCGCCGGCGCCCTGCGCTGGGCCCTGCCCGGCTGGGCGGGCTCGCTGGACCTCCTGCTCGTCGCGACCACCGACGGCAGCGAACCGGGCCTCGCCCTGCTGACCGAGCAGGCATACCGGCGCGGCTGCACGGTCGTCGCCGTCGCGCCCCGCCGCTCGCCGCTGTCCGAGGCGGTCGACGGCGCCCACGGCCTCGTCGTCCCCATGGCCACCGCCCCCTACGAGCTCTACGAGGAGGGGCAGGCGGCCGGCCCCGGCGCCCTGTGGGCCCTGCTGACACCGCTGCTGTGTCTCCTCGACCGCGTGGGGCTCCTCGAAGCGCCCCCCGAGACGCTCGCCAAGGTCGCCGACCGGCTCGACCGCACCGCCGAGAGGTGCGGGCCCGCGATCGCCACGTACAGCAACCCGGCCAAGACCCTCGCCGCCGAGCTCGCCGACAGCCTTCCCCTCATCTGGACGGAGGGCACGGGCGCCGCCCCCGCCGGCCGCCGCTTCGCCGCCGTCCTCGCCGAGCTCGCCGGCCTGCCGGCCCTCGCGGCCGAGCTGCCGGAGGCACTGCCCGCCCACGGCGTGCTGCTGGTCGGGGACTTCGCGGCCGGGGCCGACCCCGAGGACTTCTTCCGCGACCGCGTCGAGGAGCGGCAGGCGCTGCGGGCCCGCGTCGTCCTGCTGCGCGACCGGCCGGCGGGCGGGCTCACGGCCGCGCCGGCGGCACGCGAGCTCGCCCTCGGCTACGACACCCCCATCAGCGAGCTCGAACCGGAGGACGGCTCGGAGCTCGAATCGATCGCCGAGCTGCTCACCGTGACCGACTTCGCCGCCGTGTACCTGTCGCTCGCCGACTCGAGCGGCGGCGGCGCGGGCGACCGGTCGTAGGCGATCACGTCCAGCGGACATCCCTCGGACACCGGGCGTCCGCCGAACCGACGCTCCGCGGACGCGCGCCCGCCGTATCAAGGGCCGACGTACCGGAGCCGATGTCCCGCAGACAGCCGTACCGAAGAAGGACCAAGGAACACCATGGATCGCCTCGCCAACACCGTGCGCCCCTACGCCTGGGGGTCCACGACCGCCATCCCGGAGCTGCTCGGCGTCGCCCCCACCGGTGAGCCGCAGGCCGAGATGTGGATGGGCGCCCACCCCGGCGCGCCGTCCCACGTCAGCCGCGGCGGCGAGAGCACCCGGCCGCTCTCCGAGGTCGTCGCCGAGGCACCCGAGCGGGAACTCGGCGCGGCGGCCGTCGCCAAGTTCGGCCCCCGGCTCCCGTTCCTGCTGAAGCTGCTCGCGGCCGGCGCCCCGCTCTCGCTCCAGGTCCACCCCGACCTCGCCCAGGCGAAGGCCGGTTACACCGCCGAGCAGGAGGCGGGCGTCCCGCTCGACGCCCCGGGGCGCAACTACAAGGACCCCAACCACAAGCCGGAACTGATCTGCGCCCTCACGCCCTTCGACGGCCTGTGCGGCTTCCGCGCACCCGCCGACGCCGCCGATCTGCTCGCCGGTCTCGACGTCGACTCCCTCAAGCCGTACGTGGACCTGCTGCACGCCCACCCCGAGGAGGCTGCGCTCCGCGAGGTCCTCACCGCCGTACTGACCGCCGACCGCCAGGAGATGGCGGCCACGGTCCACGAGGCCGCGGCAGCCGCCGACCGCCTCGGCGGCCCCTACGCCCCGTACGCCTCCCTCGCGCGCCACTACCCCGGCGACCCGGGCGTCATCGCCGCGATGCTGCTCAACCACGTCCGACTCCAGCCCGGCGAGGCCCTGTTCCTCGGCGCCGGAATCCCGCACGCCTACCTGTCCGGCCTCGGCGTCGAGATCATGGCCAACTCCGACAACGTGCTGCGCTGCGGCCTGACGCCCAAGCACGTCGACGTACCCGAACTGCTGCGCATCGTCCGCTTCGAGGCGACCGACCCCGGTGTGCTGCGCCCCGAGCCCTCGCCCGCGGGCGAGGAGGTGTACGACACCCCGATCGACGAATTCCGGCTCTCCCGCTTCGTGCTGGCCGCCGACTCCCGGCCCTGCGACCTGACGGCCACGACCCCGCAGATCCTGCTGTGCACCGCGGGCGGGGTGACCGTGAGCGGGACGGCGGGTGAGCTGGCGCTCGGCCCCGGCGAGTCCGCCTTCGTACCGGCAGGGGAGGCCGTGCGGATCACGGGCACCGACGGCGGTCCGGGCACGCTGTTCCGCGCCACTGTGGTGGCCTGAGAGAGCGCCCCTTCGGGGTGCTGCAACAATGGCGCACCGCAAAGGCCGGGCAAAGCCCGGAAGCGATCGACGTCAGTACGAAGGGACACCCGGCACACATGAGCGCGTCAGGCGGAACCAAGGCGATCGTGGCGGCACTCGCCGCCAACCTCGCGATCGCGGCAGCGAAGTTCGTGGCGTTCCTCTTCAGCGGGTCGTCCTCGATGCTCGCGGAGAGCGTCCACTCGCTCGCCGACTCCGGCAACCAGGGACTCCTGCTGCTCGGCGGCAAGAAGGCCCAGCGTGAGGCAACCCCGCAACACCCCTTCGGCTACGGGCGCGAGCGCTACATCTACGCCTTCCTCGTCTCCATCGTGCTCTTCTCCGTCGGTGGCATGTTCGCCATCTACGAGGGCTACGAGAAGATCAAGCACCCGCACGAGATCGAGGCCTGGTACTGGCCGGTCGGCGTCCTCGTCTTCGCGATCATCGCGGAGACGTTCTCCTTCCGGACGGCCATCAAGGAGTCGAACCTGCTGCGCGGCAAGCTCAGCTGGACGCAGTTCGTGCGCCGCGCCAAGGCCCCCGAGCTGCCGGTCGTCCTGCTGGAGGACCTGGGCGCGCTGGTCGGTCTGATCCTGGCGCTGGTCGGCGTGAGCCTGGCTCTCGTCACCGGCGACGGCGTCTGGGACGGCATCGGCACCCTGTGCATCGGTGTCCTGCTGATCATCATCGCCGTCGTTCTCGCGGCCGAGACGAAGTCCCTGCTGCTCGGCGAGGCCGCCGGCACGGACGAGGTCGAGAAGATCAAGGACGCCCTCGTCGACGGCGAGGTGGTCACCCGCATCATCCACATGCGCACGCTGCACCTCGGCCCGGAGGAGCTGCTCGTCGCCGCGAAGATCGCCGTCCAGCACGAGGACACGGCCGCCGAGGTGGCCGAGGCGATCAACGCCGCCGAGGACCGTATCCGCCAGGCCGTCCCGATCGCGCGCGTGATCTACCTGGAGCCGGACATCTACATCGAGTCCGCGACGGCCGCGGGCGCGGGCCTCGACAAGGCGCCGGGCGACACTGGCCACTGAGCCTCTGAGCGTACGAAGAAGGGCCCCGGACCGGGTCAGGTCCGGGGCCCTTCGCCATGGCGGGCGGTGCGGCGCAGGAGTGTGGCGCGCGGGCGGGGCGCTGCTGTCCCCGGCCATGGGGGCCGCCGTGCCGACGTGGGCGGTGCGGGCGCCGCGCGGCAGCCGCGCCCTACCCGGCGGGCGCGACGGCCGGGCCCCACCCGGCAGCCGCGCCCTATCCGGCGGGCGCGACGGCCGGGCCCCACCCGGCAGCCGCGCCCTACCCGGCGCAGGTCACCGGACCTCGCGCAGCACCTCGAGAACCGCCGACTCGTCCGGGGCGGCGGTCAGCCGGGCCCGGAAGTCCGTGTCCATGAGCTTGCGCGACAGCATGGCCAGAATGCGCAGGTGCTCGTCTCCCGCGGCCGCCTCCGGCACGGTGATCATGAAGATCAGCTTTGCCCTCGTGCCGTCCAGCGACCCCCACTCCACGCCCTCGGCGGACCGGGCGAAGCCGACGATCGGGGCGGTGACGGCATCGGTCTTGGCATGCGGGATCGCGATCTCCTCGCCGAGTCCGGTCGTGCCCTGCTCCTCGCGCGCGAACGCCGCCGCGACCAGCCCCTCGGCGTCGGCCACCTTGCCGGTCGTGGCCAGCATCGCGGCCATCTCGCGGATGGCGTCGTCCTTGTCCCCGGCGGCGAGCCGCACCCGCACGGTCTGCGCGGTCAGGTAACCGGACAGGACCTCGTCATTCGGCATGCCGTCGCCGGCTGAGGTCTGCTCCGCGGCGCCCTCCGTGGTCTCCCCGGCCCGCACGACCTCGGACGTCACGTGCGCAGCTGCGCCGCCACCGGCCCCCACACCCACGCCCGCGAGCACGGGCTCGGCGGCCGGGGCCCCGACGCCGGCAGGGACGAGGGCCTCACGGCCCGTGCGCTGCTTGAGGCCGATCAGGGCGTTCGTGGTGACCGCCGTGACCACCGTGCCCGCGGCGACGGCCAGGAAGAACATCGGCACGCCACCGACCGCCCCCAGCACGGCCACAATCGGGCCGCCGTGCGGGACCGCGTCCTCGACCCCGGCCATGCCCGCGACCGCGCCGGCGACCGCACCGCCGAGCATGTTCGCCGGGATCACCTGCGCGGGGCGGGCCGCGGCGAACGGAATCGCGCCCTCGGAGATCCCGAACATCCCCATGAACAGCGCGGCCATTCCGGTCTCGCGCTCCTGCTCCGAGTACAGCTTGCGCCGGATCAGCGTGGCGAGGCCCTGGCCGAGCGGCATCACCGGGATCGCCGCGGCGCACATGCCCATCACGGTCTGGTTGCCGGTCGCGATGAGCCCGGTGCCGAACAGGAACGCCGTCTTGTTGACCGGCCCGCCCATGTCGAAGGCGATCATCAGGCCGAGCAGCGCGCCGAGCAGGACGGCGCTGGTCCCGGTCATCCCGCCGAGCCAGTCGGTGAGGTGCGTGAACACCCAGGAGATGGGCTTGCCGATGACGTAGATGAAGAACAGCCCCAGCGCAGTCGTCGCCAGGATCGGGATCACGATGATCGGCATGATCGGCTGGGCGAACCGCGGGACCCGGACCTTCTTGATCCACAGCACCAGATAACCGGCGATGAAGCCGGTCACGATCGCCCCGATGAAGCCCGCCCCCGCCTCGGAGCCGTACAGCGAACCGGTGTTGGCGATCCAGCCGCCGATCATGCCGGGCACCAGGGCAGGCCGGTCGCCGATGGCGTACGCGATGTAGCCGGACAGGATCGGAATCATCAACTGGAACCCGATGACACCGATGGCGTTCACATGCGCCCAGAACGTGCCCTCGGGGATCACGTAGCCCTTGGCCGTGGCGTCACCGCCGAGCGCCAGCGAGATGGCGATGAGCAACCCGCCCACCACGACGAACGGAATCATGTACGAGACGCCGTTCATCAGCGCCTTGTACGCGACGCTGCGCTCCCTGCCCCCGCCGGCGCCCGACGCGCTGCCCGTCGTTCCGGCCGCACCGTCGCCGCCGCCCGCCGTGTGCACGGGCGCGCTCTGCACCTGCTCGATCAGCCGCTCGGGGTGGTGGATGCCCTCGGCGACACCGACGGCCAGCACCTTCTTCCCGACGAAACGGCTGCGGTCGACGTCCTTGTCGGCGGCGATGATGACGCCGTCCGCGTGTTTGACATCGTTGTCAGAGAGTACATTTTCGGCCCCGATGGAACCTTGGGTCTCCACCTTCATCTCGACGCCGAGCGCTTCCGCTGCCTGCGCCAGCTTCTCCGCGGCCATGTAGGTGTGGGCGATGCCTGTCGGACAGGCCGTCACCGCGAGCAGCTTCAGTCTTGGCTGCTCACTCGCCGGACTGGTCACGTGGTTCTCCTAACGCTCGTCGCGCAGATCGTGCAGACGCTCCCGATCGCGTACGGATCCCAGAGCGGTCCGGGACCGATCCCGGGCCTTCCTCGGCAATCCCGGGCCGAGCCCGAGCCGAGGCGCCCCGGCCGAGGGGCTCGGGCCGAACCCGGACCGACCCGGGCGATCCCGTACCGCTCTCGAAGCGATCCGGAGCATCGTGCCCCAGATTCCAGCCACATCAAAAGCCCGGCAAGCGCTGTAGGACCAGGCCCGGACCCGTGGAAACTGGCCGGATCCCGGGCCGGGGCGGGCTGGGGCCGGCTGAGCTGATCGGTGTAGATTCGTCACCAGTCAGACGTCGCTGCTGATGGCGGTCGGGCGGTCCCGTGCGGACCGACCGAGGGAGAGAGGGCCTCCGACGGACTGTCCTGCGGACTCCCGGGCATTCGTATGCCCAGGCCGCCGCAGAGCAAGCCGTACCCACCCTCGACCCGAACCACGAGGAGCAGCTCGCATGTCGACTGTCGCCAACGGCCAGGACTTCAAGGTCGCCGACCTTTCCCTCGCCGCCTTCGGCCGCAAGGAGATCACCCTCGCCGAGCACGAGATGCCCGGCCTGATGTCGATCCGCAAGGAGTACGCCGCCGCCCAGCCGCTCGCCGGCGCCCGCATCACCGGCTCGCTGCACATGACCGTGCAGACCGCCGTGCTGATCGAGACCCTGGTCGCCCTCGGCGCCCAGGTCCGCTGGGCCTCCTGCAACATCTTCTCCACCCAGGACCACGCCGCGGCCGCCGTCGCGGTCGGCCCCGAGGGCACCCCCGAGAACCCGCAGGGCGTTCCCGTCTTCGCCTGGAAGGGCGAGACGCTGGAGGAGTACTGGTGGTGCACGGAGCAGGCCCTGACCTGGCCGAACACCCCCACCGGCGGCCCGAACATGATCCTGGACGACGGCGGTGACGCCACCCTCCTCGTGCACAAGGGTGTCGAGTTCGAGAAGGAGGGCTCGGCTCCCGACCCGTCGACGGCGGACAGCGAGGAGTACGCCTACATCCTGACCCTCCTCAACCGCACCCTCACCGAGAACCCGCAGAAGTGGACGCAGCTCGCGTCCGAGATCCGCGGCGTGACGGAGGAGACGACGACGGGCGTCCACCGTCTCTACGAGATGCACCGCGAGGGCACGCTGCT
>NZ_JBIBVE010000029.1:0-54883 GCF_043080095.1 Streptomyces sp. NPDC015127
GGTTGATAGGCCGGATATGGAAGCCAGGTAACTGGTGGAGTTGACCGGTACTAATAGGCCGAGGGCTTGTCCTCAGTTGCTCGCGTCCACTGTGTGGTTCCCGGGTTGCGAACAGTCGCACCGGTTGAACCAGTTTCACTTATCAATTGAAGAGTGTGCTTGTTCGCTAAGTGCCGATACCCCGCTTGCGGGGTGGCCCGATAGAGTTTCGGTGGTCATAGCGTTAGGGAAACGCCCGGTTACATTCCGAACCCGGAAGCTAAGCCTTTCAGCGCCGATGGTACTGCAGGGGGGACCCTGTGGGAGAGTAGGTCACCGCCGAACAATCTTTGAAGGACCCTTGGTCCCAGCGTTCACGCTGGGACCAAGGGTCCTTTTTGTTTTGCCGATATGCCGAAGCGCGGCCGATGGCCGGCTGCGCGAGAATGACTGTGGTACCCGAAGACAGGAGTCACGCCGATGTCCACCAACTCTCCCGACGATCGTCCGGAGCGCGAGCCGCGTCGCAGGGACGGTGGTGACAGGGGAGGTTTCCGCGGCGGTCGTGACGACCGGGACCGTGGGCCTCGTCGGGACAACGACCGTGGTGAGCGCGGCGGATACCGCGGCTCTCGTGACGACCGATCCCGTGACGACCGTGGTGGCCGCCCCGCCGGTGGCGGTTTCCGTCGTGACGACCGCCCGACGGGTGGTTTCCGTCGTGACGACCGTCCGACCGGTGGTTTCCGTCGCGACGACCGCGACCGCGAACGCGACCGTGACCGTGGGCCTCGTCGCGATGACGAGCGTGGTGGGTTCCGCGGTCCCCGTGACGACCGTGGTGGCCGTCCCTCCGGTGGTGGCGGTGGCTACGGCCGTCGTGACGACCGCCCCGGCGGTGGCTTCCGCCGTGACGACGAGCGTGGTGGCGGTTTCCGCCGCGATGACCGTCGTGACGACCGGCGGGATGACCGCCGCGATGACCGGCGTGATGACCGTGGTGGGTTCCGTCGTGACGACCGGCCCCGTGACGACCGTGGTGGCCGTCCCACCGGTGGTGGCTTCCGTCGTGACGACCGTCCGACCGGTGGTTTCCGTCGCGACGACCGTGACCGTGACCGTGGGCCTCGTCGCGATGACGAGCGTGGTGGGTTCCGCGGTCCCCGTGACGACCGTGGTGGCCGTCCCTCCGGTGGTGGCGGTGGCTACGGCCGTCGTGACGACCGCCCCGGCGGTGGCTTCCGTCGCGACGACGAGCGTGGTGGCGGTTTCCGCCGCGATGACCGTCGTGACGACCGGCGTGACGACCGTGGTGGGTTCCGTCGTGACGACCGGCCCCGTGACGACCGTGGCGGACGTCCCACCGGTGGTGGCTTCCGTCGTGACGACCGTCCGACCGGTGGTTTCCGTCGCGACGACCGCGACCGCGACCGTGGGCCTCGTCGCGATGACGAGCGTGGTGGGTTCCGCGGTCCCCGCGACGACCGTGGCGGACGTCCCTCCGGTGGTGGTTTCCGCCGCGACGACCGTGACCGCGACCGCCAGGGCGGCGGCTTCCGCGGTCCCCGGCGTGACGACCGGCGGGATGACCGACGCGACGACCGTGGCGGTTACCGCGGCCGCGACGACCGTGGTGGCTACGGGCGGCGTGACGACCGGGACCGTCCGGACCGCGAGCCCATCAAGCGGCTGCCGATCCCCGAGGACGTCACGGGCGACGAGATCGACAAGGACGTGCGTCAGGAGCTCCAGAGCCTCCCGAAGGGGCTGGCCGAGGACGTCGCCAAGAACCTCGTCATGGTCGCGAACCTGATCGACGAGGACCCCGAGCGGGCCTACGCCTACGCCCGCGTGGCGCTGCGGCTCGCCTCCCGTGTGGCCGCCGTGCGCGAGGCCGCCGGCTTCGCCGCGTACGCGACGCAGAAGTACTCCGAGGCGCTGGCCGAGTTCCGGGCGGCGCGGCGGATGACCGGCACCGTGGAGCTGTGGCCCGTCATGGCCGACTGCGAGCGCGGTCTGGGCCGTCCCGAGCGGGCGCTGGCGATGGCCGGTGAGCCCGAGGTGCAGAAGCTGGACAAGGCCGGCCAGGTCGAGATGCGGCTCGTCGCCGCCGGGGCCCGCAGGGACATGGGGCAGCTGGACGCCGCCATCGTGACCCTGCAGAGCCCTGAGCTGGCCTCGAGCTCCGTGCAGCCCTGGACCGCGCGGCTGCGGTACGCGTACGCCGACGCGCTGCTGGCCGCCGGACGCGAGGGCGAGGCGCGCGAGTGGTTCGCCAAGGCGCTGGAGGCCGACAAGGACGGCGCCACCGACGCCTCCGACCGGCTCGCCGAGATCGACGGCGTCGAATTCGTCGACGTCATGGACGACCTCGGCGAGGGCCATGAGGACGAGGACCACGACGAGAACGAGCGTGGGGCCGCCTCGTCCGAGCGGACCGCGGAGCCGGGCGACACCGCCGCGCAGGCCGAGGACGAGGACAAGTCCGCCGAGTAGGCGGTAGCGGTACGGACGCGTGAGGGCGGTACCCCGGTCACCGGGGTACCGCCCTCACGCATGTACGACCTCAGTCGAGCGCCAGGCTCCGCAGCACCAGGCCCGTCGCCGGCTTAGGACCGAACGACGTCGACTTGCGCGGCATCGTGACACCTTCGCGCGCCAGGTCCCGGACGGTCTCCTCGCGTACCGGGTGCATCAATACGGCGGTACCGCCGTCCCGTTCGGCCTGGGTGACCGCCGCCAGGCTGTCGTGGATGTAGGTGATGTGCTCCGGGGTGTCCGGGATCCGCCAGAGGTGGTCGAGCATCGTCGCGTGCAGCACGGTCGCGTCCAGCGTGCGCCATGCCTCCGGGTGTCCGCCGGGGACCGTGCCGGCGAGCAGCTCCGGGGCGGGGCGGTCCGCGAGGTGGAAGCGTCCGTCACCGGCGAGCAGGAAGGCGTTGCCCTCCGCGGCCGCCTCGGCCAGGGCGTCGAGTGCCCGCTCCAGGGACAGGGAGTCGTCGAGGGTGCGGAGGCGGAACGATCCGTCGAGCGCGGACAGGGCGTCGGCTACCGGCAGCCGGCGCAGCAGCCGGTGGATCGCGCGCACCTGCAGCGGATAGCGGGCGGTGTCGATGAGCAGGACCAGGCCGTAGTCCCAGGGGCCGGGCGACGCCATGTGCTCGGTACGCAGCCGCAGGTAGGTCGCCCAGCGGTGATGTCCGTCCGCGATGAGGGCCTGATGGTGGCTCAGGTCGCGGCGGATCTCGGTCAGTTCGCCGGGATCCGTGACCGCCCACAGGCGGTGGCTGAAGCCGTCCTCGGTCGTCGTGGCGAGCACCGGCGGGCGCAGGATGGTGCGCTCGATGACGGCACTGGTCCCGGAGAGCTCGCCGCCGCTGCGGTAGGCGAGGAGCAGCGGTTCCAGGTTGGCCGCGGTGCTGCGCATCAGGGCGGCGCGGTCGGCGACGATCTCCGGCATCACGTCCTCGTGCGGCAGCACGACGCCGTCGGACGGTTCGGACAGGGCCAGCGCCCCGATGACGCCGCGCTGGAGCAGGTCGCCCTTGCGCTGCTCGTACACATACAGGGCGGGCTCGGGGTCGGCGGCCATCACACCCTCGGACAGCCAGCGGGACAGGGTCTCGGCGGCCTGGCGGGAACGATCCTCGGGGGAGGCGGCCTGCGGGAGGATCAGGCGCACGATGTTGTACGGATCCGCCGATTCGAGATGGTGCAGTCCGTCGGGCCTGACGACCACGTCGTACGGCGGCGAGGTCACGGCGGCGAGGCTGCCCACCCGCTCGGGGACGTAGCGCAGTCCGCGGAACGGGATCAGGTGCAGACCGTCACCGGCCGCAGGACCTTCGTTGTTCATCTGGGCATCGTATGTGGGCGGTGGCCATGAGCGATGATCGGGGGAGTGGACCCGAGCGAGGAGCGGATACGGATGAGTCAGCAGGGCACGAGGCGGCCGGGCGGGAGCGCGATCGCGCTGAGCGAGGCGTACGACACGGCCCTGCTCGACCTGGACGGGGTGGTGTATGCGGGCGGGGCGGCGATCGTGCACGCCGTGGAGTCGCTGACGACGGCCGGCGCCGGCGGAATGCATCTCGCGTACGTGACGAACAACGCGCTGCGCACTCCGGACGCCGTGGCCGCGCACCTCACGGAGCTGGGCATCCCGACCGCGGCCGGGGACGTGATCACCTCCGCGCAGGCCGTGGCGCGGCTGATCGCGGAGCAGGTCCCGTCCGGTTCGCCGGTGCTGGTCGTCGGCGGGGAGGGGCTGCGGGTGGCGCTCCGCGAGCGCGGGCTCGAGCCGGTGGAGTCGGCGGAGGACGGTCCGGTCGCCGTGGTGCAGGGGTACGGCGGGCCGGAGCTGCCGTGGGGGCGTTTCGCGGAGGCGTGTTATGCGATCGCTCGGGGCGTGCCGTGGTTCGCGTCCAACACCGACCTGACGATTCCCAGCGCCCGCGGCATCGCGCCCGGCAACGGTGCGGCGGTGGAGGTCGTGCGGATCGCGACCGGCGCCGAGCCGCAGATCGCGGGCAAGCCGCTGCCGCCGATGCACCGGGAGACGATTCTGCGGACGGGTGCAGAACGGCCGCTGGTGGTCGGGGACCGTCTGGACACGGACATCGAGGGCGCCTTCAACGGGGGCGTGGACTCGCTGCTCGTGCTGACGGGGGTGACGGACGCGGCGCAGTTGCTGGCGGCGGTTCCGCAGCACCGGCCGACGTACGTGGACGCCGATCTGCGCGGGATGCTGGCGCCGCAGCCCGAAGTGGCCGAGGTCGACGGGGAGTTCCGCTGCGGCGGCTGGAGCGCGGCGGTGCGCGGTGACGAGTTCGTGCTGGACGGCGAGGGGACGCCGCTGGACGGGCTGCGGGCGCTGTGCGGGGCGGCGTGGACGTACGCGGGCGAGGGCGCGTGCACGCTGGACGCCGCGAAGGTACTGGCCCGGCTGGCGCTGTAGTCGGGTGTAGTGCGGCTGGAGTTGCAGCAGCCGGGCCGGTGCCCCGGCGCGGGCCGACCCGAGGCGGCGATGAGAGGGTAGGCTAACCTAACCTCGTGTTGGTCGAAAGCCCCCCGAAACAGAGCGCGGAGCCGGCCCCCGCACCCGAGAGCCCCAGGCGTCACGCCCTGCGTGCCGTCGGACTGCTGGTGTCGGTCGTCATCCTGCTGCTGGTCTGCGTCGCGAGCATCGCCGTGGGCGCCAAGTCGATCCCGGTCGCCGACGTGTGGAACGGTCTGTTCCACAACACCGGGACGGGGAACGACGTCATTGTTCGGGACGTCCGCGTACCGCGGACGCTGCTCGGCCTGGTCGTCGGGGCCGCGCTCGGCCTGTCCGGTGCGGTCATGCAGGCCCTGACGCGCAACCCGCTCGCGGAGCCGGGCCTGTTGGGCGTCAACGCGGGAGCGGCCGCCGCGGTCGTGTCGGCCATCAGCTTCCTCGGTGTCACCTCGCTCACCGGCTACGTCTGGTTCGCGTTCGCCGGGGCCGCGGTCGTCTCCGCCGCCGTGTACATCCTCGGCGGCAGCCGCAGCGCCACCCCCGTACGGCTCGCGCTCGCCGGCACCGCCGCGACGGCCGCGCTGTACGGCTACATCAACGCCGTGCAGCTGCTCGACTCGGCGGCGCTGGACCGGCTGCGGTTCTGGACCGTCGGCTCGCTGGCGTCGGCCGAGATGGGCACCGTCACGAAGGTCGTGCCGTTCGTCGCCGCGGGCACGCTCCTGGCGCTGCTGATCGCCCGCCCGCTGAACGCCATGGAGATGGGCGACGACACCGCCCGGTCCCTGGGCGCCCATCTGAACCGCACCCGCGTCCTCGCGATGCTCGCGGTCACCCTGCTGTGCGGGGCCGCGACGGCCGCGTGCGGGCCGATCGTCTTCGTCGGGCTGATGATCCCGCACGTCGTGCGTGCCCTCACCGGCCCCGACATGCGCTGGATCCTGCCCTACGCCGCGGTCCTCGCGCCCGTCCTGCTGCTCGGCGCGGACGTCGTCGGCCGGATCGTCACGCGGCCCTCCGAACTGCAGGTCGGCATCCTCACCGCGTTGATCGGCGGGCCCGTCTTCATCCACCTCGTACGCCGCAAGAGGATGGCCCAGCTGTGAACAGCCCGGTGAAAGCGATACGCACCCCCGGAGGTCTCTCCGTCCGGATCGACCCGCGGGCAGCGGTCGTCGTCCTGGCGCTCGCCGCGGCGGCCGCGGCATCGGCCGTCGTCCTCATCGGCAGCGGTGACTTCCCCATGTCGTTCGGCGACGTCGTCGACTCGCTGCTCGGAAACGGCACCGCCGCCCAGGAGTTCATCGTCCAGGAGCTGCGGCTGCCGCGCGTGCTCGTCGCCGTCCTCGTCGGGGCGTTCCTCGCCCTCAGCGGCGCGATCTTCCAGTCGCTGTCCCGTAACCCGCTCGGCAGCCCCGATGTGATCGGTTTCGGCCAGGGGGCGACCGTCGGCGCGCTCACCGTCATCGTGCTCTTCGGCGGCGGCTCGCTCGCCGTGTCCGGCGGCGCGGTCGCCGGCGGGCTGCTCACCGGTGTCCTCGTCTACCTGCTGGCCCGGAAGCGCGGCGTGCAGGGTTTCCGGCTCGTCCTCGTCGGCATCGGCGTCGCGGCCGTGCTCACCGCGGTCATCCACTACCTGATCACCAAGGCGAACCTGGTCGACGCCACCCGCGCCACACTCTGGATGACCGGCTCCCTCGACGGGCGCGACTGGGCCCAGGTCCGGCCGCTGATGATCATGTGCGCCGTTCTGATGCCGTTGGTGCTCGCGTACGGACGGCCGCTGCGGATGCTGGAGATGGGCGACGACGCGGCGTACGCGCTGGGTGTGCCCGTCGAACGCACCCGGATCGTGCTGATGGGCGCCGGTGTGCTGTTCATCGCCGTGGCGACCGCGGCGGCGGGGCCGATCTCCTTCGTGGCCCTCAGCGCTCCCCAGCTCGCCCGCCGCCTGACCCGCTCGCCCGGCCCGAACCTCGCCGCGGCGGCCGTGATGGGCGCGGCCCTGCTGCTCGTCGCGGACTGGGTGGCCACGAACGCCTTCGCCGACCGCCAGTTGCCCGTGGGCGTGGTGACCGGTGTCCTCGGCGGCTGCTACCTGCTGTGGCTGCTCGTCACCGAACGCAGGGCCGGACGGATATGAGCCTTCCCTCCGCCGCACTCTCTCAGAAGTCCCCTCAGAACGCCGGGAGTACGACCACCATGCAGCGACTCACCGCGGAATCGGTCACCCTCGCCTACGACCAGCGGGTCATCGCCGAGAACCTCTCGGTCGAGATCCCCGACCGTTCCTTCACGGTGATCGTCGGCCCGAACGCCTGCGGCAAGTCCACCCTGCTGCGTGCCCTGTCCCGGATGCTCAGGCCCTCCCAGGGCCGGGTGCTGCTCGACGGGCAGGCCATTCACTCGATGCCCGCCAAGAAGGTCGCCAAGACGCTCGGACTGCTGCCGCAGTCGTCGATCGCGCCCGACGGCATCACGGTCGCCGACCTCGTCGGCCGCGGGCGCTACCCGCACCAGGGTCTGCTGCGGCAGTGGTCGGCGACGGACGAGCGGATCGTCCAGGAGTCGATGGCGGCGACGGGGGTCGGGGAGCTGGGCGATTGGTACGTCGACGAGCTGTCGGGCGGTCAGCGGCAGCGGGTGTGGATTGCGATGGCACTGGCGCAGCAGACACCGCTGCTGCTGCTCGACGAGCCGACGACGTTCCTGGACATCCAGCACCAACTGGAGGTGCTGGACCTGTGCGCGGAGCTGCACGAGTCGCAGGGCCGCACGCTGGTCGCCGTGCTCCACGACCTGAACCAGGCGGCCCGCTACGCCACGCACCTGATCGCCCTGCGGGACGGGAAGGTGGTCGCGGAGGGCGCGCCGACGGAGGTGGTCACGGCGGAGCTGGTGGAGGAGGTCTTCCAGGTGAAGAGCCAGGTGATCGAGGATCCGGAGTCGGGGACGCCGCTGGTGGTGCCGGTCGCACGGAGGCGCGCGGCGACGGTGGGATGACGTGAGGCGGGTGTGGGGCGGGCGGGCCGCCGCACGGTGGCCTGGCGGCGGCCACACGGTGGGGCTACAGCAACGAGCGCAGGCGGAGGAGATCGCGGAAGCCGGCTTCCAGCCTGACCCGCCCCGACGCCCACGCCTTCGCGAACCTCAGCTCGCCGTCGACCATCGCCACCAGATCGTCGCCCGTCATCGCGAGGCGGATCTGCGCCTTGTCCCGCGGCGGGCCCGGCAGCGTCTCCATCACCTCGATCCGGCCGCCCTGGAGGCGGCCGACAAAGGTGGTGCCCAGGTCCGTGATGTGGCAGCTGAGGGAGCGGTCCAGCGCCGCCGCGCTGCGTACGTCGCCGTCCGCACTCGCCAGGTTGTCCGAAAGTCTCTCGAGTGCGCCGAGGCACTCCTGCGTCGTGGCCATCGTGATCGACGGTACCGCAGGGCTTCGCGGTAGCGTCATGGGCATGAGCGACTCCATGCCCGGCCCCGACCGGCCCGTACAGGAGCCGGAGCAGGCACCCGACCCGGCCGCGCCCGCACCGCTCGGCGTGCCCCGTATGCCCACCGGCAACGCCGAGGTGGACGCCCTGCTGGAGAGGCTGGCCGATGCCGACCACCTCGCTGCCGACGGACACCTGGAGG
This sequence comes from Streptomyces sp. NPDC015127, assembly GCF_043080095.1. Classification (NCBI taxonomy): domain Bacteria; kingdom Bacillati; phylum Actinomycetota; class Actinomycetes; order Kitasatosporales; family Streptomycetaceae; genus Streptomyces; species Streptomyces sp. NPDC015127. The sequence goes on from NZ_JBIBVE010000029.1 coordinate 8,615, forward strand.
TGTACGAGGATGTACACCGGGGACTGCGGGACGCGCTGACCGCGCTCGACGCGCGCCCCCATGACCCGTCGCACAACCACAGGAGCTGAACCCACCGTGGCAGGAGTCGCCCGCCGCCGTCTCGACGCCGAACTGGTACGCCGCAAGCTCGCGCGCTCCCGCGAGCACGCCGGCCAGCTGATCGCCGCCGGGCGGGTCAGCGTCGGCGGCAACACCGCGACCAAGTCCGCCACCCAGGTCGAGACGAGCGCGGCGATCGTCGTCACCGCCGACGACAGCGACCCGGACTACGTCTCCCGAGGCGGGCACAAGCTCGCCGGCGCGCTGGCCGCCTTCGTACCGCTCGGCCTGAAGGTCGAGGGGCGGCGCGCACTGGACGCGGGCGCGTCGACCGGCGGCTTCACCGACGTCCTGCTGCGCGCGGGCGCCGCGCACGTCGTCGCCGTGGACGTCGGCTACGGGCAGCTCGCCTGGTCCCTGCAGAGCGATGAACGCGTCACCGTCAAGGACCGTACCAACGTGCGGGAAATGACGTTGGAGACGATCGACGGAGTGCCGGTGGACCTGGTGGTGGGCGATCTGTCCTTCATTCCGCTCGGCCTCGTGCTGCCGGCCATGGTGCGCTGCACCGCGCCCGACGCGGACCTGGTCCTCATGGTCAAGCCCCAGTTCGAGGTGGGCAGGGAACGCCTCGGCAGCGGCGGTGTGGTGCGCAGCCCGGAACTGCGCGCCGAGGCCGTACGTTCTGTTGCCGAGCGGGCGGGGGAGCTCGGTCTCGGCGTACGGGGGGTCACCGCCAGCCCGCTGCCCGGCCCGTCCGGGAACGTCGAATACTTTCTGTGGCTCCGGGCCGGGGCGCCCGAGCTCGATCCGGCGGACGTCGACCGTGCAGTGGCGGAGGGACCTCGTTGACCACGACAGCAGCGACCACGACAGCAGCCAGAACCCGGGTACGTACCGTCTTCCTGCTCGCTCACACCGGCCGGCCCGCGGCCATCCGCAGCGCCGAACTCGTCGTGCAGGGTCTGCTGCGCAACGGCATCGACGTCCGGGTCCTGGAGGCCGAGGCCGCGGATCTGCCACTGCCCGCGTCCGTCGAGACCGTGCCCGACGCGACGCCCGAGGTACTCGACGGCTGTGAGCTGCTGATCGTCCTCGGCGGCGACGGGACGCTGCTGCGCGGCGCCGAGTTCGCCCGCGCCTCGGGCGTGCCGATGCTCGGCGTCAACCTGGGGCGCGTCGGCTTCCTCGCCGAGGCCGAGCGCGACGACCTCGACAAGGTGGTCGACCGCGTCGTCACCCGCGCCTACGAGGTCGAGGAGCGCATGACCCTCGACGTCGTCGTGCACAGCAACGGCGACATCGTGCACCGGGACTGGGCGCTGAACGAGGCCGCCGTCCAGAAGGTCTCGGCCGAGCGCATGCTCGAGGTCGTCCTGGAGATCGACGGCCGTCCGGTGACCGGCTTCGGCTGCGACGGCATCGTCTGCGCGACCCCGACGGGCTCGACCGCGTACGCCTTCTCGGCCGGCGGACCCGTGGTGTGGCCCGAGGTCGAGGCCCTGCTGATGGTGCCGATCAGCGCGCACGCCCTGTTCGCGAAGCCGCTGGTGACCTCGCCGGACTCGACGCTCGCCGTCGAGGTCCAGCCGCACACCCCGCACGGGGTGCTGTGGTGCGACGGGCGCCGGACAGTGGAGCTGCCCTCGGGCGCCCGTGTCGTGGTCAGGCGGGGGGCCGTTCCGGTACGGCTGGCCCGGCTGCACCACGCCTCGTTCACGGACCGGCTGGTCGCCAAGTTCGCCCTGCCGGTGTCGGGTTGGCGAGGCGCACCGCGCTGAGCGCGCTCCGCCGTTGCCCGGGAGAGTGAATGGGTGGCCGGGGTCCGTCGCGCGGCGGCCCCCGGACCTCGTAAGGTCATGTCCGTGTTGGAGGAGATGCGGATACGGTCGCTCGGAGTCATCGACGACGCGGTCGTCGAGCTGTCGCCCGGGTTCACCGCGGTGACCGGCGAGACGGGCGCGGGCAAGACGATGGTCGTCACCAGCCTCGGGCTGCTGCTCGGCGGGCGCGCCGACCCCGCCCTGGTGCGGATCGGCGCCAAGGCGGCGGTGGTGGAGGGGCGGATCAGAGTGTCCGCCGACGCCCCCGCCGCGCTGCGCGCCGAGGAGGCCGGGGCCGAGCTCGACGAGGGCACGCTGTTGATCAGCCGGACCGTTTCGGCGGAGGGGCGCTCGCGCGCCCACCTGGGCGGGCGGTCAGTGCCCGTCGGCATGCTGTCCGAGCTCGCCGACGAGCTCGTCGCCGTCCACGGCCAGACCGATCAGCAGGGTCTGCTGCGCCCCGCCCGCCAGCGCGAGGCGCTCGACCGCTACGCGGGCGACGCCGTCACCGGCCCGCACGCCAAGTACGCGGCCGCCTACCGCCGGCTGCGCGCCGTCGCGGGCGAGCTGGACGAGCTGACCACGCGGGCCCGCGAACGCGCCCAGGAAGCGGATCTGCTCCGCTTCGGCCTCGACGAGATCGCGGCCGTGGAGCCGCGCCCCGGCGAGGACGTCGAGCTGGCGGCCGAGGCGGAGCGGCTCGGGCACGCCGAGGCCCTCGCCTCCGCCGCCTCCGTCGCGCACGCCGCGCTCGCGGGCAACCCGGAGGACCCGGAGGCCGTGGACGCGACCACGCTGGTCGCCGGTGCGGGACGCGCGCTGGACGCCGTACGGGCCCACGACCCGGCGCTGGCAGCGCTCGCGGACCGGATGGGGGAGATCTCCATCCTGCTCGGCGACGTGGCCGGCGAGCTCGCCGGTTACGCGGACAATCTCGACGCCGACCCGCTGCGGCTGGCGGCGGTCGAGGAGCGGCGGGCCGCCCTGACGCAGCTGACACGCAAGTACGGCGAGGACATCGCGGCCGTGCTGGCCTGGGCCGAGCAGAGTGCGGCCCGGCTCACCGAGCTGGACGGCGACGACGACAGGATCGGCGAGCTGATGGCGGAGCGCGACGCGCTGCGTCGTGAACTGTCAGACCTGGCCCAGACGTTGACGGACGCCCGCACGGAGGCCGCGGCCCGGTTCGCCGAGGCCGTCACCGAGGAGCTCGCCTCGCTCGCCATGCCGCACGCCCGGGTCTCGTTCGCCATCCGGCAGACGGACGATCCGGAGGGCGTGGAGGTCGGCGGCCGACCGGTGGCGTACGGGCCGTACGGGGTGGACGAGGTCGAGCTGCTGCTCGCACCGCACCCGGGGGCGCCCCCGCGGCCCATCGCCAAGGGCGCGTCCGGTGGTGAGCTCTCGCGGGTGATGCTCGCCGTCGAGGTCGTCTTCGCGGGCACCGACCCCGTGCCGACGTACCTCTTCGACGAGGTCGACGCGGGCGTCGGCGGCAAGGCGGCGGTCGAGATCGGGCGTCGGCTCGCGAAGCTGGCCAAGTCGGCGCAGGTGGTCGTGGTCACGCACCTGCCGCAGGTGGCGGCGTTCGCGGACCGGCAGCTGCTCGTCGAGAAGACCAACGACGGCTCGGTGACCCGCTCCGGTGTCACTGTCCTGGAGGGCGAGGACCGGGTGCGCGAGCTGTCCCGGATGCTGGCCGGCCAGGAGGACTCGCAGACGGCGAGGGCGCACGCGGAGGAGCTGCTGGCGGCGGCCCGAGCGGACGCCTGATGGCGCTCCGGCGTCGGTGTCGATCATAGGGGCCGCATGCGCGCAGGCCAGGACACCAGGATCCCCGCCAGGACCGTCGCCCTCGTCACCGCTCTCGGCGCCACGCGGGCTGTCGCCGCGGCATTGAGGCGGCGGCGTGCGGGCGCGGGCTCCACGCGCTGGGAGCGCACCAACTACGCCGGACGCACCGTCGACCTGTTCGCCGGACCGGCAGTCGCCGTCGGGTCGATGCTCGGCGCCCTGCCCGCCCTGCCCGCCCTGCCCGCCCGTACGCGGGGCGCGGCGGCGGTCGCCGTCGGCGCGGCCGCGCTGTGCGGGGCCTACGACGACATGGCCGGCGCCGGGGACCCGCGGCGGGGCTTCCGGGCGCACCTGGGCGCCCTGCGCCACGGCGATGTCACCAGCGGGGCCGTCAAACTGTTCGGGATCGGCGCGGCCGGGCTCGTCGCCGGGGCGATGCTCAAGGAACGGCCGCTCGACAAGCTACTCGCCGGGGTGGTGATCGCCGGCTCCGCGCACGTCGTCAACCTCGTCGACGTGGGGCCGGGCCGGGCCGCCGTCGCCGTGATGGGGCTCGGCGCCCCCGGACTGCTGCGCCGAGGAGCAGCCGGCGCGCTCGCCGCCGCGCCGGTCGGCGCCGCGGCCGCCGTCGTCACCGACGACCTCGGCGAGCGCACCATGCTCGGCGACACCGGAGCACACGCGCTCGGCGCGGCACTCGGCACGGCCGTCGTGGCGGGCAACGGCCGCGCCGGACTCGCCCTGCACGCGGCGGCCCTCGTCGCGGCGACGATACGGGGAGCCGATGTCAGCAGGATGTCGGCCGGTTCACCTATGTGAGTGATCCCGGCACGGAGGACCCCGTTCCGACACAGGCACGACATCAGGACGGTGCCGGAACGTCCGTACGGACTGGCATCCTTGGCGGGTGACACAGCTGCGTACGGTCCAGGTACTGGGCGGCGGCAGTGCGGGCAGCAGCGCGCACGTCAGGTCGCTGGCCGCGGGGCTGGTGGCGCGGGGCGTGCGGGTGACGGTGTGCGCCCCCGCCGAACTCGACCATGAATACGACTACTTGGGCGTCGGCGCGCATTTCGTGCCCGTGCCGCGCCGGAGCGATCCGCTCTCCGTCGGCGCGCTGCGGGCGGCGTGCGCCGACGCGGACGTGGTGCACGCGCACGGGCTGCACGCCGCCGTACGCGTCTCCCTCGCGCTGAGCGGGCAGCGCGTGCCGCTCGTCGTCACCTGGCACACGCGGGGGCACGGTGAGGGTGCGCGGGGCCGGGTGCTGCGGCTCGTCGAGCGAAGGGCCGTGCGGACGGCCGCCGTTGTGTTCGCCACCTGCTCCGAGCTCGTCGACCGGGCCCGCGAGCGCGGCGCCCGCGACGCCCGTCTCGCGCCGCTCGCGACTCCCCGCGCCTGCGCGCCGCTCGGCCGGCCGGACAAGAAGCGCGCCGAACTGGGGGCCGTCGAGCGGCCGTTGCTGGTCGCCGTGGGCAGCCTCGACGAACACCGCGGCTACGGGGTCCTGTTGGACGCCGCCCGCCGGTGGCGGGCCCTGGACCCGGCGCCGCTCCTCCTCATCGCGGGAGAGGGTCCCCAGCGGGCCCCGCTCCAGCAGCGCATCGAGGACGAGGACCTGCCTGTGCGGCTGCTCGGCCGGCGCGACGACGTGGCCGAAGTCCTCGCGGCCGCGGACGTCGCGGTCCTGCCCAGCCGCTGGGAGGCGCGGTCGGTGCTGGCGCAGGAGGCACTGCGGCTGGGCGTCCCCCTGGTCGCGACGGCGGTCGGCGGCATGCCCGAACTGGTGGGCGACGCGGCGGTGCTGGTCCCGTACGGGGACGCGGGAGCGCTGGCATCGGCGGTCTCTCACCTGCTGTCGGACCCGGCCCGCCGCGAGGAGCTGGCGCGGGCGGGGCGGGCGCAGGCGGGAATGTGGCCGTCGGAGGACGACACGATCGCGCAGACGCTGAGTGTGTACGACGAGGTGACGGGCGGGGGGTGAGGTCTCCGCTGCGCCCGGCTCTTCCCCCACCCCGCCCCTTCCCGAACCGGGGCTCCGCCCCGGGCCCCGTACCGCGCTCCGCGCGGTGTCCCTCACCCTCCGCCCCCTACGGCCTGACGGCCGTGGGTGGGTCCTCCTGGGAGGCCAGGGGGAGTGCCCCTGGACGGCCTGGAAATGCCGCTGCGCGGCAACTAGGCCGGCACGATCAGGGATCTGGGCCAGGCCCGGCAGCGCGTCGAGCAATCTCAGCCCCGCCGGCGTTTGAGGTGCGGGGTTCGGGGCGGAGCCCCGACGGGGGCGTTGCGCGCGGCTCCGGGCCAGGTCCGACGAGCGGCATCGCGTAGGCCGGGGCGGGGCGGCAGCCCCGGTCAGGGCGCGTGGCGGCGGGCGCGGAGGGCCAGGCTCAGGGAGAGGACCGTCTCCGGGTCGTCCAGGTCCGTGCCCAGCAGCTCACCGATCCGCGCCAGCCTGTTGTACAGCGTCTGCCGGTTGAGATGCAGTTCGCGCGCCGTCTCCGCCTTGCGGCCCGCGTGCGCCAGGTACGTCTCCAGCGTCGGGAGCAGCGGCGGGCGTGACGCCGCGTCGTGCGCCCGCAGCGGGCCGATCGCGCGGTCCACGAACGCCGCCAGGTCCGGATGCTCCCGCAGGCGCCACAGCAGCAGGTCGATGTCCAGGCGACGGGCGTCGTACCAGGGACGGTCGCTCAGACCCCGCGCCGCCGTCGCGGTCTCCGCCGCGTGCCGCAGCCCCGCGCCCGCCGTGGCCCAGCCGCCCGCCACGCCCACCACGACGACCGGCGGATGCGCCGCCTTGCCGAGCCCCGCTCGTTCGACGCCCGTGCGCAGCGCGTCGGCGACCCGGCCCGCGACCGGGACCCGTTCGGATTCCGCCCGGAGGCCGACGAGGAGCGGGACGCGGCCCTCCACGGGGCGTACGCCGAGCAGGACCGGCACCCCGAGGGAGGCGAGCGCGTCGGACACGGCCCGGGCGAGCACGGCCCAGTTCCCCGTCGGCGTCAGCTCGGCGGCGAGCCGCATCACCACCGGCAGCAGCGGTCCCGACCCCGGCTTGAAGCCCAGCACGCGGGCCTGCGCCGGGGCGTCCTCGGGGGCGATGCGCCCCTCGGCGAGGTCGGTCAGGAAGTCGCCGCGGCCACGGGCCGCGAGTTCCTCCTCCTGGCGGGCCTGCATGAGGACGACGGCGAGCGACGCCGCCGCGCGTTCCGCGGCGATGCGGTGCACGGGCAGCAGCGGGGACGACACCGCCAGCAGCACCAGCCGGGCGCGCACCGCGCCCGTGCCGCGGGCGCCGCCCGGCACGTCGACCAGGACGGCGTTCGTCGGCGGCCCGTCCGTGCGGCCGCCGCGCAGCCCTTCCCAGACCTGGAGCGGGTCGGGGACGGCCGTCTCGCCGCCCGGGGTGTCCGCCGCGTACAGCAACTGCCCGTCGGGCGTCTCCAGGAAGACCGGGTCGCCGGTGAAGGAGGCGAGGATGCCGAGCACCTGGGGGACCCCGCCGCCGCCCAGCAGCGCCTCGGTGCAGCGCCGGTTCACCTCTTCGGCCTGGCGCAGCAGCGCGTAGTGGTGGTTGACGATCTCGGTGTGGATCTCCTCCGTCACCGTCACGAACGGCACCTCGCGGTGCAGCTGCACCAGCGGCAGCCCGGCCGCGCGGGCCGTCTCGACGATCGTGGCGGGCAGGCGCGTGAACCGCGGTCCCAGTTCGACGACCAGCGCGGCGATCCCGCGTTCGGCGAGCCGGTGCACGAAGGCGCGCTGCTCGGCCGGCCTGGTGCCGAGGCCCAGACCGGTCGTGAGCAGCAGTTCGCCGCCCTTGAGGAGAGAGGCGATGTTGGGCACCTCACCGGCGTGCACCCAGCGGACCGTGCGATCGAGCCGGTCCGCACCGGCCAGGACCTCCGGCAGCCCACTGCGGAGTCCCGGCAGCTCCAGCGCCCGCTGCACGGTGATGCCGCCCTGCGTTTCCATGGCTGCGGACGCTACAGGGACGCCACAACCAGGGACAACACGGATCAGCCTCCGTACGCTCCCGAAGCCGTCAGCCGCAGGGCGGTGTCGATCAGCGGAACGTGACTGAACGCCTGCGGGAAGTTGCCCACCTGCCGCTGGAGCCGCGGGTCCCACTCCTCGGCGAGCAGCCCGAGGTCGTTGCGCAGGTCCAGCAGCTTCTCGAACAGCTTGCGCGCCTCGTCGACCCGGCCGATCATCGCCAGGTCGTCGGCCATCCAGAACGAGCACGCGAGGAACGCGCCCTCGTCGCCCGGCAGGCCGTCCACGCCCTCGTCCGCGCCCTCGGTCGGGTAGCGCAGGATGAAGCCGTCCGACGTCGACAGCTCGCGCTGGATCGCCTCGATCGTGCCGATGACGCGCTTGTCGTCGGGCGGCAGGAAGCCCATCTGCGGGATCAGCAGCAGGGACGCGTCCAGTTCCTGCGAGCCGTAGGACTGGGTGAACGTGTTGCGCTCCTTGTCGTAGCCCTTCTCGCAGACGTCCCGGTGGATCTCCTCGCGCAGTTCGCGCCAGCGGTCCAGCGGTCCGTCGGCGTCGCCGGACTCGATGAGCTTGATGGTGCGGTCGACGGCGACCCAGGCCATCACCTTGGAGTGCACGAAGTGCCGGCGCGGGCCGCGGACCTCCCAGATGCCCTCGTCGGGCTGGTCCCAGTGCTTCTCCAGGTACTGGATCAGCTTGAGCTGGAGCAGCGAGGCGTAGTCGTTGCGCGCCAGGCCGGTCATGTGCGCGAGGTGCAGGGCCTCGGTGACCTCGCCGTAGACGTCCAGCTGGAGCTGGTGCGCGGCGCCGTTGCCGACCCGGACCGGGCTGGAGTTCTCGTAGCCGGGCAGCCAGTCCAACTCGGCCTCGCCCAGCTCCCGTTCGCCCGCGATGCCGTACATGATCTGCAGGTTCTCGGGGTCGCCGGCGACCGCGCGCAGCAGCCACTCGCGCCAGGCGCGGGCCTCCTCGCGGTAGCCGGTGCGCAGCAGCGACGACAGGGTGATCGCCGCGTCGCGCAGCCAGGTGTAGCGGTAGTCCCAGTTCCGCACGCCGCCGATGTCCTCGGGGAGCGAGGTCGTCGGCGCGGCGACGATCCCGCCGGTCGGGGCGTACGTCAGCGCCTTCAGCGTGATCAGGGAGCGGACGACGGCCTCGCGGTAGGGGCCGTGGTACGTGCAGTGGTCGACCCATTCGCGCCAGAAGTCGGCGGTCGTCGTCAGCGCGCCCTCGGGGTCCGGGAGCGCCGGCTGCTCCTTGTGCGAGGGCTGCCAGCTGATCGTGAAGGCGATCCGGTCACCGGGGGCGACCGTGAAGTCGGAGTACGTGGTCAGGTCCTTGCCGTACGTGTCGACCTCGGTGTCCAGCCAGACGGAGTCCGGGCCGGCCACGGCGACCGTACGGGTGTCGACCTTGTGCACCCACGGCGTCACACGCCCGTAGCTGAACCGCATGCGCAGCTCGGAGCGCATCGGCACCCGGCCGCTGACGCCCTCCACGATCCGGATCAGCTGGGGCGCGCCGTCACGGGGCGGCATGAAATCGGTCACCCGGACCGTGCCGCGCGGCGTGTCGAACTCGGACTCGAGGATCAGCGAGTCGCCGCGGTAACGGCGGCGGTCGGCGGCCGGCGGTGCGTCGTTCACGCTGTACGCCGGTCCGAGCCGCCAGAATCCGTGTTCCTCGGTGCCGAGGATCCCGGCGAAGATGGCATGCGAGTCGAAGCGGGGCAGGCACAGCCAGTCGACTGTTCCGTCCCGGCAGACCAGTGCTGCGGTCTGCATGTCTCCGATGAGTGCGTAATCCTCGATGCGCCCGGCCACGTGCATCTCCAGTCGAACGGCCACGTCCGCCCCGTGGGGCGCTTACTGCGGTCAGGGGTCGTTGGCGAGCCGCGGGTACCCCACACACCACAGTGGCACCGTCGCCACCCGCATGGTGTGGGGGGCGCCGGATTTTCCGGGTGACGGGGCTCGGTGGTACGGGTCGACCGGCCCGGCTCGGCAGCGAGTGTCCGTGCAGGATACGACGCACGCAAGTGATGCGTGCAGGTGTCCGGACAACGTGACTGCGCCGAACGGGCGAGCGGCAGGTGAGGTGCGGTGAACGGTCCGCGCCGGTATCGGGCGCGTCGCCGCGTACGGCCGGAAGCGGCCGTGCCCTGTCGCTGATACCCTGGTACCCCGTGGACCGGTGGCCGTCCCGATACGAGATGGCCCCGAAACCGCAGCGACGGCACCCCCGAATCCGGGTCGGACGCCGGTACGCACCCCACCACGCGACCACGGGAGCCCCCTCTTGGCGATGCCGGCACGAGCCACGACATCCGCGACGACCAAGCACATCTTCGTCACCGGGGGTGTCGCCTCCTCCCTCGGCAAGGGCCTCACGGCCTCCAGCCTGGGCGCGCTGCTCAAGGCGCGGGGCCTGCGGGTCACCATGCAGAAGCTCGACCCGTACCTGAACGTCGACCCGGGCACCATGAACCCGTTCCAGCACGGTGAGGTGTTCGTCACCAACGACGGCGCCGAGACCGACCTGGACATCGGCCACTACGAGCGCTTCCTCGACGTCGACCTCGACGGCTCGGCGAACGTCACCACCGGCCAGGTGTACTCGCAGGTCATCGCCAAGGAGCGGCGCGGCGAGTACCTCGGTGACACCGTGCAGGTCATCCCGCACATCACCAACGAGATCAAGTCGCGTATCCGCCGCATGGCCACCGACGACGTCGACGTGGTGATCACCGAGGTCGGCGGCACGGTCGGCGACATCGAGTCGCTGCCGTTCCTGGAGACCGTCCGCCAGGTCCGCCACGAGGTCGGCCGGGACAACGTCTTCGTGGTGCACATCTCGCTGCTGCCCTACATCGGCCCGTCCGGTGAGCTCAAGACCAAGCCGACGCAGCACTCGGTCGCCGCGCTGCGCAACATCGGCATCCAGCCGGACGCGATCGTGCTGCGCGCCGACCGTGACGTGCCGACCGCGATCAAGCGCAAGATCTCGCTGATGTGCGACGTCGACGAGGCCGCGGTCGTCGCCGCCATCGACGCCAAGTCGATCTACGACATCCCGAAGGTGCTGCACACCGAGGGCCTGGACGCGTACGTCGTGCGCAAGCTGGACCTGCCCTTCCGCGACGTCGACTGGACCACGTGGGACGACCTGCTGGACCGCGTCCACAACCCCGACCACGAGGTCACCGTCGCGCTGGTCGGCAAGTACATCGACCTGCCCGACGCGTACCTTTCCGTGACCGAGGCGATGCGCGCCGGCGGCTTCGCGAACAAGGCCCGCGTCAAGGTCAAGTGGGTCACCTCCGACGACTGCAAGACGCAGGCGGGCGCGCAGAAGCAGCTCGGCGACGTGGACGCGATCGTCATCCCCGGCGGCTTCGGCGAGCGGGGTGTCGACGGCAAGGTCGGCGCCATCCGCTGGGCCCGCGAGCACAAGGTCCCGCTGCTGGGCCTGTGCCTGGGCCTGCAGTGCATCGTGATCGAGGCCGCGCGCAACCTGGCCGAGATCCCGGACGCCAACTCCACCGAGTTCGACGCCGCCACCGCGCACCCGGTGATCTCCACCATGGAGGAGCAGCTGGCGTACGTGGAGGGCGCGGGCGACCTGGGCGGCACCATGCGGCTCGGCCTGTACCCGGCGAAGCTCGCCGACGGCTCGATCGTGCGCGAGGTCTACGCGGACCAGCCGTACGTCGAGGAGCGCCACCGCCACCGCTACGAGGTGAACAACGCCTACCGCGCGGAGCTGGAGAAGAAGGCGGGCATCCTCTTCTCGGGCACGTCCCCCGACAACAAGCTCGTCGAGTACGTCGAGTACCCGCGCGAGGTGCACCCCTACCTGGTCGCCACCCAGGCACACCCGGAGCTGCGCTCGCGCCCGACCCGTCCGCACCCGCTGTTCGCCGGTCTGGTGAAGGCAGCCGTCGAACGACAGCGGGGTGCGCAGCAGCAGGCCGCGCGCACGTCGGGCGAGTGAACCGCAGGCGTTACGGTTGACCGGGGTACGGACCTTGCGGGGTCCGTGCCCCGGTTTCCGTTTGTGCGTGGTGGAAGGACGCTTTCGATGACCATCAAGGACACGCCCGAGGAGTGGCGGGTCACCGCGACCGAGACGCCGTTCCGGGGCAACAAGACGAGCGTCCGCACCGACGACGTGGTCATGCCGGACGGCTCGGTCGTCAAGCGGGACTACCAGGTCCACCCGGGATCGGTCGCCGTCCTCGCTCTCGACGAGGAGGGGCGGGTGCTGGTGCTGCGCCAGTACCGGCACCCCGTACGCCACAAGCTGTGGGAGATCCCGGCCGGCCTGCTGGACGTGCCCGGCGAGAACCCGCTGCACGCGGCGCAGCGGGAGCTGTACGAGGAGGCGCACGTCAAGGCCGAGGACTGGCGGGTGCTGACCGACGTCTACACCACTCCCGGCGGCTGCGACGAGGCCGTGCGGATCTTCCTGGCGCGCGACCTGTCGGCGGCGGACGGCGAGCGCTTCGAGGTCGCCGAGGAGGAGGCGGACATGGAGCTGGCCCGGGTGCCGCTGGAGGAGCTGGTCTCCGGGGTGCTCGCCGGGGACCTGCACAACACCTGCCTGGTCGTCGGTGTCCTGTCGGCGGTGGCGGCGCGCGCGGGCGAGGGCTTCGACGCGCTGCGCGAGGCCGAGGCCCCGTGGCCGGCCCGCCCGTTCGAGGCGTGACGCGGCTTCCCTTTCCGCGGTCACGGTTGGCTGACAGACAGTCAAGCCCATCAGTATGAAGATCCGTTGATCCGATCGAGCGATCGCGACGTCGTCCCCGGCCCGCTCCGCACGGTGCGTCGCAGAGCGTGAACTACGCTCGAACCGCCCGTGCGGAGCCCCGACGGGCTCGGCTCGTAGCTCGGACGGACTGGAGCGTGACCCGTGACGGATCAGGCGCTGGACAGGGGCGGCTCCGACCGGGCGGATGCCGTCCGCCCCGGCTCCGGTGACCGGTTCTTCGGCCGGCAGCGGGAACTGAAGTCACTGCACGCCGACATCGAACGCGCCGGACTCGACACCCTCGCCGGCCGCAAGGCCGCCCGAGCCCGCGTCCTCCTCATCGCCGGACGGCCCGGTTCCGGGCGCACCGCACTCGCCGAGGAGCTCGCCCGCCGGCTCGCCGACCGCTACCCCGACGGGATCCTGCGGGTCCGGCTGGCCGAGTCCGGCGGCCGGCCCGTACCGCTCGAGGAAGCCGCCCGGCGCCTGCTCGCGGACCTCGGCGTCGCCTCGCCCCCCGGGGCCGGTGACGAGGAACTGACCGAGATGGTCCGCGAGGCCCTCGCCGTACGCAGGGCGCTGCTGCTCGTCGACGAGGCCCATGACGCCGAGCACCTCGACCTGTTGCTGCCCGACAATCCCGACTGCCTGGTGGTCGCCGTCTCCGACGGCCCCCTCACCGGCATCCCCGGCGTACGCCCCTGCACCCTCGGCGGCATGGACGCGAAGTCCGCCATCGAACTGCTCACCGCCTTCACCGGCGAGGTACGCATCACCGTCGACCCGCAGGCCGCCGAGACGGTCGCGGAGGAGTGCGGCGGCCAGCCCGCCGCACTGATCCTCGTCGGCGGCTGGCTGGCCGCCCGGCCCGGGGCGTCGGTCGCCGACGCCGCCAAGCAGCTGCGTGCCCTGCCCGACGACGGCGAGCAGCCGCGCGGCGTACGGCCGCTGGCCCGCGCCTTCAAGCTGGTCTACGAGTCCCTGCCGCAGCCCGCCGCGCGGATACTGCGCCTGCTCGCCCTGGCTCCTGCCGGTTTCGCCGACGCCCACACCGCATCCGCCCTGGCCGGCTGTTCCGTGGCCGCCGCCCGGACCACCCTCGACGGTTTCGCCGAGCTCGGCCTGCTGCACCCGGCCGGGGACGGCTTCGAGGTGCCCGGCTGCCTCGCGCCCCTGCTGCGCGCGCTGTGCGAGGTGAGCGACCGGCCGGCCGAGGTGCAGCTCGCCAGGGCCCGCATGCTGGAGCGGACCGTACGGCGCCTCCAGGCGTGCCGCGCGATCACCGAGCCCGAGGGGTCCCCGGCCCGCAGGAAGCTCGCGGGCCTTCCCCGGGCGCTGCGTTTCACCTCCGTGCGCGAGGCGGGCGCGTGGCTGCGGGGGAACCGGCCCGCGCTGCTGGCCTCCGCGCGGCTCGCGGTCGACGACGGAGAGCTGGACACCCTGGCCCGCCGACTGGTCGCGTCCCTGGTCAGAGCACTCGCCGCGCACCAGGGAACGGAGGCAGCGGCGCCCGACCTGTACGGGCTCCACCAGCTCGTGCTGGACGTCGCCGAGCGGCGCGGCCTGCACCGGGAGCAGGCCGCGGCGCTGCTGAACCTCGGCGACCTGGACGCCAGGACCGGCCGCACCGAGGACGCACTCGCCCGCTACCGGGCCGCGCTGGAGGCCGGCCGCGCCGCGAACGACGCGTATGCGACCGGCCGCGCGATGGAATCCGTCGGCGGCGCCTACCAGGAGCTGGGGGACTGGCAGCGTGCGGCCGACTGGTACGGCCGGGCGCTCGCGCAGCGCCAGGCGCGCGGTGAGCAGGCCGACGAGGCCCGCCTGTACGGACGCCTCGGCACCGCGCACACCTACGCGGGCCGCTACGGAGAAGCGCTGCGCAGCTGGCGGGCGGCGGCCGCCGGATACCGCAGGCTCGGCGACGTCCCGGCCCAGGCACGGGCGCTCAGCGAGGCGGCCCGGGTGCAGGGGTACGCGGGTCGGCCGGAGGAGTCGCTGCACACCTGCCGCGAGGCCGTGGAACGGGCGCGGCGGGCCGGGGACGTACGCCTGCAGGCCGCGCTGCAGCTGAGGTTGGCCGACACACTCGACCGCCTGGGCGATCCGGCCGCGGCCCAGCTGCACCGCCTCGCTTCGGAAAGACTGCTTGGAACCGAGGGTTCCACCTACGAAATCCGTAGTGGGTTCGAAGAAGATTAATGCTTTGCAAGGCTAGACAGCGAGAAATCCTTCATTAGACTGGCTGCACCACGTCATCTCGTGGTGTGTCCCGGTGCGCCCTGTGCGGCTGGGTATCTATGGCATTGACCGAAACATCCCCTGAGCCAAGGACCGTGATCGACGTGAAGGTCGGTATCCCCCGCGAGGTCAAGAACAACGAGTTCCGGGTGGCCATCACCCCTGCCGGCGTGCACGAGCTCGTGCGCAACGGCCACCAGGTGTTCGTCGAGCAGAACGCCGGTGTCGGCTCCTCGATCACGGACGACGAGTACGTCGCCGCCGGTGCGCAGATCCTGCCCACCGCCGACGAGGTCTGGGCGACCGCCGATCTGCTGCTGAAGGTCAAGGAGCCCATCGCGGAGGAGTACCACCGCCTCCGCAAGGACCAGACCCTCTTCACGTACCTGCACCTGGCCGCCTCCAAGGAGTGCACGGACGCGCTGCTGGAGTCCGGCACCACCGCCATCGCCTACGAGACGGTGGAGACCGCGAACCGCGCCCTGCCGCTGCTCGCCCCGATGTCCGAGGTCGCGGGCCGGCTGGCCCCGCAGGTCGGCGCCTACCACCTGATGCGCTCGGTCGGCGGCCGTGGTGTGCTCCCCGGCGGTGTCCCCGGCACCCACGCCGGTGAGTGCGTCGTCATCGGCGGCGGCGTCTCCGGCTGGAACGCCACCCAGATCGCCGTCGGCATGGGCTTCCACGTGACCCTGCTCGATCGGGACATCAACAAGCTCCGCGAGGCCGACAAGATCTTCGGCACCAAGGTGAAGACGATCGTCTCCAACGCCTACGAGCTGGAGAAGGCCGTCATCGAGGCCGACCTCGTCATCGGCGCCGTCCTCATCCCGGGCGCCAAGGCCCCGAAGCTGGTCACCAACGAGCTCGTCGCCAAGATGAAGCCCGGAAGTGTCCTTGTCGACATTGCAATCGACCAGGGCGGCTGCTTCGAGGACTCGCGTCCGACCACCCACGCCGAGCCGACGTTCGCCGTCCACAACTCGGTCTTCTACTGCGTCGCCAACATGCCCGGCGCGGTGCCCAACACCTCCACGTACGCGCTGACCAACGCCACGCTTCCGTACATCGTGTCACTGGCCAACAACGGCTGGGTCGAGGCGCTCCGCCGCGACGCCGCCCTCGCCAAGGGTCTCAACACCCATGACGGCAAGGTGGTTTACAAGGAGGTCGCCGAGGCGCACGGCCTCGAGAGCATCGAGCTGAGCGAGCTGCTCGGCTGACGAGTCAACCGACGTCGTCAACATCACGCGCCCGGCCGGACCTTGCCCGCAAGGTCCGGCCGGACGCGTGTCCGGGACCGGATCGCGACGCTCGCTCAACTCGCCTCGAACGTAACCCTTTAACCGTTTCGCCCACCCCTGAAACCAGCGCTCGGGAGCATGCGGAAAGGGCTCTGCGCCCTTGACAGCGGGGTGTTCGATTGCCGACACATCGGGCCGGGTCCGGCGGATTGTGTTGCTGCGGACCGGTGACACGCCATAGAGTCGCCAACCGTCGGCATGGTGCCACGCTGACCTATCGATAAGTTTCCTGGTCACGTCCAAGGAGGTAAGACGACTTGTGAATGAGTCGACATTTACTCCCGGGGGTGGTCAACCAGGAACGGCTGCGGCGGGCCCGGGCCCGTCGTCCGGTCTCGAGGCTGTCGGCTCCGTCGCTGTCCGCCCCTTCGCGACGCACGCGACGCACCAGCACACGACGCACATGACGACACCCCACACGATGAAGATGATGGACGGCCAACACGTGAACGCCATGGCCGGCAACGAGAGTGGCCGAGAGTCCACCCACTTCGCCGCCTACGAGGAAGTCCCCGAAGGGCACTTCTACGACCCCGACGCCGAGTACGAGCCCGATCCCGAATACGCGGCCACCCTCGCGCCCGACGCTGCCCGCCAGCGCCGCGAGCGGATCGGCCCCACCGGGCGCCCCCTGCCGTACTTCCCGATCCCGGGCCCGCTGACCGATCACGGTCCCGCGAAGATCATCGCGATGTGCAACCAGAAGGGCGGCGTCGGCAAGACCACGTCGACCATCAACCTGGGCGCGGCACTCGCGGAGTACGGACGGCGGGTGCTCCTCGTCGACTTCGACCCGCAGGGCGCGCTGTCCGTGGGGCTCGGGGTCAACCCCATGGAACTGGACCTGACGGTCTACAACCTCCTCATGGAGCGCGGCATGTCCGCGGACGAGGTGCTGCTCAAGACGGCCGTGCCCAACATGGACCTGCTGCCGAGCAACATCGATCTCTCCGCCGCGGAAGTGCAGTTGGTGAGCGAGGTCGCACGCGAGTCGACGCTGCAGCGTGCGCTGAAGCCGCTGATGTCCGACTACGACTACATCGTGATCGACTGTCAGCCCTCGCTCGGCCTGCTGACCGTCAACGCGCTGACGGCGGCTCACAAGGTGATCGTCCCGCTCGAGTGCGAGTTCTTCGCGCTGCGCGGTGTCGCGCTGCTGACCGAGACCATCGAGAAGGTCCAGGAGCGGCTCAACCCCGAGCTGGAGCTCGACGGCATCCTCGCCACGATGTACGACTCCCGCACCGTGCACAGCCGCGAGGTGCTGGCGCGGGTCGTCGAGGCCTTCGACGACCACGTCTACCACACGGTGATCGGCCGGACCGTGCGCTTCCCGGAGACCACGGTCGCCGGTGAGCCGATCACCACCTACGCGTCCAACTCCGTCGGCGCCGCCGCCTACCGCCAGCTCGCCAGGGAGGTGCTCGCCCGGTGTCACGCCGAGTGAGTCTGCCCGGGGCCGACGAGCTGTTCCGTACGACCGGGGGCACGGCGCTGCAGGCGTCGACCCCGCGCAGGCAGACGAACGGTGAGCCGCGGGTGCCGGCGCCGGCGGGGGAGAGCGACCCGGCGGCGGACGGCACGCCGGCGTCCCGTTCGCAGGAGCACTCTGCCGCGGCCGAGACCGATGCTCCGGGGGAGGAACGCAGCCGGGGCGCCCAGGCCGCGGAGGCGGCGCCCGCCGCGAAGGGGCGCCGGGCGCCGGCGGCCGACCCGGAGGCCGCGGGCGCCACGCGCAGACGCGGGCGCGGCGCCAACCGCAGGCCCAGCGGCCGTGAACGGCACGACGAGAAGATCACGGTCTACGTGTCCGCCGAGGAACTGATGGACCTGGAGCACGCGCGGCTGGTGCTGCGCGGCGAGCACGGCCTCGCCGTCGACCGCGGGCGCATCGTCCGCGAGGCGGTGGCGGTGGTGCTGGCGGACCTGGAGCAGCGCGGCGACGCGAGCATCCTGGTGCGGCGCCTGCGCGGTCGCTGACGCGGTAGCCTGCGGGCCTGCCCGCCTGCGCCGCTGCCTGTTCCTGGACCACGATGCCCCCGACCGACGAAACGTCCCGCCCGTCCCGCCGCCGCGCGCTGGGCCGGGGCCCGGGCACGGGACCGGCGGCGGGTACGGCGGTTTCCCCCACCCCGCCCCTTCCCGAAAGGGGGGGCATGCCCCCGGCCCCCGCTGCGAGCGACGGACCGGGCGAGGCCCCGGGCCCGGCGGCGCGTGCGCTGCACGGCGATGCGGGGGAGGCCGAGGCGCCGGAGGCGGTTGTTTCCCCCACCCCGCCCCTTCCCGAAACCGGGGGCACGCCCCCGGGCTCCGCGGCGCGTGCGCTGCGCGGCGATGCGGGGGAGGCCGCGGCCTCCGAGGCGGACACGCCGCGCGAGGTGGCGCCGGGTCTGCGCGCGGGCGAGCTCGCGCCGCGCGAGGCGACGGCGGTTGTTTCCCCGGCCCCGCCCCTTCCCGAAACGGGGGAGTCCGCGGTGGCGGGGGCGGCTCCCGCCCCGGCCGGAGCGGATGGCGCCGGCGTCAGCGCGTCCCCCGCGCGTGCGCCGCGCGGCACCGGTGAGCCCGGAGGCCACGACGGGGGCGCGGCGCCGGGCTCGCGCGACGGTGCCGGTGAGGACACCGCCTCCGGCGGTGACGGGCGGTTCACCGTGCGGCTCGCCAACTTCGAAGGGCCCTTCGACCTTCTCCTCCAGCTCATTGCCAAGCACAAGCTCGACGTCACCGAGGTCGCCCTCTCCAAGGTCACCGACGAGTTCATGTCGCACATCCGCGCCATGGGCGCCGACTGGGATCTCGATCAGACCACCGAGTTCCTCGTCGTCGCCGCCACGCTCCTCGATCTCAAGGCCGCCCGGCTGCTGCCCGCCGCCGAGGTGGAGGACGAGGCAGACCTCGCGCTGCTCGAAGCGCGGGACCTGCTCTTCGCGCGGCTGCTCCAGTACCGCGCGTACAAGCAGATCGCCGAGATCTTCGACCGCAGGCTCGACGACGAGGCCCGGCGCTTCCCGCGGACCGTCGGGCTCGAACCGCAGCACGCCGAGCTGCTGCCCGACGTCGTCATCAGCATCGGCGCCGAGGGCTTCGCGAAGCTCGCCGTCAAGGCCATGCAGCCGAAGCCCAGGCCGCAGGTGTACGTGGACCACATCCACGCGCCCCTCGTCAGCGTCCGCGAGCAGGCCGAGCTGGTCATCGGCATGCTGCGGGAGCGCGGCAGGGCCACCTTCCGCGAGCTGACCGAGGGCGTCGACGACACCCTGACCGTCGTCGCGCGCTTCCTGGCCCTGCTGGAGCTGTACCGCGAGAAGGCCCTCGTCCTCGACCAGGAGGAGGCGCTCGGGGAACTGACCGTCACCTGGGCGGCCGGGGACCAGGCCGCGGCGGTGACTGTCACGGACGAGTTCGACCAGGTTGTGGAGGAGAAGCAGTGAGCGAGCTCAAGCCCGCGCTGGAGGCCGTCCTCATGGTCGTGGACGAGCCCGCCACCGAGGAGCACCTCGCCAAGGTGCTGGAGCAGCCCCGCAGGGCCGTGGCCGACGCCCTGCGGGAGCTCGCGGACGAGTACACCGTGCAGGGGCGCGGATTCGAGCTGCGGCTCGTCGCGGGCGGCTGGCGGTTCTACAGCCGCCCCGAGCACGCCGCGGCCGTCGAGCGCTTCGTCCTCGACGGCCAGCACGCCCGGCTCACGCAGGCCGCCCTGGAGACGCTCGCGGTCG
Source organism: Streptomyces sp. NPDC015127 (assembly GCF_043080095.1). Taxonomy (NCBI): domain Bacteria; kingdom Bacillati; phylum Actinomycetota; class Actinomycetes; order Kitasatosporales; family Streptomycetaceae; genus Streptomyces; species Streptomyces sp. NPDC015127. The sequence continues at coordinate 28,292 of NZ_JBIBVE010000029.1, forward strand.
TCGCGTACCGCCAGCCGGTCAGCCGTTCACGCGTCTCCGCGGTGCGCGGAGTGAACTGCGACGGCGTCATGCGCACCCTCCTCCAGCGGGGTCTGGTCGAGGAGGCGGGCACGGAACCCGAAACAGGTGCGATCCTGTACAGGACGACGAACTACTTCCTGGAGCGGATGGGCCTGCGCGGCCTGGACGAGCTCCCGGAGCTCGCGCCCTTCCTCCCCGAGGCGGACGCGATCGAGGCGGAGACGCAGGAAGGGCTCCCGTCGTTCGATCCGGATGCACCGGATCGTGAGGACGCAGACGACAAGACGGAAATTTGATGCGAAGCAGCAGCGGCAGGAACAGCAGCGGAAACAACGGCGGGAGCCGTGGTGGCAACAGCGGCAGCCGCGGCAGCAGCGGTGGCGGCGGACGCGGCAACTACCGGGGTGCCGGCAACAACCGCGACGACAAGCAGGGCAGGCCCCGCAAGCCCCGTCCCGAGGAGCGCCGCTACGACGTGGGCACGCCCTCCGACGGCCCGAAGAAGGGCCGCGGCGGCGCGGCACGCGGCGGTGCCAAGGGCGGCCCGAAGCAGTCCCCCCAGCGTGGCGGCGGCCGCACCGCGCCCGCCCGCTCGCGCGAGTACGAGGCCCGTGCCGAGCAGCGCAACCGCGAGCGGTACGAGAACAGGCCGGAGATCAAGACCCCCAAGACCTTCGGGGACCAGGAGGGCGAGCGGCTCCAGAAGGTGCTCGCGCGCGCCGGCATGGGCTCCCGCCGGGCCTGCGAGGAGCTGATCGACGCGGGCCGTGTCGAGGTCAACGGCGAGATCGTGCTGGAGCAGGGCGTTCGCGTCGATCCCGAGAAGGACGAGATCAAGGTCGACGGCCTGACCGTCGCGACCCAGTCGTACCTCTTCTTCGCGCTGAACAAGCCCGCCGGCGTCGTCTCCACCATGGAGGACCCGGACGGCCGCCAGTGCCTCGGCGACTACGTGACCAACCGCGAGACGCGGCTGTTCCACGTCGGCCGGCTCGACACGGAGACCGAAGGCATCATCCTGCTCACCAACCACGGCGAGCTGGCCCACCGCCTCACCCACCCCAAGTACGGCGTGAAGAAGACGTACCTGGCGGCCATCCAGGGCCCCCTGCCCCGTGAGGTCGGCAAGCGCCTCAAGGAGGGCATCCAGCTCGAGGACGGCTACGCCCGGGCGGACCACTTCCGGGTGGTCGAGCAGACCGGCAAGAACTACCTCGTCGAGGTGGTCCTGCACGAGGGCCGCAAGCACATCGTGCGCCGCATGCTGGCCGAGGCCGGATTCCCGGTCGAGAAGCTCGTACGCACGGCGTTCGGGCCGATCACGCTCGGCGACCAGAAGTCGGGCTGGCTGCGCCGGCTGACCAACACCGAGGTCGGCATGCTGATGAAGGAAGTCGGCCTGTAGTAGCGCAAACCGACGCAGGAGCCCGCGACCGTTCTCGGTCGCGGGCTCTTTCCGTCTTGTGGCCGCCGCCCGCCGCCGTTTATAGTCAATCTGACTATTAAGGGGGCGGGCATGAGTCTCGCGGACATCGTCGAACCGTTGCAGCAGCCGCTGTTCACCGTGATCGGCACTCCGGTGAGCTGGATCGAGTTCCTCGGGTTCGGCAGCGGCGCGCTCTGCGTCTGGCTCGTCGCCCGCCAGCACATCGCCAACTGGCCCATCGGCATCGCCAACAACCTCCTGTTCATCCTGCTGTTCTCCCAAGCGGGCCTGTACGCCGACGCCGGCCTGCAGGTCGTCTTCATCACCCTCGCCGTGTACGGCTGGTGGACCTGGACCCACGGGGGTGGACCAGGTTCCGGCACGCTGCCCGTGCGGCGCACCACCCGCACCGAGTGGACGTGGCTGCTCGCGGCGGGGGTGACGGGGACCCTCGCGCTGACCCTCCTGCTCGACCGCGCCACCGACTCCACCGTCCCCTTCTGGGACGCGCTGACCACCGCCCTGTCCCTGATGGCGACCTACGGCCAGTGCCGCAAGCGCCTGGAGTCGTGGTGGCTGTGGATCGCGGCCGACGTCGTGTACATCCCGCTGTACGCCTACAAGGAGCTGTACCTGACCTCCCTGCTGTACGTCGGCTTCCTGACGCTCTGCGTCATCGGCCTGCGCAACTGGTCGCGTGACGCGGTCACAGAGCGGGAGCGGGCCGCGGAGGCGGTCGCATGAGCCGCTTCGGACACGGGCTGGTCCTCGGAAAGTTCTATCCGCCGCACACCGGTCACCACCATCTCGTCCGCACCGCGGCCGGACGCTGCGACCGGCTCACCGTGCTCGTGTGCGCCTCCTCCGTGGAGAGCGTCCCGCTCGCGGACCGCGTCGCCTGGATGCGCGAGGTCCACCCGGACGTGCGCGTCGTCGGGGCCGTGGACGACATCCCGGTGGACGTGACCGATCCCGCCGTCTGGGACGCCCACATGGCCGTCTTCCGCACGGCCGTCCCCGAACCCGTGGACGCCGTCTTCACCTCGGAGGCGTACGGCGACGAACTCGGCCGGCGCTTCGGCGCCGCGTCCGTGTGCGTCGACCCGGACCGCGTCCGCCACCCAGTCTCCGGCACGGCCGTGCGCAAGGACCCGGTCGGCTGCTGGGACTTCCTTCAGGCGCCCGTGCGCGCCGCTCTCGCCCGCCGCGTGGTCGTCGTCGGCGCCGAGTCGACCGGCACCACCACCATGGCCGAGGCGCTCACCGAGCACTACCGGGGGCGCGGCGGCGTATGGGCGCGGACCCGGTACGTCCCCGAGTACGGGCGGGAGTTCAGCGAGCGCAAACTCGCCGCGCTGCGTGCCGCGCGGCCGGGCGCCGACTGGTCGGAGGTCGCCTTCGCCTCCGAGGAGTTCCCGCTGATCGCCCGCCGCCAGGCCGAGCTGGAGGAGGAGGCCGCGCGCTCCGGCTCCCCGGTCGTCTTCTGCGACACCGACGCCTTCGCGACGACGATCTGGCACGAGCGGTACACGGGCCTGCCCTATCCCGCCGACCCGGAGCCCCGGACCCAGCACCTGTGGCTCCTCACCGACCACGAGGGCGTCGCCTTCGAGGACGACGGCCTGCGCGACGGCGAGCACCTGCGACCCTGGATGACCGGCCGCTTCCGTGATGAGCTGGCCCGCACCGACCGCCGTACGGTCGAGCTCACCGGACCGCACGAGCAGCGGCTCCAACGGGCCGTCGCGGCCGTCGACACGCTGATCGGCGAGGGCTGGGACCTCGCCGACCCTCTGCCGGAGCGGCGCTGATGCAGGGCTACGACCCGGGCGCCTTCCCGCCCTTCGCCGTCACCGTCGACCTCGCCGTCTTCACCGTCCGCGAGGGCGAGCTGCACGTCCTGCTCGTCGAACGGGGGCAGGAGCCCTACCGCGGCGCCTGGGCGCTGCCCGGGGGCTTCCTCCTACCCCACGAGTCCGCCGAGACCGCTGCCCGCCGCGAACTGGCCGAGGAGACCGGCCTGTCCGAGCGCAGCGCGGCCGGCCTGCACCTGGAACAGCTGCGCACCTACAGCGAACCGGACCGCGACCCGCGGATGCGCGTCGTCTCCGTCGCGTTCACCGCGCTCGTCCCGGACCTGCCCGAACCACGCGGCGGCGGCGACGCCGCCCGCGCCCGCTGGGCGCCCCTCCGCCGGGCCGCCCCCCTCGCCTTCGACCACGACCGCATCCTCGCCGACGCCCACGACCGGATCGGCGCCAAGCTCGAGTACACCTGCCTGGCCACCGCCTTCTGCCCGCCGCGGTTCACGCTCGGCGAACTGCAGCAGGTGTACGAGACGGTCTGGGGCGTCGAGCTCGACCGGCCCAACTTCCGGCGCAAGGTCCTCGCCACCCCCGGCTTCGTCGAGCCCGCCGAGGGCGGCCCGCGCCGCACCGGCGGCCGGGGGAAGCCGGCCGCCCTCTACCGGGCCGGCTCCGCCTCCGCACTGCGCCCACCACTCCTGCGACCGGAAGGACGCCGGCCATGACCACCGCCAAGCAGGCCGCCACGGGCTCCCTCGTCGGCCTCGCCCTCGGGGACGCCCTGGGCTTCCCCACCGAGTTCAACGACGTTCCCTCGATCCTGGCCAAGTGCGGTCCGTGGCGGGAGATGGAACTGCCCGAGCCCGCCTTCGTCACCGACGACACCCAGATGACGCTCGCGCTCGGCCGGGCCCTGCGCACCGCCATGGAGCGCGGGCCGCTCGTCGGATCCCGGCTCCAGCGTCCGCTGCGCGAGGAGTTCGTCGACTGGTACCGCTCGCCGGAGAACAACCGTGCCCCCGGCCGCACCTGCCTGGTCGCCTGCCGGAAGCTGGACGGCGACCGCCCCTGGCAGGCGGCGAGCCAGATCGGCTCCAAGGGCTGTGGCGCCAACATGCGCGTCGCCCCGATCGGTCTCGCACCCGGCCTCGCCGAGGACCAGCGCGCGGGCGCCGCGCAGCTGCAGTCCGGGCTCACGCACGGGCACCCCACGGCACTCGCGGCGAGCGACCTGACGGCACGCGCGGTCCACCTGCTGGCGCAGGGCGCTGAGCCGACCGGCCTGGTCGGACAGCTGCGCTCGTACGCCTACGAGAACCGGAGCCGGTACCACGAGCGCTGGCTCGGCAACCTGTGGACCTACTCCCACGACCCGACGCCCGAGGCCTTCATCGCCCGCGGCTGGGACGAGTGCCTGCAGGTCCTGGAACGGCTGGCGACCGTGCTGCGCTCGCCCGAGCCGGAGCTGGACCCGTGCCTGGCCACGGGCGACGGCTGGATCGCGGAGGAGGCGCTGGCGACGTCGCTGCTGTGCTTCCTGATGTTCCCCGAGGAGCCCCTGACGGCCCTGCGCCGCGCGGCCTGCACCAAGGGCGACTCGGACTCACTGGCCTGCCTGGCGGGCGCGTTCGCGGGGGCGCACCTGGGGGCGGACGCGTGGCCGGAGGAGTGGGCGGCGCGGATCGAGTACGGGGATGAGCTGCTGGCGCTGGGGGCGCTCTGGGACGCTTGATCCATGACCGATCAGCTCAACCTGACCGACCTCGCCACGGCCGTGCCGCCGCAGCCCGGCCACCTCGTCTTCGCCACGGTCTCCGGGGCGCACCTGTACGGATTCCCGTCCCGGGACTCGGACGTGGATCTGCGAGGTGCGCATCTGCTGCCCATCGCCGATCTCGTCGGACTGCACGAGCCGGACGAGACGACCACGCGGATGTGGGAGCGCGACGGCGTCGAGATGGACCTGGTCACGCACGACCTGCGCAAGTTCGTCCGGCTGATGCTGCGGCGCAACGGCTATGTGCTGGAGCAGCTGCTGTCGCCGCTCGTCGTCGCCACGACCGAGGCGCACGCGGAGCTCGTGTCGCTGGCACCGGGCGTACTGACACGTCACCACGCGCATCACTACCGCGGCTTCGCGCGGACGCAGTGGCGGCTGTTCGAGAGGACCGGCGAACTCAAGCCGCTGCTGTACACGTTCCGCGCGCTGCTGACCGGCATTCACGTGATGCGCAGCGGCGAGGTCGAGGCCCATCTGCCCACACTGCTCGGCCACGTGCCCGCGCCGGGGTACGTGCCGGAGCTGATAGCCGCGAAGTCCGAGGCCGAGCACGGCTCGGCCGTCGGCCTCGACGAGGCACGGGTCCGGAGGGACGTCGAGGCGCTCCACGCGGCGCTGGACGCATCGCATGACAGGACGGAGCTCCCGGACGAGCCGTCCGCGTTCGCAGCCCTGAGCCGGCTCGTGACCAGGACGCGCATGGAGAACGACCCCGACATCACCATGGAGGTCCTTCGGCGGGTGCGCCGCGGCACCGAGGGCGCACCGCTCACGGGCGCCTTGGCCGCCCAACGGGCCGAAGAGACGTACTGACGCGCCGCCTCACCCCGCCGATGCCTTCCGCACCCGCACCAGGAAGTCCTCCACCCGGGCGCGGTCCGGTTCCGGTGGAAGCGGGGTGGTGGGGGCCGCCGCGTCGGCCTCCTCGGACAGGCGGGTCATCCACGACTCGACCCGTTCCCACGGCACCTCGCCCCGCCTGACCTCCAGGAGCCGGTCGCGCTCGGCGCCGACGTCGATCACCAGCTCGCCCGTGCGCAGCAGGTCGCGGCAGCTGGTGAGCAGGCGGAGGAGGTGCATGGCGTGCTTCCAGCGGGGCGTGCCGTACTGCCGTGCGTCCGCCTCCAGCTTTCTGCGCTGCCCGTCCGCGTACCGCACGAACGTCTCGTGCGCCCGGCGGGACAGGAACGCTCCGCGAAGGGAGAGCAGTTCGCGGCCCGTGTCGTCGGCGTGCTCGACGAGCGGGGAGTGCAGGCACTCCAGGATGTTCGGGTTGGCGCGCAGGGCCAGTTCGAGGAACCTCTCCAGCTCCCACGAGAACTGCTCCTCAGCCGGACCCTCGACGTGCGTCGGCGGCTTGGCGAAGCGCCAGTACAGCGCCGTCGGGGCGAGGAAGACCCCGCGGCGGTCGGTGTCGCTGGACTCCGTTGCCAGACCGAACGCCCGCGACCCCATGACACAGGAGTAGATCGTGTGGTCGCGGACGAGCGTCTCGGGAGTCATGCGCGAGAGGCTACGACAGGCCGGTCAGGCCAGCCGGATCGAGTCCCCGGAGACGGTGATCTCCTTCGCCGGCAGCGGACTGGTCGCCGGCCCCGCGGCCACCGAGGCGTCCTCGATGCGGAACTTGCTGCCGTGGCAGGCGCAGTTGATGAGACCGTCGCCGACCGAGCTGACCGTGCACCGCTGGTGCGTGCAGATCGCGGAGAACGCCTTGAACTGCCCGGCGGTCGGCTGCGTCACCACGACCTCCTGCTCCTTGAAGATCGTGCCGCCACCGACCGGGACGTCCGCCGTCTTTGCCAGTTCCTCGCCGGCGGGGGCCTGGGTGGCGGGCGCGTCGCCTCCGTCCCCGCCCCCGCCCCCGTCCCCGTCCCCGCAGCCCGTCACCAGTGCGACGGCCCCCGCCGCTCCCGCCGCCAGGACCGACCTTCGGCGCGTGTCCATGCCACTCTCCTTCGGTTCGGGACGCTCCTCGCCCCGGCCACCGGGGCACCAGCATCCTCGCGCTCCCGGCACCGCTGGTGAAGCACCCGCGCGGGCATGTCCGTCCCCCGGCCCAGCCACGGGGCGCGCCGCGCGGTCAGACCCAGGGCGTCAGATCGAGGGCGTGACCGTCCTCGTCGCGCCGTACGGCGAGCACCGTTGTCACGGCCGCCCGCTCGACCGGGCCGTACACATGGGGGAAGAGCATGTCCCGCGAGCCCTCCCAGCGGACCTCGGCGGTGAGCAGCGACTCGTCGATGACGAGCACCAGCAGGTCCGTCACTTCGCGGTACGGGCCGTCCGCGACGGCGAGCGCGGCGGACTCGTCCGCCGAGCAGTGCACGAAGCCCTCGGACGCGAGGGAGGCCGGCGCGTACGGGCCGGCGACGTCGGCGGTCCACTCGTCCACCGGCACGACATGAAAGAGCATGCGCCAGTTGTAGCGCAGGCCCGGGGGGCGGGCGTCTCGGGGAGCGGTCGTCGCGGCCGGGCCCGGGCGCGCTGACTAGGCTGACCGCAGCAGGCTCGAGAAGCCGCAGGCACCACGCTCCGCGTCACCCAGGCAAGAACACCGCAAGGACATGGCCCAGTGAGAACCGCGCTCGTCATCGGAACCGGACTGATCGGCACGTCCGCCGCGCTCGCCCTCGCGGGACGCGGCGTCCAGGTGCACCTCGTCGACCACGACGCGGCCCAGGCCCGTACGGCCGCCGCGCTCGGCGCGGGCACCGACGAGCCGCCCGAGGGGCCTGTGGACCTCGCCGTCGTCGCGGTGCCGCCCGCGCATGTCGCCACCGCGCTGGCCGAGGCGATGCGCGCCGGCCTCGCCCGCGGCTACCTCGACGTCGCCAGCGTCAAGGGCGGACCCCGCCGCGAGCTGGAGGCCATGGGCGTGGACCTGTCGGCGTACATCGGCACGCACCCGATGTCCGGCAAGGAGCGCTCCGGGCCCCTGGCGGCCACCGCCGACCTCTTCGAGGGCCGCCCCTGGGTGCTGACACCCACCCGTGACACCCACACCGAGGTCCTGAACCTCGCGCTGGAACTGGTCGCGCTGTGCCGGGCCGTCCCCGTCGTGATGGACGCCGACGCCCACGACCGCGCCGTCGCCCTTGTCTCGCACACCCCGCAGCTGGTCTCCTCCATGGTCGCGGCGCGCCTGGAGGACGCCGACGACACCGCCGTACGGCTGTGCGGCCAGGGCATCCGCGACGTGACCCGGATCGCGGCGTCCGACCCCCGGATGTGGGTGGACATCCTGTCCGCGAACCCCGGGCCGGTGGCCGACGTGCTGGCCGGCGTGGCCGCGGACCTGGAGGAGACGGTCCAGTCGCTGCGGGCGCTGCAGGCCGCGGACGAGTCCAAGCGGCGCACCGGTGCACAGGGCATCGAGGACGTGCTGCGCCGCGGCAACGCCGGCCGCGCCCGCGTCCCCGGCAAGCACGGCGCGGCACCGGCGGCGTACGAGATCGTCGCGGTCCTCATCAGCGACCAGCCCGGCGAGCTCGCCCGCATCTTCGCGGACGCCGGCCGGGTGGGCGTGAACATCGAGGACGTGCGCATCGAGCACGCGACCGGCCAGCAGGCGGGCGTCGTCCAGCTCATGGTGGAACCGGCCGCGGCACCGGTGCTCAGCGCCTCCCTGCGCGAGCGCGGCTGGGCGCTGCGGCAGTAGCCCGGTGCGTGGCCGCGGGCGGGCCCGGAGCCCGCGGCCACGGGTGGGTAAAGAGGCGGCCCGGCACTCGGTAACCTTGTGGCGGGGCCTTCGGCGGTCCCGCCGCCCTCTCCCGCGAACCCGAAAGGTGTCCGACACCGTGGAATCCGTGATCGTCGCCATCGATGGCCCCTCCGGCACGGGCAAGTCGAGCACCTCCAAGGCCGTCGCCGCAGCGCTGGGTCTGAGCTACCTCGACACCGGCGCCCAGTACCGGGCGATCACCTGGTGGATGGTCAGCAACGGTATCGACGTCGCCGACCCGGTCGCCGTCGCGAGCGCCGCCGGCAAGCCGGTCATCGAGTCCGGCACCGACCCGGCCGCCCCGACCATCACCGTCGACGGTCTGGACGCCGCCGCCCCCATCCGTACGCAGGAGGTCACCGCCAAGGTCAGCGCCGTCAGCGCCGTGCCCGAGGTGCGCACCCGGATCACCGAGCTCCAGCGGTCCATCGCCGCCGCCGCCGAGAAGGGCATCGTCGTCGAGGGACGCGACATCGGCACCACCGTCCTCCCCGACGCCGACCTGAAGATCTTCCTGACCGCCTCGCCCGAGGCGCGGGCCGCCCGCCGCAGCGGGGAGATCAAGGGCTCCGACGTCGCCGCCACCCGCGAGGCGCTCATCAAGCGCGACGCCGCCGACTCCAGCCGCACGACGTCCCCGCTCGCCAAGGCGGACGACGCGGTCGAGGTCGACACCACCGACCTCACGCTCCAGCAGGTCATCGAGTGCGTCGTGACCCTTGTTGAGGAGCGGCGCGGCGGAGATGCAGCGCAGGTCGAGGGGCACTCGGCCGGAGCGGAGTCGAGGCGGAGCGCGACCGAGGGTGCGGAGAAGCGGGCCGCCAAGTGACCGTCCCCTCGGAGAAGGGCGCGGCCGTCGGGCGAGGCATCGGCATCGGCCTGATGTACGGGCTGTGGAAGCCGCGTGTCCTGGGCGCCTGGCGGGTCCCCGCCGCAGGCCCGGTCATCCTCGCGGTGAACCATTCGCACAACATCGACGGGCCGATGCTCATGGGCACCGCCCCCCGGCCCGTGCACTTCCTGATCAAGAAAGAGGCGTTCATCGGCCCCCTGGACCCGTTCCTGACCGGGATCGGGCAGGTCAAGGTGGACCGTACGAGCGCCGACCGCACCGCCATCGCGAGCGCCCTCGGCGTCCTGGAGAACGGCGGCGTCCTCGGCATCTTTCCCGAGGGCACGCGGGGCGAGGGAGACTTCGCCTCGCTGCGCGCGGGGCTGGCGTACTTCGCCGTCCGCAGCGGCGCGCCCATCGTGCCCGTCGCCGTGCTGGGAAGCACGGAGCGCCGCGGACGGTTGATTCGGGCGCTGCCCCCGCTGCGCAGCAAGGTCGACATCGTCTTCGGTGACGCCTTCGAGGCCGGGGACAGCAGTGGCCGGCGCACACGCAAGGCGCTGGACGACGCCACCGTACGCATCCAGGAGCGGCTGACCGCCCACCTGGAAAACGCCAAGCGCCTGACCGGGCGCTGGGCGAGACTTGAGTAATGGGCAGCGGAGCACAGCCGCCCAGTGACGAACGAGGAACGGACTTCATGAACGACCAGCACGACCACGGAGCGCTCGGCGACGCCGAGTACGCGGAGTTCATGGAGCTCGCCGCGGAAGAGGGCTTCGACGTCGAGGACGTCGAGGGCGCGATCGAGGAGGCCGGCCACGGCCCGCTTCCCGTCCTCGCCGTCATCGGCCGCCCGAATGTCGGCAAGTCGACCCTGGTGAACCGCATCATCGGCCGCCGGGAGGCGGTCGTCGAGGACAAGCCCGGCGTCACCCGGGACCGGGTCACGTACGAGGCCGAGTGGGCGGGCCGCCGCTTCAAGGTCGTCGACACCGGCGGCTGGGAGCAGGACGTGCTCGGCATCGACGCGTCCGTCGCCGCCCAGGCCGAGTACGCCATCGAGGCCGCCGACGCGGTCGTCTTCGTCGTCGACGCCACGGTCGGCGCCACCGACACCGACGAGGCCGTCGTCAAGCTGCTGCGCCGCGCGGGCAAGCCCGTCGTGCTGTGCGCCAACAAGGTCGACGGACCGAGCGGCGAGGCCGACGCCACCGCCCTGTGGTCGCTCGGTCTCGGCGAGCCGCACCCCGTCTCCGCGCTGCACGGCCGCGGCACGGGCGACATGCTCGACGCCGTCCTGGAGGCCCTGCCCGACGCCCCGGCACAGACCTTCGGCAACGCCGTCGGCGGCCCCCGCCGCATCGCCCTCATCGGCCGCCCGAACGTGGGCAAGTCCTCCCTGCTGAACAAGGTCGCGCGCGAGGAGCGCGTCGTCGTCAACGAGATGGCGGGCACCACCCGCGACCCCGTCGACGAGCTGATCGAACTCGGCGGCGTCACCTGGAAGTTCGTCGACACGGCCGGCATCCGCCGCCGCGTCCACCTCCAGGAGGGCGCGGACTACTACGCCTCCCTGCGCACCGCCGCCGCCGTGGAGAAGGCGGAGGTCGCGGTCGTCCTGATCGACGCGAGTGAGTCGATCAGCGTCCAGGACCAGCGCATCATCACCATGGCCGTCGAGGCGGGCCGGGCGATGGTCATCGCGTACAACAAGTGGGACACCCTCGACGAGGAGCGGCGCTACTACCTGGAGCGGGAGATCGAGACCGAGCTCGGCCAGATTGCCTGGGCGCCGCGGGTCAACGTCTCCGCCCTCACCGGCCGCCACATGGAGAAGCTGGTTCCGGCGATCGAGACCGCGCTCGCGGGCTGGGAGACCCGTGTCCCCACGGGCCGGCTGAACGCCTTCCTCGGCGAGCTCGTCGCCGCCCACCCGCACCCGATCCGCGGTGGCAAGCAGCCCCGCATCCTGTTCGGTACGCAGGCGGGCACCAAGCCGCCCCGGTTCGTCCTCTTCGCCTCCGGGTTCCTGGAGCACGGCTACCGGCGCTTCGTCGAGCGCCGCCTCCGCGAGGAGTTCGGCTTCGAGGGCACGCCGATCCACATCTCGGTGCGGGTGCGCGAGAAGCGCGGCCGCAAGAAGTGACGCGGACGTGAGAAGGGGGCCGACGCTTCGGGCGTCGGCCCCCTTCTTCATGTCGCGGGCGGCGTCACACCGCCCGGCGCGGCGCCGGCGGCAGTGCGGCGGGCTGCGGAGCGCTGTGCCGGCCGACCTGGTGGTACGGCTGCCAATGGCCCTGGTGCGCGGACGTGTTCAGATGACCCGTGTGGCCGCCGTAGCCGCCGTGCCCGCTGAAGCCGCCCCGGCTGCTGTGCAGTCCCGTCGCCCCGAAGGCCCGGAATCCGAGATCCTCCTCGCCGCTGCGGTCACCCGGCAGCGTCTTGAACGCCCGCAGGTACTCCGAGTACAGCGCGTCGTAGATCGGGGTGGCCGAAGGGCCCGCCGATCCGTCACGCGCCGGGCGCATCGCGGGAATCTGGCTCTGGTACGGCTGGCGAGAGGGGTCGTATGAGTGCACGTACCTGCAACGACGCGGGAGAGCTGCGGATGCGGGCTGGGGCGAGCTGCATTCTTCCGGGGGACGAAAGCCCTTGCGGCTCCGTGCGGGCACACGGACGCGCGCCGGGTGCGGGAAGGCGCTCGGCGTACGTCCGCGTGCCGCCGCGGCCCCGGGCTCGGCGGCCGGCGGCGGGCGGTGTGCCGACCGGGGATCGGCAGGGGAACGGTCAGGTGCCGGCGAGCGGCATCGCGGCGCCCACCAGGCGGCCGCCCACAGCCGCCTTCTCCAGGGCGTCGCGCAGCAGGTCCTCGCGCGGCTGCTGGCCGATGGAGCCGACCGGGGCCGCGAACACCAGCACCGTGTGCGTCCTGTTCGCCGCCGTACGCCAGCCCTCGGTGACCTGGAGCGGCTGATGGGCCTGCCACCAGGCGACCTGACCGCCGCCACCCGTGCCGGGCTGGAGCACGGCGTGCAGCTGCCCCATGGCCACCAGCACCGACCAGCCGGGCAGCTGCCCCGGCACCTGGTTCACGTCGGTGACCGGCTGGAAGCCCTGCTCGAGGAGGAGCGGGAGGAACTCGTCTCCGGCGGTGCCCGAGGTGCCGGGGCGGGCGATGGGCGCGGTCGGCTCGACCACGAGGGCGGGGTGCAGCTCCCCGTTGATCAGGATCAGACCGCTGGTCACGCCGAGCACCGCCTGATCGGGCGCCGCGCCCGGAATCCGAGGCTCCTCGCCGGTGATGGACCGGACGGCGCCCTGGAGCTGGTCCTCCGCGACCTGGACGACCTGCGAGGGGATGCAGGTGGCGTGGGCGAAGGCGAGAACGGCGGTCTCCTCGCCGACGAACAGCACGGTGCTGGTGCGTTCCTGCTCGGAGTCGCCCGGAGTGCGGCAGGAGGTGCAGTCGTAGCTGCCCGGTGCGTTGTGGCCGGCGAGCAGCCGGTCGGCTTCTTCGTCGCCGATCTCGGCGCGTACGTCCTCGCTGACGTCGAGCATGCGCGGCACGGGAGGCTCCTCGGACTTGATCATGTGCGCCGGGCGGGTCCCGGCTCATAACGGGTCAACGGGTGATATGCGGCAGGGGTCACGCGTGAAGGCGCACCGAATCGCGGCCGCGGAGGGTGTGCGGCGGCGTGGCGGGGCGATGCGCGGGCCGCACCGCAGGCCAGGGGCGGGTCGGGCCGGGCAGGAACGTCAACGCTCGTCCGCCGGACCCGCGCCCGGCCCGGCCGCCCGAGGCGCCGGGCTGTGACGGCACGCTGTACGGCGGCACCGAGGTCTACCGCTGCTTCAGGCATGCCGAAGGCGCCCGTACGGCCGCCGTCGTCTCCTGCAACCAGGCCGCGTCCGCCGCGTACGCCCGCCTGCTGGTCGGCGGACTGGAGAAGGAGGGCTACCGCGTGGTGCCGGAGCAGGTCGAATTCGCGCTGCCCAACTTCCGTGCCGTCGCGGCCGACGTCGGCCGCAGCCGCGCCGACGTCGTCTTCGACGCCCTGGACGCCCGCGGCAACGCCCAGCTGTGCAGGGCGATGGACGACATCGGCGTGCACGTCACCGCCAAGGTCACCAACGTCCAGAACTGGTCCTCGTCCGTGGCCCGCGACTACAAGGAGGCGCCCGGATGCCGCAACTCCCTGTGGGTGACCGGTTCGAGCCGCAACTACGAGGACACCGGCCACCCGGCCGTACGGGGGTTCCGCGATGTGATGCGACGGACCGTCAAGAGGGGCGGCGCGCTGTCCCAGTGGCAGCTGGAGGGCTGGGCCGCGGCGATGTGGTTCGCCGACGCCGCGCGCTCCTGCGCCGCCGACCTGACGAGGGCGTGCGTCGAGCGGTTCGTGCAGCGGCCCGAGCCCTACACGGCCCGCGGTCTGCTGCTGCCCGTCTCGTTCGAGCGTCTGGCAGAACCGCCCACGGCCCGCCGCGCCTGTCTGTCCGTCGCGCGCCGGCAGGACGGCCGGGGATGGGTGACGCAGGGCGGGGAGATGACCCGCAACTGCTTCACGGTGCCCCAGATCCCGTACCGGCCATGACCCGCCAGTACAGTTCAGCCGGGGCACTCCCACAGACCGGGGGAGTGTGGCACATCGGGGGGACGCGGCGCGGCATGCGTATTTCTTTTCTGCTCCACAACGCCTATGGCATCGGGGGAACGATTCGGACGACGTTCAACCTCGCCCGGACGCTGGCCGAACGGCACGACGTCGAGATCGTCTCCGTCTTCCGCCACCGCGAAGAGCCCAGGATGGGCGCGCCGGCGGGCGTGACGCTGAAGCACCTTGTCGACCTGCGCGGGAAGAGCCCCGCGTACGACGGTGACGACCCGCTCGCGGCGCAACCCGCGAAGGTCTTCCCGCGCGGGGACGGCCGCCACAGGCAGTACAGCCGCCTCACCGACCTCCGCATCGGGGCCCATCTGGCCTCGCTTGAGGCCGATGTCGTCGTCGGCACGCGAGCCGGTCTCAACGTGCACATCGCCCGTCAGGCGCCGCGCGGCATCATACGGATCGGCCAGGAGCATCTGACGCTGGCCAGCCACAGCCACCGGCTGCGCCGCGAGATCGGCCACCGCTACGCGGCCCTCGACGCTGTCACCACGGTCACGGAGGCCGACGCCCGCGCCTACCGTGAGCAGCTCGCTCTGCCCGGCGTCCGTATCGAAGCGGTGCCCAACAGCGTGCCGGCACCGAAGGTCGCGCCCTCCGACTCCGTCGCCAAATGGGTCGTGGCGGCCGGCCGGCTCACCCGCGTCAAGCGCTACGACGTGCTCGTCGAGGCCTTCGCCCAGGTGGTCGCGGCCCGCCCGGACTGGCGCCTGCGGATATACGGCGGCGGTGACGCGACCGGGAACGAGACGAACGCCCTGCGTGCCCTGATAGAACGGCGCGGCCTGCAGGACCACGTCTTCCTGATGGGCACGGCGAACTCGCTGGAGTCCGAGTGGGTCAAGGGCTCGATAGGTGCTGTCACCTCCGCCCTGGAGTCCTTCGGCATGACCATTGTGGAAGCCATGCGCTGCGGCCTCCCGGTCGTCTCGACCGACTGCCCCAACGGACCGCGCGAGATCATCGAGCACGGCGTCGACGGCCTGCTCGTGCCGGTCGGTGACGTGGACGCGATCGCCGGCGCGCTGCTCACGCTGATCGAGGACGACGAACTGCGCCGCCGCACGGGGCAGGCGGCGCTCGCCGCCTCCGCACGGTTCGATCCGGCCCGAATAGGCGAGCGCCACGAGGCGCTGTTCGCCGAACTCGTCGCGCGCGGCCCGCAGCCCAGGGAGAGCGGCGCGCTGCGCGAGGCCCTGCACCGCGGCGGGAGCGCGCTCTACGACGGCGCCTACTCGCTGCGGCACGCCGCCGCGGGCGCGATCCGCCGGGCGCGCCAGAGCGCGTAGCGCGTCGCAGTTGCTGGGTGCTCACGCCTCGGGCGCCAGGCATGCCGGCGCCGGGGGGCGGTCCTGCGGGTGGGGGCGCTGTTCCCGGCCCGGCACCGTGCTGGGTGAGGGCCGCATGAGTCGGCACGGGTGGCTGTGACCGGGCCGTAGGCGTCGCCGCGTCCCTCGCGGCCGCTGTGCGGGGCAGCATCGCCACGCCTTGAGGCGGTGGCAGCGGCCACCACGCTCGCTCGGCGCCGGCGGCCCCGTGGGCGCCGCCGGCGACGACTCCACCGCAGCGAGCCCGAGACACCCCCTAGGACAGAACCTGTCCGCAACCGCTGGCAGACTCGGGCCCATGTTGGAGACCTCGGCACGACTGCTGCGCCTGCTGTCCCTGCTTCAGGCCCATCGCGAATGGTCCGGCGCCGATCTCGCCGAGCGGCTCGGTGTCACGCCGCGCACCGTGCGGCGTGACGTGGACCGGCTGCGCGAGCTCGGCTACCCCGTGAACGCCAGCCCCGGCACCGGCGGCGGCTATCAGCTCGGCGCGGGCGCCGAGCTGCCGCCGCTCCTGCTCGACGACGACGAGGCGGTGGCCGTCGCCGTCGGCCTGCGGACGGCGGCCGGCCATGGCATCGAGGGGATCGGCGAGACCTCCGTACGCGCCCTTGCCAAGCTGGAGCAGGTGCTCCCGGGACGGCTGCGCCGCCGGGTGAGCGCGCTCAACGCCTTCACCGTGCCGATGCTGCGGGCGCCCCAGGCCCAGCTCGACCCGTCCGTGCTGACCGAGCTCGCCAACGCCTGTCGGGACAGCGAGCGGCTGCGGTTCGAGTACCTCGACCACGCCGGCTCCGCCACCCGCCGCACGGTCGAGCCGCACCGGCTGGTGTGCACCGAGCGGCGCTGGTACCTCGTGGCCTGGGACGTCGACCGGAACGACTGGCGCACGTTCCGCGCGGACCGGATCACACCGAAGCCCCCGCACGGCCCCCGCTTCGCCCCGCGCACGCCCCCGGCCGACGACCTGGCCGCCTACGTCTCCCAGGGCGTCTCCACCCGGGCGTATGCGGCCCAGGCGGTCATCAGGCTCCACACCTCGGCCGAGCAGGCGGCCCGGACCATCGGCCCGTCCGACGGGGTGCTGGAGGCCGTCGACGCCTCGCACTGCCTGCTGCGCACCGGCGCCGCCAGTCTCGATGTGCTGGTGATCCACGTGATGCTGATGGGCGTGGACTTCGAGGTGGTCGAGCCGCCGGAGCTGACCGAGCGCGTCAGGGAGGTACGAGACCGTCTCTCGCGCGCTCTGGCGTTCGGGGCCGATTACGGCACGGGAACGGGTGATGGGGATTCTGTGAGGGAACGGTGAATACCCTCTGCTGTGTCAATTCGGCCCGGCGACCGCTCCGGTAATTCCGGCCAGGAATTTCGGCGTGATCTCCAATGTCTCGCCGAATTATGGACGACCGCGTGCGGAGTGCCCGTTCGGGTGAACACGTTCGCGTGAGAGCAGGGCCGAACGGATGTCGAGATCCTGTGACAGAAGCGTGACCGGTGAGGGACTCGGGGCTGCTGGGGTGATCGGTTTCCCGCCTTCCGTCACCGTCCGCTGCCGCCTACGGTGGAGTGCATGGGACCCATACCGACACCTCACGAGCAGCCCGACGACGCGCCCGATTCCTATGTCGGCCTCGGCGCGCAGGCGGCCGAGCAGCGCGCGCGTGAGCGTGGCTGGACGACTGTCAGAGCCCTTCCGCCCGGCGCCATCATCACGATGGAGTACCTGGTGGGCCGGCTCAACTTCGAGGTGCGCGACGGCGTGGTCATCCGCTGCTGGAAGGGCTGAAGCGGCGCCGGGCCACAAGGACCCGCACGGCGAAGGCCCCGGCACACACGTGCCGGGGCCTTCGCCGTGTCCGTTCCGCTCGCTCAGCCGCCCGTGACCGGACGCGAGTGCGGCGGGCGCCTGCTGCCCGACGGGGTGACCGGCGAGCGCTCGGAGCGCACCGCATGCGGGCGCTGCGGGTGCGTCGCCTTCGGATGCGCCGTGGTCGGGTGGGATGTCGTCCTCATGCCGCCCGGCGGGCCGGGCCGGGCACCGCCGACCATGGCCACCGGCTCCCGCGACGGGTCGTCCGCTGTCGGCGCGGGTACCTGGGGCGGGAACACCGTCTGCCTCGGGCCGCCCGCCGCGACGGGCAGGGAGGGCGACAGCGTCCGGCGCGCGCGCCACTGGTCCCGCAGCGCCAGGATGAACCGCTCGGCGCGGGCGATGACCGGCTCGCACCAGGGGAGTCCCAGCAGGATCAGCAGTCCGGCGGCCCAGCCGAGCAGGACGTCGCTCAGCCAGTGCGTACCGAGGTAGACGGTGGTCAGTCCCACGCCGAGGGAGACCACGGCCGACAGGGCCGACAGGTACCGGCGGGCTCGGGGCGTGGTGGCGAGATACGCCAGGATGCCCCAGGTCACCACGGCATTGGCGGTATGTCCGGAAGGAAATATATCGCCGCCGGCGAAGAGCTCGGCGGAGCCGATCTGCGTCGCGTAGTGGGGGCCGAGCCGGCCGAGTCCGATCTTGACCGCGCCCACGGTGACGTTCAGCAGCAGCAGAGCCGCGCCGAGCGCCAGCAGGGGCCTGAGGGTGTGCTGACGCCAGGAGCGCCAGCCCAGCCACGCCGCGACCATGACGGCCGTCGGGCCGCGCTGGCCGAGTACGACGAAGTAATCGAGAAACGCGTGCTGTTCGGGCCACTGCTCGTAAGGACGGAAGAGCATCAGCTTCCAGTCCAGGGCCACGAGCCCGGTCGACGCCAGTACGGCGACGACGATGGCCGCGTAGAACGCGGACGTCCCGCCGAAGAGCGCGAGACGTGTGCGGCTCATCCGCGGGATCTCTATCTTCGGCGGTTCCGGCTCCCGGTCCAGCCGGGCAAAGATGTCGGTACGCACGCAATCGACGTTACAGCGAGTGAGTGCCCGGTCAGGTCCATCCACTCCTTTCGTGATGCCTATGTGATGTGGAGTTTGTCTCAGATCCAGTTCAATTCACGGCCCGTCAGGAAAAACCGGTGACCGTGTTCCCTATTTATCGGACGGTCTTCCCGGAGCGATTCACGGCGTGCGCCGAAAATGGTTCACCCGGGCAGTGCGCGGAATTTCCGTGCCGTTCAGAACGGCTCGTCACCAGGCCTTCACCACGGCCGGAGTGGCGTACGCCACACCGGCCGCGGGGGGTGGTGAGAGATCGACCACGCGCACCGCGCGGGAACTCGCGTACGCTGGCGCTCACTCGCCCGTCGATGCCGGGCCGCCCTGCGGGACCTGCCAGCAGTACCGTCCCCGGCCGGTCCACCGAGCGCGAGGCTTCACTGGGAGGTTCGTACATGTCCGTGACGACCACGGCCGGGGCACGCCTGCGCGCCGCCGGCGGCGGTGCCAACCGCTGGGTCGTCCTGGTAGTCCTCTGCATTAGCCTGCTGCTGGTCGCCCTCGACGCGACCGTCCTGCACGTCGCGGTTCCCGCGGTCACGGAGGACCTGCGTCCGAGCGGTGTCGAGCTGCTGTGGATCGTGGACGCCTATCCCCTCGTCTGTGCCGCGCTGCTGATCCTGTTCGGCACGCTGGGCGACCGGGTCGGACGCAGACGGCTGCTGCTCATCGGCTACGGCCTCTTCGGGCTCGCCTCCGCCGTCGCCGCCTTCGCGCCCGGCCCCGAGGTGCTGATCGCCGCCCGGGCCCTGCTGGGTGTCGGCGGAGCGATGATCATGCCGGCGACGCTCTCGATCCTGCGCGCCGTCTTCCCCGACCGGCGCGAGCGGGCCACGGCCATCGGCATCTGGACCGCGGTCGCCGCCGTGGGCGCGGCCACCGGCCCGGTGCTCGGCGGCTTCCTCGTCGAGAACTTCTGGTGGGGCTCGGTCTTCCTCGTCAACATCCCGCTGATGGCCCTCATCCTGCCCGTCGGCCGCTGGCTCCTGCCCGAGTCCCGCGGCGGGCACGACGGTCCCTGGGACGTCCTCGGCGCGCTGATGGCCGCCACCGGCGTGCTCGGGGTGGTCCTCGGGGTCAAGCGGCTGGGCGCCGGCGACGGACTGCTCGAGATCAGGGCCGTGGGGCCGCTGCTCGCCGGCGCCGTGCTGCTCGTGTTCTTCGTGCGGCGGCAGAAGCGGCGCGAGCACCCGCTCATCGACATGCGCATGTTCGCGCGGGCCGCCTTCTCGACGTCCGTCGGCTGCATCGTCCTCGCGATGCTCGCGCTGGTCGGACTGGAGCTGATCGCGGTCCAGTACCTCCAGCTGGTCCTCGGCCTCAGCCCGCTGGAGACCGGCCTGCGACTGCTTCCGCTGACCTTCGCGGCGATGGCCGCCGGCGCCACCGGCTCGTACACCCTGCGCCGCGTCGGGCCGCGCCGGATGGTCGGCTGGGGTTTCGTCCTGACCGCCGCCGCCGTGCTGCTGCTGGTGCTGATGGGACAGCACGACCGGCCGCTGCTGCTCACCGCGGGCTTCGTGCTGCTCGGCTTCGGCCTGCAGACCACGCTCTTCGCCGCGTACGAGTCGATGCTCAGCGAGGCGCCGCCCGAGCAGGCCGGGGGAGCGGCTGCCATCGGCGAGACCTCCTACCAGCTCGGCGCCGGCATGGGCATCGCGCTGCTCGGCAGCGTGATGAACGCGGCGTACGGGCCCTCCGTCGCCTCCCTCACCGGGGTGCCCGCCTCCGCGGCGTCCGCGGCCGCGCACTCGCTGGGCGAGGCGTACCAGGAGGCCGAGCGCATCGGCGGCCCTGTCGGTGACCTGCTGCGCACCACCGCGCGCCACTCCTTCGTCAACGGTCTGCACGTCACGCTGCTGGTCAGCGCGGGTCTGCTGCTCATCGGCGCGGTCGCCGCGCTGCGGCTGCCGAGGGTGATGGAGTGCGCGGCGGAGCCGGGCCGCGAAGCCGATGTGCCGGCGGCGCGCCGGCCGGAGGCGCCCACCGTGCGCCCCGCGACGGCACCTCCCGCCCCTGTCCCGGCCGGCCGCAGCTCCAAGGGCCCGGCCTGACCCAGGCCCTTCTCACGGGCGTGGCCGGTGGTGCGGATTCCGTCGCCTTGTGCGCACCTGCACGCCGCGGGGCCGGCGGGTCTGGACGCGCGGGACACTGGGCCGTAACGTCGCTCCCGTCGTAACTAGCGCTGCTAGTTTTCGAGAGTCCGTCACCAGTGTTCCGCAGCGCCGAGCTGCGGGAGAGCCGCCGGAGGCCACCTCATGTCCGCACCCTCGAAGCTCCCGCCCTTCGACCCGGCCGACCCGCTCGGCATCGACGATCTGCTCGACGCCGAGGACCTCGCCATCCGCGACACCGTCCGCTCCTGGGCGGCCGACCGCGTCCTGCCGCACATCGCCGACTGGTACGAGCGCGGCGAGCTCCCCGGCATCCGCGAGCTGGCCCGCGAGCTCGGCTCCCTCGGCGCGCTCGGCATGTCCCTCGACGGCTACGGGTGCGCGGGCGCGACGGCGGTCCAGTACGGACTGGCCTGCCTGGAACTGGAGGCCGCCGACTCCGGCATCCGCTCCCTCGTCTCCGTGCAGGGGTCCCTGGCCATGTACGCGATCCACCGCTACGGCTCCGAGGAGCAGAAGCAGCGCTGGCTGCCGGGCATGGCCGCGGGCGAGATCATCGGCTGCTTCGGCCTGACCGAGCCCGACCACGGCTCCGACCCGGCCGGCATGCGCACCTACGCCAAGCGCGACGGCTCCGACTGGGTGCTCACCGGCCGCAAGATGTGGATCACCAACGGCTCCGTCGCCGGCGTCGCGGTCGTGTGGGCGCAGACGGACGACGGCATCCGCGGCTTTGTCGTGCCCACCGACAGCCCCGGCTTCTCCGCGCCCGAGATCACGCACAAGTGGTCGCTGCGCGCGAGCGTCACCAGCGAACTCGTCATGGACGACGTGCGCCTGCCGGCCGACGCGGTGCTGCCGGAGGTCACCGGCCTGCGCGGACCGCTCAGCTGCCTGAGCCACGCCCGCTACGGGATCGTGTGGGGTGCGATGGGCGCCGCGCGCTCCAGCTTCGAGGCGGCGGTGGCGTACGCCAAGACGCGCGAACAGTTCGGCCGGCCGATCGGCGGCTTCCAGCTCACCCAGGCCAAGCTCGCCGACATGGCCGTCGAGCTGCACAAGGGCATCCTGCTCGCCCACCACCTCGGCAGGCGGATGGACGCCGGGAGGCTCCGGCCGGAGCAGGTCAGTTTCGGAAAGCTCAACAATGTGCGCGAGGCGATCGAGATCTGCCGCACCTCACGCACCATCCTGGGCGCGAACGGGATCTCCCTGGAGTACCCCGTGATGCGGCACGCGACCAACCTCGAGTCGGTGCTCACCTACGAGGGCACCGTCGAGATGCATCAGCTCGTGCTGGGCAAGGCGCTCACCGGCCTCGACGCGTTCCGGTAGACCGCACACCGGTGACGGACCGGCCGGCGAGCTCCCCCCGCTGCCGCTGGTCCCCCTTGGCCCAGCTGCTCAGCTCTGGTTGAAGAAACCGTCCTGCGAACGGCCGGAGGGATCCCCGCTGACGATCTGCGTGTCGGCGGGGGTCAGCAGGAAGACCCGCGTCGCCACGCGCTCGATCGACCCGCGCAGGCCGAAGGCGAGGCCCGCGGCGAAGTCCACCACGCGCTTGGCGTCGGCGGGCTCCATCGCCGTGAGGTTCACGATGACGGGAACGCCGTCGCGGAACAGCTCACCGATGCCCCGGGCGTCCCGGAAGCCGTCCGGGGAGACCGTGGCGATCCGTCGGCCCTCCTGCTGCGCGGATTCGGAGGCCACGCGCACCCGCGGGTCGGTGACCCATGCGTCACCTGTCTCCGCGCCCTCGGCGTACTCGTCGTCGTAGTAACGCCCGTCGTTGTCCTCGACGAGTCCCAGCCAGGCGCTCGCCTTGCGTACCGAACCCATGGACGCCTCCTTCCGCTGCTGCAGTGGTCTCACTGCGGTCTCTGTCGTGTCCGCACCCCTATGGTCGTCCATCATGCGGATCGCGCGCCAAGCGGATAGCCGCCGCGCAGGGGATTCGTGACGGTACTGGTGCAGAAGATGTGGCGATTCGTCAAGGTTCCTGCTGCGCAGGGGGCATGAAGGGATCAAAATATAAAAGTCGGGCCGGACGGGTGATGTTGGGGACGTACGGGTGAACGGCCCCGTCGGTACGATGCCCCCGATCTGTCGAACGACTCCCGGGGGACCCTCTTGTTCGGAATAGTCCGGCCGTGCTCGCACCGGCTCGGAGACGCGCTGAAGACCGAGTGGATGGCGCACCTGTGCGGGCTCTGCCTGGCACTTCGCGCCGACCACGGCCAGTTCGCCCGCATCGTGACGAACTACGACGGCCTGATCGTCTCGGTCCTGACGGAGGCTCAGACCGAACGCACCCCCGCGCAGCGCCGCACCGCCGGGCCCTGCCCGCTGCGCGCCATGCGCACCGCGCCCGTCGCCCGGGGCGAGGGTGCAAAGCTCGCCGCCGCCGTCTCGCTCGTGCTCGCCTCGGCGAAGGTGCGCGACCACGTCGCGGACGGGGACGGTGTGTTGGCCCGCAGGCCGGTGGGCGCCGCCGCCCGGCGCGTCGCCACCGGCTGGGACCGGGCGGGCGCACGCTCGGGTGCCGCCCTCGGCTTCGACACGGCGGTCCTCGTCGACGCCGTCGACCGGCAGACCGGCATCGAGGCACTGGCCGGCCTCGGCACCTCCCTCCTCGCCGTCACCGAGCCGACCGAGACGGCGACCGCCGCCGCGTTCGCGCACACCGCGGTGCTCGCCGGCCGACCCGAGAACATGGCCCCGCTCGCCGAGGCCGGACGGCTCTTCGGACGGCTCGCGCATCTGCTGGACGCCGTCGAGGACAAGGAATCTGACGCCGCGTCGGGTGCGTGGAACCCGCTCACCGCGACCGGCACCTCCCTCGCCGAGGCCCGCCGCCTCGCCGACGACGCGGTGCACGGGATCAGGCTGGCGCTGAAGGACACCCGCTTCGTGGACGACCGGCTGGTGCACGTGCTGCTCGCGCACGAGCTGCGCACCGCGGTGAACCGCACCTTCGGCACGACCACCTGCGCGCACCAGGGGCACGGCGGCCAGCAGCCGCCGCAGGGCAACCCGTACGGCTCCGGCGGCGCCTCGCCGGGCCCGTACGGCTCCGGCCCCTACGGCTCGGGCCCGTACGGCGGGAACCCCTATGGCGGCGGGGCGCCGGGCGGGCCGGGTGGACCCGGCGGTCTGCCGCCGCAGTTCGGCGGCCAGCCGACGGCGCCCAAGCGCCGGGGCTTCTGGGCCGGCTGCGCCGTCTTCACCGGGCTCTTCTGCACCTGCCAGATCTGCTGCGCCAAGGAGTACGAGGGGCCCTGGTCCCGGAAGAAGCGCGAGGGCTGCTGCCGGGACTGTGACTGCTGCGACTGCTGTGACGGCTGCGGCTGCGACTGCTGAACGGGGGTTGCAGGGCCGGGCGGGCGGGCCGTTCCTCCCGCCCGGCGCGCGTCACCCGGCCCCGGTCCGCACCCGGGGCCGGCCGGCCCGGTGTGGAAAGGCCGGCCGTATGAGCACGGACGAGCGCAACCGGCACGACGAGCAGCGCGAGCGCGACTGGTGCAGCCGGCACCGACACCGCGTCGCCCTGATCTCCGGGCCGCACGGTCCGTTGTCCTCACGGGCGCCCTCCCCCTGCCTTCGGCGGGAGGTGCCCCCAGGCACTCCGACTACCCGGAGGGTCGAATTCCGGCCGTCCCGGGGACATGGACGGAGGACGGGGACGACGTGGTGCTCACCGCCACCGCCGAGGACGGTCTCACCGTCGACGGACAGCCGTTCACCGGCACCGTCCGGCTCGCCGCCGACCACACGCCCGTCCCCGAGCCCCGGGTCGCGCACGGCGCCCGGCGCCTGGTCGTCATGCGCCGCGAAGGGCTGTGGGCCGTACGCGACTTCGACCCGGACGCGCCGGCCCGCACCGCGTTCCGGGGGCATCGAGGTCACCGCGTATGCCCCGCGCTGGGTGCTGCCCGGGCGCTTTTGGCCGTACGAGGAGCACACCAGCGTCCGGGTCGAGAACGCGGACGGTCGCATGCACGGTCTCGGCATCGGTGGCGAGATCCTCTTCGAACACGGCGGCACCGACTACGCCCTCAAGGCGGCGATCGAGGCGGACGGTTCGCTGTGGCCGTCTTCGCCGACGCGACGAGCGGCGACAGCAGCTACCGCTTCCGCTTCCTCCGGCCCGCGGCCCCGGCGCCGGACCTCACCGTCGACGTGGACTTCCACCGCGCCCTGCTGCCCCCGTGCGCCTTCTCGGACCACTTCGTCTGCCCCTTCCCCGCCGCCGGGCAACACGCTTCCCCTCGCGATCGAGGCCGGGTGCGGAACCTCTCGGGCGGCTGACCCGTCCTAAGGGACGACCCGAGCACAGCAGAGCAGGACCAGCCCCGGCGGCACACCGCCTCCGGGGCCGTCCGCCGTGCATGTGCACGGCGGCCGAATCACGCCGTTGTGCCGTTGGTTGACGCCGCGAATACTCCCGAAGCAGCGCTTGTCAGGAGCACGGTCTGTCCGGCTTTCGGACGGGCCGCCGCGCTTCATGACTGCGCCTCACCGGGCCCCGACCCCACGAAAGGGCCCCCTTTCCCCTCGGGAGGAACGACAAGTGAGGATCAAGCGCACCACCCCCCGCACCGCCACCGGCAGACGCACCCGCCTGCTCGCCGTGTCGACCGGCCTGATCGCGGCCGCGGCACTGGCCGTCCCCACCGCCACCGCCAGCGCCGACCAGGCCCAGACCTACAGCGCGAACCAGCTCTCCGCCGCGAGCGACGCCGTACTCGAAGCGGACGTGGCCGGCACCGCCTGGCACATCGACAAAGCGACGAACACCCTTGTCGTCACCGCCGACAGCACCGTCTCCCAGGCCGAGATCGCCAGGATCAAGCGCGAAGCCGGGAGCAACGCCGGTGCCCTGCGCATCGAGCGCACACCCGGCACCTTCTCCAAGCTCATCTCGGGCGGCGACGCCATCTACGCCTCCAGCTGGCGCTGCTCCCTCGGCTTCAACGTCCGCAGCGGCAGCGGCACCTACTACCTGCTGACAGCCGGCCACTGCACCGACGGCGCGGGCACCTGGTACACCAACTCCTCGCGGACCACCACCATCGGCCCCACGGCCGGATCCAGCTTCCCCGGCAACGACTACGGCATCGTCCGCTACTCCAACACCTCGCTGTCCCACCCCGGCACCGTCGGCAGCCAGGACATCACCAGCGCCGCCGACGCCTACGTCGGCATGCCGGTCACCCGCCGCGGCTCCACGACGGGCACCCACAGCGGCAGCGTCACGGGCCTCAACGCCACCGTCAACTACGGCGGCGGCGACATCGTCTACGGCATGATCCGCACCAACGTCTGCGCCGAACCGGGCGACAGCGGCGGCCCGCTCTACTCCGGCACCCGGGCCGTCGGCCTGACCTCCGGCGGCAGCGGCAACTGCTCCTCCGGCGGCACGACGTTCTTCCAGCCGGTGAGGGAGGCGCTGAGCGCCTACGGAGTCAGCGTCTACTGACGCATCCTGCCTGTGCCAGGCGTACGAGCCCCCGCCCGGACGACCGGGCGGGGGCTCGTCCTTGCGGTCGGGCGCCTGCGGTCACGTCATGCCGCGGGCGGCGTCGTGTCCAGGATGCGGTGGAGGAGCCGGGCGCCTGCACGGGCCGTGCGGTCGTCGACGTCCAGAGCGGGGTTGAGTTCGGCGACGTCGCACACCGCGAGCCTGCCGCTCGCCGCCACCATGGCGCACACGCGCTCGGCCGTCCGGCGCGGCGCCGAAGGAGCAGGACCGGGAGGCGGCTTCCTCCCTGAGCTAGACCCCTGTCGCCCGTGGCTCGTCGGCGGGCGCACCCGGTGCGCCTGGCGACGAGCCGTGTACGGAGGGAGGTGTCAGGCGGGGTCGTTCTCCCGCATGGGGATGCGGACGCCCTTGTCGGCGGCGACGGTGTCGGCGATGTCGTAGCCCGCGTCGACGTGCCGGATGACGCCCATGCCCGGGTCGTT
>NZ_JBIBVE010000030.1:0-53714 GCF_043080095.1 Streptomyces sp. NPDC015127
ACACCAGCCGACGCACCCCGTGCACCACGACCAGATGCCGCGCCACCACCGCACCCAACCCACCCGTACCACCGGTGACCAGCACCGTACCGGCGGTGTTCAGTGCCGGCGTGTCCGCGGCGGGCAGCGGTGCGCGGACCAGCCGGGGCACCCGTACGGCACCGGCCCGCAGGGCGAGCTCCGACTCGCCGCAGGCGAGGGCGACCGGCAGCGCGCGGGCCGATTCCGCATGGTCGTCGGTGTCGACCAGTACGAACCGGTCCGGGTTCTCCGCGATGGCCGCGCGGAACAGGCCCCACACCGGTGCGAGAGCCAGATCCGCGGGGTGCTCGTCGCCTGGGACGGACACCGCCCGGCGGGTCAGGACCACCAGTTTCGAGGCGGAGAAGCGCTCGTCGGCCAGCCAGTCCTGTGCCACGGCCAGCGCGCGGTGGACCGTGTCGTGTGCTGCGGCGGGCAGGTCCCGGTCGGGACGGTCGACGGGCCAGAGCACGGCCTGGGGCACCTCGGCGGCCTCGTCGAGGCGGGCACGGACCGTGTCGAGGTCGGTGAGGGCGGCGAAGTCGCCGTCTTCTACGGCGAGTTCGGTCCACTCCAGGCGGAGGGGCTCGACACCGGTGCGGTCCTGGGCGGACACGAGTTGCTCCGGTGTGACCGGCAGCGCGGACAGCGCGGTCAGCGACAGCACGGGCCTGCCCAGCGGGTCGGCGGCGTCCAGCCGGTCACCGCCCGGGCCTTCGGCGATCCGGACGCGCAACGCGCCCGCACCCACGGCGTGCAGGCGCAGGCCGGTCCATTCGAGCGGCAGCTTCACCGGTCCGTCCGGGGCGGCGAGGACGGCGGGGTGCAGGCAGGCGTCCAGCAGCGCGGGATGCAGGAAGTAGCGTTCTGCTTCCGCTCGGACGCCCTCGGGCAGCTCCACGTCGGCGAAGAGCTCACTGCCCCGCCGCCACATCGCGGTGACGCCCTGGAAGGCCGGGCCGTAGCCGTACCGCTCGGCGGGCAGGGCCGAATAAGCCTCGGTGGCGTCCACGGCCTCGGCACCGGGCGGCGGCCAGTGGGTGAAGTCGAAGGGGGGTGGGGTCTCGGGTGTGTCGGTGAGCATGCCTTCGGCGTGCAGCGTCCACGGCCCCGCGTCCTCGGCGGCACCGGAGTGCACCGTGAACGGCCGGGCGCCGGACGCGTCGGCCGCGCCGACCGCGACCTGGACGGCCATACCGCCGTGCTCGGGCAGTACCAGCGGCGTGCGCAAGGTCATCTCAGCGAGGACCGGGCAGTCCGTCTGCTCGCCGGCGCACAGCGCCAGTTCGGCCAGCGCCGCCCCGGGCACGACCGTCGTGCCGAAGACCTCGTGGTCGGCGAGCCAGGGCTGGGTCTGCCGGGACAGGCGGCCGGTGAACAGTGTGCCGTCGGTGTGGGCGGGTTCCACGGCGGCCGCCAGGAGGGGGTGCTCCACGGCGCGCTGGCCCGCGACGGAGCGGCCGGTGGCCGCGCCGGTCGGGTCCTTCCAGTACCTCTTGCGCTGGAAGGCGTAGGTCGGCAGGTCGACGGTCCGGGCGTCGGGCAGGAAGGGGGTCCAGTCGACCGGCACACCGCGGACGTGCGCCTGCGCGAGCGACCGGGCGAACCGGGGGAGGCCGCCTTCGTCCCGGCGCAGGGAGCCGAGCGAGACCGCCTCCACCCCGGCGGCTTCACAGCTGTCCTGCACGCCGCTGGTCAGCACGGGGTGGGCGCTCGACTCGACGAAGACCCGGAAGCCGTCGGCCAGCAGTGCTCCGGTGGCCTCGGCGAACCGGACGGTGCCGCGCAGGTTGCGGTACCAGTAGTCCGCGGTCAGTTCGGCGGTGTCGAGCGGCTTTCCGGTGACCGTCGAGTAGAAGGCGGTCTCCGCGGACTTCGGCCGTACGGGCGCCAGCACCTCCAGCAGGTCGTCCCTGAGCGCCTCGACGTAGTGCGAGTGCGAGGCGTAGTCCACGGCGATGCGGCGGACCTGGATCCCTTCGGCGGTGAGACCGGCGAACAGTTCGTCGAGCGCGGTGATCTCACCGCACACCACGACGGAGGAGGGGCTGTTCACCGCGGCCAGCTGCAGCCGGCCCGCCCACGGTTCCAGCCTGGGTTCGGCGTCGGCCTGCGACAGCGGTACGGACAGCATGCCGCCGAGTCCGGCCAGGCGTGCCCTGATCACCTGGCTGCGGAGGGCCACGACCCTGGCGCCGTCGGAGAGGGTCAGCGCGCCCGCGACGCACGCGGCGGCGATCTCCCCCTGCGAGTGACCCACCACAGCGGCCGGTCGCACTCCGTACGACTGCCACAGTCCGGCCAGCGAGACCATGACCGCCCACAGCAACGGCTGCACCACATCCACCCGGTCCCACAACGGGGATTCGGTGTCCCGCAGCACGTCCAGCGGCTGCCAGTCCACGAACGGCTCCAGTGCGGCGGCGCACTCACCCAGCCGGTCGGCGAAAGCCGGTGCGGTGTCCAGGAGTTCGCCGGCCATGCCGCGCCACTGCGAGCCCTGGCCCGGGAAGACGAACGCGACCCGCGGATCCGGCAGCACCGAGCCCGACACGACCGCGGCCGCGCCGCTCGTGGGGAGCTCCCCGGTCGCCAGCAGGCGCAGACCCGCCACCAGCTCGGGCGTGTCCGCGCCGAGCACCACGGCCCGGTGCCCGAGCAGGGCGCGCGTGGTCAGCAGGGAATGGCCGATGTCCATGGCCCCGCCCGCATCGGATCCCTGCTCCGCGTGGGACGTCAGGCGCTCCGCCTGGCCGCGCAGGGCGTCCTCTCCTCGGCCCGACACCACCCACGGGACCACTGCCGGGTTCACAGGCGTTCCTCCCCCCTGCCCGTTCATGCCGTGCCGCGGCTCGACCGGTCCGGCTCGCCGTACGCGAGCAGGTCGGCGAACTCCGGGAACTGGGCGATCGCCTGCTCCGCGGTGAGCGCGGGCTTGCGCGGCCCGCGCATGACCGCCATCAGGAACGAGGGCGACATCATCGCGGTCATCGGCTTGACCAGTGACGCCACTCCGAACACCGCGTTGATCACGTCGCGGTCGCGGCAGCCGGTCCGGGCGACCCGGGCCGCCATCTTGTCGGCGAAGGCACCGCCGCGCAGCGGGACGTTCGCGCGGACGTCGGGCAGCCCCTGGTCGGTGCCGGTCGCCAGCCGCCACGCACCGCCGTTGATCTTCGCGATGCCGGCCTGGACCCGGCGCGCCAGCCCCGGGCGCACACCTCCGTCGCCCAGTTCGTCGCGCAGCAGCCGGGCGCACTGGGCGGCGACGGACATGCCGGTCCCGTGCACGGGGTTCAGCGCCGACGCGGCGTCGCCGATGACCACGAAGCCCTCCGGCACGGGCAGCTTCTCGAACCGCCGCCTGCGGTCGGGGATGTTGCGGTAGGTCCGGATGGGGCCGGCCGGGGTGGCCAGGGCGATCAGGTCGGCGATGATCGGATGATGCCGTTCGCGGGCGAACCGCGCGAAGCCCTCCTCGTCGTGCGGCGGTTCGCCGCCGCGGCTGCCGAACAGGCTGAGGATCCACCGCCCGTCCTCCATGGGCAGCAGTCCGGCTCCCTGTCCGGGCTTCCCGGTTCCGGGCGTCAGCTGGATCATCACGCCGGGGAAGTCGTCGCCCGCCTTGGCCGGTGCCTCGAACCAGCGGCTCACATAGGTGATCCCCGCGTCGACCACGTCCTCGCGGACGTGCGGCAGCCCGAGGGCGGCCAGCCATGCGGGCGCGGTGGAACCGCGGCCGGTGGCGTCGACGACCAGGTCGGCGGACAGCTGTTCCTGCCCGTCGTCGGTCTCCACGAGCACCCCGGTCACCCGGGACGCGCTGCCGGTCGGCCGCAGCACCTTGGTGGATTCGCGCACGGTGATCCTGCTGTCGCGGAGCACCTGTCGGCGGACGATGTGGTCGAGCAGGTCGCGGCTGCACAGCAGCAGGTAGGCGTCGGTGTCGAGCCGCTCCATCCAGCCTTCCGGTCCGCGGGCCAGCGCGCCGGAGGGCAGTCCGCGCTTCTTGGCACCGGCGGCGTAGAGCAGCTCGACGGTGCCGGGCAGCAGTTCGTCGATCGCCTCGACGCCGCCGCGCATGAGGATGTGACTGTGGTGGCCCTGCGGCAGGCCGCGGCGCGGTGCGGCGGTGTGCGGGAACGTGTCGCGCTCCAGCACGGTGACGCTGTCCACCGTGCCGGCGAGTGCCGCGGCGGCCAGCATGCCCGCCAGACCGCCGCCGAGGACGAGTGCCGTGCTCACTGCTCGACCCCCGAGACGGCGAGGAACAGCTTCATCCGCTGCTCGGCCAGGTCCGGGTCCGGGAACGCGCCGAGCGTGTCGGCCAGGCGGTAGGCGGTGGCCAGGTGCGGCACAGAGCGCGCGGACTGCTCGCCCCAGACCATCCGGAAGTGGTCGGCGTGACCGGACAGCCAGGCCAGGAAGGTCACGCCGGTCCGGAAGAAGTAGATGCTGCGGCCTTCTCCGCTGAACAGGTGCCTGCTCAACGGCAGGGTGGCGTCCAGCAGTTCACGCGCCGTGGCGCTGTCCCCGGCGTCCAGTGCGCGGAATGCCTGTGCGGCGAGGGGGATCACCGGGTCGACGACGGGGGTGAGGGCGTGGCTGTGGCCCTGCTCGTCGCCGACGAACATCCGCGCGTAGTCGGTGGTGTCGCTGGTGTAGAACTTCACGCCCTCGGGCAGCTTGCCGCGCCAGGCGATCTGCCGGTCGAGGTCCGCGGGTCCGATCTTGACGCCGTCGACCTTGCCTGGGTGGGCCCTGACGATGTCCAGGAGTGCGTCGTAGGCCGGCTCGGGCTCCTCGTGGCCCCAGTACTCGGTGTTGCGCGGGTCCCACTCGGAGGTGATCCAGTGCAGGATCACGGGCGTGCGGGCCTGCCGGATCAGGTTGCCGTACACCTCGGCGAAGTCGTCGACGCCGCGGGCCGCCACAGTGAGGTGCGGGCTGCACATGATCACCGCCTGGGCGCCCGCCTCCTCCACGACCTCCATCTGTGTCTCGTAGGCGGCCTGCACCTCCTTGAGGGTGCACGGCTCGAACGGCTCGATCTGGTCGGTGAGGACCGCGGCCGCCATCCGGCCGCCCACCGCCTTCGCCTCGGCGCCGCAGCGGCGGATCAGCTCGGCGGCCATCGGCCAGTCCACGCCCATGCCGCGGTGCGCGGTGTCCATGCCTTCGCACAGCGTGAACCCGTACGACCACAGGTGCCGGCGGAACGCGAGCGTCGCGTCCCAGTCCAGCGACTGCGGCGGCGGGGTCGGGCCCACCGGGCCGAGCGGCTCGTTGTCCGCCAGCGGGTCGGCGAGGACGTGTGCCGTGGCCAGCACCGACCGGCTGCGGAACGCGGCGGAATCGGCCGGGCGCACCGCGGAGGTGCGCACCGGTTCGTAGGCGGTCAGTGTGCCGTCCGCCTCGGGAAGCCTGATCATCGTCTCCTCCGCACCCTGGTTCCTGGAAAGGTCGTACTGATCGGTCGAAACTCGCCCGTGCGGGCCGGTCGTCGACGGTTGCCGTACGGCCGGACCGCCCCGGCACCCGGGCCGCTGACGGACTCGGTGGGGTCATACGCGGTCGGCGGTGATCGCGCCGACCGGGCAGTTCGCGATCGCGCTCAGCGCCGCGGCGCGCGCCCGCTCGTCCGGTTCGCCGACGAGGAGCAGCACCCGGCCGTCGGCGTGCTGGTCGAACACTTCCGGTGCGATGAAGACGCAGGAGCCGGATCCGACGCAGGTGTCGCGGTCGACCGAGATGCGCATCGTCCCCGCCCTTGCCTCACCAGGTGACGGGCAGCTCGTGAAGCCCGTATGCGTGCGCGTCGAACATGTAGGGAAGCGAGTCGGCGGGGGCCGCGAGGCGCAGCTCGGGTATGCGGGTGAACAGCTTGCGGAACACCACTTCCAGCTGCATGCGTGCGAGGTTCGCGCCGGGGCACATGTGGCCGCCGTAGCTGAAGGCCATGTGGCCCTCGACGTCGCGGTGGATGTCGAACCGGTGCGGCTGCGGGTACTGCTCGGGGTCCCAGTTGGCCGCGCCGTTGAGCGCCAGTACTCCCTCGCCCTCGCGGACGGTCTCCCCGCTGGCCAGTTCGATGTCCTTGGTGGCCACCCGCACGGTCGCCGAGTCCAGGATGCTGAGGAAGCGCAGCAGTTCCTCGACGGCGCCCGGCAGCAGCGAGGGGTCGCGCCGGATCTCGTCCAGCTGCTCCGGGTGTTCGAGGAGGACGACGGTGCCCAGCGAGATGATGTTGGCGGTGGTGTCCGAACCGGCGATCACCAGGAGCCGGGCGATGGCCACCAGGTCGTCGTGTTCGAGCGTGGGCTCGTCGGGCAGTTGTGCCGCGATCCGGCTGAGCAGGTCCTCGCCGGGGTTGCGGGTCTTCTCGGTGATCAGCTCGTCGAGGAACTCGTCCATCTGCGCTATCGCGCCGGCGACGGCCTCCATGCTCGAGTCGCGGCCGGTCGTGGTCTCGGCGTAGCGGCGGAAGTAGCCGATGTGCTCCGGGTCGGCGCCCAGCAGTTCGCAGAACTGGAGGGACGGCACGGGCACGGCGAGCTCCGCCACCAGGTCCAGCGGCCCGCCCTTGGCGAGCATCGCGTCGATCCGCGCGTCGACGATCGCCTCGGTGCGCGGCTTCAGTTCGGCGATCCGCTTGGCGGTGAACTCGGGGATCACCATCCGGCGGCGCACGGTGTGCTCCGGCGGATCCATCGCGGCGAAGGGGAAGGCGATGTAGGGCAGCATCTCCTCCGGCACCTGGAACTGGTGCGGATATCCGGGGTTCCGCGCGTTCGAGCTCATCGAGGGGTCGCCCAGGACGCGGCGCACGTCCGCGTACCGGGTGAGCGCCCAAGCGGGCTTTCCGGTCATGCGGTTGGTGACCTTCGCCACCGGGTTCTCGGTGCGCATCGACTCGTATTCCTGGGGAATCGAGAGCGGGCATTTCCTTCGGTCGAGCGGAAACACCGGGAGCGATCCGTTGGTGCTGCCGTTCTCGGTGTTCTCGGTCATCGCCAAGGCGTCCTCTCTTCGACAGTGGCTCGATACAAACGCGTGCCGGGGCGCGGGGTCAGCCGGGAAGCACCCCTAAGGGCGGTCGGCGACCCCTAACCCGCCCGTGGCGGCCGGTCGGGGTCGCCCCTACAGCGGGGGGCGGGCCGCCCGGACGGCGTAACCAGGTGCCGGAAGACCTCGTTGCACCGGGCATGACGGGTCCGCGACCGGCTCGGCGCCGCGGACCGGTGTTCACAGTGGGCGGGCGGGATGGGTCGAGGATCAGCCGGCGATGCCGCCGGGAGCGACGGGCAGCAGGTCCCCCGTGTCGACGAGGCCGTGCGGCTGGCTCTCGCCGTTGTGCCCGCGCAGTTCGTACACCGCCAGCAGATCGGTCCGCCGCGTGATGCCGAGCTTGCGGTAGACCCGTGTGAGGTGCTGTTCGACGGTGCTCACGGTGATGTAGAGCATCTGGCTTATCTCGCGGTTGGTGTGGCCGAGTGCTGCCAGCTCGGCCACGCGGCGTTCCGCCTCGCTGAGCACCTGACGCGTCTGCTGGCCGTCCTGGACCCAGCCGGCCTGTGCGGCGGTCCGGTGCTCGACGCCGGGCACCTCCTCGGCGACGACGGGCTCGGGGACGAGGCAGGCCCGGGTGACCTGGGCGGCGCGGCGGGCCAGCAGGCGTGCGCGGTCGAACTCGCCGAGCTGCTGGTGCACCACGCTGAAGTCGCTGAGTGTCCTGGCCAGCTCCAGCCGGTCCTGCGCCGCCGTCAGGCACTCGACGCTCTGGCGCAACAGGGCCGGGCGCTGGGAGAGTTCGCTGGCGGCGGCGAGCACGCGCAGGGAGATGCCCTGGACGCGCACGTCGGCGCTCCTGGCCCGGTCGAGCTGCTGCTTGATCAGCTCGCGGGCCTCCGTGGTGTGGCCCAGTTCCAGGTTGACCTGGGCCAGGTTGGTGCGCCACGGGTTGAGCGCCGGCAGGTCGACCTCCCACTCGCGCATCAGCCTGCCGCACAGCTGGAAGTCGCCGCCCGCGGCAAGCGCACGGTTGGTGGTCAGGAAGAAGGAGCCCCGGGCCTCGAGGTACTGCAGCCCCACGAAGGTGTCGAACATGGCGTCCGGCACCGGCTGCCGGAGGATCTCCGCGGCGGCCTCGAATTCCCCCAGGCAGGTTCGCGCGGCCACCAGGGTGGCTCGTGGCTGGCCGATCAGGACGCCCCACGCCTTGACCGGCAGCAGCGCAAGCGCACGCTCCGCCTGGTGCACGGAGGTGGAGAGGTCGCCGAGCCGCAGCGCGATGCCCGCACTGATGCCGCCGAGTACGGCCTGCCAGGTGATCTCGGCGAACCGGTCGGCCTCCTGGATCAACCGCTCGCACCACGAACGCGCCAGCTCCGGCTTGTTGCCGCTGAGCAGGGCGAGGACGGCGTCGGCCACGACCTCCAGCGCGGTCTCACCGACATGGCAGCTGCGCAGTATGTGCTCCGCGGACGCGGTGGCCGCGTCGCTGCCGCCGCGGACCCAGAGCGTGGTCATCCGGTTGACCGCGTCGGCCCAGGTGTCCTTGCGCAGCGGAGTGCCCGCGCTCCTGGTGCCCGCCCGGTTGAGTCGGCGGTCGGAGCCGAAGTGCCAGTGGAAGGCCGCTGACAGTTCGGCGGCGCCGCGCTGGTCGAGGAGGCCGGGCGTGCCGGTGAGCGCGGCGGCGGCCTTGGTGGCCGCCTGCACTTCGCCGTGCCAGAGCGAGTACCGCACGATCGCGACCGCCGCGGCCACCGGGAGTTCGCCCGCTTCGACGGCGTCGCGGAGGCGGGACAGGTAGGCGGTCGCGGCCGCCGGGTTCTCCCGCCACAGGGCGCGGATCAAGGCGTACAGGGCGGAGTTGCGCTCGACCTTGTCGGCGCATGCCCCGACGGCCAGCTCCAGGCAGCGCACCGCGGTGTCCGCCTCGCCCGAGGCCAGTGCGTGATCGGCGGCGTCGCGCAGTACGGCCACGGCCCAGCGCTCGGGCGCCTCGTCGGTGGCCAGCAGATGCCGGGCGACCTCGATCGGGGGCGCGCCCCGCTGGTGCAGCAGCTTCGCCACCTGGGTCTGCAGGCTCGACCGTTCGCGGCGCGGCACGCTCTCCAGGATGACGGCCTCGCCGCGCGGGTGCCGGATCCGTTCGCCCCGCAGCATTCCGGCGTCGGCGAGGATGGTGACGAGTTCCTCGGTCTCCTCGTGTCTGGCGCCGAGCAACTGCGCGATCAGTGCCGTGGTCGAGCGCTCGCCCAGCAGCGCCGCGGCGCGTGCCACGGCCAGCAGTTCGGCGTCCCAGCGGTACAGGCCGGTCAGCACCGCGTGGGCGTAGGTGACGCCGACCACGGGGCCGTCCGGTCTTTCTCCCGGGCCGGTCGGCATGCTGCTCACAGCGTCTTCGAGTGCCGCGTGCAACAGCATGGGATTTCCGCCGGTGAGCTCGTGGTATCCCTCCGCGAGATCCTCGGCGTCCGGCGATCCGGATTCCTTGACGAGGAGGTCGGCGATGTCCTGCTCGGACAGCGGGGACAGCCGGATCTGGCTGTACGGGTGGCGCGTGAGCTCCGCGAGGAATTCCGGGAGCGTCGGCCTCCCGCGGTGCCATTTGTTCAGGATCACCATCAGGCGGGAACAGCTCATCCTGCGCTGAAGGGAGAGCAGGAGTTGAAGCGACGCCGCGTCGGCGAACTGGACGTCGTCGATGGCGAGGACGACCTGCCGGTCCGCGCACAGATCCAGTACCGCTGCGCACAGTTCGCGGACCTCGGCGTCCAGCGCGTGCTGCGCGGCCGACCGGTCTTCTCCTGGTACGCCGTTCGACTCGTCCGTTGCTCCTACGAGTTGGGCGACGCGCGCCGGCAGGGCGGGCGCCGGGCCTGCGCTGCGGAACAACTGGTCGAAGACGCCCATGTGCAGTGTCTGTTCGATCCTGGATCCGGTGGCACTGAGCACCAAGGCGCCGGATTCCGCCGCCTGGCGCGAGAATTCATGCAGCAAATATGTCTTTCCGCTGGCCAGACCGCCTTCTACGAGAACAAGCCTGCCATGACCCTTTGCGCTTTCCGACAGAAGTTCCCTCAACCGAGACAGTGCGACGCTGTAGCCCATTCTCGCCATAAACGCCAAATCCCCCGATGATCTATGCGCCGTGCACCCGACTTTTTCCGATGGAAAACATCATGAACAACCGCTCACAGGCGGTGCTTCGAGAGGGCTCCTGTGCCCCTGCCGATCGGCGCTCGGACGTGACGTGGCACGGCTCGTCCGAGGCACCGTGGATCCCGGCGTGCGAGACGTCCTCCGTCGGCGTGAGTGACGCGCATCGCCTGATTCCTCGACGTGATCGGTTCATGGTCCGCCTCGACGAGGGTGTGCTCGCCGAAACGATATCCGACATAACCGGCACCCTGCCACGGCGTCTCCGCCGGCGGGCAGGGTGCCGGCATGCGGCATCCCGTCGAAGCCCCTGTGCCGCTCATGGCGGCGACCTGTCCCCACCACGGCCCCCCGCGTGTTCGACCCCTTCATTGTCGTATCCGAAGGTGTACGCGGCGTGTTGAGTATCGAACATACGGAAGACACGGCGGCGACCGCACCACGGAAGCGGACCGGCCTCGCAGGCCGGAACCGGCGCGTGAAGGGGCATGGTCGGGACCGGGCACGGTGATCGATTCCGTCTCCGCTGTACGCCACGGCGGACAACGCCCAATGAACCGGCCCGAGTTCGCGGACCGGTGCCCCTAACGCGCCCTCACCGGCACTGTCGTCGGCAGAGGTTGAGGGGCATCGCTGACGACCCCCCTGCTCACCCGGGCAGTGGCCCGGACCCGCCTCCGACAGAGCACGGACCGCCCAGGAACCAGCAGCAAACCAGCACGAGCACACCCAGCACCCCCCACGCCAGCCCTCCCGACCACAAAGGCAAATCAGGAGTCCCCACTACCCCTGACGCTATATCCGCGCCTGGCACAGGCCCAACCCCTATACCAACCCCTATCCGTATACCACTGACAAGTCACCGCCATGGGCGGCATC
This sequence comes from Streptomyces sp. NPDC015127, assembly GCF_043080095.1. Taxonomy (NCBI): domain Bacteria; kingdom Bacillati; phylum Actinomycetota; class Actinomycetes; order Kitasatosporales; family Streptomycetaceae; genus Streptomyces; species Streptomyces sp. NPDC015127. The sequence continues at coordinate 11,065 of NZ_JBIBVE010000030.1, forward strand.
GGCCAAACGCCATCGGGCGCGGGGAGCCCGCGCCCGATGGCCGCCGAGGAACGAAGGGCGCGGCCGGCCGCGCCCCGGTGGAAGGTCAGCGGCCCACCGACACATCCGTCGGCGCCGCTTCCGACGGGGCTGCCTCCGGCGCGCGTTGGCGGCCGAGTCGCCGGTACAGCGCGCCCGGCCACCAGCTCGCCCGGCCGATGTCGAAGGAGAGCGCGGGCACGAGCAGCGTGCGGACCAGGAAGGCGTCCAGCAGCACACCGACCGCGACGACGACGCCGAGCTGCACCATGTCGACGACCGGCATCGAGACGAACACCGCGAACGTGGCGGCCAGGACGATGGCGGCCGACGTGATCACGCTGCCCGTGACCGACAGTCCCCGGCGAACACCTTCGGCGTGGCCGAGCAGCGCCGCCTCCTCCCGTACGCGGGTCATGAGGAAGATGTTGTAGTCGACGCCCAGCGCCGCGAGGAAGACGAAGCTGACCAGCGGAAGCTGCCAGGCGACGCCGGCGTGCCCGAAGACGTGCTCGAACAGCAGGCTGGAGGCGCCGAGGGCGGCGAAGTAGGACACGACGACGGTCGACAGCAGGATGAGCGGAGCGATCACCGCCCGGAGCAGAAGGAGGAGGAAGAGCAGGATCACCGCGAGCACCACGGGGATGACGACCTTGACGTCGCGGCTCTGCGCCCGGTCGATGTCCAGCGTCTCGGCCGTGCTGCCGCCGACGATCGCGTGCGCCTCGGGTACGGCGTGCACGGCCGTCCGGAGGTCCTCGATCGTGTCCTTGGCCGCGTCGCTCTCGGGAGAGTCCTCGAGGACGACGTCGATCATGACGCGGCGCCCGTCCGGACTGGGCGAGTCCTGGCCCACCTGCGCCCGGTCGACCTTCGCCAGTGCCGCCTTGACGGGTGCGGCGGCTTCGGCGTCCGCGATGACGACGGCCGGGTCGGATGCTCCGGACGGGTAGTGGCGGGCGAGTTTCTCCTGGCTGGACACCGACTCCGGCTTCGTCTGGAACACGTCGGACTGCCCCAGGCCCAGGTTCATGCCCTGGGCGCTGAAGGCGAGGGCACCGATGACGACGAGGCAGCCCAGCCAGACAGCGCGGGGACGGCGCCCGACGATGTCGCCGATCCGCGCCCAGACGCCCGTCGTGGTCCGGCTCTCCTGCCCGGCCCTCGGTACGAACGGCCAGAAGACCCAGCGTCCGGCGATGACGAGCAGCGCGGGCAGGATCGTCACCATGGCGATGTAGGCGCACAGGACACCGGTGGCACCGACCAGGCCGAGGCTGCGCGAACTCTGCATGTCCGCCAGGGCGAGACACGCGAGGCCGACCACGACGGTCGCCGCGGACGCCAGGATCGCCGGGCCCGAGCGGCGCAGCGCGATCCCCATCGCGACGTGCCGGTCCTCGTGCCGGCGCAGCTCCTCGCGGTAGCGCGCGATCAGCAGCAGGGCGTAGTCGGTGCCGACGCCGAACAGGAGGATCATCAGCAGGCTGGAGCTGGCCGGGTTCACCGGAAGGCCGGCGTGCTTGGCGAGCAGGTAGACCACGCCCTGCGTGAGGACGCTCGCGAAACCGACCGAGAGCAGCGGCAGGAGCCACAGGAACGGGCTGCGATAGATCAGCAGGAGCAGGACGATGACGATCGAGCTCGTGGCGATCATCAGGTTCACGTCAAGGTTTTCGAAGGCCTGGGTGTAGTCGTTCAGCAGACCTCCGGGACCGCCGACCGCGATGCCGAGCCCGGCCGGAGCCCCCTTCTGAGCGGTCGCGCGCATGTCCTTGATGGCGAAGTCGATCTCGACCTTGTCCCGTGTCAGCGGGACGACCGTCATCAGGGCTTTCCCGTCCTGTGACGGGATCGCCGACGCGATGTCCTCGCCGCCGGCGAACTCGGCGAACGCGGTCCGGTCGGCCTCCGCCTTCTTGCGGTCCGCTTCCTGGATTCCGCTCTCGCGCGTGTAGACGACGACAGCAGGAACCTGGTCCAGCGCCGAACGGTATTTGTCCATCTCGGCCATGACGGCGGTGGATTCGGCACCCCGCGGGAGAGAGCCCGAGGGACTCCTGTCCTCGTAATCCTCGAGACCGCCGAACAACGGCGTGAGGAGTGCCGCAAGGAACACCCAGCCCAACAGGAGAAACCACTTGGAACGGCGCCCGCTGGGGGCCTTTGCCAGAAGGCCCGTCGAATCACGCACAATGACCTACCTCTCCGTGCCCGACGACTGGCGGTTGTCGGGGCACAGGCACCCCAGGGCAACCCACTCGCGAGCGGAATGATCCACATTACTGCCGGGACCGTCCCCCGACTCCACCTGCGCCATGCCCCCTCGAGCCCACTTCTGCGTATGGCGCACGCGTACAAGATACGCAGTACGCAGAAGAGCAGTCAACCCTCGAAGGCGGCATGGAGGAGCGCGGCGTTCCGCACCGGCGCGAGCCGGCGCACACCGCCTTGACTACCCGCAACCGGGCCCCGTGTGAGCCCATCGGCGACCCCTAAACCTCACGCCCGTCCGCACGGGCGGCACAGGGGTGGCCTGACAGGGGTGTCATGCAGGGGTGCCGAACAGGGATGCGCGGCGCGCGCAGGTCCGACGCGGGCCCAAGTGGCAAGGTCAACAGCCCTGTCGGACCAGCCCCGCCGTGAGCAGTTCGTCCAGCCACCGGTCGATGAACTCGAGAATCTCGGCCCGGTCGGCGTGCCAGCTCACCGCGATCTCGTCGGCCGCCAGGCGCGCGTTGCCACGATGGCGCCGCAACGAGATCCAGGCCACGGTGAACGGCGGCGGATACCGGTACACCTCGCCCGTTGCCTCGCAGCACAGGACCAGCCAGCCGTCCGGCGCCACCGTCACGCCGACCCCACACCCCCAGCGCAGGACCATGCGACTCCCCCAAGCAGTAGTAGCGGCGTTCGAAACGGTCACGTGGAACAGCGTGTTGACGAAGGCTCGGGCCAGCGGGACGGGTCACGCCCCACGGGACACCCCAAGGGGGTGGGATCGCCGTCGAGTTGACGACTGGACGGGCCGACTGCGTACGCTCTACACTCTATAGCGTACGCAGCACGCAGATCCCACCCGATCGGCCGTGGACGGCCAGGAGTGCGACTGAAAATGACCTACGATTTGGCGATCGAAGCAAGTGGACTACTGAAGTCCTACGGCAAGACAGAGGTGCTCCGGGGCGTCGACATCAATGTCCGGAAAGGCAGCGTGTTCGCCCTCCTCGGACCGAATGGATCGGGAAAGACGACCACGGTCCGTATCCTGTCGACGCTCACTTCCCTCGACGGCGGCATGGCGAAAATCGCCGGCTTCGATGTCGTGCGGGAACGCCGCGCAGTACGGCGGCGGATAACGCTGACCGGTCAGCAGGCGGCGATCGACAAGAACCAGACCGGCGCCGAGAACCTCTACATGATGGCCAGGCTTTCCGGCCTTTCCGGTGGCGAGGCCAAGGAACGGGCGGCGCATCTGCTGGAGCGGTTCGACCTGACCGACGCGGGCGGCCGCAGGCTCGGCACCTACTCCGGCGGTATGGCCCGCCGGCTGGACCTCGCGGCCAGCCTGGTCGGCGCGCCGTCGATCGTCTTCCTCGACGAGCCGACCACCGGCCTCGACCCGCGGAGCCGGATGGCGCTGTGGGGCGTCATCGCGGACCTGGCCGCAGGCGGCCTGACCGTGTTCCTGACCACGCAGTACCTCGAGGAGGCCGACCGCCTCGCCGACCGGGTCGCTCTGCTCGACGAGGGCAGGGTCGTCGCCGAGGGCACCCCCGAAGAGCTCAAGGAGCGGGTCTCCGGCCAGCGCCTCGACCTCGAACTGGCCGATCACCAGGCCTTCGAGGACGTGCTGAGCCTGCTCGGACACCGCGTCGTCGAGAAGGACAGGGACCTCCTCACCATCGGAGTGCCCACGGACGGATCGGCCGCCCAGATCCGCACGCTGCTCGACGAGGTGGACCTCGACCGCAGCCGCGTCACCAAGTTCACCGTGCACAGCGCCACGCTGGACGATGTCTTCCTCGCGCTGACCGGCCGTACCGCCCCCGACGTGGAGGCGGAGCGAGTGAAGGAGACCGTCGGTGGCTGAGAGCCTCGTCCTCGACACCAGGCCCCGGCGCACGGGTGCCGTGTCCGCCCTGTTGACCATGATCGGCCGCTGCACCCGGCTGACCAGCCGTGACATGGACGCCCTGATCATGTCGCTGATGCTGCCGATCATGATGATGGTCCTGTTCGTCTACCTCTTCGGCGGCGCGATCCGCACCGGCGGCGACTACGTCACCTACGTCGCTCCCGGCGTGCTTCTGCTGTGCACGGCGTGGGGAGCCGCGCAGACCGGTGTCGGCGTCGCCAACGACATGACCACCGGCATCGTCGACCGCTTCCGGTCCATGGACGTCAGCGGCGCCGCCCTGCTCGGCGGTCATGTGATGGCCAGCATCGTCAAGAACATCGCCTCCACCGTCGTGGTCATCGCGGTCGCCCTTCTCATCGGTTTCCGCCCGCAGGCGGACCTGCTGGGGTGGCTCGGGGCGTGCGGGATCCTGGTGGCGTTCATCCTGGCCATGTCCTGGCTGTCGGCCGTCGTCGGTCTGCTGACCAAGTCCACGGATGCCGCCGCGAGTTTCGCGTTCATCATGATGTTCCTGCCCTATGTCAGCAGTGCGTTCGTTCCGATCGACACGCTGCCGAGCTGGCTCCAGGGTGTGGCCACGCACCAGCCGTCCACGGCCATCATCGAGAGCCTGCGCGGCTTCCTCCTCGATCAGCCGGTCGGCAACAACCCCTGGATCGGGCTCGCCTGGTCCGCCGGCATCCTCCTGGTCTCGGTGACGCTCGCCGCCGTCTTCTTCCAGCGGCGAACCGACTGACCGACGTGCGCGCGAGCGAGCGGCGGCTCCCGCGGGGGCCGCCGCTCGCTCTGCGAGGCCGTCGTGCCGACGGCCCCGATCAGAAGTCCTTGCGCCAGTAGACGCCCACGCTGTCGGCCGGCTTGATCTCTTCCTTGATGCCGTGGGCATCGCGGTACTCGTGGATCGCCGTGCGGCACGGGGTCAGGTTGTAGTCGTCGACGATGACGAACCCGCCCGGTGACAGCTTCGGGTAGAGCTCCGTCAGCGAGTCCATCGTGGACTCGTACAGGTCGCCGTCCAGGCGCAGCACCGCCAGTGACGTGAGCGGCGCGCCGGGCAGCGTCTCGTTGAACCATCCCTCCAGGAACTCGACCTGGTCGTCGAGCAGGTCGTACGACGCGAAGACGGCCCGAACGGCGTCCGCGGACACGCTGAGCACGGTGTTGAGGTTGTGCAGCCCCATCTCCTGGTCGAGGGGGTGGCTGTCCTCCCCTGCCGTGGGCACGCCCTGGAACGAATCGGCGACCCAGACACGCCTGTCCGTGACGCCGTGCGCCTTGAGGACGGCCCTCATGAGCACGCAGATGCCACCGCGCCAGACACCGGTCTCGATGAGGTCGCCCGGGACCTTGTCCGCCAGAGCGCGTTCGACGCAGTACTGCACCGTGTCCAGCCCCTCCGGGCTGACCATGGTGTGCGCGGAGAACATGTTCGGCTGTGCCTCGGGCTCGGCGGAGCCGCTGTCGGGTTCGGCCAGCCACTCCGTGCGGTTGTCCATCTGAATCCGGTTGGTGAGCACCTTCTTCAGCAGTTCGAGATAGAGCGTGGAATCGGCCTCGGTCATGTCGCCCTCCTGGTCCTAGAGACGCTGCAGAGCCAGAGCGCCGCCGTCGATCTTGATCTGGGTCCCGGTGACATAGCGGGATTCGTCGGAGGCCAGGTAGACCACCGCATGCGTGACATCGGCCTGCGTCACGTACGAGATCGGCATCGCGTGGATGGAGGCCAGGATCGGCTCGATGTCCTCCTTCGTCGGGTTCTCCAGGTCCGGACGGTAGGTCTGGAACATGCCCTTGTTGAACGACATCTCCGTGTCGACCGTCGTCGGGTGGATCGAGTTGACCCGGCCCTTCGTCGGCGCGAGCTGCAGCGCGAGTTCCTTCACGTAGTCGACGAGTACGTGCTTGGCGAACCGGTATCCCGTGTATCCGGCGCCGGCCACCACGTCCGAGGGCATGGGCGGCATGAAGCTCGCGATCGAGCCGACGACGATGACCGAGGCGCCCTCCCGCAGGTGCGGCAGAGTCGCGTGCACGGTGTTGAACACACCGACCAGGTTCACGTCGATGGTGCCGGTGAACGCGCCGACCGGAAGGTCGGACCCCATGGGGAGGATGCCCGCGTTCGGGATGACCACGTCGATGCCGCCCAGCTCGGCGGCGCCCTCCTCGACGGCCGCGCGCAGCGCCGCGTAGTCGCGCACGTCCGCGTGCCGCACCACCACGCGACGGCCGGCCTCCTTCACCAGGCGGGCCGTCTCGTCGAGTTCGTCATTGCCCGCCATCGCGTAGCCGGCGGTGTCGATGTCCTCGCAGATGTCGATGGCGATGATGTCGGCGCCCTCTTCGGCGAGCCGAACGGCATGACTGCGCCCCTGCCCCCGCGCCGCTCCTGTGATGACGACGACCTTGCCCTCAGCCCGGCCCATGGAATCTCCTCGCTGCACTTCGCTCGAGAACGTGGTTTTCCGAGGCGCCGGAATCCGTGCCGGCGGAAGCGGCCGATCACCGCGAAGTCCTGGGAACGGTGGCGCACTCGGGTGGTGAAGGTAAGCGGGTACGCAACCGGCCAGGCACCCCTTTCGCCCCCTACCGCCTCCCCGACCGTGCCCTGTCCGCCGGGCGCATGGCCGGGCGTGACGCTGCGGGGCGCTGTGACGTCGCAGCGCATTGCCCCGCGGCAATCGGGGGAAGGGGTGAACATCGGCGGCGGTTCTCCCGTACACCTTCACGAACGGGCCGGCAGAGGGCCGGCCGTGGAGAGGGAGCCAACATGACCGGATCGCAGGGGACCGCACGGACCGTGGCGCGCCGTACCGTCGTCGCCGCGGCGGGCGGCGCCGGTCTCGCCGTCGCCCTGACCGCCTGCGGCGATCAGGGCGGGTCGGCCGGGTCGGTGTCCGACAAGCCCGCCGGGCAGAGCGGCGGGTCGACGGGCGGCTCGGGTGGCGGCGGCTCGGTGGTCGCGAGGACCACGGAGATCCCGGAGGGCGGTGGCAAGGTCGTCGGCGACGTGGTGATCACGCAGCCGCGGGCGGGCGAGTTCAAGGCGTTCTCGTCGAAATGCACGCATCAGGGCTGCGCGGTCAAGGACGTGGCGGACGGGGTCATCACGTGCCCCTGCCACAACAGCGCGTTCGACGCGTCGGACGGCAGCGTCAAGGCGGGTCCCGCGACCTCGCCGCTGCCCCCGGCGGAGATCACCGTGGAAGGCGACGCCATCACACTCGCGTGACACGGCCGGTTCCGGCGCACGGGGTCAGGCGCCGGACCGGTCTCGGGGATCACGCGTGGGAGGCGGCCGGGCCGGGGCCGGGGTGTGCGCGGGGTCAGGGGCCGCCGGGCAGCCCCTAGGCGCGCTGGGTCCGGCGCGGCCGCTTCCAGCAACCCAGCACGGTGTCGGTCGTGGCGATCGTGGCCACCAGGGACAGTGTGTTGCGGATCATCGCGGGGGTGTACTCGGCGGGCACTCCCGCGATGGCGTCCGCGACCACGGCAACGGTGTAGCCCAGGTTCACCGCGTCGAAGACGGCGGCCGGAACGGCGATGTTCGCCGAGACGCCGGTCACGACGAGCGTGCGGCAGCCGAGATTGCGCAGCAGCGGGTCCACTTCGGTGCCGGCCACGGGGGACAGACCGTGCAGCCTGCGGACGACGATGTCCTCGGCCGCCACCTCGATCGGCGACGCGACGCGGACCGCGGCCGAGCCGGTGTGCTGCTGCACGGGGAGCCGGGCGGCGGCCCGGAACAGCCGGGCGTTGTGATTGGCCCCTCTCCCGTCGGGTCGCCGCTCCGCGACGGCGTGCATGACCTGCACACCCGCCTCGTGCGCCGCGTCCACCAGGCGGGCGATGTTGTGGAGCGTGCCCGACGAGCGTGCCTGTGCGGCCAGTTCGGGCAGAGCGCTCCCGCTTCCGACGACGCCCTCCTGGCATTCGACGGTGAGCAGCACGGTGGTCGCCGGATCCAGTTGTCCGGCGATCTCTTCCCTGGACGCCATGGTGTGCCCCTCCTCGCTGTCCCGGGGCGCGCGAGGGTAGCCGCCATTGCGCCACGGAGGAAGTGCCGCCATGCTTTCTGACATACCGTCAGCACAGGGAAGGGGTACGACGCCGATGGCCGTCACCCAGCGCCGCGGCCGGCGCATCATGATGACCCCCGCCGAGCTGGACGCCTTCCTCACCGAGCGGCGCACCTGCCGGGTGGCCACCGTCTCACCGGACGGCCGCCCGCACGTGAGCGCCCTGTGGTTCGCCTGGGACGGCACGTCGCTGTGGCTGTACTCGCTGACCCGCAGCCGCCGCTGGGCCGACCTGCGCCACGACCCGCGCATCGCCGTCGTGGTCGACGACGGCGAGGAGTACGGCGAGCTCAGGGGCGTGGAGCTCACCGGCACCGCCGTGTTCGTCGGCGAGGCCCCGCGCACGGGCGCCGACTGCCCCGAACTGCGGGTGCCCGAGGCGCTGTTCGCCCGCAAGAACTTCGACCTGGACGCGATGCCGCACGACGGCCGGCACGCCTGGCTCAGGCTGACGCCCGACGCGATCGCCTCCTGGGACTTCAGGAAGCTGTCAGCTCTCTGATCCCGCGGCCGCGCGGAGCGCCTCGACGGCCGCCCTGATGGACGGCCTGCGGTCGGCGTCCGTGCGCCACACCGCGTAGACATGCCGGCGCATCCGCTGGCGTACGGGCACGAGCGCGACGCCCTCGGGGACGGGACCGCGGCCGAGCCGGGGAGCGACGCACACGCCGAGGCCGCCGGCGATCAGCGCCAGCTGGGTGTGGTGTTCACCGGCCTGGTGGGCGATCTTGGGCTCGAAGCCCTTGGAACGCAGGGTGAACACCAGCCAGTCGTGGCAGAACTCCCCCGCGGGCCAGGAGACCCACTCGTCGTCCGCGAACTCCTCCAGATCCACCTCCTCGCGGTCCGCGAGGGGATGCCCGGCCGGCATCGCGACATCCGGCACGTCGTCGAGCAGCTGGGCCTGGCTGAGGCCGCCGGGCACGGGCAGGCGCTTGTTGCTCCAGTCGAGGACGACCGCGAGATCGAGGTCACCGCGGATGACCGCGCGGATGCCCAGCTCGGGCTCCAGTTCGCAGGTCCGCACCCGCAGGTCGGGGTGGTCGCCGCGCAGCGCGGAGACGGCGGCGGGGAACAGGCCGCGGGCCGCCGTGGGGAACGCGCCGAGCCGCACCTCCCCCACGACCTGCCCGCGCTGCGCCTCGATGTCGGACTGGGCCAGTTCGACCTGGGACAGGATCCGTGCGGCATGGTCGGCGAGGAGCTGTCCGGCATCGGTCAGGCGTACGCCGCGCCCGTTCTTGGCGAGCAGCTGCTGGCCGACCTCCCGCTCCAGCTTCGCCATCTGCTGGGAGACGGCCGAGGTCGTCACATGCAGTCCGTCGGCGGCACCGCTCACGGAGCCGTGCCGGGCCAGGGCGTCCAGGGTGCGCAGGCGCTCCAGGTTCAACATGTAAGCAATCCTAAGCGAAGTGGTCCATCTTTTCTCGCTTGTCCTAAGACATCGCAGCAGGGATGGTTGAGTACATGACCACCGCTGCCTCAGCGCCGGCCTCGTCCGGCCGCGCCCTCCCGTCCCTTCCGCCGGCCGTCTCGCACCGCCGTGCCGTCGACTGGCGCATCCGGTTCGCGGTGCTCTCGGCGGTCTGGGGCTTCAGCTTCCTGCTGATCAAGATCGGCACCGGGGCATACGCGCCGTTCCAGGTCACCTTCGGCCGACTCTTCTTCGGCACCGCCGTCCTGGCGGCTGCCATGGCGTTCCGGCGCGAGCGGCTGCCCCGCGGGCTGCGCACCTGGGGCCATCTCGCCGTCGCGGCGTTCCTCCTCAACGCGCTGCCCTTCTCGCTCTTCGCCTACTCCGAGCTGACGATCCCCTCGACGCTCGCGGGCATCTGCAACGCCACCTCACCGCTGTGGGGCATGGCGCTGTCCCTGGTCGCACTGTCGGAGGACCGGCCGACCCGGCGCCGGGTGGCGGGCCTGGGCATCGGCTTCCTCGGCGTGCTGACGGTGCTCGGCGCGTGGCAGGGCTTCTCGGGCCTCGACGTCCGCGGCACGGCGATGGCGCTGCTGGCCTCCCTCAGCTACCCGGTCGGCTGGATCTACGTGCGCCGTACGCTCGCGGGCTCCAGTCACTCCCATCTGTCGCTCACCGGAGCGCAACTGGGTCTCGCCACCGTCCAACTGGCCGTCGTCACGCCGCTGTTCACCACGATGCCGGCCTCGTTCCCGCTGATGCCGCTGCTCGCGGTCGTCGCGCTCGGTGCGCTGGGGACGGGACTGGCGCTGCTGGTGCAGTACGGGCTGGTCGCCGAGGTCGGCCCGACGACGGCGCAGATGGTGACGTACTTCATCCCGGTCATCGCCACCGCGGCGGGCGTGACGCTGCTGGGCGAGCAGCTCGCCTGGAACACGCCCGTCGGCGCGCTCATCGTGCTGGCGGGTGCGGCGCTCACGCAGAGCCGCGCCAGGAGCACGCGTACCACGACGGCCGCGGGCCCGGCGGCCGCCGGGCCCGCCCCGGCAGCCGCCGCACCGGCATGCGGCGGACCCGCCGACAGGGCCACCGCCCCCGCCGCTCAGCCGTAGCTGCGCGCCGGCACCGGGCCGATCGCCGCGGCCACCGCCGCGGCGATCGGCTCGATGTCCGCCTGCGTCAGCCCGGAGACGGTGATGCGCACGCCGGGCGCCGCCGACATCCGGAACCGGGCCCCGGGCGCCACCGCCCACCCGGCATGCAGCAGCCGCGTCACCGCGCCGGTCTCGTCGGGCACGGGCACCCACACGTTCATCCCGCTGCGCCCGTACGCCGTGACACCGCGGCGCGCCAGTGCCCCGATGAGCGCATCGCGCCGTTCGCCGTACGCCCGGGCCACCACCCGCGGGTCGACCGCCCCCGACGCCCACAGGTGGGCGACCGCGCGCTGGAGCAGGGTGCTGACCCAGCCCGGTCCGAACCCGAGTCGTCCCAGCACCCGGTCGACGGTGACGGTGTCACCGGTGAGGACCGCGACGCGCAGATCCGGTCCGTACGCCTTGGCCACCGAGCGCACGAACGCCCAGTGCACGGTGGCGCCGGCCAGCGGGTGCAGGGGCTGGTCGACGATGGCGTGCCCGTGGTCGTCCTCGACGACGAGGGTGTGCGGGAACCGGGCGAGGACGGCGCGCAGTTCCGCCGCCCGCCCGGCCGACAGGACCGCGCCGGTGGGGTTCTGCGCCCGGTCGGTGACGACGAGGGCGCGGGCCCCGGCCGCCAGGGCGCGCTCGACGTCGGCGGTGAGCGGCCCGTCGTCGTCGAGGCCGACGGGCAGCGCCTTGAGCCCGAGGGCGGTGACCAGGTCGAGCAGGCTGCCCCACCCCGGATCCTCGACCGCGATCGCGTCCCCGGCTCGCAGATGGGCGGCGAGGACGCGCTCGATGGCGTCGAGTGCGCCGGAGGTGGCGGCGAGCGGCCCGTGCGGAACGCCGTCGGCGGCGAGCGACTCCCTGGCTCGGCGGGCGAACTCCGGATCGAGCGGCCCCTCCCCGTAGAGCGTCGGGTGCTCGGCGTGCCGGCGGGCCGCGGCGGCCAGCGCCTCGTCGAGCGGCGGCAGGAGCGCCGTGTCGGGATTGCCCTCGCTGAGGTTGCGCACACCGGGCGGTGCCTCGATCCGGATGGCGTTGCGCGGCGTGCTCGCGGGGCGCGGGCGCACCCGGCTGCCCCGCCGGCCGGCGGTCTCGATGACGCCGCGCTCGCGCAGGGTCCGGTAGGCGGCGGCCACGGTATTGGGATTGACCCCGAGATCGTTCGCCAATTCCCGCATGGGCGGGAGCAGTTGACCCGGTTCGAGGTCGCCCGTACCCACCGCGCGCTCGATGCTCCCGGCAATCTCCGATGCGCGTCTGCCCGTGATCCGATACTCTCCTAGCACAAAACACATTATGCACTAGCGCAATGGAGTTCTGCAATGTCGCACCCCGCCGAGCCGGACACCCCCTCCGCGTACGAGCCGACCACCCGCACGGTCCCCACCCGGTCCCGGGAGCGGGCCTCGTACGACCGCGAGCTGGTCCACTCGATACTCGACGGCGCCTATGTGTGTCACCTCGGCTTCGTCCGGGACGGCGCGCCCGTCGTCCTGCCGACCCTCTACGCGCGCGTCGGCGAGACGCTGTACGTCCACGGATCGACCGGTTCGCGGCCGCTGCGGATGGCGGGCCAGGCGGATCCCGGCCTTGCCGTGTGCCTGACGGTCACTCATGTCGACGGCCTGGTGCTGGCGCGCTCCGCCTTCCACCACTCCATCAACTACCGCTCGGCGGTGATCCACGGCACCGCGTACCAGGTCACCGACCCCGACGAGAAGCGCATGGCGCTCGACGCCCTGGTCGACCACGTGGTGGCGGGCCGCTCGGCGGACTCGCGTCCGGCGAACGCCAAGGAGCTGGCGGCGACGGCCGTGATCCGCATCGACCTCGCCGAGGTGTCCGCCAAGTGCCGCGCGGGCGGTCCGAACGACGAGCCGGAGGACATGGCGCTCCCGCACTGGGCCGGTGTCGTCCCGGTGGCCCCCGCGTACGGCGCCCCCGTCCCGTCGGAGGACCTCGCGGACTCGGTGGCGCTGCCGGACTACCTGGCCGCGCTCGGCTGAGACGGCACGGCGGAGGGGCGGGACCGGTTCGCACCGCCCCTCCGTTCGGGCACCGTGCCGATGCGGCTGCCGAGGCCGAGGGCGGTGCCGGTGCCGGTGCCGGCTAGCAGACCGGTACGCCCGGGACCTGGTTGTCCGGCGAGCTGAGGTAGATGTTGGTCATGTAGCCGCCGTACTGGGGCAGATACGCCCACCAGTCGTTGACGTACGGCGGCACGCTGACCTGCTGGCCGCGCTTCTGGCAGGCGACCAGCACCTCCGCCCCCGCCGGCAGCGTGGTCAGGGCCGCGGAGCCGGTGGTGGCCTGGGAGCGGATGCGTACTCCGCTGCCCCAGGTGCCGATCCAGGTGCCCGCCGGGCGCGCGGCGCCGGGCACGTGGAGCGAGCGGGTCAGCCGGCCCACGTCGGTGTACGCCTTGCCGTACGGCGTACCGCCGGGGTGGAGGGTGAGGACCGCCACGATGGAACGGTCCCCCGCGCCGACGACACCCGTCGTGTGCAGCGCCGGACGGGCGAGGTCCACGGCCCGGATGCCGGCGGCGGACCCGGCGGCGCGCGTCCCGGGGCCTCCGTCCGAACCGGCCGTACCCGTCGTGCGGCTGCTCGCGGCGGCGGTGCACCCGCCCGAATCGAAGCCCGACCAGCCCTGCTTCACCGCCCACGGCTTGTCGAAGGCCCCCGCGATGCCGAAGTGCTGGTCGTAGCCGTCGGTGGCGCAGCGGGTGGACCGCCGCAGGTTGTTCAGCACGTAGTCGCGTACGGCTGCCGGGGCCGAGTCCAGCAGGTACCGGTAGATCCTGACGGTGTCGCGCGCGGACAGGGCCGTGTAGCCCCAGAAACCCGGGTGCGACGCCGGAGGCCGGGCGGTGTCCGTGAGACCGAGCCTCGGGACCATGCGGTCGATGACGGCGCCCTGGCCGTTGTTCGCCCAGAAGTGGCTCGCCGCGCTGTCGTCGCTGCCGCGCAGCATCGCGTCGACGCGGGAGCGGTCGGACGGCGCCAGGGCGTCCGGGCTGCGGTTCCACAGCAGATCGAGAGCGATCAGGATCTTCACCACGGAGGCCGACCGGAACTGGCCGGCGCTGTTGACCTGCTCGGTGAACGTGCCGGTCTGCCGGTCGAAGACCGCGACCCCCGCCGTCACCCCGGCGGGCACCTCGGCCTGCGCGGCGCGCGGCTGCGGGGACGGCGGAACGGCCGCCGCGCCGGAACCGGTGGTGGCGGCCGCCGTGGACGACAGGAGCACCGCGAGGCCCGTCGAGAGCACGCCTGCGAGGGCGGAGCGCCGGCGGATGCCGCTGCCGGCTGCTGCCGGGCCGGCCGCACGGCGTCGGCGCCGCGTAGGCGCGAGCCGCGTCAGGGCGGGGACGAAGGGGTGGTTCGGGGTCATGGTTGCCGGACCTCCTCGGGTCGGGACGGTTCGCTGTCGGGGCGGACGGGGCTCACGGCCCGTAGCACTGCGGGACGCCGGGCAGCCAGTTGTCCGGGTGCGCGATGTAGTAGCCGGCCATCCAGCCGTCGAAGCCGCGTGTCCGGTTCTCGACGAACACCCAATTGGGGTTGGTGCCGACCTGCTCACCCTTGGTCTGGCAGACGACCGCGAGCCGGTCGCCGGGCTGGGCCTGCCCCTTCACCTTGGGGCAGTTGCCCGGGGACGGGAACTCGGCGCAGCGGTAGCCGGGCGAGTCGCCGACCCGCACGTTGACGTCGGTCGCCCAGGTGCTGAAGACGGGGTAGGGCGGCGGCTGCTCGGCCTGTGCCTGTGCGGGTACCGCGCCCAGGGCCGTCGCGAGGGCGCTCAGTGCCGCGGCCGCGCCGCCCAGTGCGGCGGTGCGCCTCGCCGGATTCCTCGTCATGTCGTCTCCTTCGGCCGGGGTGGACGGTGCGTCACCCGCACCACCGACTCGACGGGTCGGCGCCGCCCGCCGTATGAGGGCGACCGGCGCCATCCCGCCGCACGGCCGCGGACCGGCATCCGGGGCATACGAGGCGGCCGCGGGGCCCGTCCCACGGGGAAGGCACGCCGCGGTCCGCGAGGGCCACGCATCCGACGGAGGACTCCCATGCCCCAGCGCAGCACCCGATTCACCGCCGCCGGCCTCGCGGCCGGAGCCGCTCTCGCCCTGCTCGGCGGCACCGGAACCGCGCACGCCGGCGCCTCCGGTTTCTACGTCTCGCTCCAGACGAACAGCAACGTCCGGGAGGCGGCCACCTCGGCCAGTCGGCTGCTCCTCAACACCGGTACGGTCAAGGACCGTTATTACATGGACGGCGTCTGTTACGTCCGCGGCCAGTACGTCACGATCGGCGGCTACGGCACCGACGTCTGGTACAAGGGCCACGTCCACGACGGTCACGTCGTCGAGCCCACGCGCAACAACGTCTATGTGTGGGGCGGCAACGTCAACATCGGCCAGGACCCCTCGGACTCCGTGGACCACTGCTGAGCAGGAGGCCCCACGCGAAGCGCGGGATGCCGCGGCCGGTCACGGCCGCGGCATCCCGCGAAAGTCTCCCCCTCTTACCGATGGTGCCTCGTGTCATTGAGCAGCCGCACCGACGCGTTCCCCTCCGCGTCGTACGCCACTGCCGACAGCGACGCCGCCGCCAGCTCCCTCCGGAACAGCGACTCCGCCGGCGCACCCAGCGCCAACCGCACCAGCGTCCTCAGCGGACCGACGTGCGAGACGACAAGCACGGTGCCCCCCGCGTGCCGTGCCAGCAGCACATCCCGCGCCAAGGCCACCCGCCGCGCCACCGACTCGCCGCCTGGCCTCGGACAGCGACGGATCCGAGCCGCCGCTGCCGGAGAACCGCTTCTCCGGCGTCAGCGGCGTCTCACCGTGCCGCAGCAGCCCGAGTGCCGTCGGCGATGTCCAACTCTCGTGACCACCCGAAGTAGCTGCGGCCCGGATCGTTGGCCGCGGATGCCCATCGCCGGCGCGACGGCCCGGGAGGTGGAGGAACGCTCCCCTCGTTGCGGCCGGCGACCTCCTGGTGGACGAGGCTTCGTTGAACACCAGCGTGAAGTCGTGCCGCGACGGCACCACAAGAGCTCCTTGTCAGTAGTCGACGCGGTCGGACTTGGCCAGCCACGCGTCGAACGGCGCCGTACGGTTCGGCAGGTCCAGCCGCTCGACCGACATCGGCCACATCGACTGGGGCTTCTTCTCGAACAGGTCGTAGAACTTGCGGTCGTCGAAGCCGGCCACCGCGGCATCGTGCCGGTCGGCGGAGTAGACGATCCGGTCGACTCGCGCCCACAGTGCGGAGGCAAGGCACATCGGACACGGCTCGCACGAGGTGATCAGGACGCAGCCCTGAAGCGAGAAGGTGTCCAGCTCCTTGCAGGCGGCACGCATCGCGCTGACCTCGGCGTGTGCCACCGGGTCCAGGGTCGCGGTGACCTGGTTGTTGCCGGTCGCGACCACCTCGCCGTCCTTGGCGACCAGTGCGCCGAACGGACCGCCGCCGTTCATCACGCTGTTGGTGGCCAGGCTGATCGCCTGTTCCATCCAGGCGCGCTCGAACTCCTGGACGGTCGTTTCCTGGATGTGTGCGGTCATGGTCACTCCATTTCGAAGAGGTTGGGGACTCCCCGGATGCTCTGCCCGTGCGGGACGCCGCACCCGGGGTGACAAGGGGGCCCCCGCGGGTGCCGCCTTCGGATCAGTGCTGCCGATGGCACCCGTGGGAGACCATCACGGCTGGGCGCCGAAAATGCGCTCCGGTGTGACCTTCGAGTTCGGCGGTAACCGTGATACCCAGATCAGGCCAGGCGATCTCGACATGCCGACCGGATAACGTCTGAGACACGGCTTTCTCCTTCGTTGGGCACGATGTCAGGAGGATCGGGCAGAGTGGTGGCCGACGGCGGTCCATGGCGACTTCGACCGTCCCTGCGGCGTTGCAACGTGGCTTGTTCCGTTGCAACTTGTTGAGGAGTACACAGCCAACCGAGTGGCGCCAGCTAGGAGTAAAAGACATGAAAGCGCCCGTCGGCTCTTCGTAGGCTTCTACAGGAGCCGCGGTTGGCGCTGCGACGTTGTCCCACTCCGCCGTATTCCGGCCATAGTTTGTGATCGGTCCGGTGAATCACGGAACGCGTCTTCAGGACCGGTGCGTACCGAAACGCCCCCGGACGCCGCTTTCGGCACCCGGGGCGTTATGTCGTGATGGTCAGGGTTCAGCAGATGGGCAGGCCCGTGTCCGGCTCGTCGTTGCCTCCGCCGGTCAGGAAGATCTCGCTCATGTAGAGCGACGGGACCATGCCGACCGCAGGGGTCTTGATCCACCAGGTGTGCCAGTAGCCGTCGTATGTGGCCCGGCCGCCCTTGACCTGGCAGCGGGCAGGCGCGCCCGCGCGTGCGGTGGGGGCGGCGCGCCGTCCCCCACACACGTGCGAGTCGCCGCGCCAGCCCCGCACACCGTGCGGGCGGCAGCGCCGGCCCGCGCAGTACAGGCCGCCGCGCCCGCCCCACGCGCGTGCAGGCCGCACCGCCCGCCCACACGCCGTGCGGGTAGCAGCACCGCCCACCCCCACACCGTGCAGGCCGCACCGCCCGCCCACGCGCCGCACGGGCGGGGGCCGTCCGGCCCCGCCGCCCCCACCCCTCAGGCCGGGGCCATCGCCCGCCTGCGGACCGCGGCTACCCGGGCCTCGGCCACCGCGAGCCCCGCCACGGCCGCCAGCAGGAGCAGCGTGCCGACCACCGTCGCCGACGTCAGGCGTTCGCCCAGCAGCGTCACCGCGATGACGGCAGCGCTCACCGGTTCCAGCAGCATGATCACGGAGACGGTGGCGGCGCGGACCACGGCCGCGCCCGTGAAGTAGAGCGCGTACGCGAGCGCCGTGGGCACGGCCGCGACGTACACGAGCAGCCACACCACACGGGCGGGGTCCGCGGTGTGCGGCAGCAGGCCCTCGGCGAGCGCCATGGGCAGCAGGCCGACCGCGCCGATCGCGAAGGCCCAGGCCGTCGTCGACAGGGAGTCGCCGCCTCCGCCGTCCCGGCCCAGCCATCGCGTCAGCAGGGTGATCGCCGCGTACCCGGCCGCGGACAGCAGGGCGAGCGCGACACCGGCGGGCCGCACGGTTCCGCCCTCGCCGCCGAGCACCAGCACGCCGAGTCCGGTGAGGGCTCCGGCCACCGCGACGGTGCCGCCCCGGCCGAGGCGTTCACCCATGGTGATCCGGGCGCCGACGGCGATGAGGACGGGTCCCGCGCCGAGCGTGACCACCGTGCCCACGGCGAGACCGGTCGACTCGACGGCGGCGAAGTACGCGCTCTGGAAGAGGGTCAGTCCCACGCCGGTGCCGACTATGCGCAGGTACCTGCGCCCACGGGTCTCGGCGACGGTGCGGGGTGCGGGGGCGGTCGCACGCCGGCGGACGCGTACCGCGAGGACGGCGAGCAGCAGCAGGAGTCCGCCCGCGCAGCGCCAGAAGGACAGCGAGAGAGGACCGAGGTCGCTCACCGCGAAGACGAGGGAGGCCGCGGCACCGGCGGTGCCCCAGGCGACTCCGGCGAACACGAGGTAGACGAGGCTCCGTCCGACGGGCACGCCGACAGGAGCTGTGGAGGAATTCGACACGTGACTTCTCCGTGTGGAGGACAGGGGATGAGGGGTCGCTCGGCTCCGTCACGCGGGCAGCGGCGAACCGCTCGGGAGCACCCCGAGCCCGGTCCTCGTCGAAGAACGGCCGCCCGCGCTAAGCGGCAGGCGGCGGAAGTACGGTCGAATGCATGGGCGTCACCCTACGGCGCGGGATATCCGGCGGACAACTCGCCGACGCCGTCGCGGACGGATTCCCGTCCGCCCTCGGCGACCGGCCCGGACGGCGCCTTGGGCGCCTGCGACTGGGCGATGAAGGCACCGATCAGCACCACGGCGCCACCGGCGATCTGCGGGGCGGACAGGTGCTCGCCGAGCAGCACCCAGGCCAGCACGGTCGCGACGACCGCCTCCAGGCAGGCCACGACACCGGCGACCTGCGGGGACAGCATGCGCACCGAGACGACTCCGGTGACGTACGCGAGCACGGTGGCGATCAGCACGATCCAGCCGAGCAGCAGCGCCGCGGGCACCTCGGTGCCGCTCATGTCCGCGCGGCCCGCCAGCAGTGACCAGTCCATGCCCCAGGGCCTGGCCACGAGGGTCAGCACGGCCGCGCCGACGAGGAGGCCGTAGGCGATGACGCCCAGCGGGTCGGGCGCGTCCTCGCTGTCGCCGCCCTGGTCGGACAGGACGAAGTAGCCGACCTGGCAGCAGGCGGCGCCGAGCGCGAGCAGCAGGCCGAGGACGTCGAAGCTCAGCCCGGCCCACACCTCGACGACGCAGGCGAGTCCCGCCGCAGCGAGGACGACGCCGACGACCGCGGCGCGGGTCACCGGGCGGCGCTGCACGAAGCGGACCCAGCCGAGCACGAGGGCGGGCGCCAGGTACTCGATGAGGAGCGCGACGCCGACGGGGATGCGGGAGATCGCCGCGAAGTAGCAGGCCTGCACGCCCGCGACGGCCAGCAGACCGAAGCCGGCGAGCAGTGCGGGCCTGCGCAGCACGAGGGCGCGATGGCGCCAGGCCAGCGGCAGCATGAGGAGGGCGGAGCCCGCCACCCGCAGCCACACCACATGAAGCGGGTCGAGCCCCGCCTCGATCAGCGGCTTGGCCGCGACTCCCGAACCACCGAAAGCGAAGGCCGACCCGAGGGCGATGCCCAGGCCGGCGCTTCTTCCCGAAGACGTGCGCATCCGGACATGATGGCAGGGCGCGTCAGGACCGTCACCCCCGTGACACATGTCGAGACGCTGCCGCGATCCGTTCGCCGACCTGCGCGGTGTCGACGCCCGCGCGGCGCAGGACCTCGACGGCCCGGCACGCGGGATCGGTGACGATGCGGGCGAGCACGTCGATGCCCTGGGCCCGCAGATCGCCACGCATCTGCGCCCGGGCGAGAGCGCCCGTCATGGCGGCGACGGCCGACGGCGACCAGCCGGGCACGGCGGCCGCGCGCACCACCGGAAGCGCCCCCGAGTCCTCCACCGACCCCTGCCAGCGCAGCCCGTAGCCGATGCTGCGCTGCACGAGGTAGCCGAGCACGCGCGCGACCTGCGCCCCGTCGCCGACCGCCGCCCTGACGTCCGCGTCGGACTCCAGCAGCGAGTGCAGGAGGTGAGCCGTGTCGATCTGCCGGTCGCCGTCGCGCAGCGCCCTGCGGCGCGCGCCCGCGACCACCGAGGCCAGCTCGACGGTGAGCGAGTCCTCGATCTCTGCACGGACGGGGGCGGGCTGCCGGGGCACCCGCGGCATGGGGCTTTGCACGGTATCCACCTCATCAGGCGAGGGCGTCCGCGGCGTCCCCGCAGGGGAGCATGTGCGCATCCCACGGAGGTTGGGCACACCTGGCCGGTTTCTCCTCCTTACGGATGAGATCGCGACATCTCCCCCTCGGGGCGGCGCGCCGCCTTGCCCGCCCGGCCGGGCATATCTGATGGGTCGTCAGTATTGAATGTTCGGGCACTCGGGGCTACGTTCCCCGGCACCGTAACCCGACTGGAAGGGGTGGCCGCATGGCCGAGGTCAGCGCGGAGGCACGCATCGAGGCGCCGGCGGCGAAGGTCTGGGCCCAGCTGACGGACTTCGCCTCGTACGGCCGCTGGAACGCCACGCACACCAGCTTCCCCCAGGGCGGCCCCGAGCCCCTGGAGAGGGGCGCCACGTTCGCGGAGAACATGAAGCTGATGGGCTTCCCCGCCGAGGTGACCTGGACGGTAGAGGAGTTGGAGACCGAGCGGGTGCTCGCCATCCGGGGCAAGGGACCGATGTCCGTGAACGTCGGCACGCGCTACGAACTCGTCCCGGACGGCTCGGCGACGACGGTGCGCATCGACGGCGAGTTCACGGGCGCGGCGGTCTCGCTCATGGCCGGAAAGCTCAAGGACTCGGCGACGGCGGCGCTCAACGAGTCGCTGCGCAAGCTGGGCGGCCTGGTCGCCTGAGCATGCGCGAGGGGCCCCGCGTGTGCGGGGCCCCTCGGTGCCGGTCTGCGCTTCAGTGCTCGTCGGCGAGGATCAGGTAGAGCTTCTTGCGGGCCTCGTTGATGACAGCGACGGCCTTCTGCCGCTGCTCGGTGCTGCCCGTCTTCCAGACCTGGCCGAATGCCTCCATCAGCCCGAAGCCGGCCTGGCGGATCTCGTTGACCGTGTCCCAGTCGACGCCACGCCCGGCCTCCTCCCACGGGGCCTCCGGCCCCGTCTCGGCCTCGGCGCGGCCGGAGTCGGTGAGCGTGAACAGCTTCTTGCCGCCCTCGCTCTCGGAGACGATCAGACCCTCGTCCTCGAGGAGCTGGAGCGTCGGGTAGACCGAGCCCGGGCTGGGCTTCCATGCCCCGCCGCTGCGCTCGCCGATCTCCTGGATCATCTCGTAACCGTGCATCGGCCGGTCCTTGAGCAGGGCCAGGATCGAGGCGCGCACATCGCCGCGCCGCGCCCTGCCCCGGCCGCCGCCGCGCCCGCGTCCGCCGCCGAAGGGTCCGCCGAACGGAGGCCCCCAGGGCCCGAACGCCGCACGCCGGCTCTCCCATTCGCCCCGACCCTGATGGCCGGGCCCGCAGTGCCCACGGCCCCGGCCGTGTTCGCCTTCCTGGCCGTGTCCATGTGAACGCATCGCTACGCTCCTTCCATCGTTGATCTGTCGCGATGCGTCAACGATATATCGGAAACTGTCGTATGGCAATGCCCATGGGTCCAGCTCCCCGCGATTGGCCTTGGCCTGCGGCTTTACCCGGCCTCTACGGTCACGGCATGCGGATTCGAATCGTCGACGCCTTCACCGACCGTCCCTTCGCCGGAAACCCGGCCGGAGTCCTGCTGCTCGACTCCGACGGCTTCCCGGACGACACCTGGCTCCAGAACGTGGCCAAGGAGGTGAATCTCTCCGAGACCGCCTTCGCCCACCCCCTGCCCGACGGAGGCGCGGCCGACTGGGCGCTGCGCTGGTTCACCCCGGCCACCGAGGTCGACATGTGCGGGCACGCCACCCTTGCCACCGCGCACGTCCTGCACACCACGGGCGCCGCGAGCGGCACCGTCCGTTTCCGCGCACGCTGCGGCATCCTGACCGCCACGGCCCACGACGACGCGACGATCACCCTCGACTTCCCCACCTCGCCGCTCACGCCCCTCACCGTTCCCGACGGCATCGCGAAGGCGCTCGGTGCCGAGGTCCTCTCCGCCCACGACACCGGCGAGCACGTCGGCGATCTGCTGGTGGAGCTGGCCGACGAACGGACGGTCCGCTCGCTCGCGCCCGACTTCGCGGCCCTGGTGGCGCACTCCGAGCGGGGCATCATCGCGACCGCCGCGGCCGGGGACCCGTCGGCGGGCTACGACTTCGTCTCCCGCTGCTTCTTCCCGCGGGTCGGCATCGACGAGGACCCGGTCACCGGCAGCGCGCACACCGCGCTCGCGCCGTTCTGGTCCGCGCGCCTGGGCCGCGACGAACTGACCGGGCTCCAGGCGTCCGCCCGTTCGGGCCTGGTCCGCACCGTGCTGCGCGGCGAGCGGACGCTGCTCAGGGGCGGCGCCGTGACCGTCGTCGACGGGGAGCTGCTGACGGCGCCCTGAGCAGGAGCCGGGGCGTACGGCCGGTGCCGTACGCCCCTCAGCAGTGCTCGGGGCCTGTCGGCGTGGGCAGCCAGCACACGTGGCCGGCCAGCAGCCCGTAGCCCACGAAGGCCACGATGTCGAGCAGCGCATGGGCCGCCACCAGGGGGCCGACCCGGCCCCAACGGCGGTAGAGGAGCACGAAGACGACGCCCATCACCATGTTGCCGACGAACCCGCCCACGCCCTGGTAGAGGTGGTACGACCCGCGCAGCACCGAGCTCGCGGCCAGCGCGGCCACCGGCGACCACCCCAGCTGCCCCAGCCTGCGCAGCAGGTAGCCGACGACGATCACCTCCTCCAGCACGGAGTTCTGGAGCGCCGAGAGGATCAGCACCGGGTACTTCCACCACACGTCGGGCAGCGATTCCGGTACGACGGTGAGATTGAACCCCGCGGCGCGTGCTCCGAGGTAGAAGGCCAGCCCGGCGCTTCCGATGCCCGCCGCCACCAGCGCGCCCCTGCCGAGGTCCGACCACGGGCGGCTCCGGTCGAAGCCGATCGCCCCGAGCCCGGCGCGCTCGCGGACCAGGAAGTGGGCGACGAGCAGCACGGGCACCAGAGCGGTGGTGATACCGAAGAGCTGCCAGGCGAGATCGAGCCACGGCCGGCCCGGCGCCTGCGACGCGTTGAGCATCGCCGCCTGGTCCTTGAGCCCCCCTGGCTTCGTCAACGACCCGACAAAGCTGATCAGGGCCGACACCCCGCTCGCGCCCAGTGACAGCGCGAGGACGAGCACCGTCTCGGACCTCAGGATCTTCCGTGACGAGCTCTCCCGGGGAAGAGAATCGGCCATGCCTCCCGGCTCCGCCTGCACAACTGCCTCCAGTTCGCCAATCCCGTCTCGTCCCCGTCCTCGTGCCGCTAGGGTCTCGAATGCAGGTACGAAGATCGCGCGCGACAGGCCGGGGGGACACACGTCATCACGATGACGCGGTCCCCTTTTTCCTTGCACACCGCACAAGGAGGGGCACCACCGCATGGGACGTCACAGCTTGCCCGACGCCGACGCGACGGAGGGAGGCAGGTCCCGTCCTCGCGTACGCCGTCGCACGACCGCCATCGCCACCTCGCTCGTGCTCGGCGTCGCGGCCGGGGCGGGGGCGGCCGTGGAGAGCGGTCTGCTCTCCTTCGCCGGTTCCTGCGAGGACTCCGCCGTCAGGATCGACGTGGCCGTGTCGCCCGACCTCGCACCGGCCGTCAGGGAGACCGCCGAACGGGCCCGCGAACAGGGCATCAGGTCCGACGGCCAGTGCATGGACGTACAGGTCGTCTCCCGCGAGAACCACGAAGTGGCGGAATTGCTGTCGACCGGGTCGAACAGCCCTGACTACGAGGTCTGGGTACCGGACTCCGAGATCTGGGCGGAACGCGTCCGGAGCACCGGCGACGGCGTGCCGCTCACGCCCGCCGGCAATGTCGCCCGCACCCCGGTGGTCCTGGCCACCGTGCCGTCCGCCGCCGCCGAAATGGGCTGGCCGCGCACGACGTACACGTGGGCGGAGCTCACCGAGGCGGCGACGGCCACGGACGACATCCGCCTGGGCTCCGCCGACCCGGCCCGCAGCGCCACCGGGCTGCTCGCGCTCACGAGCGTCTCCCGCTCCGCTCAGCGGACGGACCCGGACGCGGACACCGGCGTCGCGGCGACGGCCAAGCTGCTGTCCCAGCGGGTGTCGGACACGGACACGGCGGCCGCGAACACCCTGTCGCGCGCGGACGCGGGCCAGGCCGCCGGTGACCCGGCCCGCAACCAGGCCGTCTTCCTCGCGGAGCAGGCAGCGTTCGCGTACAACGCGTCGGCCGGCGAGGGAGTCCCCGACCTGCGGCTGTTCTATCCCGAGGACGGCAGCCCGATGCTGGACTACCCGTACGAGCTCGTGGACGAGACCGACCTGTCCACCGACGAGAGCAGGGCGGCCACCCGCTTCATGCTGCTGCTGGAGGAGCCGGAGGCGCGCGCCGCCCTCACGCGGCAGGGGTTCCGGGCGCCGGGCAGGCCCGTGGACGGGCAGCTGGTCCGTGCGGCGGGCGGGCGGGCCCCGCAGCCGTTCGCCGCCGAGGGCGCGGTGTCCGAACCCGTCCCGGCGGACGCGGTCCAGCAGACGCTCGGCATGTGGACCATCACCGTGCAGAGCGCCCGGCTCACCACGGTCGTCGACATCTCCGGGTCGATGCAGACGCCGGTGCCGGGGCGGGGCACACAGACCCGGCTCGATGTCACCAGGGCGGCGCTGCGCAAGGCGCTGGACCAGTTCACGCCCGAGGACGAGATCGGGTTGTGGGAGTTCGCGACCGGGCTCGACGGCCCGAACGACTACCGCGAGGTCGTGCCGACGGACCCGCTGGGCCCGGTGGGAAAGCCCGGTACCCAGCGGGCCCGGCTCGCCGAGGCGTTCGACGACCTCGCCGCCGTCCCCAACGGCGCGACCGGCCTGTACGACACCACGCTCGCGGTCTACAAGAAGGCCCAGGACACCTATGTGAAGGACAAGTTCAACGCGATGGTGGTGCTCACCGACGGCTCGAACCAGGACCGGTTCAGCATCACCCGCAGCAGTCTGATCTCCGAGCTGAACCAGCTGGACAACCCCAACACCCCGGTACCGGTGATCGCCATTGCCATCGGGCCGGAGGCGGACCTCCAGGAGGTGGACGAGATCGCCAGGGCGACGGGCGGCGCGGGCTACCAGGTGAGCGACCCGGCGGAGATCACGTCGGTGATCCTCAAGGCGATTATGGCGGTCGGGCAGAAGAGCGGCGCGGCCGGCTGACGGCCGGTCCCGGCCCCGTCAGCCGGCCCGGCCCGTCACGAGGCCGCGCCGGGGAACCCGACGGGCCAGGTGTGCACGGGCTCCCCCTCGCGCATCAGCTCGCCGTAGCGCCGGGTGGTCGCCGCGAGGGCCGCGTCCCTCTCCAGGCCGGCCTCCAGTGCCCGGTGGAAGGTGTCCACCTGCCAGGACGCGCCGTTCGTCCGGCGTCGGCAGCGTTCCTCGATGATGCCGAGGTACCGGTCGCGGTCGGCGGGCTCGATGTTCCACGCGTCCAGACCGGCCGCTGCCAGCGGGAGCAGTTCGTCGCGCACGAGCGCCGTGACGGGCACCCGGGTGACGCCGCCGCCGCGGCCGGGGCGCGGCCACAGCAGGTCGGCGTCGATGCCGTGGCGGCAGGCGGTCTCGAAGTTCTCGTGGGCGGCCGCGAAGGGGAGCCGGGACCACACCGGCCGCGCCTCCTCGGCCAGCGCCCGTACGAGTCCGTAGTAGAAGGCGGCGTTCGCGACGACGTCGGCGACCGTGGGCCCGGCGGGCAGGACGCGGTTCTCCACGCGCAGGTGCGGCACTCCGTCGACGACCGCGTACACCGGCCGGTTCCACCGGTAGACGGTGCCGTTGTGCAGGACGAGCTCCTGGAGCCGGGGGACCCCGCCGTCGTCCAGCACCCGCAGCGGGTCCTCGTCGTCGCAGAACGGCAGCAGCGCGGGGAAGTAGCGCAGGTTCTCCTCGAAGAGGTCGTACGCGGAGTTCACCCAGCGCTCGCCGAACCAGGTGCGCGGACGCACCCCCTGCGTTTGGAGTTCGGGCGGGCGGGTGTCGGTCGCCTGCTGGAACAGCGGCGGCCGCGACTCGCGCCACAGCTCCCTGCCGAACAGGAACGGCGAGTTGGCGCCGACGGCGACCTGGACGGCCGCAACGGCCTGCGCCGCGTTCCACACGTCGGCGAACCGGGCGGGCGTCACCTGGAGGTGCAGCTGGACCGATGTGCAGGCCGATTCGGGCGCGATCGACTCCGAGGTGCAGGTCAGCCTCTCGACGCCCTCTATGTCGAGGGTGAAGTCCTCGCCGCGTGCGGCCACGATCTGATCGTTGAGCAGCATGTAGCGGTCGACGTCGGAGAGATTGGCGGAGACGAGATCGGACTGCCGCAGGGTGGGCAGAATTCCGATCATCACGAGCCCGGACCCGAGGTCCGCGGCCCTGCGGTCGGCATATCCGAGACCGGTCCGCAACTCCTCCGCCAACTGATCGAAAACGTGCCCGTCGAGCCGGTGCGGAACGATGTTTACTTCCAGATTGAACATTCCGAGCTCGGTCTGGAAATCCGGACTCGAGATGCGCGAGAGCACTTCCGCATTCATCATCCGCGGAGTCCCGTCCGCATCGGCGAGATTCAGCTCTATCTCCAGTCCCATCAGATTCCTGGGGCGGTCGAACCTCTTCTCCGCGAGCAGCCGCCCGAGCGCTGCCAGGCACTGCTGGAGCTTGCGCCGGTACCGTTGCCGATCGGACAGGTCGAACCCGCCTGCCACGATCTTCTCCCCCATCGAAGCGTCCCTCCTCGAGTGGGCAGCCACGCAACGTGGGCCGCTCGTGTCACGGACGATAATGCCCAGACTCTTTGATCCGTAACGCCCGTGCGGCAGGTCCGCTCCCGATAGGCTGGGAGTCTTCGGGCACGGGGCACATTCATCGGGCACTTTCCCCGGTGTGATGCGACGGTCACTTTCCGGGACGGATGCATCGTTAAACACCGTCCGGATTCGGCCTACCACGCCGTGAAGAAAACCGCAGGCCACGGCCGCGACACCACGGAAATCGCGCCGGAAACCCCTGGCGCGAGGGACCTGTATTCGCCTTGCGGGAAATACCGGCGTCGGCTAGCGGAAACGAAGCGTGAACACGGGTCGTATAAACTCTGCCGATGGGCCGAGACTCGGCGCCAGGTGGTCTTTCCGGCCCCGCGCGGCCCGTACGCCGACAGTGCCGTCCGCATCTCCCCGCATCACCGTGTCTCCTGAGCGAGAGGCGACCCATCATGCCGCTGCATGTTCCTCCGGCCCCCGCGCCCGCCCTGCGCAGCGTTCTCGCAGCACTCGGTTCCCCCACGGCCGTCCGTGAGGCTCCGACGCCCGCTCTGAGGTCCGTCCAGGGACCTCTGAGCCCCGAACTGCCGCTTCCCGTCCATGTCCTGGACCGGGTGGTTCCGAATGGCAGCGCCCCGTACACCCGGCTCGCCGGGTGGCGCTTCCTGATCCGCAGCGGCGATCGCGCCGTGGCTGCGGCGGACACCCGGCTGACGCCCGACGGCTGGGCCTTTTCCCACTTCTTCGAAGGCCCCTATCTCGGTTCCACCGAACGTGCGCTGCGCCAGGCAGAGGCGATGGGGCCGCCTTTCCAGCCGCGGCTCCTTTCCGTGCCGGAGCTCTACATGCTCACGCTCTGGCTCCATCACGACACCGAGGCGGACGCCTCCGCCGGCACCCTTCAGCCGACCGACGTCCTGGTGCCGCTCGCACCGGCTCCGCCCGGCATCGCGGCCCACCGGCCGCACCAGGTCGCCGATCTGCTGCCCGTGCTGACCCTGCGGCTGACGCCGGAGTCCCTGTTCGACTCACCTGCCGCCTGACCTCGCGCGACGTCAGTACGCCCCGCGACCGTCCGGTCGCGGGGCGTACTGACGAGCGGGCGCAGGGCCCGGCCTGACTAGTCCTGCCGGGCCATGGCGAACCACCCGAAAGGACAGCCCAGTTGCGTTGAACCGTCCGCGCGGGTGATGCGTCATCAATCAGTAGGAAGAGCTGCTGTGAAATCCCTGCGGATCGACGCCCGTGGGGGAACACTGGGATCGGACCGATACAGATACGGGGGCGGCCATGAACAGCTCATCGAGCCGCAGGACACTCACCACATCGCAGCGAAAGAACCCATCCATGTGCCAGCACCAGCCAGCCTGCCCCACGCCCGACTCAGCCGACCGGGAGGCGGCACGCCTGGTGGCGCACCACCCGGAGCAGGGCTGGAGCCTTCTGTGCAACGGCGTTCTCCTCTTCGAGGACACCGGCGAACTGCTGCCCGACGGGCAGATCATCGCCCCCCACCGGCCGCGTGAGACCGGGCAGGTGGTCACGGCCGCGTAGCGCGGTCACCGATACGACCGGGGGCCGGCCGGAGAGTTCTCCGTACCGGCCCCGATCCATGCGCGCCGAGCCCCGAGAACGTCAGTTGTCGTACTCGTCCAGCGGCGGGCAGGAGCAGACGAGGTTGCGGTCGCCGAAGGCGCCGTCGATACGGCGGACCGGCGGCCAGTACTTGTCCGCGGCGTTCACCCCGGCCGGGAAGACGGCCTCGTCACGGCTGTAGGCGTGGTTCCACTCGCCGCCGAGCGCACCCGCGGTGTGCGGGGCGTTGCGCAGCGGGTTGTCCTCCGCGGGCCACTCGCCCGTCGCGACCTTCTCGATCTCGGCGCGGATCGCGATCATCGTGTCGCAGAAGCGGTCGAGTTCGGTCAGGTCCTCGCTCTCCGTCGGCTCGATCATCAGCGTGCCGGCCACCGGGAACGACATGGTGGGCGCGTGGAAGCCGTAGTCGATCAGGCGCTTGGCGATGTCGTCGACGCTGACACCGGTCGCCTTCGACAGCGGCCGCAGGTCGACGATGCACTCGTGGGCGACCAGACCCGCAGGACCGGTGTAGAGCACCGGGTAGTGCGGCTCCAGGCGCTTGGCGATGTAGTTCGCCGCGAGCACCGCGACCTGCGTGGCCCGCTTGAGGCCCTCGCCGCCCATCAGACGGACGTACGCCCAGGAGATCGGCAGGATGCCGGCCGAGCCCCACGGCGCGGCCGAGATCGGGCCGACGCCCGTCTCGGGGCCCGCGGTCGGCTGCAGCGGGTGGTTCGGCAGGTACGGCGCGAGATGCGCGCGCACGCCGACCGGTCCGACGCCCGGACCGCCACCGCCGTGGGGGATGCAGAAGGTCTTGTGCAGGTTCAGGTGCGAGACGTCGCCGCCGAACCTGCCCGGCTTGGCGAGACCGACGAGCGCGTTGAGGTTCGCACCGTCCACGTAGACCTGGCCGCCGGCGTCGTGCACCTGGGCGCAGATGTCGGCGACGTGCTCCTCGAACACACCGTGCGTCGACGGGTAGGTGATCATCAGGACGGACAGCTCGTCGCTGTACTGCTCGATCTTGGCGCGCAGGTCCTCGACGTCGATCTCGCCGTCGTCGGCGGTCTTCACGACCACGACCTTCATGCCGGCCATCACGGCGCTGGCGGCGTTGGTGCCGTGCGCGGAGGACGGGATCAGGCACACGGTGCGCTGCTCGTCGCCGCCTGCGCGGTGGTAGGCGCGCACGGCCAGCAGACCGGCCAGCTCGCCCTGGGAACCGGCGTTGGGCTGGATCGAGACCTTGTCGTAGCCGGTGACCTCGGAGAGACGTTCCTCCAGCTCGTTGATGAGCGTCAGATAGCCCTCGGCCTGCTCGACGGGCGCGAAGGGGTGCATCTGGCCGAACTCCGGCCAGGTGACCGGCTCCATCTCCGTCGTCGCGTTCAGCTTCATCGTGCAGGAGCCGAGCGGGATCATGCCGCGGTCCAGCGCGTAGTCGCGGTCGGCGAGCTTGCGCAGGTAGCGCAGCATCGCGGTCTCGGAGCGGTGCTGGTGGAAGACGGGGTGGGTCAGGTAGTCGTCGGAGCGCAGCAGCGCGGCCGGCAGGCCTTCGGTGCTCGCCGCGTCCAGCGCCTCGATGTCGCCCTCGACGCCGAACGCGGACCACACGGCCGTGAGCTGCTCGCGGCCGGTGGTCTCGTCGCAGGCGACGGAGACGTGGTCGGCGTCCACGAGGTGCAGGTTGACCCCGCCCTCTCGCGCGGCGGCGACGACGTCGGCGGCCTTGCCGGGCACGCGGAGGGTGAGGGTGTCGAAGAAGGTGCCGGTCACGACCTCGACACCGCCGGCCCGCAGCCCGTCGGCGAGGACGGTGGCGTAGCGGTGGGTGCGCTCGGCGATGCCGCGCAGGCCGTCGGGACCGTGGTAGACGGCATACATGCCCGCCATCACGGCGAGCAGCACCTGAGCGGTGCAGATGTTGCTGGTGGCCTTCTCGCGGCGGATGTGCTGCTCACGGGTCTGGAGCGCGAGCCGGTAGGCCTTGTTGCCGTCCGCGTCGACGGAGACGCCGACGAGGCGGCCGGGCAGGCTGCGGGCGAACTTGTCGCGCACGGCCATGTAACCGGCGTGCGGGCCGCCGAAGCCCATCGGGACGCCGAAGCGCTGGGTGGTGCCGACGGCGATGTCCGCGCCGAGCTCGCCGGGCGAGGTCAGCAGGGTGAGGGCCAGCAGGTCGGCGGCGACCGTGACGATCGCGCCGAGCTCGTGCGCCTGCTCGACGACCGGCTTCAGGTCCCGCACGGCACCGGAGGCGCCGGGGTACTGGAGCAGCACGCCGAAGACGCCGCGCTCGGCGATCTCAGCCGGGATGCCCTCGCTGAGGTCGGCGGTGACGACCTCGACGCCGGTGGGCTCGGCACGGGTCTCGATCACGGCGACGGTCTGCGGCAGGGCGTCGGCGTCGACGAGGAAGACGCCGCCCTTGACCTTGCCGACCCGGCGGGCGAGCGACATGGCCTCGGCGGCCGCGGTGCCCTCGTCCAGGAGGGAGGCGCCGGATGTCGGCAGGCCCGTCAAGTCGGCGACGACGGTCTGGAAGTTCAGCAGGGCCTCGAGCCGTCCCTGGGAGATCTCCGGCTGGTACGGGGTGTACGCGGTGTACCAGGCAGGGTTCTCCATGACGTTGCGCAGGATGACCGGCGGCGTGAAGGTGCCGTAGTAGCCGAGGCCGATCATGGGCGCGAGCACCTGGTTGCGGTCGGCGAGCGAACGCAGTTCGGCGAGGACGTCGGCCTCGGTGCGGGCGTCGGGGAGGTTCAGCGCCTCGGCGCTCTTGATCACATCCGGCACCGCGGCGGCGGTCAGCTCGTCGAGCGATCCGTAGCCCACCTGTGCGAGCATCTTGGCCTGAGCAGCGGCGTCGGGCCCGATGTGACGCTGCTCGAAGGGGGTGCCTCGCTCCAGCTGGGAGAGCGGAATGCGGTTGGCGGTCATGTGGGAGGCCTCCTGGTCATGTACGACCTGCGAGGGGCATCACGGCGCGGATGCCCGGACGGCCTCCCCCTCTGTCATCTCGAACCTGAGAGCTTCACCGGGCGCCATGGGACGACGCGCCGGTTTTCACCGTCGGTGAGAGCGGATGCCGTCCGACGCCCGCCCTGCTTTCCAGAGTGACCTCGTCCGTGCGGTACAGGGGCCTGAGAGATTCCGGGGAGGATTTGCTCCTTCGGCGCCGCCGGTGGGATCACCGGTGGACTCTCCCGCACGGGGTCAACAGCCGATTGCCAGGGTACCAGCGCGTTCCCTCGGCGATCCTTCGAGTGGCCGACACCCGGGATCTGCCCTTTCGTAGTGACTGTAGAGCAGGTGCGACCACGTGGAGGGACCCGTGCAGACCGACATCGATCCGCGCAGCCTGATAGGCCGCAAGGCGTTCGACCGCGACGGCCACAAGATCGGGACCGTCGACGAGGTGTACCTGGACGACGCCACGGGCGAGCCCGAGTGGGCCGCCGTACGCACGGGACTGTTCAGCCGGGACGCCTTCGTGCCCCTGGAGCCGAGTGAGGTCGTCGACAACGCGCTCCATGTCCCCTACGAGCGCGCCCTGATCAAGGACGCCCCCGACTTCGGTGTCGGCCGCCATCTCTCCCCCGAGCAGGAACTCCAGCTCTACCACCACTACGGCCTCGACCTCTCCGCACCCCCGGCCCCGGCCCCGTCCGCCGGCGACCGCCCCGGCGACCGCTCCGGCGACCGCTCCTTCGGCCGCGTGGCGGGCCAGGAGGACTGAGGCCGACACCTCGCCCGTCGCTCTCCGGGCACGCCGATCCGGCAGCCCGGGCACCGGCGGCCGCCCACTGTCGGCCACGTGGACGCCCATGCCGAGCGCGGCCCTGACGCCTGCGGCACCTCCCTCCCCCGTCAGTCGCCGTGCGCCACCGGCCGGCCGTCCCCGCCCGGGACGGACGCGCTCCCCTCCGCCGGCACGTGCCGGGCGGGCTCGTCGACGGGCCTCCCTGCCGCCGTGCCCGCGGCGGCCACGTCCGGCGCCTGCGCCCCAGGAGGCGACGCCGGCACGAGCGGCAGGGGATCCGACGGCTGGAGGTCCTCGTCGTCGACACGGAACGTGCGCACCCGGCCCGGCGCCGAGCCCGGCTCCTCGAAGCGCACGGTCACGCGCCCCACCCCGCTCCCCTGCACCCAGCCCGCTCCGTACACGGCGTGCCGGACGTCCTGCCCGGCGGACCAGTGCCGCGCGGCGGCCTCGGCGGGTACGGGCTCCGTCGGCGCCGCCTCGCGCTCGGGCTCCGGCTGTTCACCGGGGGCGGCCGCTGACGCGGCGGAGGCAGCGGCCTCCTCCGCCGCCGCCTGCGCGAACAGGTCCTCCTGCGTGTAGTCGGCAAGCCCTGTCACCCCGACCCCCAGCAGCCGTACGCCCCCCGTCGTGTCCACGGACTCCAGCAGCCTGCCGGCCGCCTCCCGCACCACGGCCGGGTCGTCGGTGGGCCCCCTGAGCGTCTCGGAGCGCGTCAGCGTCGAGAAGTCGTAGCGCCGGACCTTGAGGACGATCGTCCGGCCGGAGTGCCCGCTCGCCCTCAGCCGCTGCACGCAGCGCTCGGCAAGCCGCTCCACCTCGATCCGGACCCGCACCCGGTCGTGCAGGTCCACGTCGAAGGTGTCCTCCACCGAGACCGACTTCGCGTCCCGCTCGGCGACCACGGGCCGGTCGTCGTGCCCGAGCGCCATCCGGAACAGCGCGGCCCCGTGCGCCCTGCCCAGCAGACGTACGAGCTCGTCCTCGCCGGCCTCCGCGAGATCGGCGACCGTGGTCATCCCGGCGCGCCTGAGGTGCTCCCCGGTCGCCGGGCCCACCCCGGGCAGCGTCCGCACCGGCAGCGGCGCGAGCAGCTCCCTCTCGGTGCCCGGCTCTATCAGCACCAGGCCATCGGGTTTCGCCTGCTCGGAGGCGATCTTCGCCAGCATCTTGGAACCGGCCAGGCCGACGGACCCGGTCAGCCCGGTCGCCGCCCGGATGTCGGCCCGCAGGCGCTCCCCCGTCGCACGGGCCGAGGCCGAGTCGTCGGCGGCCCCGCCCGCCTCCAGGTCGACGAACGCCTCGTCCAGGCTGAGCGGCTCCACGAGCGGCGACAGCCGGCCCAGCAACTCCATGACCTGCTCGCTGACCGAGCGGTAGAGCGAGAACCGCGGCACCAGATACGCGGCGTTCGGCGCCAGTCGTCTGGCCTGCGCCATCGGCATCGCCGAGTGCACACCGAACCGCCTCGCCTCGTACGACGCGGTGGCGACCACTCCGCGCGGCCCCAGCCCGCCGACCACCACGGCTTTCCCGCGCAACGAAGGCTTCGCCGCCTGCTCGGCGGCGGCGTAGAAGGCATCCATGTCCAGATGCAGGATCGTCGGCGCGGATCTCACACCCTCGATGCTGCCCTACGCCACTGACAACGTCGCCGCCCGAACGGCGAGGCGACAGGCCTCCACCCGCCGCCGCGCGGACGACTGATCCGGATCAGCCCGCCCGGTCGCGCCTGCGCCGGGCCAGCTCGTCCGCGGGGTTGTTGCCGACCAGGGTCTCGCCGGTGTCGATACGTTCGCCGTGGAGCTGCGAAAGGGCGGCCTCCACGTCCCGCCACACGACACCCACCGCGATCCCGAAGACGCCCTGACCGCCCTGGAGCAGGTCGACGACCTCGTCGGGCGACGAGCACTCGTACACCGTGGCCCCGTCGCTCATCAGCGTCATCCGCTCCAGGTCACGAAACCCCCGGGCCCGCAGGTGCTGGACGGCGGCGCGGATGTTCTGCAGCGCCACACCGGTGTCCAGGAACCGTTTGACGATCTTGAGGACGACCACGTCCCGAAAGCTGTAGAGCCGCTGGGTGCCCGATCCGTACGCCGGCCGCACACTCGGCTCCACCAGCCCCGTCCGCGCCCAGTAGTCGAGCTGCCGATAGGTGATCCCCGCCGCCGCGCACGCGGTCGGTCCCCGGTATCCGATGGTGTCCGCAGAGGGGTCGCCCGCGCTGTCCTGCAGCGGATACGGCCCGCCTTCCACCGGACTGATTCCGGGGCCGCCCCCAGCCGTACTGTCGCCGCTGCTTCTCACGCCGACCTCCGTCCTTGACCTGCCACCTCGAAGGTAGGGAGTCACCAGGGGTGCGTCAACGATCGCCACACTCGGCACGCCGAGTGATAATCACCC
This sequence comes from Streptomyces sp. NPDC015127, assembly GCF_043080095.1. Lineage (NCBI taxonomy): Bacteria > Bacillati > Actinomycetota > Actinomycetes > Kitasatosporales > Streptomycetaceae > Streptomyces > Streptomyces sp. NPDC015127. The sequence goes on from NZ_JBIBVE010000030.1 coordinate 45,649, forward strand.
TGAGAGTGGTTTCTCGTGCCCCGATCCGGGGAAAGGCTACTCGAATGTGCCGCTGCCGCACGGCCGGCCGTTTCACCAGCCGCGACGGCGTCACTGGCTGCTGGAACCGAAGTCCTCGGGCGAGATCTGATCGAGGAACTCGCGGAACTTCTCCACCTCGTCCTCCTGCTCGTCCGGGATGGCGATCCCAGCGTCGTCGAGCACACCGTCACTGCCGTAGATCGGGGTCCCCGTCCGCAGGGCGAGCGCTATGGCGTCGGACGGCCTGGCGCTCACCTCGACACCGCTGGCGAAGACCAGCTCCGCGTAGAACACGCCCTCGCGCAGGTCCGTGATGCGGACCTCGGTGAGCTCCTGGCCAACCGCCTCGAGGACGTCCTTGAAGAGGTCGTGCGTCAGGGGCCTGGCGGGGGCCATGCCCTGCTGCGCGAAGGCGATCGCGGTCGCCTCCCCCGGTCCGATCCAGATGGGGAGGTACCGATCGCCTCCCACTTCACGCAGGAGCACGATCGGTTGGTTCGAGGGCATTTCGACCCGGACACCCACAACGTCGAGCTCGTTCACACAGCAACCCTAGGACGTGCGGACGAGGTTTGGGTAGTCGGGCTGGGCCAAGATCAGTGCAGCCGGACCCCGAGGGCGCTCTGCACCAGTGCCGCGTGCAGTCTCACGGCCAGCGCCGCCAGCTCCCTCGTGGTGGCCTCCGCATGTGCCCTGGTCTGCGGATTACGGTGTCTGCGCAGCGGCGTCACGATCTGCTCGACCAGCCCGGCGTCCCGCTCGGCGGACGCCTTCATCGCCCGCAGATGCCGCGGCTCGAGCCCGAATCTGCCGAGCTCGGCGACCAGCCGGGCCACCGTCACCGACTCGGCGTCGTAACCGCCGCTCCCGTCGGCCGTGAGCAGGCCGTACGACTCCCATTCGGCCAGCTCCTCCTCGCCCACCTCGGCGGCGGCCAGGAGCTCGGCGCGGCCGAGCCGCCGGGCCGTACGGCGCTCGCCCTCGGCGCCGTCACCCCCGTCGAACAGGTCGCGCTGCGCCCCCTGGACCGGCAGCTGGATCTGCTCGCCGCGCTCGACGGCGTCCAGCTGCTCGCGGATGACCTTGAGGGGAAGGTAGTGGTCCCGCTGCATGCGCAGGACGAGCGCCAGGCGCTCGACGTCCTGGGCGCTGAATTTGCGGTACCCGGACGGAGACCGGCTCGGCTCGACGAGCCCCTCGGCCTCCAGGAAACGGATCTTGGAGATCGTCACCTCGGGAAACTCGTCGCGCAGCCGGGCGAGCACCGTGCCGATGCTCATCGGCCGGTCGCCCGTGCCGGCGGTGCCGTGTCCGGCACCGCCCGTCGGTGTACGCAGCATGTACCTTCCCTGTGGGTCCCCCCGGACGAAGTCTGGGGGAGGTCACACGCCCCGCTGGCTCGCGTAGAACACCAGCCGGTACTTGCCGATCTGGACCTCGTCACCGTTCGACAGGACCACGGAGTCGATTCGCTCGCGGTTGACGTACGTGCCGTTGAGGCTGCCGACGTCGGAGACGCTGAAGCTGCCGTCCGGGCCGCGGCGGAACTCCACATGGCGGCGCGAGACCGTCACGTCGTCGAGGAAGATGTCGCTCTGCGGGTGACGGCCCGCTGTCGTCAGGTCACCGTCCAGCAGGAACCGGCTGCCCGAGTTGGGGCCGCGGCGCACCACCAGGAGGGCGGAGCCGAGCGGCAGGGCGTCGACGGCCGCCTGCGCCTCGGGCGACAGTGAGGGCAGAGCGGTCTGCCCGGTGACCTCGGAGTCGTACGCCTCGATCCCGGAGATCGAGATGGTCGAGGTCGTCTCGGAGGCGCGCTCGGCCGGAGCGCCACCGCGAAGCGGCGCACCGCAGTTGGAGCAGAACCGACCGGCCTCGGTGTTCCGGTGGCCGCACCTCGTACAAACCGGCAAACCCGCCATGGACGGATCCTCCTGCCGCGGTTGGCCCGCGTGGGGATTGGTCGCATACGGGTCGGGGGCAAACCCTCCACCCGTACTTGAGGTTGATGGTTCCCCGAAACCTATGCGCCCGGCACCGGCGGGGTCAACAGACGACGCGCCCTGTCCGCCCGAATTGTCGCCACCGGCGACCTCGTCGCGGAACAGCGGCCGCTCAGCTCCCTGCTCCTCGCTCTGGCCGTGGCGCGGCGCGCGATGGCGGGCATTGCCGTCCTCGCGGGCGCTCTTGCCGAACAACTTCCCAAACAACTTCACGGGCGTTTCCCCTTGACCGAAATAGACCCGCCCGTGGGGCAGGACGAACCCTGAACGAACACACCTGCCGACCCGGACATCCTCACAACGTCCGCAACCACCGGACAGTTTCCACCACGCACCACTGATCCGGTGCGTCGCCCCCCTGCAATCTTCCGCCCTGGTCCGGCAGTCCTCATGCTCCCCCGTTTCACTGCGAGGACGACCGAGCGTAGTCAGGCCGCTCCGCCGGTCGCAAGGCGTCGACAATGATCTTCTCCGAACGGGCCACGGTCGCCGTGGCCTGCTCCTTCTCCAGTGTCTGCACCACGCCACCAGGGATGTTGAGCGCCGGTTCCAGGTCCTGCGGCTTGCCGATGACCTTGAAGGTGTACGGCGCGCTCACACGCTTTCCGTCGACCTCTATATCGCCCGCCGTGCCGGAGAAGAACGTATCGGCGACGACCCGGACCCCGTTGACCTGGATCGCCTCCGCACCGGCCGCCCGCAGCTCCTGGATCGCGTCGAGCAGCATGTCCGGCTCCACCGTGCCCGACGGGTCGCCGATGGTGAGCGTGATGCCCGGACCCTGCGCGGCGACCGTGCCGGCGAGGATGCCGAGCTGCTGCTCCTTCTGAAGCGTCTGCTTGCGCGCCTCCTCGGCCTGATCCGAACTGTTCTCCAGCTCGGTGCGCTGGTCCTCCAGACGCCGCTTCTCGTCCTCCAGGCGCTGCGAACGGTTGTCGAGATCGTCGAGGATGCGCACCAGGTCCTCCTGGCGCGCCCCGCGCAGCGCACTCTCGTCGCTGTTGGACCGCACCTGGATGGCCAGCCCCAGACCGAGCACGAACAGCAGGACCGCCACGATGAGTTGGGCCCGCGTCACGCGAGGCGGCCAGACAGCGGCGCCCAGCCGCTGCCGTCCCGTCTGCGAGGGCGCCTCGTCGGGCGCGGGCGCGGGCTGCTGCGGCGCCGGCGGGGCGAGCGGCGGCAGCGGCTCACGCCTCGGCTCCGGCGAGCCGCTGTTGGGCTTCTCTTCGCTGTTCATGTTCGTCACGCCCGGAAGACATGCCGGCGGATCGCGGCGGCGTTGGAGAAGATCCGGATACCGAGGACGACGACCACGCCCGTCGACAACTGGGCACCCACCCCGAGCTTGTCGCCGAGGAAGACGATCAGCGCGGCCACGACCACGTTGGAGAGGAAGGAGACGACGAAGACCTTGTCGACGAAGATCCCGTCGAGCATGGCCCGCAGGCCGCCGAACACGGCGTCCAGAGCGGCGACCACCGCGATCGGAAGGTAGGGCTCGACCACCGCCGGCACCTCGGGCCGGATCAACAGTCCGACCACGACTCCCACGACGAGGCCCAGTACGGCGATCACGATGTGCCCTTCCCTGTGTCAGCCGTACCCGGCCCGCTGCCCTGGTCGGCGTCGGCGGTCATCGGCTCTGCTGTACGTACGATCAAGCTCGGGGCCGCGGGCAGCCGCACCGTCTGCTCGTCGGAGATGCTGGAGCGGATGCCGAAGTTCTCCTGCAGCGCGTGCAGATACTGCCCGTCGGCGCTGTCCTGGAACGCGGTGCTCAGCCTGTTCCCGTCCCCCACCGCCAGCACCGTGTACGGCGGCACCAGCGGCCTGTTGTCGACCAGTATGGCGTCGCCCGCCGCGCGGATCGCCGAGAGGGCCGTCAGCCGCTGCCCGTTGATGGCCACGGCTTCCGCGCCCGACTCCCACAGCCCGTTGACGACACGCTGCATGTCACGGTCGCGGACCCGGCCCGTGTCGGAGAAGCCGCTGCTCTCACGCGGCCCGTCGCCGCTCTGGTCGGTGCCCTTGGCGTCGTCCACCACGAGCTTCACGCCCGGCCCGACCACCTCGGTGGCACCGGCGAGCAGACCCACGAGCGCGCCCTGGTCGCCGCCGTCGGTGTTGAGGGCCTTGCGCTGGCGCTCCTGGACGTCGTCGCGGAGCGCGTCGACACTCTCCTCGAGCTCGTCCACGGAACCGGTCTGCGCCTGGACGCGGTCGATCAGCTCCTCGCGCTCCTTCGCCAGCACCGGTGCGGAAATCCGCGCCTCCGCGGCACCCACGGTGACCACGATGGCGGCCAGCACCAGACCGGCGGCGAGCCCGAGCTTGGCGCGCAGCGTCCGGGGCAGTCCCCCGTCGGCCCGGCGCGCGGCCGCCTCGGCGTACCCGTCGTCGAGGCTGTGCTCCATCACGTTCGTCAGCAGCGACATCGACGCATCGGGACGCGCGGGCGGAGATCCTGTGCTCCGAACGGGGGGCTGCTGCGACATGCCGCACATCGTCGCATGTCGCAGCCGCTACCGCCGAATGGCCCCACCGGTGTGCCGGGCGCCACCCCGCAAAGGCGGCCGGCACACCGGTGGCCGCCTCACCGACCGGCGCTGTCCACGACCGACGCCCATTCGTCGAGCAGGGCCTGCGCCGAAGCGTCGTCGGGCCCCTCCGCCCACAGGTGGGTGACCGCCTCGGCCGGGTCGGGCAGCACCATCACCCAGCGCCCGTCGGCCTCGACGACGCGCACACCGTCCGTGGTGTCGACATGTCGATCACCTGCGGCCTCGACGACCCGGCGCATAACCAGGCCCTTGACGGCCCACGGCGTCGCCAGATCACGCTTCAGCACGTGGGCCCGAGGGATCCGGGCATCGATCTGGCTCAGCGTGAGCTGCGTACGGGCCACCAGCCCCACGAGCCGTACGAACGCGGCCGTGCCGTCGAAGACACTGCTGAACTCGGGCACGATGAATCCGCCGCGGCCGTCGCCGCCGAAGATCGTGGTCTCCTCCCGGCCCACCCGCGTCAGGTCGTCCGGCGATGTCGTCGTCCACTCCACCTGCGTGCCGTGGTACGCGGCGACCTGCTCGGCGATCCTCGTGGTGGTCACGGGCAGAGCGACCCGGCCGCTGCGCCGCTCGGCGGCCACGAGGTCCAGCAGGACCAGCAGCGCCCGGTCGTCCTCGACGATCCGCCCCCTCTCGTCGACGAGCGACAGCCGCTCACCTACGGGGTCGAAGCGCACACCGAACGCGGCCCGCGCGGACGCGACGATCTCACCGAGCCGCACGAGCCCCGACCTGCGCGCGTCCACGGACTCGGTCGGCCGCGACTCGTCGAGACCCGGGTTGATCGTCAGAGCCTCGACGCCGAGGCGGCCGAGGAGGCTCGGCAGCACGAGGCCGGCGCTGCCGTTGGACGCGTCGATGACCACCTTGAGCCCGGACTCGGCGATTCCCGAGGTGTCCACGTTGCGGAGCAGGGAGCCCGTGTACGAGTCGAACACGCTCGACGGGAAGTGCAGGTCACCGATCTCGCCCGGGAACGCCCGGCGGTACTCCTGGCGCGCGTACACCCGGTCCAGCTTCCGCTGGCCGCCCTGCGACAGGTCGGCGCCGCGTTCGTCGAAGAACATGATGTCGACGGAGTCGGGCACGCCCGGGGACGTACGGATCATGATGCCGCCCGCGCTGCCCCTGGCCGTCTGCTGCCGCGCCACGGGCAGTGGCACGTTCTCCAGGTCCCGGACGTCGATTGCGCTGGCCTGCAGAGCGGAGATGACCGCCCGCTTCAGGGCTCGGGCACCACGGGAGTGGTCCCGGGCCGTGGTGACGGTGGCGCCCTTCTTGAGCGTCGTCGCATACGCCCCGGCCAGGCGCACGGCGAGCTCCGGGGTGATCTCCACGTTCAGGATGCCGCTGACACCCCTGGCGCCGAACAGATGCGCCTGCCCGCGGGACTCCCAGATGACCGAGGTGTTGACGAACGCGCCGGCCTCGATGGTCTTGAACGGATAGACCCGCACGTTGCCCTGGACGATCGACTCCTCGCCCACCAGGCATTCGTCACCGATCACCGCGCCGTCCTCGATCCGCGCGGCACGCATGACATCGGTGTTCTTGCCGATGACGCAGCCGCGCAGATTGGCCTGCTGCCCGATGTACACGTTGTCGTGGACCACGGCCTTGTGGAGGAACGCCCCGGACTTGACGACGACGTTGGAGCCGACGACCGTGTGCTCGCGGATCTCGACCCCGGCCTCGACCTTGGCGTAGTCACCGACATACAGCGGCCCGCGCAGCACGGCGTCGGGATGCACCTCGGCGCCTTCGGCGACCCACACGCCGGGAGAGATCTCGAACCCGTCGATCTCGACGTCGACCTTCCGCTCCAGGACGTCGGCCTGCGCCTTCACGTAGCTCTCGTGCGTGCCGACGTCCTCCCAGTAGCCCTCGGCGACATAGCCGTAGATCGGCTTGCCTTCCTTCATGAGCTGCGGGAAGACGTCGCCCGACCAGTCGACGGGGACGTCGGGCTCGACGTAGTCGAAGACCTCGGGCTCCATCACGTAAATGCCTGTGTTCACGGTGTCCGAGAAGACCTGGCCCCAGGTCGGCTTCTCGAGGAAGCGCTCGACCTTCCCCTCCTCGTCGACAATCGTGATGCCGAATTCCAGAGGGTTGGGCACCCGCGTCAGACAGACGGTGACAAGGGCGCCCTTCTCCTTGTGGAAGGAGATCAGGTCGGTGAGGTCGAAATCGGTGAGGGCGTCACCGGAAATGACGAGGAAGGCATCGTCCTTCAGCGCTTCCTCGGCATTTTTCACACTCCCCGCGGTGCCGAGTGGCTTCTCCTCGTTGGCATAGGTGAGCTCCATTCCGAGCTCTTCGCCGTCACCGAAATAGTTCCTGACGAGTGAGGCGAGAAACTGCACGGTAACGACGGTCTCAGTGAGCCCGTGCCGCTTGAGCAGCCGCAGTACATGCTCCATGATCGGCCGGTTGGCGACCGGCAGGAGCGGCTTGGGCATGCTCGAGGTCATGGGGCGAAGTCGTGTTCCTTCGCCACCAGCCATCACGACGGCCTTCATGTCGGAAGCGTCCTCCTTGAAGAGATGACGGTCCAGCCGACTTCACCCGCACGAACAGACCCTCAGGTGGCATCCACGCCCGGCGACACTGCCGGTCACCGTGTCTTCGGGGTCAATCGGCCTCTGCGTCCGCCTTGACGAGTCGGCGGACCTGAACCACATAGAGGATCCCTGCCCACCAATAGAGAGTTGTACCCCATCCGGCGAACGCCCATCCGAAAATCGCGGCCAGTGACGCAAGCCATCCGGTTCCGTCACTCAGGAGCAGCAAGGGGAAGGCATACATGAGGTTGAAGGTGGCCGCCTTGCCCAGGAAGTTCACCTGGGGTGGCGGATAACCGTGCCTGCGCAGGATGTACACCATCACCAGCAGCATCAGTTCCCGGGCCAGAAGTGCAGCGGTCAACCAGAGCGGAAGAATCTCGCGCCAGGTCAGTCCCACGAGGGTGGAGAGGATGTAGAGCCGGTCGGCGGCCGGGTCGAGGATACGGCCCAGGCTGCTGATCTGGTTCCACCGGCGGGCGAGCTTCCCGTCGAGATAGTCGCTCACCCCGCTCAGCATCAGAACGAGCAATGCCCAGCCGTCGCTCTTCGGCCCACCGAACTCGGGGCGAAGAATCAGCCACAGGAAGAGCGGCACTCCGAGCAGGCGCGCCATGCTGAGGATGTTGGGGATGGTGAGTACCCGGTCCGTCTGGACGCGGGTCTCCTGGACCTCCACCCGGGGGCCTCCTGTGGGAAACGTACCGACGATGCCCCCTGACCTTACCGGCAGCCGCTCGGGCACCGAGCACAGGGGTCGCACCGAAGCCACGCCGGCGACGATCGGTGACGGGATGAATCCACTCCGAAATGGCCCCGGAACGCAGAAAAGCCCCGGAACCAGGTTCCGGGGCTTCCCCACAATGATTGTTCGGCGGCGTCCTACTCTCCCACAGGGTCCCCCCTGC
>NZ_JBIBVE010000031.1:0-41646 GCF_043080095.1 Streptomyces sp. NPDC015127
TCCCCCTACGCCTGGCGGCGTGGGAGGTACCCCCACCCACGGCCGCCAGGCCGTAGGGGGAGATTGAGGCGCGGGGGCCCCGGGGGCGGAGCCCCCGAACTCCGCCCGAAGGGCGGTACGGGTCCGGGCGGAGCCCGGTTACGGGAAGGGGCGGGTGGGGGACAGACCCCCGGCAGCCGACTCCCTCACCCACCGCCCCAGGTCCTCCGGTGTGCGGGGGCCCGGGGCCGTCGGGGCGAGCAGGCCGTGGGACCTCAGCAGCTCCGCCACCGCCGTGCCCCACGGCCGACGAAGGCGCGCCGCCTCCAGCAGGGCCTCGTCCGCGAGCAGCTCCGCGACCGGGCCCGTGCGCAGACCCGTCGGCGCGAGCACGGCCGCGTCGTCCGCCCAGCGCAGCGCCAGGTCCACGTCATGGGTCGCCATGACCACCGTCGTACCGGCGGCGCCCAGAGTGCCCAGCACCTCCAGCAGCCTCTCCTGGCCGTGCGGATCGAGCCCCGCCGTCGGCTCGTCCAGGATGAGCACGCGCGGCCGCATCGCCACCGCGCCCGCGATCGCCGCCCGTTTGCGCTGTCCGTACGAGAGCAGGTGCGTCGGCCGGTCCCGCAGCGCCACGATGTCCATCGCCGCCAGCGCCTCGTCCACCCGGGCGCGTACCTGCTCCTCCGGCAGACCGAGGTTCATCGGGCCGAACGACACGTCCTGTTCGACCGACGCCGCGAACAACTGGTCGTCGGGATCCTGCACCACCAACTGCACGCTCGTCCGCAGCCGCGTCAGCCCGGCGCGGTCGTACGTCACCGGCTCCCCGTCCAGCCGCACGTGGCCCGTCACCGGGCGCAGTCCGCCGCTCAACAGCCGCAGCAGGGTGGTCTTTCCGCTGCCGTTGCGCCCCAGCAGCGCCGTGGCGCGGCCCTCGGCGAGCGCGAAGCCGACGCCGCTCAGCACGGCGGGCCCGTCCTCGTAGGCGAAACCGGCGTCGACGAGCTCAACGATCACAGGACGAACCTTTCCAGCAGATAGGTGAGCAGCACGATGCCGGCCAGCAGCACGGCCACGGCGGCGAGGAAGGGGCGCGAGACGGACGCCCGCGGCACGAGAACCCGCAACGTGCCGTCGTAGCCGCGTCCGGCGAGCCCCGCCTGCAGCCGACCCGCCCGGTCGAAGGCGCGGACGAACGCGGTCGCCCCCAGCCCCGCCAGCGAGCGCCACGCCGCAGCCCGGCTCGTGTGACCGAGACGGGCCGCCTGCGCCTGCCGGACACGGGACATCGCGTCCAGCAGCAGGAAACTGAGCCGGTACATCACCAGCGCGACGTCCACCACGGCAGGCGGCACGCCCGCTCGCACCAGCCGGGGCAGGACGTCGGACACCGGCGTGGTGAACGCGAACAGCAACACGCCGAGCGACGCCGCCGACGTCCGCAGCAGCAACGCGGCGGCGTGCTCGGGCCCGTCGGGCGCGAACGCCACCGGACCCGACGCGCCGCCCACGGCGAACAGCAGCGGCAGGGCGCCGGTGACACAGAACCCGAGGGGGATACGGAAGGCCCGCCACAGCTGCCGGGGCGCGACCCCGGCGGGGCCGAGCAGCACGGCGAGGGTGGCAGCCGCCACGAGAACGGCGCCGGGCCAGGGCGGCAGGCAGACGGCGGTCACCGTCAGCCCGAGCCCGAGCACGGCCTTCTCACAGGGATGGCGGCGGCGCCAGCGACTGCTGTGCGCCGCCGCGTCGATCGGCAGCACCGGCGGCTACGGCAGCTTCGCGGCGGGCGTGTCCCCGTCGTCGGCAGCGGCCCCGGTCGTCTCGCCGGCGGACCCGTCCGAGGGACCGCCGACGCGCGCGGCTGCCCGCTCCTCACCCTGCCTGCGCCCCCTGCGCAGGCCGAAGTAGTAGGCCAGCACCCCCGCGCCGATCGCGGCCTGGAGCGCGAACAGCGCCGACTCGATCTCGCCCGACGGCGGCTCGTACAGCGGGGAGAACCACGGCTCGTAGTCCGGTTCCAGCTCGGTGATCGCCGTCTCCGCCTCGCCGTCGGCACCGCTGAACGGCTGCTCCTTGTGGTCGCCGAGTCCCAGCACGAGCGGCAGGACGGCCAGCGCCGCCACGGCCAGCAACAGCAGCGTATTGATCCTCGCGTTACGGCTCATCGGACCACGGCCTCCTTCTTCGCACCCGGGACCAGCACACCGAGGCGCGCCAGGTCGCCCTTGCTGGACTGGCTCAGCAGCCGCATCACCAGCACGGTGAGCAGCCCCTCGCTGACCGCCAGGGGGATCTGCGTGACCGCGAAGATGCCTCCGAACTTGGCGAGGGCGCCCGCGAATCCGCTGCTCGGGTCGGGGAAGGCCAGCGCGAGCTGCACGCTGGTCACGCAGTATGTCGACAGGTCGGCCACGAACGCGCCGAAGAACACGGCCACCATCAGCGGCACGCCCGAGCGCCGCAGCAGGCGGTAGACCCCGTAACCGGCCCACGGGCCGACGATCGCCAGGGAGAACACGTTGGCGCCGAGCGTGGTGAGGCCGCCGTGCGCCAGCAACAAAGCCTGGAACAGCAGGGTGATCGTGCCGAGCACCGCCATGATCGGCGGCCGGAACAGGATCGCGCCGAGCCCCGTACCGGTCGGATGCGAGCAGCTGCCCGTCACCGACGGGATCTTCAGGGCGGACAGCACGAACGTGAAGGCACCGGAGGCGCCCAGCAGCAGAGTGGACTCGGGATGGGCCTTGACCTCGCGGGTCAGGGCGCGTACACCGTGGACGACGAACGGGGCGGACGCGACGCCCCAGGCGGCGGCGTGCAACGGGGGCAGATACCCCTCGGCTATATGCATGGTCGGGAGACCCTCTCCAGCACCTCGTGGATGGACAACGCGCCCTGGCCGGTCTCCTGGCTGACGGGTCATGCCGCCCGTGACTCCGCCTTCCCAGGCACCGCGGTCTCCCGCGGTGGCCCAGTGACTTCCCCTGAGGGGGTGGAGCCGGACTTCCCGATCACAGTGGCGAGGGCCGCACCGGTACTTCACCGGTTTCCCGAACACCAAGGCTCCGTGACAGTAGTGCGCCGACCAGCGACATCACAAGCCGCGCACGGGTGCATCGGCCCGCGGCCGGGTGAGCCGTTCACCACACCCGGCCGCACGAGCCTCTTCCGTCACTTCTTATTCCTTGCGGTAGCCGTACGCCTCCGATGCCGCGGCCTCCACCGCGTCCAGGTCGCCCCCGGCCGACGCGGTCACCACCGCCGCCACCGCGCCCTCGACGAACGGGGCATCCACCAGGCGGGTGCCGTCGGGCAGTTCGTCGCCCTCGGCGATGAGGGCCTTCACGGTCAGCACGGCGCTGCCCAGATCGACCAGCACGGCCACGCCCACGCCGCGGTCCACCTCCGCCGCCGCGGCCGAGACGAGCTCGGAGCTGGTGCCGAGCCCGCCGTCCGGCGTACCGCCCGCCGCGGCGACCGGAGCGAGCTCCCCGCCGCCCGCGAGCCCGCCGGCCAGCGCCGCGACCGAGCGCGCCACGTCCGCGCTGTGCGACACCAGCACGATCCCGACCCGCTTGGCGTCGTCGCTCATCAGGCCGCCTCCGCCGTCTCGGCGAGCGCGGCCACGAGCAGCGCCGACGACGTCGCCCCCGGGTCCTGGTGCCCGATGCTGCGCTCGCCGAGATAACTGGCCCTGCCCTTGCGCGCCTGCAACGGCACCGTCGCCAGCGCCCCCTGCTCGGCCGCCGCACGGGCCGCGGCGAACGAGTCCGTGCTGTCGCCGAGCGCCGCCACCGCGGGCTCCAGGGCGTCCAGCATCGTCTTGTCGCCCGCCTTCGCGCCCCCCAGCTGCGCCACGGCCGCGACACCCGCGCGCAGCGCCTCGGCCAGCTGCGCCGCGCTCACCTCGGCGTCGTCGCCGAGCGCCTTGCCGGTACGCCGCAGCAGCGTCCCGTACAGCGGCCCGGAGGCCCCGCCGACCGACGAGATCAACTGCCGCCCGGCGAGGACCAGTACGGCTCCGGGAGCCGCCGGCGGCTCCTTGTCCAGGGCCGCGACGACGGCCGCGAACCCGCGCTGGAGATTGCTGCCGTGATCGGCGTCGCCGATCGCGGAGTCCAGCTCGGTCAGACGGTCGGCCTCACGGTCCACGGCCGCGGCGGCGGTCGTCAGCCAGCGGCGGAAGAATGCGGCGTCGAGCACGAGAACTCCTCGGGTCGGGTGTTCGGTTCCAAAGGGGGCGGGGCCGGATGCTCAGCGTCCCCACCGCAGGGCGGGCGTCTGCACCGGCGCGTCCCACAGCCGCAGCAGCTCCTCGTCGACCTGGCACAGCGTCACCGAGCAGCCGGCCATGTCGAGCGAGGTCACGTAGTTGCCGACGAGCGTGCGGGCCACGGCGACATCGCGCTCGGTGAGCACCCGCTGCACCTCGGCGTTGAACCCGTACAGCTCCAGCAGGGGTGTGCCGCCCATCCCGTTGACGAGCGCGATCACCGGGCCGGTCGGGCGCAGGTCGTCGAGGACCGCGCCCACGGCGAAGTCCGCGATCTCCCGCGCCGTCATCATCGCGCGCCGCTCCCGGCCCGGCTCGCCGTGGATGCCGACGCCCAACTCCAGCTCGCCCGGCGGCAGATCGAAGGTGGGGCCGCCCTTGGCGGGAGTGCTGCAGGCGCTCAGCGCGACGCCGAAACTGCGGGAGGAGGCGTTCACCTGCCGGGCGAGGGCCTCGACCCGCTCCAGCGGGGCGCCCTCCTCGGCGGCCGCGCCCGCGATCTTCTCCACGAACAGAGTCGCACCCGTCCCGCGCCGGCCTGCCGTGTACAGGCTGTCCGTCACGGCGACGTCGTCGTCGACCAGCACGGTGGCGAGCCGCACGCCCTCGTCCTCGGCGAGCTCCGCGGCCATCTGGAAATTGAGTACGTCGCCGGTGTAGTTCTTCACGACGAACAGCACGCCCTCACCGCTCTCGACAGCGGCGGCGGCCCGCACCATCTGATCGGGCACGGGGCTGGTGAACACCTCACCCGGACAGGCCGCGTCCAGCATCCCCGGCCCGACGAACCCGCCGTGCAGCGGCTCGTGCCCCGAACCGCCTCCGGAGACGAGCGCCACCTTGCCGGCGACCGGCGCGTCCCGCCGGAGGATCACACGGTTGTCCACGTCGACATTGAGCTCGGGATACGCGGCGGCCATCCCGCGCAGCGCGTCCGCGACGACGGTCTCCGGGACGTTGATCAGCATTTTCATCGGTACCTCCTGGTGTCGCTGGCAGATGATGCCCCTGACCTGCGTTTCAGCAGGTCAGATGTGGTGTGGGCAGGTGTCGGTCTCGGCGGTCCATGTCGTCGGGAGCGGGCGGTGGCGGTACTGATGCCGACGCGATGCCGGTTGTGGTGACGGTTCGTCAGGTCTGGCCGTGTCGGAAGCGAGTCGGGTGGATTCCTGTTTCGGCAGTATCGACCTTGCGGCAGCGAAGGTCACGTTGGCCGGCACACGTTGGCCGTGACGTACGGGAGTCCGTGCCGCAGGGCGGCACGGACTCCCGGTAACGGCGACGACGCGCACGATCGTGCGCGTCGTCGCCGGTTGGTCGCTCGGTTCAGAAGGCGTGGGGGCCGAAGCGGCCCCAGGCGACGACGGCTGCCAGGACGAGCAGGATCACGTTCATGACGAGGGTCTGGTTCTCCTGCCGGCGGGCGTGCACGGTAATGGCGCCGATCATCAGCAGTATCAGCCCGGTGGCGGCCAGCGGGACGAGGACGGGGGCGACGTCCAGCAGGGCGGGAAGGATCAGGCCGATCGCGGCGAGGACCTCGGCGAGGCCGATCAGCTTGATCGCGCCGGGGGAGAACGGCTCGGCCCAGGCCATGTTGGGGCCGGCGGCCAGCTTTTCCTTCGGCTGCAACAGCTTCGCCGCGCCGGCGCCGACGAAGAGGACGGCCAGCGCGCCGGCGGTGATCCACAGAACGACGTTCATGTTTTTCCTGACTGCTCGGTGCGCGATGACGCGCTGCATGGGGTGGGCGTGATGGTGGGTCAGTGAGGGGTGTTATCGGGTGGTGGCGCGGACTCGGGCGAGCATGCGGCCGGAGTCGGGGCCGGCCAACGCGTCTGCGGGCACCACGGCGTGGGGGTGCGTGCCGAGCTGGTCGGCGGCCCGCCGGTACAGGTCGATGTAGGGCCCGAAGCGCCCGGGGGAACCGCCGATGATCGCGAGCATGAGGCGCAGGCCGTGCCGTGCGGTGCGCACGACCGACTGGGGGGAGCCGCCGACGCCGACCCAGGTGTCCAGGCGGCCGGATTCGGTCTTGGGGAACACCTCGGCGTTGTCCAGGGCCGCGCGGGTGGTGCCGCTCCAGGTGACCGGCTCCTCGTCCAGCAGCTTCACGAACAGCTCGAGCTTCTCCTCGAACAGCAGGTCGTAGTCGCTCAGGTCGTAGCCGAACAGCGGGAAGGACTCGGTGAACGAGCCTCGTCCCAAGATCGCCTGGGCGCGGCCGTGGGAGATCGCGTCCACCGTGGCGAAGCGCTGGAAGACGCGCACCGGTCGTCGGAGCTCAGCACGGTCACGCCGGAGGCGAGCGTGATGCGCGAGGTGCGGGCGGCGATGCCGGCCAGGACGGTCTCCGGGGTGGAGATCGAGTACTCCGGGCGGTGGTGCTCCCCGACGGCGATGACGTCGACGCCGAGCTCGTCGGCGAGCACGGCCTCTTCGACGAACTGCCGGATCGCGGCGGCATGGGAGACCGGCGCGCCGGAGTCGTCCGCCGGGATGTCGCCGAAGGTGTCCAGGCCCAGTACGAGATCTTCCATGGCACTCACCTTCGAGGTGATTGACGTGTCAACGTTTATTTTTCAACTATGGGCCCGATATGATTGACACGTCAAGTACGAGGGGATGTGGCCATGCCGGAACGGAAGCTGCCCACCCGCGAGGAGCTGCGCACCTGGCGGGAATTCATCGAGACCACCGAGGCGCTGCGCACGATGCTCGCCGCCCGTCTACAGGACGACACGGGTCTGTCCCCGGGCGACTACGCCGTCCTGCTCGCGCTGAGCGAGGCCGAGCAGGGTCGACTCCGCTCCTCCGAACTGGCCGTGGTGATCGGCTGGGAACGCAGCCGCCTGTCCCATCACTTGGGCCGCATGGAACGACGCGAGCTGATCCTCCGCGAGACAAGTGCCACCGACAGCCGCGGCGCGGACATCGTCCTGGCGCCCGCCGGGGCCACGGCGTTCAAAGCGGCCACGGTCCCGCACCTGCGCGCCGTCCGGGAGCTGTTCATCGACGCCTTGTCACCCGACCAGCTCGCCGCCGCGTGCGACATCGCCGCTGCCCTGCGCACCCACCTCGACCTGCGCCGCCCGAGCACCGAGTCGCCTACCGCCGACGCCGGATGACCGCTGATCATCCGATGGGCGCGCACCAGCCCATGGCGGGCAGTCGCCAGGTGCGTGGAAGATCGGGGGCGGTACGGCGCAGGACGGGGACGATCGCGCCGCCCATGAGGTGGCTGAGCCGCCAGTCCGACGGAGACCACCCCGACGAGCTGGTAGCCCAGTCGGGCGGCGCGGGCCGCTGCGTGCGAGCACCGGGAACAACAGAGGACCCCGGCCCGATGGGCGGGGGTCCTCCGAGGTGTGCGTGCGGTGATCGTCAGTGGCTGGCTGCGAGTTCGCCGCTGAGCTTGCCGTGGATCTGTGCGCTGGGGTCGTTCAGGCCCGTGATCTCGACTGTCTTGCCGCGCTGGGCGTACTTGGTCTCGATCGCGTCGAGGGCGGCGACAGATGAGGCGTCCCAGATGTGGGCGGCGGACAGGTCGATGACGACCTTGTCCGGGTCGGTTGCGTAGGCGAACTGGCCGACGAGGTCGTTGGACGAGGCGAAGAACAGCTCGCCGGTGACCCGGTAGACGACCGTCGTGCCGTCGGGGTCGGTCACGGCGGTGACCTCGGCGAGGTGCGCGACACGCTTCGCGAAGACGACCATGGCGGTGACGGAGCCGACGACGACACCGATCGCGAGGTTGTGCGTGGCCACGACGCAGGCGACGGTGATCACCATGACGGCGATCTCGCCGGCGGGCATCCGCCTGAGGGTCTTCGGGGCGATGGAGTGCCAGTCGAACGTCGCGAACGACACCATGACCATGACGGCGACCAGGGCGGCCATGGGGATGTCGGAGACGACCGGTCCGAAGACGATGCACAGCACCATCAGGAACGCGCCGGCGAGGAACGTGGACAGGCGGGTGCGGGCGCCGGAGACCTTCACGTTGATCATCGTCTGGCCGATCATCGCGCAGCCGCCCATACCGCCGAAGAAGCCGGTCACGATGTTCGCGATGCCCTGGCCGATCGACTCGCGGGTCTTGTTCGAGTGGGTGTCGGTGATGTCGTCGACGAGCTTGGCGGTCATCAGCGACTCCATCAGGCCGACGAGCGCCATCGCGAAGGCGTACGGGGCGATGGTGGTCAGCGTGTCCAGCGTGAACGGCACGTCGGGCAGGCCGGGCACCGGCAGGGACGACGGCAGGGCGCCCTTGTCGCCGACGGTCGGCACCGCGATCGCCGCGCCCACCGTGATGACGGTCAGGATGACGATGGAGACCAGCGGCGCCGGGACCACGGTGGTGAGCTTCGGGAAGAACACCATCAGCGCAAGCCCACCGACGATGAGCGGGTAGACGGCCCACGGCACGTTCCGCATCTCGGGGACCTGGGCCATGAAGATCAGAATCGCCAGGGAGTTGACGAAGCCGACCATCACCGAGCGGGGGATGAACCGCATCAGTTTCGCGACGCCCAGCGCGCCGAGGGCCACCTGGAAGACGCCGGCCAGGACGACTGCGGCGACCAGGTAGCCGAGGCCGTGGTCGCGGTTGAGCGGTGCGATGACGAGGGCGACGGCACCCGTCGCGGCGGAGATCATCGCCCGGCGTCCGCCGACGACGGAGATGACGACGGCCATGGTGAAGGACGCGAACAGGCCGATCGCGGGGTCGACTCCGGCGATGATCGAGAAGGAGATCGCCTCGGGGATGAGAGCGAGGGCAACCACCAGACCGGCCAGGATCTCGGTGCGCCAGACCTTCGGGTCACAGAGCCAGTCGGGGCGCAGGCCGCGCAGGCGCGCGGCCGGGGTGATGGCGGAGGAAGACAAGGAAGCAGGTACCTGTCGTACTCAGGCACACCCACGTCGGCAGGCCGGGGCGTGCGGGAGGACGCGGAAGGGCCGGGCGGCACCCCGCGGACGGCCCGCAAGGTCGGGCCGGAAGTCATGAGGAACGGAGCGGGGCCGGCGGAAAGGTCGGTCGGCGCTCTCGTCAGGGGCGAAGCGTCACGGCGGGCAGGCGGCGGCACTGGGCATCGTGGGCTCGCGCACGCTCTCTCCTGCGGGAATCGGAACTTCGGCGGGGGCATCATCGGCCCCGACACGGCTGAAGCGGGGCAGCGGCAGGCCGCCCTCGCCACCGGAAACTCTACCCTAACGTTAGAGTAGAGCTCGCTGAGGCCGTAGGGGCCGCGGCCACCAGGAACGAGAAGGCCAGAGGATCACGGCGTGGACGGCAAGCACATGCAGATCGGCGAGGTCGCCGCGCGGACCGAGCTGTCCCTCCGCACCATCCGCCACTACGACGAGACCGGGCTGGTCAGGCCGTCTGCCCGATCGCAGGGCGGCTTCCGTCTCTACACCGAGAACGACGTCGCCCGTCTCATGGTCATTCGCCGCATGAAGCCGCTCGGCTTCACCCTCGATCAGATGGGCGATCTGCTGGACGCCACCGACCGCCTCGACGCCGGAACGGGCCTCGACGGGGACGAGCGCGAGGCCCTTCTGGAGCGCGTGCGCGCGTACGAACAGGCCGCCGCCCAACAGGTCGAAAAACTCCGTGTCCAGCTCTCCCGTGCCGAGGACTTCGCCGCAACGCTCCGCGCCCGTCTGGAGCGGACCGCACCCGCCGCCCGAACCTGAACGGCGCGGAGGAGCCTTCGTGGGGGACTCCGCCCGTCCTAGGGCAGGGACGAGCGCCTCTCCGCCTCCTCCCTCACCGCTGCCAGGGACGTCGCGACAGTCGCCTCCCACCGTGGGGCGACCACGTCGCCCCACCACTGGCCGGGCCGCCACAGGTCCGTGGCGAGTTCGCCCTCGTACACCAGCTGCGTACCGGACCCGTGCTCGGTGAGCGTGAACGACTCGGTGACGGTCGGCACCGGGCCGCGCACCAGGCGGAAGTCGACCCGCTCGGGGCGGGTGAACCTCACCGTCTCCACCGTGGTCGCCGTCAGCCTTCCACCGGCGACCGGGGTGCGGTGGGCGGCGAGCACCATGTCGGAGCCCCGCTCCAGCACCCGCACCTTCGCCCGCATCGCCCGCGAGGCCCGGCCCAGATAGGGCTGGGCGATGACGTCGAACACCAGCTCTCGCGGCGCCGCGACGTCGATGATCTGCGGTCCCAGCAGCCGTGTGCGCCGCCCGGCTCCCACGTCCAGGGGCAGTGCCCCGGTCACCAGCCCCAGATACCCGGCGGCCACGCTCCCGCCCGTCACGGCCGCAGCCGCCAGAGCACCGAACCACACCATGCCCAGACCTCTCCACGCGTCCGTCGCTCGTCTCGTCCACGCTAGGCCCGGCATCCCCGCCGATCGGTGAGCGCGCTCACCGATCTCCGGTCGCGTCGGCCCCTACCCTGAGCGACACCACCACGTGGAGGACGGGGGAGCGTGGAATCCATATCCGAGACGGCCGACAGCCGCGCCGCCACGCGGCTGATGTGCGGGAAGGGCACGTCACCCCGGCAGCCGTCGTGCCCTTCCTCGGTCACGCCGCCCGCCGCTCCCCGTCGTCACCGGCTGCGCCACGCCGCGGCACCATGCCCGAGCGGTCCTGCCCCGTGCCGCTGCGGCCGGCCGCCGGCCTCCAGGCCGTCGTGGCGCTCCGGCACCTCGCCCGGCGCTGACCGCCTGCCGCGATCACCGTGCCGGTCCCCGCGGCACGCAGCGCGGCCTTGTTCAGTGACGGTGCATGCCGTCCCGGGCGCTGTCCGGACCCAGGACACCTTCTGTTTCCCGCCGGCAAACAATCTTGTTCCCAGCCGAAACACCGTGCACAGAGTCTTGACGCGCTGGAACTAAGCCGAGACTCTGTTTCGCATCAAGAGCATAGTTCCGCGATACGCAACGACGCGAGGTGGCGCGATCTCCCCGACGACCCGCTGCGCGACGACGGTTCACCGGCACACGCAGTGCCGGCCTCGCAGCAAAGGAGCCGCCCCGCGTTGTCCCCCTCGGAAGGTTTCGGAATTGAGTACTCCCCCCTCCGTCCGACTGAAATCCGCCCTTGAACGTACCGATCCGGCTGTCCTCTACATATCGGTCACCCTGTCCGCCCTCTTCGTCGTCTGGGGGGTGTTCTTCACCGACAACCTGGCATCCACCGCCGACGCCGTGCTGGCCAGGATCATCGACAACTTCGGCTGGCTGTTCGTGCTGACCAGCGCGGGCTTCGTCCTGCTCACGGCCGTGCTGGCGTTCAGCCGGTACGGCAACATCCGGCTCGGCAAGGACAGCGACCGCCCGGAGTTCAGCACCGCCTCCTGGATCGCGATGATGTTCAGCGCCGGCATGGGCATCGGCCTGATGTTCTACGGAGCCAGCGAGCCCATCATGCACATGTCCAGCCCGCCGCCGGGGACGGCGAAGGCCGGTACCGAGGACGCCGCGCGGGTCGCGCTGGAGTACTCCTACTTCCACTGGGCGATCCACCCCTGGGCGATGTACGCCGTCGCCGGTCTGGCGCTGGCGTACTTCGGATTCCGCAAGGGCGGCAACGGTCTGATCAGCTCCGCCTTCCGCCCCCTCCTGGGCGACCGGGTGGACGGACCGGCCGGAAAGGCCATCGACATCCTGGCGATCTTCGCCACCCTCTTCGGATCCGCCGTGTCCCTCGGACTCGGCGCGCTCCAGATCAACCGCGGTCTGGACGAGGTGTGGGGAATCGGCAGCTCCACCGAACTGGCCGTCACGCTGATCGCGGTGCTCACGGTGCTCTTCGTGATCTCCGCTGTCTCCGGTGTGCACCGGGGCATCCAGTGGCTGAGCAACACCAACATGGTTCTGGCGACCCTGCTGGCGCTGTTCGTCTTCGTCGTGGGCCCCACGGTGTTCATCCTGAAGAGTCAGACCGAGGCACTGGGCGGCTACCTGGCCTCCCTGCCCGAGATGAGCTTCAAGACCGGGGCGTTCGGGGACAGCGAATGGCTCTCCGGCTGGACGATCTTCTACTGGGCCTGGTGGATCTCCTGGACCCCGTTCGTCGGCACGTTCATCGCAAGGATCTCCCGCGGCCGCACCATCCGGCAGTTCGTCGTCGGCGTGCTCCTCGCCCCCAGCGTGGTCAGCGTCGTGTGGTTCGCCGTCCTGGGCGGCACGGCCCTCAACCAGGAGCTGGGCGGCGCCAAGCTCTCCGAGGCGGTGGCCGAGGGGGAGGAAGCGGGCCTGTTCGCCACACTGGAGAACCTGCCCTGGTTCACCGTCACCGCGGTTCTGGTGATCGTTCTGGTCGGGCTGTTCTTCGTCAGCGGCGCCGACGCGGCATCCGTGGTGCTGGGCATGCTGTCCAGCCGCGGCAGCATGGACCCCAGCCGTCCGGTGGTCGTCATGTGGGGAGCGCTGACCGGACTGGTCGCGGCCGTCCTGCTGCTGGCCGGCGGTCTGGAGGCGGTCAAACAGGTGGCCATCATCGCCGCCTTCCCGTTCATGCTCGTGATGATCGGCCTCTGTGCGTCACTGCTGAAGGCGCTGCGCGCTGAGCCTGTCGTCCAGGACACAGCCGTGGCCGTGGCCGGTGACGGCGGCGGCGATGCCGACGGCACGGTGACACCCGAGCCTGCGGACACTCCCGAGATCGAGGTGGCGCCGGCCGGACCCGGCGCCGGTTCCTAGACCGCCGGCGGGGTGTGCCTCCGGGCCCGGGCAAACAGGCGGCGCGCCGCAGCCGTGTTCCGCACCACGGCCCCTGGCAGACCCGCATGGCGGCTGACGCCGCACCCGCGCGCAGGGGGCAGCGCCGTCACGTGACCTTCGTGCCGGCCTGCCCCCGCGGACGAGGAGCGGCGTAGGTCCGGTTCGCCCAGGCCTGGAAGTGCGGGGCCCGGGCGACGAGTTCCCGGTAGGCCGCGGCCGCGTAGTGGTGGAGCGCCTCCGCCGTCACGTCGTCGACGCTGTCGCGCCGCCGGATCAGCAGGTGCCTGAGCCACAGCGGCGTACCGGCCAGCGGTTTGACCAGCACACCGTCGCAGGGCCTGTGGGTGGCCTGGATGGCGGAGACGCCGTGGCCGGCGGCGATCAGTACCTGCAACTGGTCGAGCGGGCCGAACTCGTGCACCGACGCCGGGGCGAATCCGGCTGCCCGGCACGCGTCGTAGAAGGCACCCGGCCAGCCCACACCGTCGTCGGGCGCGACGAACCAGGTGTCCTGAGCCAGTTCCTCCAGCGGCACCTCCACGCGGTGTGCCAGAGGATGATCCGCGGGCAGCGCCACGAACACCGGCGCCGTGACGATGGCGCGGTGCGCAAGGGCGGGGGAGTGGCGCAGCTCCAGCCCCGGGTAGTCGATGCCCAGCGCGGCGTCCAGCTCGCCGTTCTCCAGGAGCCTGACCAGTTCCCCGGTGGCGTACACGCTGCTCATCGACAGCGCCAGGTCCGGGAAGGCGGCGTGCATCGCGGCCACGACGCTCGGCAGGAGCGGGGTGTTCGTGGCGCCGAGCCGCAGCGGGCGCGTGGTGCCGGGCGGGGTGGCGGTCCGCCGCCGGCCGAGGGCGTCCGCGCGGGCGAGGACGTCACGGGCCCGGCTGACCACCTCGGCACCGTACGCGGTGAGCTCCACCCCCTTACTGCCCCTCGTGAACAGCCGCTCGCCCAGCAGGCTTTCGATGCGCCGGAGCTGGGTGCTCATCGCGGGCTGGGTGAAACCCAGAGCCGTGGCGGCCCGGCCCACGCTCCCGGCGTCCGCGATGGCGCACAGGGCCCGCAAATGGCGTAGCTCCAGCTCCACTTGCCCACACCTCGCCGACCTGGGGAACGGAAACGACCGGCCCCATTATGAGCGGCTCCCCGCGCATCCGGTACGGCGCGGACCGGGTCGCGAGCGGCCCGAGCGGTCCGAGGAGCGTCGGTGTTATGCCGGGGACGGGCGATCTCCTATCCCCCAACTCGTTGTGAGGGCAGGGCAGTCGTGGAAATCTCCCTGTGCGCCGTCGCCCGGTCCGGGGCGAGCGGCCGGGAGCCGCCCGGCCGGCGCGCAACCCCCCACCAGGAGTGTCGATGCGCAGAAGAATGCTTCCCCTGCTCGGCAAAGTATCCGGAATATGGGCCTCTGTCGCGGCACTGGCGATCATCGGGGCCCTCCCCGGTTCCGCGTCCGGGGCCGTCGGCCGGCCCGCTCCCGAACGGGCCGCCTCTCCTGGCCTGTCCGCCGCCACCACGGCCGACCCGGCCTGGACCGGGACCGGAGACGCACCGACGGACCGACAGCTCAGGCCGCTGACCCCGGGCGAGCTTCCCCCGCTGTCCGGCACGGGGTCCGGGAACGGCCCGGCCCCCGCCACCCGTACCGCCCCGGCCGCAGGCAGCGCCGCCGCCTGCTCGCCGGCGGACTTCGGCTCCCGCACCGGCCCGCAGCTCGTGACGCTCGTCAAGTCCTCGACCGACACCTGCCTGAACAGCCTGTTCAGCGTCGGCGCTGCCGACGCGCACAGCGTGTTCCGCGAGGCGCAGATGGTCACCGTCGCCGACGCCTTCCGCACCTCCGCGCTCAATTACGCCGGAACCAACGCCGACGGCACCTACCAGCTGGTCCTCTTCCTGCGCGCCGGCTACTACGTCCAGTACGGCCATCCCGACGAGGTCGGCGACTACGGAGCGCCGCTCAGGAGGGCGATACGCGGCGGCCTCGACGCGTTCACCGGAAACAGCCACTACCTCGACGTCACCGAGGAACACGGCCGTACGCTCAGCGAGTCGATCACCCTCATCGACAGCGCCGCCGAGGCGGGCCGCTACCTCGGGCCCCTCCAGCGGGTCCTCAACGGCTACAACAGCAGCTGGGACGCCTCCAGGAGCATGGTGTCGGCCGCAAACGCCGTGTACACGCCGCTGTTCCGGGGCCACCAGTTCCCCGAGTTCGTCACGGCGGTCGTCCGCGATCCGAGCATTCTGCACACCCTGCACCGGTTCGCCCTCGGCCACCTGGACCTCCTCGGCACCGACCGGGCGTACCTGACGAGCAACGCCGGAGCCGAACTCGCCCGTTTCCTCCGCGACGCCCCGCTCAAGGCCACGGTCCGCCCGCTGGTCAAAGGGGTGCTCGACGCCACGGCGATGACCGGCCCGACCGCCCGGCTGTGGCTGGCCACGGCCAACCTCGCCGACTACTACGACGCCGCCCAGTGTGCCTACTACGACATCTGCGGCTTCAAGGACGAGCTCGACAAGATCGCCCTGCCCATCACCCACGCGTGCGACGCCGCCCACACCATCCGCGCCCAGGAGCTGACCGCCGCCCAACTGTCCGAGTCGTGCCGCAGTCTGCAGAACCAGGACGCCTACTTCCACGACATCGTCGCCGACAACGGCCCCGTGGCCGACGACCACAACACCACCATCCAGGTCGTCGCCTACAACAGCCGCGCGGACTACCAGATGTACGCGGGCATCATGTTCGGCATCGACACCGACAACGGCGGCATGTACCTCGAGGGCGACCCCTCCCGTCCCGGAAACCAGGCCGCCTTCGTCGCCTACGAACAGGGCGGCCAGATCTGGAACCTCAACCACGAGTACACCCACTACCTCGACGGCCGCTACAACACCCACGGCGACTTCGCCGACTCCGTGTCCGTGCCCACCGTCTGGTGGATCGAAGGCTTCGCCGAGTACGTCTCCTACAGCTACCGCGGCATCGACTACACCGCCGCGATCACGGAAGCCGGCAAGCACACCTACGACTTGAGCACCCTCTTCCGCACCACCTACGAGAACAGCAACCTCGCCAGGACCTACCAGTGGGGCTACCTGGCGGTCCGCTACATGCTGGAGAAGCACCGTCCCGACGTGCTGAACATCCTGGCCAGATTCCGCACCGGCGACTACAACGGCGCCTACGCCCTCTACGCCGACGGCATCGGCACCCGCTACGACGCGGACTTCGACGCCTGGCTCACCGCCTGCGCCGCCGGCGCCTGCCAGGGCGGCCCCGCCGCGACGCAGTGCACCGGCGCCGACACCCGGCTGCTGGGCCGCAACTGCTCACGCACCGGCCGCTCGGCGCCGGCATCCGGCACGGACCACCTCTACCTGTGGATGCCGGCCGGCACCAGCACCCTGACCGTCACCACCAAAGGCGGCACGGGCAACCCCGACCTGTACTACAACACCGGCACCTGGGCCTCACCCAGCGCCTACAGCGCCCGCTCCACCGGCACCGGCACCACCGAACGCCTGACGGTCACCAACACCAACGCCGGCTACCGCTACATCGGCCTGTACGGGGCCACGGCCTTCAGCGGCGTGACAGTGACCACCTCCTACTAGACCGCGGCGGGCCCTGGTCACTGCTCGCAGGGCGGGAGTGTCAGTTTCGAGTACATCGGCCAGCAGTGCTCCGGCTTCGGGTTCTTCCGCCGACAGCAGCCGCCCCAGCGCCTCCCCGACGGTTACCGCGGTGCCGAAGCGGGCGAACACCTGGGCCAGTTCGCGAAGGAGCCCGGCCGGACACGGGGAGCAGTCACGGCGACGGTGGCCGTGCCGGATCCGCCGGGGACCATCCCCCCACGCGCGGGGATGGTCCCAGGGGAAAGGACGGTCGGCCGCTCCCTGACCGGGCCTGGGCGCGGAGAGCCGCCCGGCCCGGACCGGGCGGATCGCCACGTTCTTCGTTCCGTGCCGCCGCGTCATCGGTGGAGGCGTACTTGAGGCTGTGGCGGACCATGTGGACCACGCGCAGCTGGATGTCGGCCAGCGGCCAGATGTTCTGGATCGAGTCGGGCAGGCCCTTCAGCCCGTCGCAGCAGGCGATCAGCACGTCCTGCACGCCGCGGTTCTTCAGCTCAGCCAGCCAGGTCATCCAGGTCTTGGCGCCCTCGCCGCCGGAGCCGACCCACATGCCCAGGACGTCGCGTTCGCCCTCCAGGTTGATGCCGACGGCGACGTAGACCGGCCGGTTGGCAACCGCCCCGTCCCGGATCTTGATGTAGATGGCGTCGATCATCACGACCGCATACGTGCGGTCCAGTGGCCGGTTGCGCCAGGCATCCAGCTCGGTGCTGACCTTGTCGGTGGCCCGTGAGATCAGATCGCGGGAGACCTCCACGTCGTAGATCTCTGCCAGATGGGCCTGGATCTCCCCGGTCGTCAGCCCCTTCGCGTACAGCGACAGGATCGCCGCATCGAAGCCCTTGATCCGGCGCGAGTGCCGCGGCACCACCTGCGGGCTGAAAGAGCCGGCCCGGTCCCTGGGCACATCCAGCTCCACGGGACCGACGTCCGTCAGCACCGTCTTCTTCGAGGTGCCGTTGCGTGAATTGCCCGACCCCGCACCGGCTTTGCCGCCCTTCTCGTAGCCCAGGTGCTCGGTGAGCTCCGCCTCCAAAGCGCCCTCCAGGACCAGCTTGACCAGCCCGGACAGCAGACCACCCTCCCCGACCAGATTCACCCCCTCGCTGCGGGCCCGTTCGATCAACTGCTCGGCCAGATCCCGGTCCAGCTGCGCCGCACGTGCCAACTCCGCACCCGTTCTCACGCTGTTCGCTACGCTTCGCGCGGGCGCTCGTCCTTGATCGCCATGGTGGATCCTTCCCGGCAGAGGCCACGCCTCATGCCAGACGGGTCACACCAGGGCATACACAAAATTCAGGACAGTCCCGAACGCGGTGACCATGTAGAGATTGCCGATGACCTTGTGATCCGTGGTCGTCAGCCAGCCCATGAGCCTGACCCCGGCACTGATGCGCCTGTTGGGCGCCTGCTCGGTCGGCACGGTCTCCTGCTGGTCCTGCGCCATCGGTTCTCCGTCCCGTGCCTGGTGACTCGATGGTGGAGCCTTCCACCACGCACGGGCCGTACGACTGGCGCTGACGCCCCGAATTTCACCAGTTCACCGGCACTCCGATCGGGTGCCCCCAGCGTCCCGTTGCGTCCCGGATGCCCGGGCCGTGAGCGGGACGTCGTCACCATAGGCGCGAGGGGCGCCGAGTACCGGCGCGGCTGTGCAGGTGGGAAGGCACGAGCGTCACGACTGATTGCCCCGCCGAGGACGGAACCCTCGGGGGCATCGGCGGTTCAGCGCCGGTGCCCACGGCTGCGCGGATCAGAGGGATTTCGCCGGCTCCTCATGCAGGGCAGGAGCACCAAGATCCACAGCTCTGCGGCTGATCGCTCGCCGGTCCGCAGGATCGGGGTGCCCTTGCGGTTGAAGGAGGTGTTCAGCAGCAGCGGCAGTCCGGTGCGGTCGCGGAACTGCTCAAGGAGTTCGCGCAGGCCCTGATGGTCGGCGGCGACGGTCTGGACGCGGGCGGTGCCGTCGTGGTGGGTGACGGCGGCGATGCGGTCGGCTCGGCATCGGCGGACGTGGGCGACACGGTTCATGGAGGGGTCGCCGGCCGACATGAACCATTCCGTGGCGTGCTCGGCGAGGACGGCCGGCGCGAAGGGGCGGTACGGGGCTCGCTTCTTGATCGCGTTGAGCCGGTCCCGCGTGGCGGCGTGGCGGCGTGGCCGGGGTGGGCGAGGATCGAGGGCTCGCGGCCCGACACCCAGCCGACGATGTGGTGCTCCGCGAGCAGCGCGGCCACCGTGGGCGCCAGACCCGGCCCGAGGCCGGGCAGGGCACGGTATCCGTGCGGCACCGCCGTCGCCGGCAGCGAGCCGGGGTGCGGCCCCCAGGCTGCGTCGGTCGGCACTGGGATCTCCGTTGCCCCTCGACCAGCTTGTCATTGGGCAGTACGGCGGGGAGCACGTTCCCTCCGCCGGCGGTGGAGGATGATCAGGTCTGCAGCGGAGAACAAGGCGAGTGCGGCACACAGTCCTGCCAGACCCGCGAGTTGTGAGGACGTCGGAGTACTGCCCTGCCCTGAGCGCGTTGACCATATGGCGAACAGCACCGCTGCGGCGACGAAGAGTGGCGTGAAGCAGGCAGACAGCAACAGCCGCAGACCAGGGCACTGCGGGCCGTGACAGGCTCGGTGCCTGTCCGTTCCCAGCGGCGGCCGATGACGCCGGAGCGTGATCGCGGCACAGGCCCGTGCGTGTCCGCAGGTCTGCCCTCCCTTTGTGATCGGCTTAGGTGTGCGTGGGGCACGGCAGCCTCCTCGCGTGGGGGTTCCGGCGGTGTCGGGCCGAACGGACCCGCTCGTCATCCACCACGACGCACACCGCCTTCCCCGTGTCGCGCATCTGTGCCAGCACCTCGTCGACCCGCTGGCCGGCCCGGCAGATGAGCACGTCGCGCCGTGCCACGGCCCCCGCCGACAGCGCCTCGGCCGACCGTCCCTCCGCGGGCCATCCGGCTGCCAGCCAGTCGGCCTTCCCGGGGACGTGGTCATACACCTCGCGGAAGCCGAGTTGCTCGAGCCGGGCCGCGGTCCGGGGACTCATGTCGCACATCCAGTCCCAGCAGTACACGACCATCGGCCTGTGCCGATCCAGCCGTATCGATGCCTCACGGTCCAGATCCCGCAGCCACAGGTGCACAGCACCCGGCAGATGCACGTCCTCGTACTCTTCGCGGGGCAGCACCTCCACCAGCTGCGCCCCCGCCTCGGCGAGGCGCCGCACCTCGTGCCTGTCCATCAGCCGTGTGGGCATCGCTCCCATCTCCTCATTCCGATCGTGGGGTGCAAGGGGCAAGGCACGCAATCAATGTCAGATCTTGTCGCGCCCAAATCTCCTGAGCAGCCCACAACACGGCCATCGCTCTCGAGTCCACCCGAACCCATCGCTATGCCTGTGGCGCGCTTGTCCGGGCCCCCAGCCGTGCGGAGCCGGTGCGGCGGCCGGCTGCGAGCGGGCAGGTCGGCAGGACGAGCGGCGCCGGTGCCCACCCGTCACTCCGTTCACTGCCCTTCCAGCACCAGGAGTGGCCGCCGGAGTGAGCATCGTTCGGGAGCACAATGGGAAGGAGGATGGGGATGAGATGAGGGCATGTACGACAACCCCTTGGCCTCGGAGAACGCTGCGACTGCCGTTGACGCACGGGGCCTCGTGGTGGCATGGAGCCGCGCTGCCCGACTGCTTCTCGGGTACGAGCCGGGCCAGGTGATCGGACGTCCGGCGTCGGATCTTCTTGCCGGTCGCCTTCCGGACTCGGCCTGGCGGAGCCTCTCGCAGCAGGAGCCGTGGACGGGGCGGATCGCGCTGCGCGACCGGGACGGCCACACGATAGAGGCCGATGTGCGGGCCTTCCCGTTGGTGGGTGCCGATGACCACGTCGAGTGGTTCATCCATGCTGTCCCGCAGGACGCCGACGGTGCAGACCTCGCCCTGCAGCGTCGCCTGCTTTTGTATCACCGGCCCGCGCAGCCGGCAGTGGAGACGGCGATGCGTTACCTGCCCGCGGATCCGCACGCCGGTGTGGGCGGCGACTGGTTCGATGTCATCCCG
Organism: Streptomyces sp. NPDC015127; assembly: GCF_043080095.1. Lineage (NCBI taxonomy): Bacteria > Bacillati > Actinomycetota > Actinomycetes > Kitasatosporales > Streptomycetaceae > Streptomyces > Streptomyces sp. NPDC015127. The sequence goes on from NZ_JBIBVE010000031.1 coordinate 20,644, forward strand.
CTTTCCGGCGCCCGTGTGGCTCTGGTCGTCGGCGATGTCGTGGGCCACGGCATTCAAGCCTCCGCCACCATGGGCCAGCTGCGCAGCGCGATCCGCACCCTGGCCGATGTCGATCTTCCTCCCGATGAGCTGCTGACTCAGCTCGACGATCTCATCCTCGAAGAGATCGAGGAGGGCATTGAATCCGCCGGGGAGGTCGGCGCGACGTGTCTGTACGTGGTCTACGACCCGGTGTCCCGCCACTGCACCCTGGCCGGCGCCGGGCACCCCGCGCCTGCCGCCGTCCTGCCGGACGGCTCCGTGGAGTTCCTCCCTGTGGTCCCAGGCCCTCCTCTGGGCGTGGGCGGCCTGCCCTTCGAGGCCACCGACATCCGCCTGCCCGAAGGCAGCCTGCTCGTGCTGTACACGGACGGACTGGTCGAGACCCGCGACCGCGACATCGACACCGGAATGCGGGAACTCGTGCACGCCCTGGCCGAACCCGAACCGTCGCTGGAAGCCACTTGCGATCACCTCGTCACGACGTTGCTGCCTGAGCGACCGGGCGACGACGTCGTCCTGCTCGTGGCCCGCACCCATGCCCTGGGCCGCTCGCACGTGGCCTCCTGGGACCTGCCCGCGGCGCCCGTCGTCGTCGCCGACGCGCGCCGGCGGGCCACCGACCAGCTCACGACCTGGGGACTGCAGGATGCCGCCCCGACCACCGAGCTGATCGTCAGCGAGTTGGTCACCAATGCCATCCGGTACGCCAGCGCCCCCATCCAGCTGCGGCTCATTCGCAACACCGCCCTGATCTGCGAGGTCTCTGACGCCAGCAGTACGGCTCCTCACCCGCGCCGTGCCCGTGTCCTGGATGAGGGCGGGCGTGGCCTGTTCCTGGTCGGCCAGCTCGCCGAGCGCTGGGGTACCCGTCACACGCCGACAGGCAAGACCATCTGGGCGGAGCTGACCCGCCCCCTCCCTCGCTCCGGGCCCTGGCGTATGCCCGCGGGGAGGCCACACACGGCGGATCACGTGGTGGGACCGCGCAACGACCAGCGTGTACCCTGCGCGTCCGACCGATAGGTTCCGCCCGGCCCACCCAGGAGGCGGCTCCGACCGGATCACGGTGGAGCCGTAATCGTTCCGGTGTGAAGGAGGCAGGAACGTCGGCCGTCTGCCTGCACGGCCATCCCTGTCCCCGCCCCCTTCGGAGGAGCTCGGATGCGATGCGGGGGCTTTCGCCTCAGCGCCGTACGAACCGGCCTTCTGCGGCATAGAGCCGGCAACCGCCGCGCGGCAGGCAGCGGCGGGGGTCTGCAGTGCGAAGCCTGCGGAGTGAGGAGAGTCCGTCCCTGACGTTCCGAGAATCCTGGCTGATGTGCGCGCACAGGGTGAGTACGGGGATACGCCGGAGACATGAGCGTCACCGAGGCAGTGCTGGCCACCCTTGGCGAACGCCTGCAGCCCGGCGTAGCGGATCGTCCGGCCGACCAACTCCCCACCGAGCTCGCCAAGGTTCTCATGGACGCGGCGAACAACGCCCCGGCAAGACCTGGGGGTGCACGAGTTCGTCAAGCAGGTGGCCGAGGCCACCGGCGACGACGAGGAGACCGCCCGCGCGCACGCCGAAGCCGTGCTCACCGTGCTCGCCCAGACCGTCTCCGGTGGGGAGCTGAACAAACTCATCAGCCGGCTTCCGGCCGGCTACGCCGAACTCTTCGGCCACCCTGAACTGACGTGACACGGCATGCTGGGTTGACGTGACGCGGGCATCCGAGCCGGGCCCGGTGCCATCACGGTTGGCCGCCCGTCCGGCCTGTGCGCCCGGGGTGACACCACGCGGTGATAAGGCCGGTGAGTCAGGAGCGCATCAGCAGAGCATTCAGCGGCTGGTCTCTGTGCAGGCAGCTGATGGCGCCGGCGAGCAGCGGGGCCACAGATCGCTCGTGCAGCGGCGGTTTTTGCGTCTGCTCCAGGGCGAGGGTGTCGGTGACCAGGACGCGAGACAGGGGCAGCCGTGCCAGTCGGCTGCGGGCGTCTGCCACCAGCAGGCCGTGGCCCGTGGCCACGGTGATGTCCGTTGCGGCCCCGCGGGCGAGGAGAACCTGGACGACCGCTTCTACCGTCGCGCCCGTGCTGATCATGTCGTCCACGATGACCGTGGGCCGGCCCACGACTTCGCCGACCAGTTCGCCGGCCTGCACGTCTGCGCCTCAGTCGCCACCGTGTCCCGGGTCGCCCGGGTCGCCCGGGTCGCCCGGGGATTCGGGGCTTTCGCGTCGTCTGTCCGCGCGGTCCTCGCGTGCCAGGGCGGGAATGATGCCTCCAGCGAGGACGGTGCGGCGGCGGCTGTCGGAGAGCCGGTGACGGACCTGATAGGTCTCGTCCCTGGTGGTGTTGTGCAGCGGCAGGAGGGCCTTGGCTCCTGGGGCCAGTGCAGAATGCAGGTTCTCCAGTCGCAGTCGGTCGCCGGGGTCGATGCGGTCGTAGTCGGCCGGATCGGCGAACTCCAGCGGCAGAACACCGAAGTTGGCGAGGTTCTGCCAGTGGATGCGGGCGTAGGACTTGGCGACGACCGCGCGCAGCCCCAGGTGGCGCGGGGTGATCGCGGCGTGCTCGCGGGACGAGCCCTGCCCGTAGTTCTCCCCGCCGACGACGATGTGGTGGCCGGGCCTGCCGTCGGTGGCCGGCTCGGCGGCGCGCCGCGGGTAGTCGGGGTCGATCCGGGTGAAGGTGAACTCGGCGAGCTTGGGGATGTTCGAGCGGTACGGCAGTGCCTTGGCACCGGCCGGTGAGATCTCGTCGGTGGAGACGTTGTCGCCGCACTTGAGCAGGACGGGGCCCTCCACCACGTCGGGCAGCGGATCGAAGTGGGGCAGGCCGGAGATGTTGGGGCCGCGTTCGAGTTCGGCGCGGGCGGCCTGCTCGGGTGGCAGCGGAGGCTCGAGCATCGCGCGGTTGACCGATGCACGCTCGGGAAGGCGCAGCCGCGGGTAGGGCACGCCCTCCCTGGCTGCCCAGTCACGGGGGTCGGTGATCTCGCCGCTCAGGGCGGAGGCGGCGGCCGTCTCCGGGGAGCAGAGCCAGACCGCGTCCCGTTCGGTGCCGGAGCGGCCGGGAAAGTTGCGCGGGAAGGTGCGCAGGCTGTTGCGGTCCGCGGCCGGGGCCTCGCCCATGCCGATGCAGCCGAGGCATCCGGCCTGGTGGATACGGGCACCCGCGGTGATCAGGTCGAAGGTGGCACCCATCGTGGTGAGATCGGCGAGGATCTCGCGGGAGGTGGGGTTGACGTCGAAGCTGACGGCGGAGTGGGTCTGGCGGCCGGTGACGATGGCGGCGGCGATGGCGAAGTCGCGCAGACCCGGATTGGCGGAGGATCCGATGACCGCCTGTCCGATGGGCTCGCCGCTGACCTCCCGCACCGGGAGGACGTTGCCGGGCGAGGTGGGGCGGGCGATGAGCGGTTCGAGTGAGGAGAGATCGATCTCGTCGGTGAGGTCGTAGACGGCGTCCGGCTCGGCGGCGAGCTCGCGGAAGTCGGTCTCGCGGTCCTCGGCACGCAGGAACGCGCGCACCGCGGAGTCGGAGGGGAAGACGGAGGTGGTCGCGCCGAGCTCGGCGCCCATGTTGGCGATGACGTGCCGGTCCATGGCGGTCAGAGCGGCCAGCCCCGGGCCGTGGTACTCCAGGATCCGGTGGACCGCCCCCTTGACGCCGTGCCGCCGCAGCATCTCCAGCACCACGTCCTTGGCACTCACCCACTCCGGCAGGTGTCCGGTCAGCCGGATGCCCCAGATCTCCGGCATGGTCACGTGCAGGGGCCGTCCGGCCATGGCGAGGGCGACCTCCAGGCCGCCGGTCCCGAGGGCGAGCATGCCGAGCGACCCGGCGGCGCAGGTGTGCGAGTCCGAACCGGCCAGCGTCTTGCCGGGAACGCCGAAGCGTTGCATGTGGGTGGGGTGGGAGACGCCGTTGCCGGGCTTGGAGTACCAGATGCCGAAGCGACGGCAGGCGGAGCGCAGGAAGGCGTGGTCCTCGGCGTTGCGCTCGTCCGCCTGGAGCAGGTTGTGGTCGACGTACTGGACGCTGACCTCGGTACGGACCCGGTCCAGACCGAGGGCCTCCAGTTCCTGCATAACCAGGGTGCCGGTGGCGTCCTGAGTGAGGGTCTGGTCGATCCGCAGAGCGATCTCGTGGCCCGGCTCCATCCGTCCGTCGACCAGATGGTCGGCGATGAGCCGGTGCGCCAGCGTGCCGTGGGAACGCGTCACAACGCCCAGGGTGCGCGCGCCGCTCCCTGGGCGGCAAGCTGACGAGCATGCCCGATTGGCCGCCGGTAGTCGTGCCTCGCCGTACACGGCGTCCGGCAGCAGGAACTTCACCGGCTCCTGGTGAGGCCCGTGGCCGCCTTCAGTTGGATGGGCTGGAGAGGACTGCCCGCCGGACGACACGGTCAGGCGCGTTCGAGGCGGGGGTCCACGTGTGGAGGTGTCCCCAGCGGGTACCCACCAGGGCGCCACCAGCCACGTCGCGGCCGTACAGCGCGGAGGTCGCAGAGGCGACACAACGGCATGTGAACGGTGAGACCGGTGCATGAGACGTTTCGGCTCGGACACATCGCCGGCATCCGTGTCGGCGTCCACTGGAGCGTCCTGGTCATCTTCCTGATCATCGCGGTGGGCCTGTCGGAAGGTCGGCTGCCCGAGGCCCACCCGGGACGGCCTCTGTGGCAGTACTGGCTGGTGGGCATCCTCACGGCCCTGGTGTTTTTCGGCTCGCTGCTGGCCCACGAGGTCGCCCACGCGGTCGTCGCCCGGCGCAACGGCATGGAGGCGGACAGGATCACGCTGTGGCTGCTCGGCGGCGCCGCCCGGCTGAAGGACGAGGCGCCCAGTCCGGGCGCGGAACTGCGGGTCTCGGGAGTGGGCCCGCTGGTCAGCCTCGTCCTGGGCATCGTGTTCGCGGCGCTGGCGGTCGTGCTGGTGGCAATGGGGCTGTCCGGCCTCACCGTCGAGGCGGTGGCGTGGCTGGCCGCGATCAATGTGCTGCTCGCCGTGTTCAACGCCCTCCCGGCCGCTCCGCTCGACGGCGGCCGGCTGCTACGGGCGTTTGTGTGGTGGCGTACCGGAAACCGGCTGCGGGCCACGGGGGTCGCCACCGCCGCCGGCCGTGTCCTGGGCTGGTTCCTCGTCCTGGTGGGCGTCTACGAAGTCCTCATGGGCGCACTCGGTGGGCTCTGGCTGGCACTCATCGGCTGGTTCCTCGTCGCCGCCGCGACGGCCGAAGGGGGGCAGGCGCAGATGAAGGAGGCGCTGAACCGGGTCTCCGTACGCCAGGCCATGACATCCGATCCGGTGTTCACTCACCCCGGGCTGCCCCTCGCGGAACTCCTGCATGACCCCGCCTTCCGCTACCGGCACTCGGCCTTCCCCGTTTTGTCCGACGATGACGGTGCGCCGGTGGGACTGGTGACCGTCCACCGTGCCCAGGAGGTCGCGGAACGGGAAGGGGAGAATGCCACCGTCGCGGACGCCATGTTCCCCATGGGCGAGGTCGTCACCACCGGTCCCGACGAACCCCTGGGCGCTCTGCTGCTCGAACTGGAATCCTCGCCCGCGCGCCGCGCACTGGTGATCGAGGAGGACCGACTGGTGGGGATCGTCTCCTCGTCCGACATCAACCGAGTGCTCACCTGGCTCACCTCGACGCCATGGAACAGCGGCGCCGACCCGAGGCGCGGTTACCCGACCTGACGACGGTGCGAGCAGCCCCCTGACCGGCACCTGCTCACCACAAGCTGCGCACCGCATGTCCAGCACGTACCGTCGGACCTGTGACGGTACGTGAGGGAACATACGGCTTCGGGCCCTCGACCGGCCGCCTGCTGGTGAAGACCGGCCGAGCCGGAATGGGCCGGAAGGCGGGGCACGACCTGACGATCGAGGCCACCCGATGGTCCGGCGAGGCGGTGGTCGTCGCCGACGATCCCGGGGCCTCGTCGGTGACCGTGACCGTCGAGACGGGATCGCTGACCGTTCGGGAGGGAACCGGAGGGCTCAAACCCCTCACCGACGCCGACAAGGCGGAGATCAAGCGGACCTTCGAGGGCGAAGCCCTGCTGCACACTGCGGAACACCCCACCATCACCTTCCGCTCCACCTCAATCACGGGAACGCTGGAATCCTTCGAGATCATCGGGGACCTCTCCATCAAGGGCCGGACCCATCCGGTGACCGTGCACGGGGGCAGCGACGGCGATGGCATGGTGTGCGGTGGGGCGACCGTCACGCAGTCCATCTTCGGGATCAAGCCGTACTCCGCGTTCCTGGGCGCGCTGAAGCTGGCGGACGAGGTCCGGATCGAGTACGTGGTGACCGAGCTCGAACCGCTGACCGGCCCTGGGCAGGCACCCAAGTAGCCGCGCGGAAGCGACCTCGGCCCGGGCCTGGGGCCGTGCGCGCGCTCGCCGTTGCCGGCCCATTCGTGATCGTCTCCTTCGAGTTCGGCCTTGGGACTGGTGGGCTCGCATGTTGAGGTGTCGTATTCGTGGCTCCATGACGCTGAGTGAGCCGTCAAGGGCCGTTGATCGAGGTCTGGGATGATCGCGCGGTGAGTGATGCGAGGCTGCTGGCCGCAGAGGCTGTTGAGTCACATGTCCGGGCGTTCTTCGAGGGGCACTCCGTAGAGGTCGTCGACTACGACCTCGGGCTGGGACGGCGAGAGGTGGTGCCTGCTCTGCAAGTTCTCGTTGTCGGACCTGGCCCCCGCAGCGACAGCTGGGCCTATGTGACCGCCGGGTGCTGGGCTGCGATGGAGAAGGACGGTCATGGTCTTGAGTTCGTCATGACCGCCCACGTCCGCGACCAGCGGTTCATCGAGCTCATGGCGATGATCGCCTACTACCACTGCGGAGGGCATCAGCTTGATGTGGAGCACAGCATGCCGCTCGGTGAACCATGGGTGCCGGCTTCGACCTGCGATCACCTGCTGATCAGTCTGCCCTATCTCCACGGACCCGACCTTGAACATTGTCCTGTTCCCGGGGGCCGCGCCCGCATCTTGTGGACCCTGCCTGTGACGACCGCCGAGATCGAGTTCCGCAGGCATCACGGACACGAGGCGTTGGAGCAGCTCTTCGACGAGGCAGGGATCATCCCCACAGATCCCTTCAGGACATCGGTCGCCTGAGTTTCCAGCCTCCGGTGCTCACCGCTTGTGGTCGCCAGGGGCGTATCGGCTCCAGGTTCCGCCGGCTTCGGTGACCAGCCGTGTAGTGGACTTGTCGTGGTAGCCGAGCGCCTTCGCAATGACGGGGGCCGGGGCCTGGTGGACGAGTTGGCGGATCGCGGACGCCCTGCCGCACTGCGGCGGGACGCCGATAGCCAAGTCAGGCAAGTACACGAAGTGTTTCGGGCGAAACACTTCGTGTACTTCCGTGCGGGGCGACGTGCCGCGCCGTGGGGGTACACCACGGGTCAGCAGCAGCGGGAGGAGCCGGGTGGGCACCACGGAGCGCCCCCGGCCGTCAGGAACTCGGTGCATCCCGCGCTCCGCCAACATATTCGCCGCGTTCCTCACCCTCGCCGCCACACTCACCTGCTGGAAGAAGCCCGTCACGTGACACTCTTGCGCAGGAAGGTCTCAAGCCGTTCGGCGAAGCCCGGTGCTGCGGCGACGAAGTGACCAGCGCCCGGATGCACGCTGCGCTCGCCACCGAGCGCATCCGCGAGAGCGTCGCAGATCCGCTCGAGCGCGGCCGCATGGTCTCCGATGGTGCAGGCTCACTGTGGTGTACCGGCTGCAGGGTCGGTCTCGGCGCGGAGGTGATTCGTGACGTCGACGACACCGTCGACGCTCCCGGACAGGCGTACGGCGATGGGGATGAGGCTGTTCTGCGGCACGGTGCCGCTGAGCGTCACGCGTCCGTCGGTGACCTGGACGGTGACAGCGCCGGGGTCCAGGCCGAGGGTCCGGGTCAGAACCTCCGTCGTGATCTCCTCGCGGATCGTCGGGTCTCGCCGCAGGAAGACGTGCAGCAGGTCACCACGGCTGATGATGCCCACCAGCTGCCCCGCGTCGTCCACGACGGGCAGCCGCTTGACGTGGTGGCGGGCCATGGCGCGGGCTGCCTCCACGACCGACCACTGCGGTCGCGCCGTCACGGCCGGGCTGGTCATCAATCCCTCGGCGGTCAACGCGTGGGCCTTGGCGCGTTCCGCGGACAGTACGTGCGCCGGGGCCAGATGTCCGCCCGGATCAGCCTGACTCTCCTGTTTGCGCAGCAGGTCGGCCTCTGAAACCACGCCGATCGGGCGAGCCTGGTCGTCGACGACCGGTACCGCCGCGATGCCGTGCTCCGCGAGGTGCTGGACGATGTCCTTGAAGCCTGTGTCCGGCCGCACGCTCACAACCGCTGTGGTCATGAGGTCGCCGACCGTTCGATGCAGCATGCGACCGCTCCCTCCTCAGGCGCTCGCGGCGCGGATCCTCTCTCCACTGTCCGCCCCTTGGAGAGCCCCCGCACTGTCCCGGCGGCAGTCACGGCAGGCACCTCGGCGTCGCCCCAGAGGTCAAGTGCTCACCGACAAGCGGACCCCAGGGCGGTGATGGTGGCCGTCGCGGCCGCGGGCGTGTTACGCACCACGACGGCGGCGCGAGCTGGGCCCCGTCCAACTCGGGCTTCCGGAGATCGCGGGCTACTGGTCGTGCGTGTGCGGGACGGTGATGACCGGGCAGCGTGCGTGGTGCAGTACGCCCTGACTGACAGAGCCCAGCAGCATTCCGGTGAAGCCGCCGTGCCCGCGTGTGCCCACGACCAGGCCGAGGGCGTGTTCGGACACCTCGGTGAGGACCTGTACCGGGTGGCCTCTTACGACCTCGTGGTGCAGTTCCACCTCCGGGTGGGCGGCGGCACGCCCGGCTACTGTCTCCGACAGCAGCCTGCGGCACTCCTGGAGGGCCGCGTCCTCGTCCGGGGCGCCGAGCCGCGGAGGCTGCCACACGTACAGGGCCCGCAGGGCCGCGCCGCGCAGGGCGGCCTCCTCGAGGGCGAAGCCGACGGCGGCGTCCGACTGAGGGCTGCCGTCGGCTCCGACCACGAAGTACGGTGGCTGCTGGGTGATGTGTTCCGGCTCCGGTACGACCACCACCGGGCAGGGCGCTTGGGCGATGAGCGGCAGGGCGACCGAGGCCGAGGTGAAAAGCTCCTGGACAGCACTCAGGTGCCAGGTACCGAGCACGATCTGTGCGGCGTTCTGCGCCTGTTCGCGCAGTACCCACGCCGGATGTCCCTCCGCCAGCAGCGCGGACACCCGCATCCGCGGATGCCGGGACTCCACGTAGGCCACCGCATCGTTCAGCACGCGATTCCCTGTCGCGTGCAGCGCCTCGTTCCACTCCTCCCAGGACGGCCGGCCGCCCGTCGGCCGGTAGCCGGGGGTCGGTACGTTCTGCGCGAGGACCAGCAGCAGTGGCAGTTCCCGTCGGGCCGCCTCGTCGGCGGCCCAGGCGAGCGCCGTGCGTTTCCCCGGATCGGGGTCGATGCCGGCCACGATGGGTTTACGTCCTTCTGCATGCGTCATCGCCGACTCCCAGTCGTCTCGTCGACCGGCATGTGCCCCGGTGCCGGCCTGTGCGGGTGCCGGCCGCAGCAGCCGGCTCCGTCCCTTCCGGCGCAAGGCTGCTTCTACAGGCCCTGAGAGAGCAGGATTTCGTGGGCGAGTCGTGCGCCGCGTGCCCCTTCCTCGGGCGGAACGTCCTCCGACGGGATGTCCTCCAGCCCACGGGCGAGTGCCCGGATGGCCTCGGCCAGGGTCGCGACCTGTGCTTCCAGCCGGCTCAACCGGGCTTCCGGCCCGGGCGCGGCATCGGGTTCAGGGGAGTGGTTCTGCGTCATGTCGTGCTCCCTTATGAGGCGGTGACGGGCCGGCTCCTCACTGGGCGGGGCGATCAGGCCGTAGTGCATCTGTCGTCATGCCGGTGGGGCTACCCGTCTGTTCTTCAACTGGGCGCTCCCCGTGACGGATTGCTCGACGTTGACTTCGTGCCCGGTCAACGATCTGCGCACGATGAGCGAGCGGCGCATGGCAGTTGCCGGTCTGAGGGGGACTGTCGGGTCCCAGCCCGCGCCCCGCCGGGGCGTCGCGTTCCCGCCGGTCGCGGACTCCGCGCGCAGGAGCGAGGTCGCTGCCCGATGCCAAAAACGGCGCTGACTGACCAGGGAGTTGACTCCATGCTGGTACCTACCGCGTGCGTGGAGCTGGGTCAGGCAGTCGGCTGGAGGAGGAGTGCGCGGATGTCGTGCGGAAGTTGCTCCAGTGCCGCCTCCAGCTGCCCGGGCGAGACGTGCTCGCGTACGACGGCGGTGACCGCGGGAACGATCTGGGGCACTTCTTCGGCAGTGACCCGCGCTTCCTGGACGAAGCGGTTCACGTAGCCTTCGCGGTCGTACTTGATCGGTACTGTGCTGGGGTCCCAGCCGTCGTAGTAGGCGCCCCGCAGCAGGTCGGGGAGCTGCGCGGCGAAGTGGGCGGCCACGTCGACGGTGAGCCGGTCGCGGAGCGTGTGCAGCCAGGTGCGCAGCACCCGGTGGGCGAGGTGGCGGTCCTCTGTTCCCAGAGCTTCCGACACCGCTTTGAGCCAGATGTTGGCGGTGTGGATGGCGTGTTCGAAGTCGAGTGGATGTGTGGGAGGCATCGGTCTTGCCCTTCCGGTCTTCCGTGGCGCCCATGCGCTTGCGGGATTGCCGCGCCTCCGGGCGGGCGGTCGGCACTGGGAACGGTCGGCTCAATCAGAAGTGGGGAGGGCGCGGGTGGCACCTGCCCGGTGGCGTACCGCATGTGCAACGCGAGCTGCGCGCGGTGGCTTCTCTGCTCTGTCCTAGGCTCCATGCTAGGGCGGACGGAACTGGTTGGCAGCCGCGCCACTGCCCGGCATCACAGGCCACATCGCTCGCCGCCCCGGCTACGCCGACGTGATCTCTCTCGCCGACGAGCAGCCACCCGAGGAGGGCAGGCCGTTGCTGGCGACGGTTATGCGCAACGGGCGGCGCACCGGCAGGAGACCCACGCTCGACGAGTGCCGGAAGAGACTGGCCGCGGACCTGGCCGAATTGCCGTCGGCGGCCCGCCGGATCCGAGCCCCCGCAGCGCCCCGTGCGACGGCCTCCGAGCGGCTGAGCGCACTCGCCTCCCGGGTCCGGCGCCGTATCGGGGAGGAGACGTCGGCGCCCACCGCGCGGCCCCCGAGCCCAGAACAAACCGCATCCGGATCACATCGGTCCCTACCGAAGTGAGGAGCACAGTGATGCCACCTACGGTGGAATGGAGAGTTCGCCTCCGCCTCTTCGAGGATGAGGGAACGACGAAGGCGCGCGTGGTGCCGGATACCGGGACCACGGCGCTCACCGGCCGCGGGGTTGCGCACTGCAATCCGGCGGACACGAATGTGCCGGAGATCGGCGACGAACTGGCGGCGGGCAGGGCCATGCGCGATCTCGCCCAGAAGCTGTTGGACGCTGCGGAGCGCGACATCGAGGGCATGGGCGCGATGGCGCTGAGCACCCGCCAGGCCGTCGGATGGCCCGTGTGACCGATGGCGGCAGGCCGATCTGGACGGCCCGAGGCCGACTGGCGAGTCAGGCCCGGTGCGCGGCGCGTCCGTACAGGACACCTTCCGGGTGGCGGTCGGATGCCCTTGTGCGGGCCGTGGTCACGACGGCGTTCGGCCTACCGCGACGAAGCCGTTCGACCCCTTGTGAGTCGACGGCCGCCGTGGGTTCGCCGGCGCGCAGACCGGCTGGATGGAGGTTCCGTCACCCAGAAACCGGGCCAAGTCGTATCGCGAGGGGTCGGCATGGCCCGAGCGGGCCGTCAGACGATCGGCACGACGGCGACCGGGCACGGTGCGTGGTGCAGCACCGCGTGCACGATGGAGCCCAGGCGCAGTCCCAGGCGTTCGGCAGGGGGATGGCGCGGCACAACGAGCATGGTGGCGTGGGACGAGGCGTCCACAAGCGTGGCGGCGGCCGGGCCGCTGATCACTTCCGTGTCCACGTGCACTCGGGGATAGTCCGCGATCGGCCGGGCGGCGTGGTTCAGCAGCTGTGCGTGCAGGCGCTGTTCCTCGGTCATGTCGACCTGGGCGGTCGTGGCGACGAACGTACGACGGGACGGTCCCGATGGGGACTCTGGGGGAGGAGGAAGAGGCGTATCACTCAGCTCAGTAGACATGCGTACGCTTTCTGCTCGGTGGAAGGCCGATCGCCGTACTCATCGGCGCGCTTGCAGGAGAACTGGCGTCGTCCACGACGCCTTGTGAAGGGTCGGCCCGCCCTGTCGTTCGGCGATGACGGGTGTGGCGCCGGCCATCCAGGGTTCTGGGCCGGCTGGTCCGACGCACCGATCAGGCGCAGACCATGCTTGGTCCGGTCCGGTCCGGAAGCTGCCCGACGCGTGTTTGCGGGTGTCAGCCGGCCGGCTTGTGTGTCTGTTCGGAAGTGCGCGGGCCGGTGGTGGAGGTGCCTGACCAGCTGGCGAGGATGCTCAGGGCTTCCGCTGAGGGAGAGGCGGGTTCCGGGGTGTAGATGACCAGGGTCTGGTCGGGGTCGCCTTCGACGGCCAGGGCCACGAAGTCGAGGGTGAGGTCGCCGACGAGCGGGTGGTGGAGGCGTTTGACGCCGGAGGTGTGGGCGATGACGTTGTGGTCGGCCCACAGGCGGCGGAAGGTGTCGCTGCGCAGGGACAACTCTCCTACGAGTTCGGTGAGTTGCGGGTCGTCGGGGTGGCGTCCGGCGTACAGGCGCAGTGCGGCCAAGCAGTCACTGGCGACCTGGTCCCAGTCGGTGTACAGCGTGCGTGCTGCCTCGTCGAGGAAGACGAAGCGGGCGAAGTTGCGCTCGCGGCGGGGCCGGGCTTCGAAGTCGGTGTAGAGGGCGTAGGCGAGCCGGTTGGCGGCCAGCACGTCCGTGCGTCGCCCCTGGACCACTGCGGGGACGCTGAGAGAGTCCAGGGTCCGGTACAGGACCGGATGGACCCTCTGCGGGGCGAGGGGGCGCTTGCGGCGAGTCCGCGCGGTGGTGGGCTGGGTGAGGTCGAAGAGGTGGGCGCGTTCGGCATCGTCCAGCTGCAGGGCGCGGGCGACGGCCTCCAGGACGGTCTCGGAGACGCCCTGGGTGCGGCCCCGCTCCAGGCGGACGTAGTAGTCGACGCTGACCCCGGCGAGCTGGGCTACTTCCTCGCGGCGCAGTCCCGGTACGCGGCGGGGGCCGCCATGTGGGGCGAGGCCGGCCTGTTCGGGGGTGATCCGGGCCCGGCGGGTGCGCAGGAACTCACGGATCTCACTGCTGCGGTCCATGGATCCACCGTACGGCGGCCTGCCGCCGCCGGGGCCCTTCAAAGGGGTACTGGCAGACCCCCTGAAGGGCCGTACCTCATAGGCGGGCCCGCGGGCGGTTGACGGGTGGTTGTCTGGACAGCGGGCCGACGGTACGGCTCACGGCATACGCAAGATGATCTCGATGTGCGAAGCATGTGCGACACAGGCACATAGGAGATCGGCGGTGCCCCCCTTTCCCCCTCACACCATCCGTCTGGAGGAGACGACCATGCCCATGGCAGCGACACTGACCCGCACCGTCGCACTCGTCACCGGCGCGAGCAGCGGGATCGGCGCCGCCACCGCCCGTCGGCTCGCCGAGAACGGGGCCTTTGTGGCGCTCGTGGCTCGCCGCAAGGACCGCCTGGAGGACCTCGCCGCCGAGATCGTCAAGGCGGGCGGCACAGCGATGGTGGTGGCAGCGGACATCACCGACCGCCTCCAGGCCGAGGGGACCGTACAGCAGGTTCTCGAGCGGTTCGGACGGCTGGACACCCTGGTCAACAATGCCGGCCTGATGCTCCTGGGCCCCGTCGTCGGCGCGGACGCCGAGGAGTGGGACCGCATGATCGCCATCAACGTCCAGGGCCTGCTCTACACCACCCGCGCCGCCCTGCCGCATCTGCTGCAGGCCGCCGAACAGGGCCCGCGCCAGGTGGCCGACATCGTCAACATCGGCTCGTACGCCGGCCGCGTGGCGAGCAAGGGCTTCGGCGTCTACAACCTCACCAAGTTCGGCGTGAACGGCTTCACTGAGTCCCTGCGCCAGGAAGTCACCCAGCGCCACGTGCGCGTCGGTGTCCTCGAGCCGGGCGCTGTGGAGAGCGAACTGGGCACGCACAACAAGCCCGAGATCCGTAGCGAGATGATCGACCCCTACTTCCAGGGAACCGAGGTCCTCGCGGCCGAGGACATCGACGACGGCGTCGCCTACATGGTCACCCGTCCCCGCCACGCCGCCGTAGGCGAGCTGTGGATCATGCCCACGGAACAGGGCTGACCCCATCCACGCTCGGCAACACAACGTACTGGCGCCTCATTCGGCGCCCGAAAGGAATCTCTCATGAGTAAGGTCATTTTCATCACCGGTGCCGGACGCGGTCTGGGCACGGACATCGTCCGCGAGGCCCTCGCGGCCGGCCACCAGGTCGTCGCGACCGGCCGCCGCTCCGAGGAAGTCGAGAAGACCCTGGGCGGTCCGCACGACAACCTGCTGGTCACCAAGCTGGACGTCACCAGCCTGGACGACGCGCACGCGGCCGCGCAGGCCGCCGTCGACCGCTTCGGCCGCATCGACGTCCTGATCAACAACGCCGGGAATTTCTTCGCCGGCTTCTTCGAGGAGATCTCGCCGGAGGACATGCGCCGGCAGATCGAGACCAACCTCTTCGGCCCGATGAACGTCACCCGCGCAGTCCTGCCCGTCATGCGCGGTCAGCGCGACGGTCATGTCATCACGATGTCCTCGATGGCCGGCCTGATCGGCCAGGAATTCGTCATCGCCTACGCCGCCTCCAAGTTCGGCGTCGAGGGCTGGATGGAATCCCTGCGTTACGACGTCGAGCCGTACAACATCCGCACCACGATCGTGGAGCCCGGCTACTTCCGCACCGAGCTGCTCGTGGACGCCTCCACCACCTGGCCCGAGCCGACCATCGACGACTACGCTGAGCGCACCGCCGCGACGGTCGAAGCCTGGAAGGGCATGAGCGGACAGCAGCCCGGCGACCCCGCCAAGCTCGCCCGCGCCCTGCTGACCCTCGCCGGCCAGGACCAGCCGCCGCTGCGCTTCGTCGCCGGTGCCGACGCCATCGAGGGCGTCTCGGCCAAGGCACGGGAACTCCTCGCCCAGGCCGAAGCCTCCCGCGAACTGGGTGGCAACCTGGCACACGACGACGCTGCCTGAGCGGCAGCTCCGAACAGGGCGGGCTCAACCCGTCGGTCGCATCAGTCGAATGCAACGCCAAGCACAACATCGGCACGAGCTGACCTGCTGCCTCGACCCGCACCGTCAGGTGCGGGCCGCTGTGGGGTTATGCAGCCGTGCCGTAAGCGCTCCGTTCTCGTACGTACGCCGACGCGCCGCCAGCGCGCGCCAGGAGGAAATACTGGTATGCAGCCCCTCATCGACAACGCCCGATCCTTCCGTGAGCAGTGCGCGGAGCGTCCTGAGGAGTTCGCCCGGCTGGCCCATGGCCAGTCCCCGCACGTCTTGTTCATCACCTGCTCCGACTCCCGGGTCGTCCCGGCCTTGATCACCGGGGCTCGGCCCGGTGACCTCTTCGAGTTGCAGACCGCGGGCAACATCGTCCCCCCTTACCCCTTCCAGCAGCCCACGGGCGAGGCGGCCACGATCGAGTACGCGGTGGAGGTGCTCGGGGTCACGGACATCGTCGTCTGCGGCCACTCGCACTGCGGCGCCGTCGGAGCACTCGTGCGGGGTGAGGACTTGACCGCCGTGCCCGCGGTGCGCGACTGGCTCACGCACGCGACTCCCCGTCCCCAGGGGGAGGTTGATGACCCGGCTGTCGCCGAGGCCGTGCAGAGCCATGTGCTGACTCAGTTGCTGCGGCTCCGCTCGTACCCTTGCGTCGACAAGCGCCTGACAGGCGGGCAACTGCGCCTGCACGGCTGGTTCTACGAGGTGCACATGGGATCCGTACTGGCCCACGACGCGCAGTCCGACACCTTCAAGGCGCTGTGAGGCCCGCCATGAATCTCGGAACGAAGTTTCCTCATCTGCGGCAGGATTTCGCCGCCTCGCTCGTCGTCTTCCTCGTCGCCCTGCCGCTGTGCGTCGGTGTCGCTGTGGCTTCCGGCGTTCCGGCGGAACTGGGCCTGGTCACCGGCATCGTCGGCGGTCTCGTCACCGGCATGATGCGGGGCAGCAGTCTCCAGGTATCGGGTCCGGCCGCCGGACTGACCGTGCTGGTCTTCGAAGCCGTCCGCACATTCGGGCTGCCGGCACTGGGCGTGATGGTGCTGGCCGCCGGGCTCCTTCAGCTCGCCATGGGTGCTCTAAAACTGGGGCGCTGGTTCCGGGCCATCTCGGTCTCGGTCGTCGAGGGCATGCTCGCCGGCATCGGACTCGTCCTCATCGCCGGCCAGCTGTACGCGGCAGCAGGCATGGACGCCCCGGCATCCGGTCTCGGCAAGATAGCCGGACTCCCCGAGATTCTGGTCGAGGCCGCCGTCAGCACCGCGGCACTCGCGTCGCTCGCGATCGGTGCCGGCACCATCGCGGTGATGGTGCTGTGGAAGCGGATGTCGAAGCGGGCACAGGCCGTACCGGGCGCGCTCGCCGCGGTCGTGCTGGCCACGCTCGCCTCACTCGCGTTCAGCGCCCCGGTCGCCACGGTCGAGGTGCAGGGTCTACTCGGTGCCGTCCAGCCGCCCGGGCTCGACGCTTTCGCGGAGCTGGCGAACGTGAGCCTGCTCGGAACCGTCCTGGCCTTCACCCTGATCGCCTCCGCCAAGAGCCTGTTCAGCGCGGCAGCCGTCGACCGGCTGCACGACGGACCCCGTACTGAATACGACAAGGTTCCGCGGCTCCGCAGCCTGAGCACCGCCCCCAGGGGGTATCCGAGCTGGGGTACGGCAAATCGGCGGCGACAAGTACCCATCAATGCCGCATAGGTTCGCTCCGCACGGGCACGCGCATCGAAGCCACGGCGGACGGCCGAAGGCCCTCGCCGGGACACGACTTCCGAGGCGCGACAGGCGGGATCATGAACACCACGGACGGCAAAGGCGGTACGGCCGCCGAGAAACGCATCGATGTTTCCACGGCCATGCGCCGTGCCTCCGACCAACTCGCCGAGTTGCTCCGGTGCGAGCCCGGCGCCGTGTCCGCGCTGCGTGCCACCGACCAAGGGTGGTGCGCCGACGTGGAGGTCGTCGAACTCGAGAGAGTCCCCGACACCATGAGCGTGATGGCGTCCTACCACGTCGAACTCGACGCCGACGGATGGCTCGTCGCGTACGAGCGCAGGCACCGGTACGCGAGAGGGCAGATCGACCGCCGCTGAATCCACCGGGCCCGGCCTGTCCGGAGCGGCCGGCCGGGCCCGCACCAGCTCATCGGATGGAGTTCTGCTGTGACACTCGTCCAGCAAAGCAGCAACGCAACGACCGGCGGAAGCGGCTCGGGAACCCTGTACGACGTCCTCGAGCTCATCCTGGACCGAGGGCTCGTCATCGACGCCTTCGTACGGGTCTCCCTGGTCGGAATCGAGATACTCAAGGTCGACGTGCGCGTGGTCGTTGCCAGCGTCGACACCTACCTGAGGTTCGCCGAGGCGTGCAACCGGCTGGACCTCGAATCCGGGCGCAAAGCGCCCAGCCAGCTCACGGACATCGTCGGCGACGCGACCGAGAGCGGCGCGAAGGGCAAGTCGAAGGGCGCGCTGAGCGGCGCGGTGGAAGCCGTCACCGACACGCTCAAGGGCAACCGCGACGAACCCGAGGAGGAGCCGCGCAGGCGCTCCACGCGCAAGACCTCCGCCTCTCAGACGTCCGCGAGCCGGGGGGAGTGACCTGTGCCCACCTATGTGTACGCCATCACCCGGGCCGACCACCCGCTGCGGCTGGACGGCGTCGACGGTGTAGGCGACCCGCCGGCGCACCTGCGAACGGTCACGGCACGGAACCTCGCGGCCGTGGTCAGCGAGGCACCGCCCGGCCTGAGGGCCAAACGGCGCGACGTGCTGGCCCACCAGAACGTGATCGAGCGGCTGATGGACGACGGCGCGACCCTGCCGATGCGCTTCGGCCTGCTCGGTCCCGACGACGACCAGGTGGCCGCCGTCCTCGAACAGGAGCAGACCGGCTACAGCGAACGGCTCGCCGAGCTGGACGGCCACGTCGAGTTCCATCTCAAGGTCTCCCGCGACGAGGACGACCTGCTGCGCGAGATCATGACGCAGTCCGACGAGATCCGGCGGCTCAACGAGCGCACACGGATCGACCCCTCGGCCCACCAGGAGCGCGTGGCGCTCGGGGAGATGGTCTCCGACGCGGTCACGGCCCGGCGGCAGAGCGAGGCCGAGGAACTGGTGGCCCTGCTGGAACCGGCGGCCGCGCGGACCGCCCGGGGCGAGCCCGCCGCGAGTGTCTTCCTCACCATGTCGTTCCTCGTCAAGGACGACGAGGCGGCGGCCTTCTCCCGGCTCGTCCGGGAGGAGGCGGAGAGGCGGGGCACCGCCTACCGGCTCACGCTCACTGGGCCGCTCCCGCCGTACAGCTTCGTCTGACCGTCCCGGACCAAGGGAGCAGCCATGGGCCTGATCACCGGCCTTTTGACCTTCCCGCTCGTCCCGGCCCGGGGTACCGCGTGGGTGCTCGACCAGATCGTGCGCGCCGCGGAACGCGAGTACTACGACCCGGAGCCGGTGCTCAGGGAGCTGGCAGCACTCGAGAGGGACCTGACCGGTGGGCGTATCGGAGAAGAGGAGTTCGACCGGCGGGAGGACGAACTCCTCGACCGGCTGGAGGAGATCGAGGCCCACCGGCGCGGAACGCGCGGCCCCTGACCGGCCCCGCACGGCCCCGGACGCGCGCCGGGGCGTCCTGCGGCGCGAGAGAAAGAGGTGCACGAGCAATGACGGACAACGCAGGTGCGGGCGCGGCCCTGGCAGCCGATCGCGGCACGTCGCCGGGCAGGGCACCGGCGGTGCGGAGGGGACGGACACCGTGACCCACCCACTCGCCGGCCGCACGGCCGCTTCCCCCTACGGACCGCAGGGTTCGTCGGCCAATCTCGCCGACATCCTGGAACGTGTCCTGGACAAGGGCGTCGTCATCGCGGGCGACATCCGGATCAACCTGCTGGACATCGAGCTCCTGACCATCAAACTCCGCCTCCTCGTCGCCTCCGTGGACAAGGCGAAGGAGATGGGCATCGACTGGTGGGAGCACGACCCGTCGCTGTCCTCCCGGGCGGCGGCGCCGCGGCAGGAGGGACTGGAGGGGGAGAACGCCCGGCTGCGGGCCGAACTCGCCGAGCTGCGGGCGGCGGCCGGACTGCCGGAAGCGCCCGTCGGCACGGCCCCGGACCGGCACGCCACGGCAGAGAGGAACGAGCAGTGAACACCGTGACCGGCAGCCGCCGGACCGGCGACGAACTGTCGTACGTGTACGCGGTCGGCCGGGACCACGACGCGCTGGGACGCACCGCCCTGCTCCTCGCCGGTGTGGACGACCGGCCCGTGCGGGTGGTGGCCCGCGCCGACGGCCTCGCCGCCCTCGTGTCGCGCGTACCGGCCGACACCTACGGCGAGCAGGGCCTGAAGGCACAACTGGAGGACCTGGCCCGGCTCGAAACGATCGCCCGCGCCCACCACGCGGTGGTCGACGTCGCGTTCGCGGCGGCGACGGTCCTGCCCATGCGGCTGGCCACGGTGTACCGGGACGACGACCGCGTGACCGCGATGCTCGAGGAACGGCACGACGAGTTCGACGGGCTGCTCCAACGGCTCGACCGGCACGTGGAGTTCGGCGTCAAGGTCTACGCCGACCCGAGCGGCGTTCCCGCACAGGAGCCACAGGAGCCGCGCGAGGAACAGGCGACGGTGAGCCCCGGCCGCGCCTATCTCCAGCAGCGGCGGGCGCAGCGGCGCGCCGGCCGGGACGTCCGCCGGGCTGCCGCGGAAGTGGCGGCGGACGCCGCCATGGCGGTCCGCGATCTCGCCCCGGAACGGGTGGTGCACCGCCCCCAGCAGGGCGAACTGTCCACCCGCGCCGGGGAGAACGTCGTCAACGAGGCGTACCTCGTGCCCGCGCACCGTGCGGAACGGTTCCGTTCCCGGCTCGACGCGCTCGTCCGTGACACCCCGGGCGTACGGATCGAGGTCACCGGTCCCTGGGCCCCGTACTCGTTCGCGACCCCGGTCGCCGACGGTGGCGCGGCACGATGAGCGGCGAGCCGGACCGGACGGGCGCCACCGCGAACGGCACCCCCGCGGGCCCGCCGGTCGCGCTCATCGACCTGCTGGACCGCCTCCTCAACGGGGGAGCGGTCCTCACCGGCGACCTCGTCCTGTCCGTCGCGGACGTGGATCTGGTGCACATCAATCTCCGCGCCGTCATCCGGTCGATCACGGCGGACGAGCCAGGACCGTGGTGAGGTCACATCGAAGGAAGTCCCGGTTCGGCCCCTCGCGCATCATGCTGGTCTGCGACGACAGATAGAACACCCTGCGCAGGCGGCGGCTGTAGCGTTTGGGACGGTGCAGGTTGCCGGTCCGGCGCCCGGAGTCACGGGGCACGGGCACCAGCCCGGCCGCCGAGGCCAGATGGCCGGCATCGGCGTATGCGGCGAGGTCGCCTGCGGCGACGACGAACTCCGCCCCGAGTATCGGCCCCATGCCGGGCAGGGACTCGATGATCTCCGCCTGCGGGTGGCTTCGGAACGTCTCGCGGATCTGCCTGTAGATCCGCTTGAGCCGGTCGTCCAGTGCCAGGATCTGCATAGCCAGGTCGGCCACGATCTGGGCCGCGACGTCCTCGCCGGGCAGCGCGGTCTGCTGCGCCTGGGCGGCTTCCAGGGCGGTGACGGCGACCGCGTCGGCGCCGCGCACGCTCCGGTTGGCAAGCCAAGCCGTCAGCCGGGCCCGGCCGCGGCGGCGGATCGCTGCCGGGGTCTGGTAT
>NZ_JBIBVE010000032.1:0-38598 GCF_043080095.1 Streptomyces sp. NPDC015127
GTGCCCCGCAGAACCTGATGCGCTGGACGCTGACCCGCGCGATCAAGGAGACCCTGGTCCCGCCGACCGACTACACCTACCCGCACATGGGCTGACACCCAGTCAGCCGATCAAAGCCCCCGGGCGCGGATCTCCCTCACCTGCGTCCCGGGGCCCGTACGTCCCTCACCCGCGTGCACCGTCTCCGGATGGCACTGCCACCTCGGCCGCGGCCCAGGCGCGGTCCGTGCCACCGGCACCCTCCGCCGCCACGGACGTCTCCGGCCCGGTTTCCGACCAAGGACTCAACTATGCTCCGTTCCACGCTCCTTGCCGCTTCCCGCTCGCCACGTGCTCGCGCAGTCGTGGAGAACCTGCCGCCGACCCGCGCGATCACCAAGCGCTTCGTCGCAGGTGACGCCCTCCCCTCGGCCATGGCGGTCTGCAACGAGCTGGTGGCTTCCGGCCGCCACGTCACCCTTGACCACCTGGGTGAGGACACCCTGGACGCCAGTCAGGCGGCCGCCACCGTGCAGGCGTATGAGAAGCTGCTCGCCGCGCTGAAGAAGACGGGCCTCGCGACCGGTGCCGAGGTGTCGGTGAAACTCTCGGCCGTCGGTCAGTTCCTGCCGGCTGGCGGCGAGAAGATCGCGTTGGACAACGCCCGCCGCATCTGCGAGGCAGCCGCCGACGCAGGCACCACAGTCACCCTGGACATGGAGGACCACACCACCGTCGACTCCACCCTCGGTATCGCCCGTGAACTGCGTGCCGACTTCCCCTGGCTCGGTGTGGTGCTCCAGGCGTATCTGCACCGCACCGAGGCCGACTGCCGGGACTTCGCCGGCGCCGGTTCCCGAGTGCGGCTGTGCAAGGGCGCCTACAAGGAGCCCGCATCCGTCGCCTTCCAGACGAAGCACGACGTGGACGAGGCGTACGTGCGGTGCCTGGAAGTGCTGATGGCCGGGGACGGCTACCCCATGCCGGCCTCGCACGATCCCCGCATGATCGCCCACGCCGGTCGGCTCGCGGAGTGTCACAGCCGCAAGAACGGCGACTTCGAGTACCAGATGCTCTACGGCATCCGCCCTGAGGAGCAGCAGCGGATCGTCGCCGACGGCGGCACCATGCGCGTCTACCTGCCCTACGGCCAGGAGTGGTACGGATACTTCATGCGGCGCCTCGCCGAGCGTCCCGCCAACCTGACCTTCTTCCTGCGCGCCCTCGCCACTCGGAGCTGACTTCCTGGCGCCGCGACAGTGGTCCCGCCTGTCCGCTGCCCTGCGGGCACGCGGGACGCCCCGCGGAAAACTGCTCGCCGGCTGTCGCCACGACCTGGCGACAGCGAAGACGGCAGCGCAGCCACCGAGCGCGGAACGGCGGGCCCCGCGGCACACAGGAGAGGTTCCGAGGCGTGAAAGCGCACAGGGACGAGGAACTACGGCAAGTCTCCGGGCGGCAGCCGCAGTTGCAGCATCGCCATCAGGCGCTGCTGCGGATGGGAGAGATCCAGCCCGGTCAGCTCCTCGGCCCGCCGGATGCGGTACCGGAGCGTGTTGCGGTGGATGTGCAGCTGCGCCGCCGCGGTGGCGAGGTCCCCGAAGGCGTCGAGGTACGTCAGCAGCGACGCCACGTACTCGGTGCCGCTTCGCCGGTCCCGCTCCGCAAGCGCGGTGAGCCGCGGGTCCCGCAGGTCCGGTCGCTCCGCGAGCACCGCGAGGACTTCGCCGGTCAGCACCTGCGCCCATACCTCGTCCAGCGACGCGACCTCCGCCACCACCCCGCCACGGGCCATCGCCCCGAGCACCCGGTCCACGTCCCGGCGGGACAGCGCCGCACCCGAGAGGTCGGGAGCGATCGGCCCGACCGCTGCCTGCAGCGAAACCCCGAGGTGGCTCTTCGCCGCCTCCACGATCTCCCGCGCCCAGCCCCTGACAATCGCGGGGGTGAGCCCGGCCGGCATCTCGGGAAGCAGCACGTAGACGTGAGTGCCGACCGGCGCCACCAGGGCACTGTGGTGCCGGGCGGCCGCGTGCACCGAGATCAGACCGGTGACCTCGGCCCGGGTGAACTCCACCGAGCCTTCCTGCTCATTGCCTTCCTGCCGGTCTCCCCCGCCGCCGGCCGCACCTCTGTCAAGAGGCCGGAGTGCGAAGCCGATCACGGCCGCCGGCCTGCGCTGGTCGAGCCTCAGGTGCATGGCCAGGGACTGTGGTCCGGTAGAACCGTCCAGAAGCCCGGCCACCAGCGTCTGAGTGAGCCGTGTATCGGCGGAGACCTCGCGGCGGCGACGCACCAGGTGCAGCGCGGCCACCCGCGCCGCGCCCAGCAGCGCCTGCTCGGAGCGGGGGGCGAGCGGCCGGGAGCCCTCCTGCACCCAGATGGTTCCCAACGGCTGGTTCCTGGCCCTGACGCCGATCGCCAGCCGCCGCCGGATTCCCAACTCCGGGTGCGCCTCGACGGCGATCACCGTGTCGGAGGTCCGCAGGTGCTCGAAGACCCCCCACTCGCGCATCGTGGACAGGTACCGCTCCGGCCCCTGCCGGCCGAGGATGGACATACGGCGCAGGTCGTCCCCCTCGTCCGAGGAGCGGGAGTAGGCCAGGACCCGGTGCGCGGTGTCCTCGATGCTGACGATGCCACCGGTCAGCACCGCGGTGGTCTGGGCCAGCGAGAACAGGTCGCCGTTCGCCTCGTGCTCAGCGGGTGCCACGGGCTCACCGCTGCCGAGGACGGTGCGGACCAACGAGTCCACGCACTCCCAGCGGGTCTCCCGGCGTACCGACAGCAGCGCCACGCCGGCCTCCGCGGCTGCTTCGCCGAGCATGGTGGTCTGTCCTGGCCTGTCGAGCTTGATCACGACAGCCGCTGCCCCCGCCGTGCCCGCCGCGCGCAGCACGGGCAGCACTGCGCGGCCGCGCACCCCGACGGCGAGCACCAACTCGCCGGGCCGGACGGCCTGCGCCGGGTCCTCGGTATCGAAGATGCCGACCTCGCACACCTCGACGTCCAGGCCTGCCGGAGCGGCCTGCAGCTCCAGCAGCGGCTCGGTCTGCGACATCAGCAGATGCCGCAGACCGACGCGGGACTCTGCCGTGGACGGCGGCCCTTCATCGCCGAACGCGTCGGGCGAGAGAGCGTCCCTGACTACACCGTCGAAGGAGTGCTCAGACGTCGAAGGCGCAGTCATCGGAACGGTAGGGGTCGCAGTCGAGGCAACGGGGGGTCCGGCAACCGCTGCATCTGATGAGCAACCGGCCGCAGTGGCATCGGCGGTCGCTGCGATCGCCGGAGGTCCTGTCCACGCCCGGTTGGCGGCTGATGCCGGCGGTACCGGTGCCGGGACGCGTGCTTGCGGTACTCATTGGTCTGCTCCGATCGGTGGCCGTGCGGCGGGTGGCGCAGCACTCCGGCGCGGGTGGCCCAGGCAGTCGGCCGAGAAGGCGGAGGGCAGGCGTACGGCCGCCATGCCTTGATTCGCCGTGCGCCGGAGGCGACCCGGAATCGCGCGTACGCCGAACGTAGAGCGGCCTCTGCCCTCGCACCATGGACAGATGTCACACGCCTGCCCCCTCCTGTGCCGACACGTGCTCAAGGCAGTACGAGGGACGTGCTTCAGTTGCCTGCCGCACTGCGGCCACGCCGTGAGGCGAAGCGCTGCGGGGCGAAGGGGCGTGCTGTGGGGGCAATGTGGGAGGCCTGTTGTCCTCCCTTGACCTCGGCGGAGATCAGTTCCGCCGTCATGGGTGCCAGGGTCACCCCGAGCATGCAGTGTCCGCTCGCGACGAGCACGTTGTCCTTGCCCGGCAGTGGCCCGATGACGGGCAGTCCGTCCGGCGTCATGGGGCGCAGTCCCGTCCAGCCGTGCGGCTGTGACGTCGCGGGGAAGCGCGGAAGGTACTCATGGGCGGAGCGGACGATGCCGCGCAGGCGATGCCGATCGATGGTCGCATCGGAGCTGCCGAACTCCATTGTTCCGGCGAACCGCAGCCGGCCCGACAGCGGTGTGACCGCCACCTTCGCCTCGCCGAGGTAGACCGAGTGCCGCAGCCTCACCGTGCCGCTGGTGTCGTCGAACCCGTATCCCTTGCCGGGCTGGATGGGCAGAGGGAACCCGGCCAGCCGCGACAGCGGAGCGGTGTGCACTCCCGCCGCGAGGACGAACAGGTCGCCGCCGACCTCCTCGCCTCCGGCGAGAACGGATGTCACCGCCTGGCCCCGGGTCCTGATGTCGGTGACCGGGCTGTCGTACAGGAACCGGACACCGAGCTCACGGCAGCGGATTTCCAGGCCCTTGACCAGGGTTGCCGGGTCCACGTGCCGTTCCTGCGGACACTGGAGGCCCGCCTGCACGTGCCCGCCGAGCGCGGGCTCGAGATCCCTGAGCTCGTCACCGGAGAGGGGGACGGCGGTGTGGCCGATCCGCTCCAACGGCGCTGCCGCCGCCTGGTATCCCCGCATGGCCTCCCGGGTGTGGAAGACCATGAGCTGGCCCGTGCGGTGGTACTCGAACCGCACGCCGTCCTTCTCGTACTCGTCGAACAGAGAGACCGTTCGCTCGTTGAGGGAGACAAGCGCCTCCAGGCCGTGGTGGAAGTCCTGGGGATTGCAGTGGCGCAGCATGCCGGCCATGAAGCGCACATGCTCGGGACGCGGGGAGGGCCGGACGTACAGGGGGCTGTCCTTCCGGGCCATCCACCGCAGCGCCTTGCCGAGCATCCCGGGTGCAGGCACCGGGGCCGACATGATCGGGACGATCCACCCGGCGTTGTTGACGGAGGCTCCGACTCCGCCGCCGGCCGCGTCCACAACGGTGACGGCCAGGCCGTCCTGTGCGAGCCGGTAGGCGGTGGCCAGTCCGACCACGCCCCCACCGACGATCACTGCATTGTCTGCCATCGTTGCACTTCCTGTCGTCAGGGCGGATCGAGCCGGATCAGTGGAGGAACTTGCCGGCCAGCAGCTGCGCGATGGCCCAGTCCTGCATGGCGACACCGACGGTCTTGAACACGGTGCGCTTGCCGTATTCGGCAGCGGGGGCGGTCAGCGCGGTGCCCAGCTCGGTGAGGGCGTCCTTGGAAATGGCGCCGGCTTCCAGGGCGTGGATGATCTCGCCGGACTCCTCGAGGACCGCGTCGAGTTCGTCGATGACAACGGTACTGTCGGCGAGCAGTTCGTCGGGCAGCTCGCGCATGGTGGGACGGTACGCCCCGATGGCGTTGACATGCACCTGGGCGGGCAGCGCGGATGCGGGAAAGAGCGGGCTGGTCGCGTTGGTCGCGCAGCAGACGATCTCGGCCTCCTGCACGGCCGACTCCGCGTCGGTCGCGGTCAGGAGTTCCACGCCCGCCAGCTCGGGTGCCAGTGTCTCGAGGAGGGCCCGGGCGCGCTGCGGGTCGGCGTCCACGACGGTCAGCTGACGCAGCGGCCGGACCGCGTGAACGGCACGGACCTGGTCCGGGGCCTGCCCGCCGGCACCGATCAGGGTCAGCCGCCCGGCCTCGGGCGCGGCCAGGAGGTCGGTGGCGACACCGACCGCCGCGCCCGTGCGCAGGGCCGTCACCGCACCGGCATCGGCCACCAGGTGGTCCAGGCGGCCGGTCTCGCTCCACACCACGGTGCCCGCGATGGCGGGCGTGCGCTGGAAGTTCAGGCTCAACGTCTTGATCATGGCCGACGCCGACGACCGGTGATGGGCGGACATCACCAGGAACTGCCCGTCCCGCAATACGGTGCGGGTGGGCATCTCGAACTCCCCGCCGGCGAGGTCGACGAAACCGCGCCGTACGGCATCGATCGCCTCGTGCATCGTCACGGCCTCGCGGATGTCATGGCCAGTGAGGGTGATGGTCTTCATGGTGCCTCTTTTCGTCGTCGGAGAGTAAGGTATTACACCTTACGCCGAGCAACAAGGGTCAGGTCGTCGACGGCCTGGGCCTTCCGTGTTATGTATGAGGTGTGACCACTTCTCGCCCGGCAGCAGTGCCTGCCCGCAGCCCGCAGCTCAAGTCAGTCAGCCTCCGGGAGCAGGCACGGGAGGCGGTGCGGACCCGGATCGTGCTGGGGCAGATCGCACCGGGCGAGGTGGAGAGCGTCATCAACGTGGCCGCGACGCTCGGCGTCTCGGTCACACCCGTCCGAGAAGCGATCATGGATCTTGCCAATCTCGGCATGGTCGAGATCATCCGCAACCGCGGATTCCGGGTTCCGGTGCTCACCGACCACGACCTCGACGAGATCTTCCGCATTCGCACCATGCTCGAAGCGCCGGCCATGGCCGAGGTCGCCCAGGTGCTGGACGGGGCACCCGTCCCGCAGTTCCGGCAGCTTGCCGAGCAGATCACCGACGCCGCACGCGAGGGGGACCTCACCTCCTTCCTCGACCTGGACCGGCAGTTCCATCTCGGCCTGCTCGAACTGCTGGGCAATCGCCGACTCGTGGCGATGGTCGGCCAGTTGCGCGACCAGGCGCGTATGGAGGGTCTGCAGAAGCTGGCGGACCAGGGCGAGTTGACCCAGTCCGGCGAGGAGCACATCGCCATCGTGGACGCCATCGAATCGGGGAACGGCGAGCTGGCCACCGATCTCATGCGCAAGCACCTCACCCACAGCCGCGGAATCTGGGCCGGCCGCGCAGAGGGCGACGCCTGACGGAAGGCGCCGCGGGCGGCGCCGACGCCCGGTCGTTGCCGCCCGCCGGGGCACTGCCCAGGAAGCACCACCAGCAGTGCCGGCACCACGCACGCACCGAGCGGCCTCGGCACGAGTTCCGCTCTGCATGAGCGTCTCCCCCCATGCCCGACCTCCAGAGTTTTCCGGCTGCGCGGCGCACCAGATGCCACCCGGCAAGCAAATACTGGAAAGATGGACATATCGGCGCGTTATCGGCAATGGCGTGCGGGGAGCGCTCGGCCCGGGAGCGAAGGACAGCTCCCGCGAGGATCGCGGAGGCGGCGCCTGCGCTCGCTTCTGAGCGCGCGGACGGTCGCCGGCCAGGTGTTCATCCTGCAGCTGGCGGTGGTGGTGGTCCTCGTCGCCGCAGCGCTGGTGGCGCTGGTCTTCCAGGCCCGGAGCCAAGGCAAGGAAGCGGCCCGCAGCGAGGTGCTTTCCGCGGGCGAGGCGTTCGCGAACT
The DNA here is from genome assembly GCF_043080095.1 of Streptomyces sp. NPDC015127. Taxonomy (NCBI): domain Bacteria; kingdom Bacillati; phylum Actinomycetota; class Actinomycetes; order Kitasatosporales; family Streptomycetaceae; genus Streptomyces; species Streptomyces sp. NPDC015127. The sequence goes on from NZ_JBIBVE010000032.1 coordinate 7,112, forward strand.
CTCCTGGGATCGTGGAGGCCCTCGACGGCCCCGACCCCACGGCGGTGCTGCAGCCGCTCACCGAGAAGGCCCAGGAGCGGTCGGGGCTCGACGCCATCGTCGTGTCGACGCCGGAGGGGATCCGCCACACCCACCGCGACCCGGGTCTGATCGGGAAACACGTCGTCGGCCCGTACGAGCAAGCGGCGCAAGGCGAGGCGTTCACGCATATCGTCGTGGACCCCCTGGGCCTGTCGGTGTATGCGGCGGTCCCTGTCTTCCGGCCCGACGGCTCGGTCGCCGGCATCGTGTATCCCGAGATCACGGTCGAGAACGTGAACAAGGCCGTGGAGCGGCAACTGCCCGTGCTCTTCGGCGCCGCGGGCGGCGCGCTCGTTCTGGCCGGTGGCGGGTCGGCGCTGGTGAGTGGACGGCTGCGGCGCCAGACCCGTGGCCTCGGCGCGGCCGAGATGACCCGGATGTACGAGCATCATGACGCGGTACTGCACGCGGTGCGCGAGGGTGTGCTGATCATCAGCGGGGACGGACGGCTCCTGCTGGCCAACGACGAGGCACAACGGTTGCTGGACCTGCCTGCGGACGCCGAGCATCGCCAGGTCACCGACCTCGGCCTGGCGCCGGGCACCGCCGAGCTGCTGTACTCCGGACGGACGGCCACCGACGAGGTGCACCTGGCCGGGGACCGGCTGCTGGCTGTCAACGTGCGGCCCGTCGACCAGGGCGGCCAGGGCGGCCGGGCGGGCAGTGTGGCCACGCTGCGCGACACCACCGAGCTGCGCGCCCTGGCCGGCCGGGCCGACGTGGCACGGGAGCGGCTGAGGCTGCTGCACGACGCCGGGGTCCGCATCGGCACGACGCTGGATGTGGTGCGAACCGCCGAGGAGCTGGCCGAAGTGGCCGTCCCCCGGTTCGCCGACTTCGTCACCGTCGAGCTGCAGGACCCTGTGCTGGAAGGTGAGGAGCCGGAGGGCCCGAGCACCGAAATGCGCCGGGCCGCCGTCCGCGGCATCCGCGACGACCACCCCCTCAGCCCGGTCGGCCAACTGATCCGGTTCGTCACCGGCAGCCCCGTGGCCGCCGGTATGACCACAGGCCGCGCGATCCTCGAGCCCGACCTGGCCGCCTCCGGCAACTGGCGTTCCCAGGACCCGGAACGCTGCGAGAGGGTCCTTGAGTACGGCCTCCACTCCCTGATCTCGGTACCACTTCAGGCACGCGGGGTCGTGCTGGGCACAGCCCAGTTCTGGCGTTCGCAGAACCAGCCCTTCGAGGAGGACGACCTGTCCTTCGGCGAGGAGCTGACCGCCCGGGCGGCCGTGTGCATCGACAACGCCCGCCGTTTCACCCGCGAGCACGCGATGGCCGTCACCCTGCAGCGCAGTCTGCTGCCCCAGGAGCTGCCCGAGCAGTCCGCCGTCGAGGTCGCGTATCGCTATCTGCCCGCCCAGGCCGGGGTGGGCGGTGACTGGTTCGACGTCATCCCGCTGCCCGGTACCCGGGTCGCCCTGGTGGTCGGCGACGTCGTCGGCCACGGCCTGCACGCCGCTGCCACGATGGGCCGCCTGCGCACCGCCGTCCACAACTTCTCCACCCTGGACCTGTCACCCGACGAACTCCTCGGTCACCTCGACGAACTCGTCTCCCGTATCGACCAGGAGCACACCGCCGAGGGCGACGGCGCGGCCATCACGGGCGCCACCTGCCTGTACGCGATCTACGACCCGACCACCGGACGCTGCACCGTGGCCCGAGCCGGTCATCCCGGCCCCGCCCTCGTCCACCCCGACGGCACCGTCACCTTCCCCGAAGTTCCCGTCGCCCCGCCTCTCGGCCTGGGCGCCAGTCTGCCGATCGAGGTGGCCGAACTGGACCTGCCCGAGGGCTCCCGCCTCGCCCTGTACACCGACGGACTCGTCGAGGACCGCAACCGCAGCCTCGACACCGGCCTGGAACTCCTGCGAACGGCCCTGGCCCATCGCGACCAGACCCCGGAACAGACCTGCCAGACGGTGTTCGACGCTCTGCTGCCCGCCCGCCCCAGCGACGACATCGCCCTACTGGTGGCCCGCACCCGGATCCTCGACCCCCACCAGGTCGCCGACTGGGAGGTGACGGACGACCCCGCCGCCGTCGCCCCCGTCCGCGCCGCCTGCGCCCGCCGGCTGGAGACCTGGGGCCTGGACCAGGTCGCCTACACCACCGAGCTGATCGTCAGCGAACTGGTCACCAACGCCGTCCGCTACGGCGCTGCCCCCATCCGGCTCCGCCTGCTGCACGACCGCAATACCCTGATCTGCGAAGTCGCCGACGGCAGCAGCACCTCCCCGCACCTGCGCCGGGCGGCCGCCACCGACGAGGGCGGGCGGGGACTGTTCCTCATCTCCCAGTTCGCCCAGCGCTGGGGCACCCGGTACACCGCCCGCGGCAAGGTCATCTGGACCGAACAATCCCTCCACGACGGCGCACCCGAACCTGCTGAAGCCATGGGCGACAACATCCTGGACCAATGGGACGATGCGGCACTGTGACCCCGGCGCCGGTGCGGTGCCGGGGTGCTACGGCGGCCTCGACCTCGGAGGATCCCCGGGGCCGCACCACGAGCGCATTAACGCCACACCTCTTGACAGGGGACTGGAAGCAGCCAATGCTCTGCGTAAGGCATTACACATCACGCCGCCATAGTGATCATGGTGAGGTATTACACCTCACTTCATGGTGAAGGGGCCGGTCTCGCCGCCCGCGGTCGGCTTCTCCGAGCACCGCTCGAACCGGCTCCTCTGCTCGCCGCGTGGTCGGCCTCGTCCGGGCCGCCGACTGACATCAAGGAGGACCTGTGAGCACTTCGCTCATCGATGACGCCAGCTTCCGGCCGTTCCACAAAAAGATGTTCGCTCTCACGGCAGGAGGGCAGTTTCTCGACGGCTACCTGCTGAGCATCGTGGGCGTCGTCGTGCTCGGCATGAGCACAGACCTCGGCATGTCGGCGAGCCAGGAGGGCCTGATCGGCGCCTCCGCGCTGGTCGGCCTGTTCGTCGGTGGTCTGATCTTCGGGCGGGTGACGGACCGCATCGGCCGTCAGCTGCTCTTCACCCTCCACTTCGTGGTGATCGCCGCGGCATCCATCGCGTCGATGTTCGTGAACGACCCCACACTGATGGTCGCCCTACGGTTCGTCATCGGCATCGCGCTGGGCGCCGACTACGCCATCGGCAGCGCCCTGCTGTCGGAGTGGCTGCCGACCGCACAACGCGGACGTGTCATGGGAATGCTCATCATGGCGTGGTTCGTGGGAGCCACGGCCGCCTATGTGGTCGGCTACGCGCTCATCAATCTCGTGGACGCCGAGGCATGGCGTTGGGCCCTGGGCAGCGCCGCGATCCCGGCCGTGGTGTTCATCATCGCCCGCATCGGGACGCCCGAGTCGCCACGCTGGCTCGTCAGCCGCGGACGCGTGGAGGAGGCGCAGGCGGTACTCACCCGCGTATACGGCGAGGAGGCCACCCCCGAGGCGGTGGAATCCCTCGTGACACAGGAGACGGCACACGGCCTGGGCTTCGCCGAAGTGTTCCGTGGCGACTACCTCAAGCGCACCGCCTTCGTCGGCCTGTTCTGGCTGCTGCAGATCGTGCCGCTGTTCGCCATCTACAGCTTCGGCCCGACGATCCTGAGCGCCTTCGGGATGTCCGGCAGCAGCGATTCGATCATCGGGTCGGCGCTCATCAGCCTGCTGTTCCTGGTCGGTTGTGTCCCCGCGCTGCGCCTCATCGACACCCTGGGACGACGCCCCCTCATCGTCTGGTCGTTCGCGCTCATGGTCATCCCGCTCGCGATTCTCGGACTGGCGCCCACCGCCCCGGTCGCCGTCGTTCTCGCGTGTTTCTGCGCCTACGCCCTGTTCTCCGGGGGCCCCAGCATCCTCGAATTCATCTACCCCACGGAGCTGTTCCCGACGGAGATCCGCGCCACCGCAGTGGGGGTCGGCACCGCCATCAGCCGTATCGGTGCCGCCATCGGGACCTACCTGCTGCCCATAGGACTGGACCGCATCGGGGCCGGCCCGACCATGCTGATCATGGCCGGGATCACCCTGCTGGGATTCGCGGTCTGCCTCACGCTGGCACCGGAGACCCGTGGTCGTCGCCTCGCAGACGCCTGCAGCGTCACATCCACCGTTACCAAGTCCCCTGTCCAGCCCGCCGGTTCCGTCGCGCACTGAATCCGGCACACCGGCAGCTCGCCCTGATCAGCTCGGTTAGCGCGATTGGACATCCCGCCGCGGTCCCCTCCACCCACATCAGGTGAAGGGGGCCGCGGCGCGTCTGCTCCGGCGCCGCCTTGCGAACTCTCGTCAATCCGCGGGCCCATGGCCGTGCCAGGCCCTGCTGACGTGCAGTCAGCCGGTTGGCTCCTGACGCCGAGGTGCATGCCGCACACAGCGATCTGTGTCCTCGGTGCGGGCCACCAGGAGGTCCGTGACCGCCGTGTGGTGGTCACGCCTCCATGACAGCATCGCATTGGGCGCAGACGAGCTGGGCGTGCTCCGGTGTGTACCACGATGAACCGGGGTGCTCCGAGGGCTTCCAGTCAGCCGCCTCCATGGCGAAGGTGTCCTGGCCGCAGAGGGTGCGCGGCCCCGGAGCGGTGGAGGATCCGGGGGCGGCGTTCGCCGCGTGTACGCGGCGGACAGGGTGGCCCTCAACCGGTGATGTGCCGGTGGAGGATCGCACAGCAGGCGGCTGATCGAGCTCATACATCACGAAGATCTCGCTCATGCTCCGACAGTAAGCCGACACGGCAGGTCATGCAGTACTGCCGTGGGCAGGCGCGAGATCCCTCCTGCCGGCGACGAGACCCTTATGGCGCGAGCGCCCCGGGTGGCCGCCCTCTATGGTCGCTTCGTCGGGACTGGCTGAAGTGCCGGCCAGCGGGCGAGCATGCGTCGGCGCATGCCGGTGGTGAGGCGGCTCACGCCGCTGAGAGAGGCGTCGCCGGCCGTCATCTCGCTGACGACACCGAGTCGGTGGACGAGCCGCTGCCGGGCCGTCGCCGTGCCCCATTTCCAGTCCCGGTTCGGAATCCGGGCCAGGTGGTCCTTGCTTTCGCGGCGTGCCCGTTCGACCAGCGCGTCGCCGCGGATCAGCCAGCCGGTGCACGCGTCGGTGAGGCCGTACTGGGTCTCGGAACCGGTCGCGGTGCGCCATGCGGTGCGGTATGCGCGCTCCGCCCGTTCCAGCAGCGGCTCCGATGCCGACGTGACACACCAGCAGGTCGGGAAGCCGATGCGCAGATAGGCCAGCTCCATCGAGCCGCTGCCGAGTGACGCCTGCTCGAAGTCGATGAATCTGATTCCCGTGGCGGTGTGGAGGTCGTTTCCAGGGCAGGGATCCCCGTGGAGAAGGGCATGGCCGGATGCACGGTCGAGCCGGTTCACGAGGGCGTCGAGTTCGTCGGATACGCCAGGCGTGACAGGAACCTGGAGGGACACGGCCAGCCTGAGGAAGGAGTCGATGTCGGCCCGGTTCGGGCCCTGCCATCGGGGAAGTACGCCGGCGTCCTCCGGACGGGCGGTGGCATGCAGCCGTGCCAATGCGGCTGCATAGTCGACGATCCAGTCGCTGGACGGGCGTCGGTGATCCAGATGCTCCAGCACCAGCACCCGCTCGCCGGGATCGGTGGCCAGCAGCGCGGGCACCACGGGCGTGTCGGCTCGGGCGGCGAGCCGCAGGGCGGCCACCTCGCGGGCGTATCGCTCGTCGGCATCGGGGCCGTCGACGATCTGCTTCACCACCGCCGGTGTCCCTGGCAGCTCGACGCGCCACACACGCGAGCGCGGGCTGCTTCCCAATCTGCGAGAGCGCCTGGGTGATCCCAACTCGGCCCGTAACTCGTCCCCGAACGTCAGTCGTGACCACATGGGCTCATCCTTCCACGCGGCCGACGGGCACTGCTTCGCTGCGGATGCCCCGTGACGGCGTCAGCGGCCCTTGCGTACCCGGGCCGCCGCGCGGGCTTCCGCGGTCCTGCGGGCCTCGGCGGCCTTGCGGGACTCCTTCGCGGGGCGGCCGGGACGGGTGCCGAGGCCGCGGAAGGGCGCGTTGCTGGTGCTGGTCTTCGTCCCGGACGGCGGGCGCTTCGCCCCGGTGATGGCGGTCAGCTTCGCGTCGCCGGAGCGCACCTGCGTGGTGGTCGGCCGGATCCCGGCGTCGGACATCATCCGGTTCACATCGCGCCGCTGGTTGGGGGTGACCAGGGTGACGACGTTCCCGGATTCCCCGGCGCGCGCCGTGCGCCCGCCACGGTGCAGGTAGTCCTTGGCGTCCGCCGGCGGGTCGACGTTGACGACGAGGTCGAGCGCGTCGATGTGAATGCCCCGCGCCGCGACATCGGTGGCCACCAGCACGGTGATCTCACCGTCCTTGAACTGGGCGAGCGTGTGTGTGCGCTGCGGCTGCGACTTCCCGCTGTGCAGCGCGGCAGCCCGTACGCCGCTGGCCCGCAGGTGCCGGGTGAACTGGTCCACACCGGCCTTGGTCTCCAGGAACATCAGGACCCGGCCGTCCCGTGCCGCGATTTCGGTCGCGGTCGCGTACTTGTCGGCGGGGTGGATGTTCAGCACGTGGTGCTCCATCGTGCTGACCGAGCCCGCCACTCGGTCGACCGAGGCGAGTACCGGGTCGTGCAGGTAGCTGTGCACCAGCTGGTCGACGTTGCGGTCGAGCGTGGCCGAGAACAGCAGCCGCTGCCCGTCGGGGCGGACCTGGTCCAGGATGTCCGAGACCTGCGGGAGGAAGCCCAGGTCGCACATCTGGTCCGCCTCGTCCAGCACCGTGATCCGCACCCGGTCCAGGTGGCAGTCCCGGCGGGACACCAGGTCGGCCAGCCGCCCCGGCGTCGCGACGACCACGTCGGCGCCGGTCCGCAGCAGCGCCGACTGCCGGTTGATCGACAGCCCGCCGACCACCGTCGCCAGTCGCACCTTCAGCGCCTGTGCGTAGGGCTCCAGCGCGTCGCTCACCTGCTGCGCGAGTTCCCGGGTGGGCACCAGGACCAGTGCGAGCGGCCGCTTCGGCTCCGCTCGCAGTCCTGCCGTCCGGACGAGCAGCGCCAGTCCGAAGGCGAGGGTCTTGCCGGAGCCGGTCCGCGCGCGGCCGAGGACATCGCGGCCGGCGAGCGCGTGCGGCAGGGTCGCCGCCTGGATCGGGAAGGGGTCCTTCACGCCGAGGGCGGTCATCGCCGTCATCAGCTCCGGCGGCAGCCCGAGTGTGTCGAAGGACTCGGCCGGCGGCAGGTCCGGGGTCACCGTCTGCTGCGTCGACAGCTCGCCGTGCGGCGCTGTGGCCCGCTGCGGCCTGTCGGCACGGGAGAGTCCAGGGGCCGGCGGCTTCGCGTTCATGGGGAACCTTCCTCGGTCGGGCGCCCGGAACGTGCCGGGGCCCGTACCTTCTGGTACGGGCCCCGGCGGTGTCGAAGCGTGCCCCGATTTTACCATCGCGGCCGATGCCGGGCCGGGGCGTGGGCCTGCGGCTCCCCCCTGTGCCAGGGTTCGCACCCGGCCGGTCGTCGGCGTCGTGGCCGCCTACAGTCCGTACGTCGTGCCGATGATGTCCCGCTGGATCTCGCTCGGCCATGTCCGCGATGCGGTGCTTGAGCGCCTGGAACGAGCCGATCGGCCGGCCGAACTGCTCCCGCTGCCGCACGTACGCGAAGGTGTCGTCGAACGCGCGCCGGGCGACGGCCAGCATCAGCGCGGCGAGGATCATCCGCTCCAGATTCAGCCCGGCCATCAGCTGCTTCCATGCCTGGCCGGGCGTGCCGACGACGGCGGAGTCCGGTACGAGGTAGCCGCCGTCGGTGCGCTCCGCGCGGCAGGTCAGCGCGCCCACGTCCGACCGGGCACCGGGCTCGGACATCGAGACGGCCTCGACGCGGCCCTTGACGCGCCTTCGAGCACGATCCGCTTCTGCTCGTCGGTGCCGAACCTCTCGTACGCCGCCGCGGCGATGATCGTGGTCCCGAAACCGCTGATCGGCGCGACCCCGGCCCGCGCCGCCGTACTCCTCGGGGAGGCCGATGCCCAGCCGGCCCAGATCCGCCATCTTCTCGTAGAGCTTCTGGTTGTGCGGCTCCCGGCCGCCCTCGGTCAGCTCGTCCGCTTTTCCTTGGTGCCGCACTCCCGGCGGCAGAAGACCGTGTTCACGAGGTGGAGCACGGTGCGCGTCAGCGCCGGAGCAGGGCGTGTACGAGCCACCTCAACGGCAGGGCCGTCAACCCCTGCGCGGTCCCCGTCAGGGACCTGCGGCCGACCGACGAAGTCACCACGATCGAGGGACTTCCGGCCACGGTGGGCGCGGACCTGCATCCGATGCAGCGGGCGTGACTGGACCACGACGTGGCTCAGTGCCGGCTACTGCCAGCCCGGCCAGATCATGGCCGCCGTGGCGTTGGTCCGCCGCGTCGCGGAGGAAGGCCGCGAGATCACCGAGGACGACCTCGACGGCATCCGCAACATCTGCCGCTGCTGCACGTATCCCCGTATCCGCGAGGCGATCAGGGCAGGCGCCGAGGACATGTGAGGACGGCCCGGGTTGTGGTGCGGGGCCCGGTGGTACGGGGTGACGGCGGTGCGCAGTCACTCCCCGACCGCACGACACACTCCCTGTCGGACGGCGTTCGCCACGCAAACCAGTCGGGAAACGCGGCCACCATGTCGGGGTCCCCGTCGAGCCGGATGAGGCCCGCGCGCGTGGCGGCCCGGAGCGTGGTGGTCGCGGCCACCACCCGGTGCATCTCGCCGAGATCGCCGGTCACCCACAGGTCGATGTCGTGCCCGGGGTGTTGGCGACACGCGCTGACATCCCCGCGGGCGAGTACCAGCCACGCGTGCTCCCCGGGCTCATCCCGCGGCGCGAACTCGACCACCACGCGCCGATCCGGCAGGCTTTCGGGGCGCACGTACTGCCGGAGGCGCCACAGCAGCCATCCGACGTCGAGCTGTTCGCGCTCCGGATCGCCGAAGCACCAGCGCCGTGCCCAGTCACCGAGCTGCCACACGAGCGGCTCGAGCTGTGCTCCTGACTCGGTCAGCCGGTATGCGGGCCGGCCGTGATCGTCGAGCGTGCGGGTGAGGAGCCCGCGTGACTCCATACGGCGCAGCCGCGAAGAGAGCAAGGTACGGCTGATGCCCGGCAGGCCGCGGTGGATGTCGTTGAACCGGCACGACCCGAGCAGCAGTTCACGCAGCACGAGCAACGTCCACCGGTCACCGACGGCTTCGACCCCGGCTGTCACCGGGCAGTACTCGATCCCCCGCCGCACCGCTCGCCCTCCGGTCCACTTCTTGTACCACCCGTAGCCCGTCAGAGCATAGGACGCTGGTGCCGGCCAGACGACGAGAGAGAGCCACTGTGTCCGAGACATCTATGCCCTCCACAGCCTCCACCTGGGCAGCCGGCGACTACCCCGCGATGGCGCGGCGCCTGGTACCCGCGGCCGACCGCGCCATCGCCGCCACCGGGCTCTCGCCGGGGACGACCCTGCTGGACGTCGGCTGCGGCACCGGCAACGCCGCTCTGGCGGCGGCGCGCCTCGGCGCGGTCGCCACCGGCACGGATCCCACGCCCGAACTGCTTGCTGTCGCCGCCGGGCGTGCCCACGACGAAGGCCTCCCGGTTGCCTGGCAGGAGGCACCCGTCGATCGGCTCTCCGGTGTCTACGACCGGGTGGTGTCCGTCTTCGGCGCCATGTACGCACCCAATGCCCGCCGTGCCGTGGCCGCCATGGTGGAGCGCTGTGCGCCGGGCGGACGGATCGTATCGGCCGCGTGGACGCCGGACGGCTTCATGGCGGCGGCCAATCGCACGATGGGCCGGTACCTTCCACCGCCTCCCCCAGACGCGCAGCCTCCCAGCCACTGGGGCGATGCGGGCAAGGTGCGCGAGTGGTTCGCCGCACCGGAGGTGAAGGGGGTGATGGGGGTGGCCACGTCCATCGACCACGTGCGCTTCGAATTCGCTTCGCCCATCGAGGCGGCCGAGTTCTGGGTACGCGCCGCCGGTCACCTCCAGACCGAACGACGTCGGCTGGAGGCGTGCGGCGCATGGCAAGCCCTCCACCACGACCTGGCAGCGCTCTTCGCCGAGTGGAACACGACCCCGGTGGCGGGCGTGCGGGTCGAGTCGGCCTACCTGCTCGCTGTGGCCACCCGCTCGACGTGACACGTGCATGGTGATGAAGGGGCCGGTTTCACGCATCCGGCCGGGCGGGCCGTCGCGACCACCGCGAAGCGACGAACGACGGTGCAGATGAAGGGAGTCATCGCCCCACGGCGATGACTCCCTTCATCGGTCACATGCTCCTACGTCACCGCCAGGTTCGCGGGTCGTACCACCTGGGGCTGGTCCGCGCGCCGACGATCAGGTCGGCGGCTTGATTCAAGATCTGCGGCCAGCCCCAGGCCACGGCCGCGCCGAGGACATCCCCCGCCTACGGGACAGGTCGGTGGCCGGCGGTGCTGCCTTCTCGTAGGCGGCATGCTCGGCGACGAGCCGGACGAGGTCCGGGAGGTCAGTGGGGTGCGCGCCGCACCCGCGCCAGGCCCGTGCCTGTCACCTGACCGCGCCTTCCAGGACGTCGTCGCGCCATGCTGCCAGCCGGTCTTCGAGCGGCCGGTGTCCGTCGAGCACGTGCCGGCTGAACGCGTTGCGTTCGTGGGCCAGTACGGCCGCTTCCCACACGCACGGCGCGAGGCCCGTTCGGCCCGGCCGCAGCTGTGCGACATCCCCGGCCGGCCCGGTGAAGATGGCGAGGTCGGACATATAGCCCTCGATCCACGTGTGTACGAGGACGTAGTCGCCGTCCCCGCCCGCGTGCATCAACAACACGGCAAGCCCGAGGGAGCCCCTCAGGTGGGCAGATGACAGATGATCGGCTGTGATCCGCAGCGCGGCCTGCGCGTCCTGCGGCGCCACGGTCCGGCCAGGCGCCTCTATCGCATACGACTTCACCACGTGTCCGGTGACCTCACTGCTGCCCAGCGAGCGCACTGTGCGCGCGTGATAGCCCTCAGCGAGCGCGAGCAACCCATCCGGGTCGGCGATGGGCGAAGACTGCTTGAACAAAGCCGGTTCATGATTGGTCATACGGTCATGATGCACGGCCGTGACGTGTCGTCGGGCAGGGTCACCACGCCGGTGGTCGACCACATGATCGACGGTGAACCGGCCGCCGTGGGCCCGCCTCCGGGCCGCCGACGAGGTCACTGGTCGACGCCGAACCCAGCGCAGGAGCCGGCACCACACACCTCTCGGGTCATTCGGCGGACGACGCGTCCCTGAAGGTCGCGGCGAGTTCGCTGCGGGAACGGATCCCGAGCTTGGAGTAGACGTGTGTCAGGTGGTACTGCACGGTCTTGACCGAGATGAACAGCTCCAGCGCTGTCTGTTGGTTGGTGGCCCCGGCGGCGACCAGGCGGGCCACGGCCTGCTCCTGCGGGGTGAGCCGGGCCATGCCCGGGGCGGCGCGGTTGATGTGCAGGCCGCCTGCCTGCAGTTCACGGTCGCAGCGTTCGATGTAGGTGCGGGCGCCCAGGGTGGCGTAGGCGTCACGGGCGTTCTTCAGGACCGTGTCGGCCTCGCGGCGTTTGCCGGCGCGACGCAGGGTCTGGCCGTACGCGAAGTTGACCCGGGCGCGGTCGTACGGAAGGGGCAGGTTGTCGAGGTGGGCGAGGGCCTGGTCGAACTCCTTGCGTGCGGCGTCGACGTCACCGCGCGCGGCGGTGAGCCGGCCGCGGGCCAGGCCCAGGCGTGCCTGCGCGGAGCGGCGGGCGCGGTGAGCGGCGCGCTGCTCGTGCGGGGCGAGGAAGACGTCGGCCTCGTCCAGGTGGCCCGTCATCACCAGCGCGTTGGCGTACACGTCCGGCCAGGGCCAGAACCCCGGTTCGTCGACGGACCCGCGGGCGGTGAGCTGGACCACGGGAGACAGGGCCTCGACGACGCGTTCGTAGTCGCCGCGGGCCTCGGCCACCTGGGCGCGGGCCAGGCAGGCCGGGATGAGCATGGTCTCGTAGTGGTGGAGGTCGGCGGCGGCCTCGCTCACGTGGTGGTCGGCCGCTGCCCAGTCGCCGCGGAGGGCGTGGATCTGTGCGCCGGTCCAGTGGACCAGCGGGCGGACCGGTTCGATACGGACCTCGGCGAGCCGGGCGGCGGCACGTTGCACCGTCTCCAGCGCCTCCTGCCATGCGCCGAGTGCGAACTGGGTGCGGGCCAGCCAGCCTTGTGCCCACAGGGAGATGCGGGTGGAGCCCATCCGGTAGCCGGTGGGGACCGCTGCCTCCAGTCTGCGGCGGGCGGCTTCGGGTCGGTCCATGGCGAGATCGACCCAGCCGCGGCCGAGTTGGAAGCGCTGTGGCTGGGCGCCGCGGGGGAACGAGGCGGCGGCTGCTTCGTAAGCGGCCAGGGCCTCGTCGGGCCGGCCGCTCATCGCGAGTCCCAGGCCCAGGACTGCCTCCGATTCGATGCCCGACGGGTCGTCCGCCTTCGCCAGTTCGAGCGCTCGGCGGGCCCAGGTGACCAGGTCGGGCCCGTCCCAGCGTCCCAGGGCATGCAGGACGCGACGCTGACAGATCATTGCCATCAGCTCGGGCTGGCGACGGGGGTCGCAGCGCTCCTCCGCGTCGGCCAGGAAGGTTTCGGCCTCCGCCGGCCGACCGCGCATGAGCGCCAGATAGCCGAGGACGACGTCGCGGAGGGTGCTCGCCGGGAAACTCTCCAGCTCGGCGGCGAACGCGGCGGCCTGCGGGACGTCGCCGGCCCCGACCATGGCGTCGACGGCACGCAGCAGCCGGTCCTCCCGGGTGCTGCGGCCGGTGCTGAGCCTGCTGGCGCGGACGAGGGTGTCGGCCACTTGGGACCACTCCCCCGCGGATGCGCGTTCGGCGGCGTACCGGTCGAGTTCGTCGGCCAGGTTCTCGTCGGCCGTCGTGGTGGCCGCGACCCGGTGGATCAGCTGCCGGCCGCGGTCCTCGGTGATGGCCGCCGCGCGGGTGTGCAGCGCTGCCCGGCGGGTCAGGTCGATGCCGCTGAGAACGGCGGCACGGGCCAGGGGGTGGGCGAACGTCAGCTGGGGGCGTCCGGGGTCGAGCGTCACGGTCAGCAGGCCGGCCGCCCGGGCCTCGTCCACGGCGGGCAGCGGTGCGTCCAGGCCCGCGAGCGCGGCGGCATCGGTGAGCGAGGCGTCCTCGCCGAGGACCGAGCAGGCCTCGACCAGGGCCCGGGCGGCCTCGCCGCAGCGGGCGAGGCGGTGGTGGACGGCGGTGGCGTAGCGGGCGGGGGCGGGGAGTTCGGGGCGCCAGTCCTGCCAGGTCTCGCGGGGCAGCTCGTTCAGCAGCTGGATCGCGTGGCGGGGGTTGCCCCGGGTGTGGCGGCACAGGTGCCGGGCGGCGTGCAGGTCCAGGGCGAGCCCCGTCGCCTCGCGGGCCAGGGCGCGCACATCCGGCGGGGTCAGCGGCTCGGGACGTACGGCGTTGTCGCGGCAGCCGTCGAGGAAGTCCTGGACGGCGAGCACGGACGCGGGCAACTCGGTGGGCCGGCCCGGCACTTCGTACGGCTCGTCCCGCGCGACCAGGACGACGAGCACTCTCCCCGTGGACATCCTGCGCAGCGCCGACCGGATGGCACGCAGGCTCTCCACATCGGCCCAGTGGGCGTCGTCGACGACCACGATCACCGGTTCCCGCTCCTGCCGGGCCGCCCACTGGCGGTGGAGCAGGCGGCTGGTGTCGAGCACGGCCTCGGGTGCCGTCGGGTCGGGCAGGGTGGCGCCGCTGCCGTTGCCGTGGACGAGCTGTTCGGCGATGCCGAGGGGCAGACCGGGCTCCCAGGACACCCCCGCGACGCGCAGCACTCCCGCGTCGGTCGCGTGGTGGGCGAGGACGTGCTCGACGAGTGCCGTCTTGCCGATGCCCGCCGGGCCCTCGACCAGGATCAGCTCGGGGCGGCCGGAGCGCGCGGCGCTGATCGGGCGGGCCAGCGCGGCGATCTCGCCGGCCCGCCCGATCAGGCTTCGCTGCAGCTCAGGGCGGTCATTCATGTGCCAGCACGCTAGCACCGCCGCCGGGCAGCGGGCCGGGTGCGGGGGCCGCGGGGGCCGGGGAGCGTTCGGCGGCCTGACGCGGGACGAAGCAGGTCACGAGCGTGCCGAGGACGGCGACTCCCGCGAAGACGTAGAAGGCGTCTGCGGGAGGCAGGCCGGCGCCGATCAGCGCGCCTCCGACCACGGGACCGCCGATGCCGCCCAGCCGGCCGAACCCGGCGCACCAGGCGACCCCGGCCGCTCGGGCCACGGTGTCGTAGTAGTGGGACACGAAGCCGTAGATCAGCACCTGGGTGCCGAGCGTGCCCACGCCGGCGACGGCGACCAGAATCAGCAGCAGGCCGAGCGGCAGGCCCTGTGTGAGCAGGGCCAGGGATACGGCAGCCAGCACGAACGTCGTGGCGATCACCCGCTGGGGGCCGAACCGGTCGGCGACCCGTGAGGCGATCAGGCCGCCCACGATGGCCCCGCCGTTGAGGGTGAGCAGGAAGACCAGCGAGAACGACGCGCCGTAGCCGCTCTGGCCCATGATCTCCGGCAGCCAGGTGTTCAGGGCGTAGGTGAGCAGCAGGGCGGAGCAGCTCGTCAGGCCGAGGAGGAGGGTGGCCAGGGCGTAGCGGCGGGTGGCGAGGGCGGCGAAGCCGATCTTGGTCTTCGCGGCGGCCTCCAGCCCCGGTTCGGCGGCCGCCTCACTCGGTGCCGTCCCCGGCAGGGGAACGCCCGTGCGTTCGGAGACCTGGCGGGCACGGACGGTGTGACCGCGGGCCTGCAGCCACTTCGGTGATTCGGGCAGCCGGAGCAGGGTGACCGGCAACAGCACGACGAGCGGCGCGGCGCCGAAGAGGAACAGGACGCGCCAGTCGCCGCCGTCGGAGGCGAGCAGCGCCAGCAGGGCCGCGAGGACGCCGCCCGCGGGGACACCGGAGTAGACGATCGCGTTGTAGACGTTGCGGCGGTGGGGCGGGGCGAACTCGGCGATCAGGGCTCCGACGGTGGCCACCAGTGCGCCCACCCCGATTCCGGTGAGGAAGCGCAGGCTACCGAAGACGGTGAGATCGGTGGCGAACGCGCTCGCGCCCATCGCGACCGAGAACCACACGATGCCGGTCACCATGACCCGGCGCCGCCCGATGTGGTCGCCGACGGCCCCGGCGATCAGGGCACCGACCATGACTCCGATGAGGGCGTACGAGCCGAGGGCGCCGGCCTGGGCCGTGGTGAGTGTGCCGAGCTGGCTCGGGTCGCGCAGCAGGACGGGGACGACGGTGCCGTAGACCACGAGGTCGTAGCCGTCGAAGACGAGCGCGACGGTGGCGATGGCGACGATCCGGCGCAGTGTGGCGCTGCCGTGGGTCGGTGGTTCTGTGCTCCTGAGTGTTCATCGTGGGACCCCATGTTCAGGTGAGCGGATGGGTGTGCTCCGCTGCCCGGCCGTTGGGAGGGACGTGGCCGGGCAGGGGCGTGCCGGGGTGGGGGTGCCCGGGCAGGGGGTGCCGGAGTGGGGGATGCCCGGGCAGGGGTGCTGGGTGCGGATGCCGAGGTCAGCCCAGGTCGCCGCCGCCTACGGGCAGCACCGTGCCGGTGATGTAGGAGGCCTCGTCGGAGGCGAGGAAGCAGATCGCGGCGGCCTGCTCCTCCGGGGTGCCGTAGCGCTTCATCAGGGAGGAGTCGATGGTCTGGTCGACGATCCGCTCGTACCAGGCCTTCTCCTGCTCGGTGCGGGGCCCGGGTCCTCGTGCCACACGGCGCGGCGGCGCGTCGGTGCCGCCGGCGGCGGTGGCGACGACCCGGATCCCGTACGGCGCGACCTCCATGGCGAGGGAGGCGGTGAGGGCGTTGATGCCGCCCTTGGCCGCCGAGTAGGGGATGCGGTGGACGCCGCGCGTGGCGATCGAGGAGACGTTGACGACCGTGCCGGAGCGTTGGGCGATGAGGTGGGGCAGGGCGGCGCGGGCGGTCCAGAGGGTGGGGAAGAGGGACCGCTGGATCTCGGCCTGGATCTCGTCGGGGGCGTAGTGCTCGTAGGGCTTGGCCCAGATGGTGCCGCCGACGTTGTTGACGAGGACATCGATCCGGCCGAGCAGTCCGAGGGCCTCGGCGACGGCGGACTGCGCGCCTTCGTAGGTCTCCAGGTCGGCGAGTACGGCGTGGGCCTTGAGGTCCTCGGCGGCTTCCCGGACCGTCTCGGAGCGGTCCACCAGGACGACCTCGGCGGACTCGGCGGCCAGGCGCCGGGCGACCGCGAGTCCGATGCCCTGGGCGGCACCGGTGACGACGGCCTTCTTGCCGGCGAACCGGAACGCGTGGGTGGTGGTCACGCTCACGCCGCCTCCGCCGTCTTGTGTGCGGCGGCCGGGGTGAACTTCTCGTAGTGGAAGCTTGCCGGGATCACACCGAGGCCGGTGATGTGACCGCGGACGGCCTCCACCATGGCGGGCGGTCCGCACAGGTAGACGTCGGCGGCGCCGTCGTGGAGGGTGCCGGCGTCCATCAGCCCGGTCACGAAGCCCTTGTTGCGCGCGGAGCTGGACGGATCGGCCACACAGTGGTCGAAGGTGAAGCCGGGGATCACCTCGGCGTAGTCCTCCAGGGTGTCCAGGTGGACGAGGTCCTCGTCGGTGGTGACGCCGTAGAGCAGGTGCACCGGGTGTTTCACCGGGTCCTGTGCCAGGCGCTCCAGCATCGACAGCAGCGGGGCGAGGCCGGTACCGCCCGCGAGCAGCAGTGCGGGGCGGGTGACCTCACGCAGGTAGAAGCTGCCCATTGGGCCGGTGAACTCGATGCGGTCGCCGACCCGGGCTCGTTCGCCGAGGTAGCCGGACATCGCGCCGCCGTCGACGGAGCGGACCAGGAAGGAGATCTGGTGCTGCTGGGGGCCGGAGCTGAAGGAGTACGAGCGGGTCTGGTCGGTGCCGGGGACGGCGATGTTGACGTACTGACCGGGCAGGAAGTCCAGCGCCTGACGGTTGTCGACTTCGAGTGTGAACTCGACGGTGGTTGCGTGGCGTTGGATGCCGGCCAGGGTGGCGGTGTGCGTGGCCGCGGCGGTCTTCGCGGCGGCCGAGGACGACGGTACGCGCAGAACGAGGTCGCTCTGCGGTGTCATCTGGCACGGCAGGCAGTAGCCGGCTGCCGCCTCGTCGTCGGTCAGCGCCTCGTCGATGTAGTCGCCGCCGTCGTAACTCCCGGACTCGCACAGAGACTTGCAGGTGCCGCAGGCGCCGTCGCGGCAGTCGAGGGGGATGTTGATGCGTGCCTTGTAGGAGGCCTCGGCGACGGTCTCGTCGGGACGGCACTCGATGAAGCGCGTGATGCCGTCCTCGAAGTTCAGGGCCACGTGGAAGGACATGCGAATGCTCATTTCAGATGTGGTAGATGTCGACGACGTGGTGCACGAAGTCGTTCTTCAGGACGACCTTCTTGCGGGTGATCAGCGGCTGCGGTCCCGAGAGGTCCAGCGTGCAGAACGACGTGCCGAAGTACGTGTCCGTCGTCTGGTAGCGGTAGTAGAGCGTGAACCAGTTGAACCGCACGTCCACCAGGTCGCCGTCCCGGCCGGTGATCTCCACGTTGGTGATGTTGTGGCCGGTGCGCGGCTCGGGCAGGCTGGTGGCGCTGGAGCGGTCGGTGCGGATGCGGAAGACGCGGTCCTCCAGGCCGGCCCGGTTGGGGTAGTAGATCAGCGAGATCTCACGCTGCGGGTCGCGGGTGAGCTCGTCGTCGTCCGCCCAGGCCGGCATCCAGAACTCGGCGTCCGGGTGGTAGCACTCCAGCCACTTCTCGAACTCGCGGTCGTCGAGATACCGGGCCTCGCGGTAGAGGAACCGACGGATGCCTTCGAGGGTGACGTCGTCGATCGCCGTGGTCACTTGGCCGCCTCCAGGTCCAGGGCCTTGCGCAGCGTGTCGAGCCAGTAGCCGTGCTGGACGGGGTAGAGCCCCTCGTCCTCGGTGCGCACACCGGTGGCGATCGGGTTGATGCCGATCCTCTTGGCGTCCTCGTCGGGACCGTCGATCTGGTGCACGGCGCCGCGGCTCAGGTCGTTCCAGGGGGCGGCCGTGGCCAGGTAGGTCTTCTGGCAGGAGCGGAACTCCTCCAGGTCGTCCGGGGTCGCCATGCCGGTGGCGTTGAAGAAGTCCTCGTACTGCCGGATCCGGCGGGCGCGGGCCTCGGCCGGCTCGCCCTTGGGGGCGATGCAGTAGATGGTGACCTCGGTCCTGTCGACGGAGACGGGCCGGAAGTGCCGGATCTGCGAGCTGAACTGGTCCATCAGGTACACGTTCGGGTACAGGCACAGGTTGCGCGAGACGCCGATCATCCAGTCGGCCTTGTCCTCGCCGACCTCGGCGGCCAGCTCGTCGCGCTTCTCGTACAGGGGCCGGTTGGCCGGATCCAGCCACTTGGTCCACAGCAGCAGGTGGCCGTGGTCGAAGGAGTAGAAGCCGCCCTTCTGCTTGGCCCAGCCGCCCGCGTCCATGGTCTTGGTGTCGTTGTTCGACTCGCCGGAGGTACGGCGGGCCTGGGTGGCGGCGTAGTTCCAGTGCGTGGCGGAGACGTGGTAGCCGTCGGCACCGTTCTCCGCCTGGAGCTTCCAGTTGCCGTCGTAGGAGTACGTCGAGGAACCGCGCAGGACCTCCAGGCCCTCCGGGGACTGGTCGACGATCATGTCGATGACGACCGCCGCGTCACCGAGGTGCTCGGCCAGCGGCTTGACGTCGGGGTTCAGGCTGCCGAAGAGGAAACCGCGGTAGCTCTCGAAGCGGGCGACCTTCCTCAGGTCGTGCGAGCCGTCCTTGTTGAACTGCTCCGGGTAGCCGGCCTCCCGCGGGTCCTTCACCTTCAGCAGCTTGCCGCTGTTGTTGAACGTCCAGCCGTGGAAGGGGCAGGTGAAGGTGGTGCGGTTGTCGGTCTTCCTGCGGCACAGCATCGCCCCGCGATGGCTGCACGCGTTGATCAGGCAGTGCAACTGGCCCTGCTTGTCACGGGAGATCACCACCGGCTGCCGGCCGATGTACGTCGTGAAGTAGTCCCCGACCTCCGGAATCTGGCTCTCGTGCGCGAGGTACACCCAATTGCCTTCGAAGATGTACTTCATCTCCAGCTCGAAGAGTTCCTCGTCGGTGAAGACGCTCCGCCGGACGCGGTAGACCCCGTTGTCCGGATCCTCCACGAGGGCGCCTTCGAGGATGGACCGTGCGCGGCTGAAGTCCTCCGCCATGTTGCCGTCCCTTTCGCCTCGACCGGGCCTGCCTGGTCGGCGGCCACGTTGCCACTGCTTTTCAGCACCATGTCAGCGCGGTGAAGAGTCGGCCCCAGACATTTCCCCAGGGTTGACCCAGGGGGCTATTGATATCGCGGGAGTATCAATAGCCTCGAAAGAGATATTTGTGGGTATGGGATTCCCTCCCTACGCTGAAGCGCATTCGAGGGCCCCGGAACCAGGAAAAGGGGCAGCCCGATGGAACTGAGACACCTGCGGTATTTCGCGGCCGTCGCCGAGACACGGCACTTCGGGAAGGCCGCGGAATCGCTGCACATGGCACAGCCCCCGCTCTCCCAGGCGATCCGCCGCCTGGAGACGGAACTGGGCGTGGAGCTGTTCACCCGCACCACCCGGCAGGTCGCCCTGACCCGCGCCGGCGAGGTCTTCCGCACCGACGTGGAGCGCATCCTCAAAGCCGTCGACGAAGCGGTGGCCAGGGTGGAGCGCTTCACCTCAGGCGTGGAAGGGGTGCTCAGGTTCGGCCTGACGGGCTCCGCTTCCTACCGGCAGCTGCCGGCCCTCGCCCGGCTGGTGCAACGAGAGATGCCGCACGTGATGATGGAGGTGCACACCGAGATGCTCACACCTGCCCAGGAGTTGGGCCTGATCGAGCGGCGCCTCGACATCGGGGTGCTGCGCCCGCCCATCCGCCGGGAGGGCATCGCCCACCGCCTCCTCGCCGACGAACCGCTGATCGTCGCCGTGCCCGAGGAGCACTGGCTCGCCGAGGCCGACAGCATCAGGGTCGAGCAGCTGCGGCACGAGGACTTCATCATGTACGGCGCCACGCTCGGCTCCGTGGTCAACGACGCCGTCGTCCGCAGTTGCCTCGCCGCCGGCTTCTACCCGCACCGTGCGTACGAGATCACCGAGACCTCGGCGGCCCTCGCCCTGGTCGCCGCCGGCCTCGGCATCGCCGTCCTGCCCGACTCCATACGCTCCGCGCCCCGCGAGGGAGTGGTGTGCAAGGAAGTCGAGGATGCGCTGACCGTGCCGCTCGTTCTGGCCTGGCGCGCGGACGACGATTCCCCGCTGGTGCGGAATCTGCTGGGCGTTCTGGAGCGCAACAACGTGTTTGTCGAAGGAATTGAAGGAGTGGCATGAAGATCATCAGGGTGGAGGCAATTCCCTTTGCCATTCCCTACGCGAAACCGCTGAAATTCGCGAGCGGCGAGGTGCGCACCGCCGACCACGTACTGGTCCGGGTGCATACGGACGAGGGCCTGACGGGCACCGCAGAGGCGCCGCCCCGCCCGTACACCTACGGCGAGACCCAGGAGTCGATCATCGCGGTGATCGACAAGATCTTCGCACCGCAGCTTCTGGGCCTGTCGCCGCTGGAGCGGGAGGCGGTCCACGAACGCCTGGACCGCACCGTCGCCAACCCCACCGCCAAGGCCGCCATCGACATGGCCCTGTGGGACATTCTCGGCCAGGTGGCGGGCATGCCGGTCTCCGGGCTGCTGGGCGGCTACACCGACCGCATGCGGGTGAGCCACATGGTCGGCTTCGCCCCTGCCCGCGAGATGGTCGCGGAGGCGGAACGGATCCGGGACACGTACGGCATCAGGACCTTCAAGGTGAAGGTCGGCCGACAGCCCTACACCGACGACGTCACCGCCTGCCGGGCGCTGCGCGAGGCCCTCGGTCCCGACGTCGAGCTGTACATCGACGGCAACCGCGGCTGGACGGCCGCCGAATCCGCCCGCGCACTGCGGGAGATGGCCGACCTCGGGCTGACCTTCGCCGAGGAACTCTGCCCCGCCGACGACGTGTTGGGACGCCGCTGGCTGGTCGCGCAGTGCCCGGTCCCCTTCATCGCCGACGAGAGCGCCGTCCGGGCCGCCGAGGTCACCCGCGAACTCCTCGGCGGCTCCGCGACCGCCATCAGCATCAAGACCGCCCGTACCGGCTTCACCGCCTCCCAGCGTGTGCTCCACGAGTGCGAGGGGCTGGGCGTCGAGGTGGTGATGGGAAATCAGATCGACGGCCAGCTCGGCACGTTGTGCTCCGTGACCTTCGGGGCGGCACACCGCTCCTCCTCGCGTCACGCCGGTGAGCTGTCGAACTTCCTCGGCATGACCGACGACCTCCTCACCGAGCCGCTGACCATCGAGAACGGCTGTCTCCGCATCCGCGAGGGCGCCGGGCTCGGCATCGACATCGATCCCGACAAGCTGGCGCGCTACCGCCAGGACCACTGACCCACGACGTCGAGAACTCATCCGCACCACTCACCCAAGGACGGGACGACCATGACGGACACCACCATCGAGCAGGCCACGGCGGCCGCCTCCGGAGCCGCCGCCACCGAGCAGTTCCGCAGCAAGCAGCGGGCAGGGACCACCGATGTCGACACCAAGCGCGTCGACACCCTGGTCTCCGATCTGCTCTCCGCCACCCACGAGATCATCCGCCGCCACAAGGTGACGTACGCCGAGTACGACGCGCTCAAGTCCTGGCTGATCCGGGTCGGCGAGGACGGCGAGTGGCCGCTCTTCCTCGACGTGTGGGTGGAACACGTCGTGGAGGAGGTCGCCAACGAGAACCGCGAGGGCAGCAAGGGCACCATCGAAGGCCCCTACTACGTCCCGGACTCCCCCCGCCTGCCGGCCGAGGCGACCCTGCCCATGCGGGACGGCGAACAGGGCACGGCGCTGCTCTTCCAGGGCCAGGTGCGCTCCGTGGACGGGACGGGGCTGGCGGGTGCCACGATCGAGATGTGGCACGCCGACAACGACGGCCTCTACTCCCAGTTCGCCCCGGGCCTGCCCGAGTGGAACCTGCGCGGCACGGTCGTCGCCGACGACCAGGGCGACTTCAAGATTCACACCGTCGAGCCCGCGCCGTACCAGATTCCGACGGACGGGTCCTGCGGCAGGCTGATCGCCGCTGCCGGGTGGCATGCCTGGCGCCCCGCCCACCTGCACCTGAAGGTGTCGGCACCGGGCCACCAGCTCATCACCACCCAGCTGTACTTCAAGGGCGGCGAGCACGTGGTCGACGACATCGCCTCCGCCGTCAAGCCCGAGCTGATCCTGGACCCCTCTCCCGTCGCCGAGGGAACCGGCCGGGAAGTCACCTACGACTTCGTCCTCGACAAGGCGTGATGCACCGTGCTCTTCGCCGTACGCATGGACGTCGACATCCCGCGCGACCTCGACCCCGGGGTCCGGGCCGACCTGGTGGCCCGGGAGAAGGCGTACTGCCGGGAACTGCAGACGTCCGGTGAGTGGGTGCACATCTGGCGGTGTGTCGGGCAGTACGCCAACATCAGCGTCTTCGACGTCGCCGACAACGAGGCGCTGCACCGGGTCCTCTGGGGGCTGCCGTTGTTTCCCTACATGAGGATCGACGTCACACCCCTCGCACAGCACCCGTCCGACCTGGCAGCCGATGAGGAAGTGGCGTGATGGACAAGGTGGTCGCCTCGGTCCTGGATGCGGTGGCCGATGTGCCGGACGGCGCGTCGCTCGCGGTGGGCGGGTTCGGGCTCAGTGGTGTGCCGAACGTGCTGATCCAGGCACTGTACGAGCGGGGTGTGGGCGGGCTGAGCGTGGTGTCCAACAACTGCGGGGCGATGGAGTCCGGTCTGGCGGTGCTGCTGGCCGCGGGCCGCATCGCCCGGGTGACCGGCTCCTACATCGGCGCGAACAAGGAGTTCGCCCGGCAGTACCTGGCCGGGGAGCTGGAGGTGGAGCTGATCCCGCAGGGCACGCTGGCCGAAAGGCTGCGCGCCGGCGGGGCCGGCGTTCCGGCCTTCTACACCCCGGCCGGAGTGGGCACCCAGGTCGCCGAGGGAGGACTGCCCTGGCGTTACGACGGCGACGGCGGCGTCAAGCTGGCCTCGCCGCCGAAGGAGGTCCGCGAGTTCGACGGCACGGAGTACGTGCTGGAGCGCGGGATACGCACCGACTTCGCGCTGGTACGGGCCGCGAAGGGCGACCGGCACGGCAACCTCGTCTTCGCCAAGTCCGCGCGGAACTTCAATCCGTTGGCGGCCATGGCCGGGCGGGTGACCCTCGCCGAGGTGGAAGAACTGGTGGAACCCGGCGAGATCGACCCGGACGCGGTGCACCTGCCGGGGATCTTCGTGCAACGGGTGGTGGCCCTCACCCCCGGGCAGGCCGCCGACAAGAAGATCGAGCGGCGTACGACTTCCGCGCCTCCGGCGCGAGGAACGGTGAACAGCTGATGGCATGGACACGTGAGGAGATGGCCGCCCGCGCCGCGCGCGAGCTGCGCGACGGCCAGTACGTCAATCTCGGCATCGGCCTGCCGACGCTGATCCCGAACCATCTCCCCCTGGGTGTGGAGGTGACCTTGGAGTCCGAGAACGGCATCCTGGGCACCGGCCCCTACCCGCCCGATGACCAGGTCGACCCCGATCTGATCAACGCCGGCAAGGAGACCGTCACCGTCCTGCCGGGCGCCTCCTTCTTCGACTCGGCGCTGTCGTTCTCGATGATCCGGGGCGGCCACATCGACGTCGCCGTGCTCGGCGCGATGCAGGTCTCCGAGAAGGGGGACCTGGCCAACTGGGCGGTCCCCGGAAAGCTGATCACCGGCATCGGCGGCGCGATGGACCTCGTGCACGGGGCCCGACAGGTGATCGTGGTGATGACCCACACCGCCAAGGACGGCTCGGCGAAGATCCTCGACGAATGCGCGCTGCCGCTGACCGGAAAGGCGTGTGTGGACCGGATCATCACCGACCTGGGCGTCCTGGACGTCACGGCCGACGGCCTGGTGCTGGTCGAGACAGCACCTGGGGTCTCCGTCGAGGAGATCACCGCCCGGACCGCCGCCAAGATCCGCGTTCCCGAGGGGATCCCGTCATGAAACATGTCTACATCGTCGACGCGGTGCGTACTCCGTTCGGCAAGTACAACGGCTCCCTCGCCGCGGTCCGCCCGGACGACCTCGCCGCGCATGTCATCAGCGAACTCATGCTCCGAACACCCGAGTTGGACCCGGTGCGTATCGAGGACGTCTACTTCGGCAACGCCAACGGAGCCGGCGAGGAGAACCGCGACGTCGCCCGCATGGCCGCCCTCCTCGCCGGCCTGCCCACCACCGTGCCGGGAGTGACGGTCAACCGGCTGTGCGCCTCCGGGCTGGAGGCCGTGATCCAGGCCGCCCGCGCCGTCGCCGTCGGCGACGCCTCCATCGTCGTCGCGGGCGGCGTGGAGTCCATGACCCGGGCACCGTACGTGCTCCCCAAGAGCGACAGGCCCTTCCCGGCCGGTCACACCGAGCTGTATTCCACCACCCTCGGCTGGCGCATGGTCAACCCGAGGATGGACCCGCAGTGGACCGTCCCCCTCGGTGAGAGCGCGGAGCTGATCGCCGAGAAGCACAAGATCAGCCGAGAGCAGCAGGACGAGTTCGCTCTCCACAGCCACCACAAGGCGGCCGAGGCACAGCAGCTGGGCCTGTTCGACGTCGAGCTGGCCCCCGTGCCGGTCCCGCAACGCAAGGGCGACCCCGTCGTCGTCACCGCCGACGAGTGTGTCCGCGCGGACGCCTCCCGGGAGGCGATGGCACGGCTCAAGCCGTCGTTCCGCAAGGCGAACCCAGCCGGGCCGGAGGCTGGGGGAGGCACGGTGACGGCGGGCAACGCCTCGCCGCTGAACGACGGCGCCGCCGCACTGCTGCTGACGGACGAGGCGGGCCTGGCGGCCCTCGGCCGTGAGCCGCTCGCCCGTATCTCGGCCGGCGGTGTTTCCGCGACCGACCCGCACTACTTCGGTCTCGCCCCCGTCGAAGCCGTCCACCGGGCTCTGACCAAGGCGGGCAAGGGATTCGGCGATCTGTCGGTGCTGGAACTCAACGAGGCGTTCGCCGCCCAGGTACTCGGCTGCCTCGCCGAGTGGCCCGAGTTCGACCCCGCCGTCCTCAACCCCCAGGGCGGGGCGATCGCCCTCGGCCACCCCCTGGGCGCCTCCGGCGCCCGCCTCGCCGGCACCGTCGCCCACCAGCTCGCCCGCCGGGGCAGCGGAGTCGGCGTCGCCACGCTCTGCGTCGGCGTCGGTCAGGGCCTCGCCCTCACCCTCGAACGCTGACCGCCGCCCCCAGGAGACACCGTGTCCACGACCCGCCTGCTCCACCACCACGTGGTCGGTGCGGCCGACGCACCACCCCTCGTCCTCGGCCCGTCCCTGGGCACGTCCAAGGCCGTCTGGGACCCCCAACTGCCCGCCCTCGCCCGCCGTTTCCGAGTGCTGCGTTTCGACCTCCCCGGACACGGCGGCTCCACCACCGGCCTGCTGCGCGACCCCGCACCGGGCCGTACGACGGTCGAGGATCTCGCGTCCCTGGTGCTCGACCTCGCGGACCACCACGGCTGGGACCGCTTCCACTACGCGGGCATCTCCCTGGGCGGAGCCATCGGGGCCCACCTCGCGGACTTCCACCCCGAGCGCGTCACATCGCTGGCCCTGGTCTGCACCTCGGCGCACTTCGGGCCGGCCGGGCCCTGGCACGAGCGGGCGGACCTCGTGCGGCGCGAGGGCACCGCCCCCCTGCTGACGACCAGCCCGAACCGCTGGTTCGCCACCGCGTCCTCCGCGAGCAGCCCCTTCGGCCGCAGACTGCTCGGCAACCTCGCCGAGGCCGACCCGGCGGGCTACGCGGCCTGCTGTGACGCCCTCGCCGCATACGACCTGCGCCGTGAACTGGCGAGCTTCACCGCTCCCACCCTCGTGGTCGGCGGTACCCACGACGTGGCGACCCCGCTGGAACACGCCGAGGAGCTGGCGGAGGGCATCCCGCAGGCCGCCCTGAAGGTCCTCGACTGTGCGCACCTGGCCACCGAGCAGCCCGAGGCGTTGCAGGCCGCACTGACCGCTCACCTCCCCGCGCCGCTTGCCGGGGACGGAATGCGGGTGCCGCCGACTGATCAGGTTGTGTGACCCGGAGTCAGGGAGCCGAGGCCGCAGTGGCCGAAGGCGAGGGCGACGATCAGGTGCGGGGCCCGCTCGTCCGCCGAGACGTCTCGACGGCGGGCGGGCTCACGCCGTGGATGTCCCGACACCCGCACGGCCCCTTCACGCGTGCTGGTCTGCGGGTAGCGCTCGACGATGGGGGGATGGATGTCACCGAGGTCCTGCTGCCCGGCGTAGGCATGCGATACGAGTTCACCAACCACCGAGGTGACCGGGTTGGCGTGGTCGCCCGGCGCACCGGTGACTTCGAGCTGGTCCTCTACGGCCCCGAGGACCCGGACGAGGGCCGGCCGGTTCTCCAGCTCAACGACGAGGAGGCCGACACCGTCGCGGAGATCCTGGGCGCCCCGAGGATCGCGGAGCGGTTCGCGGACCTGACCAAGGAGGTGCCGGGCCTGTCGTCCGGTCAGGTCGAGGTGCGGGCAGGCAGCGCCTACGACGGAAAGCCGCTGGGCGCCACGCGGGCACGGACGCTGACCGGGGCCTCGATCGTCGCCGTGGTGCGGGGCGAGGAGGTGATCGCCTCGCCCACTCCGCAGGAGGTCCTGCTGAGCGGGGACGTCCTGGTGGTGATCGGCACCCACGAGGGCATCGCAGGCGTGGAACAGATCATCCAGGGCTGAGCACCGTGCGTACGCCGGTCGCGCTGCTGCTGGAGCTGGGCGTGATCCTCGCCGCCCTGAGCGTGCTCGGGACGCTCGCCCGCCGCTTCACTCTCTCGCCCATCCCGCTCTATCTCCTCGCAGGGCTCGCGGTGGGCGAGGGAGGCATCGCCCCCGTCCCCGCGGCCGGTGCGTTCGTGGAGACCGGCGCAGCCATCGGCGTGATCCTGCTGCTTCTGGTGCTCGGACTGGAGTTCTCGCTGCCCGAGTTCGCGGTCGGCATGCGCAGGCATGTGCCGTCTGCGGTGGTCGATCTGGCGTTGAACGCCGCTCCGGGCGCAGTGGCCGGCTGGCTGCTGGGCATGGACGGCATCGGCATCCTGGCGCTGGCCGGGGCCACGTACATCTCCTCCTCCGGCATCGTCGCCCGCCTGCTGTCCGATCTCCATCGCCTGGGCAACCGTGAGACGCCCGCGGTCTTGTCCGTACTGGTCCTGGAGGACTGCGCCATGGCCCTCTACCTGCCCGTGCTGGCCGTCATGGCGTCCGGAGGCGTGTGGTGGCAGGCGATCCTGGGCGTGCTCGCCGCCGCCGGTGCGGTGCTGGCCGTCTTCACCGTCTCGTACCGGTGGGGGCATCATCTCGGCAGGCTCGTCGCTCACCCCGATGCCGAGCAGCTGCTGCTCAGGGTCCTCGGCCTCACCCTGATCGTGGCCGCGCTGGCCGAGCTCGTCCACGCCTCCGCCGCCGTGGGCGCGTTCCTCGTCGGTCTGACCCTGACCGGGGAGACCGCGACCCGTACGCGGGCCGTGCTCAGCCCCCTGCGGGACCTGTTCGCCGCCGTGTTCTTCCTTGCCATCGGACTGTCCGTGGACCCCGCCGATCTGCTGCCCGTCCTTCCTGCCGCGCTCGCGCTGGCCGTCGTCACCCTCGCCACCAAACTCCTCACCGGCCGGTACGCCGCCGCCCGGGACCGCGTGGGCCGGCGCGGCCAGTGGCGGGCAGGAACGGCGCTGATCGCCCGCGGCGAGTTCTCGCTCGTGATCGTCGGACTGGCCGGCACCCTGCACGACACACTCGGGCCCTTGGTGACCTCGTACGTGTTCATCCTCGCCATCGCGGGCCCGCTCCTCACCCGCCTGTCTCCCTCCTGGCTGCGGTCGGGCGCCAACGCCCGAGACGGCGGGGCGCCGGCGTCGTGAGGTGCAGGCGGCGTCGCTCTCGAAGCGCCGCTGCCCCATCGCTGCCGCGGGTCGCCCTGGCCTGCGCCGAACTTCCCGTCCACGATCCAGTGGCCCCGCTCGGGGACGATGCCTACGGCATGCCAGGAAGGCGAATCGTGACGAGGAGACCGCCGGTGGGGCGGGGGACGAGGTCGAGGGTCCCGTCGTGGGCGCGGACGATGCCGTCCACGATGGCAAGGCCGAGGCCGACGCCGGCGTGCTCGTCGGTGCGTACGCGTTCCGTCCCGCGCTGGAAGGGTTCGGTGAGGGTCGGCACCATCTCCGGTGGGAGCGGATGACCCGTGTTCTCGACCCGCACCACGCTCGCGTCGCCCTGCGCTTCGGTGTGGACCGTCACGGTGCCGCCGGTGGGGAGGTTGTGGACGATGGCGTTCTGGACGAGGTTCGTCACCATCCGCAGCAGGAGCTCCGCGGAGCCACTGGTCCGTGTCGCTCCGCCGGTGACGTCGAGCGTGATCCCGCGCTGTTCGGCGAGGGGGAGCAGGGTTTCGGCGGCCTCTTCGGCGACGAGGGAGAGGTCGACGCTCTCGCGGGTGAAGTTCCCGCGGTCGCTGCGGCTGAGCAGCAGGAGGGCCTCGGTGAGGTCGATCGCGCGCGTATTGACAGCCTGGAGGCGTGCGAGGAGTTCGTCTCGGTCACGCGTGGGGTCCCTGCGGCCGACGTCGAGCAGCGTCTGCGAGATGGCCAGCGGGGTGCGCAGTTCGTGGGAGGCGTTCGCGGCGAACCTCTGCTGCTCGGCGACGTGCGACTCGAGTCGTTCGAGCATGGTGTCGAACGCGTCGGCGAGTTCACGGAATTCGTCCTGACGGCCTTCCATGCGGATCCGGTGGGACAGCGATCCGTTCCCGGCCATCCGTGCCGCGGCGGTGATCTGTGTGAGCGGTGCGAGCATCCGGCCGGCGAGGATCCATCCCCCGACGAGGCCGAACACGAGCAGGAAGGCCATCGCCACGGCCGCGGCGGGGGTGAAGGTGCGCACCAGGAGGTAGCGGTTGGGCGAGATGCCGAGAAGACCCTGGGAGTTGTCGGGTACGTAACGCAGCAGGAACCCCCACACCACGGCCAGCAGGAGAGCGCCGGCGACGGCGAGGAACCCCGCGTAGCTGAAGGTGAGCTTCAGTCGGGCGCTGAGCCCTGGGCGTCTATGCATGCGTACTGCCGGGGCCGGTGGTGTCGGGGCCGGTGTCGATGCGGTAGCCGACACCCGGCACCGTGGCGATGATCCAGGGTTCGCCGAGCCGTTTGCGCAATGCGGAGACGGTGATGCGGACGGCATTGGTGAAGGGGTCGGCGTTCCCGTCCCAGGCCCGTTCCAGCAGCTCTTCTGCACTGACGACCCCGCCCTCGGCGGCGACGAGGACTTCGAGCACGGCGAACTGTTTGCGGGTGAGCGCGACGTAGCGTCCGTCGCGGAAGACCTCCCGGCGGAAGGGGTCGAGGCGCAGGCCCGCGATCTCGCGGACGGGGGGCCGGGCGTACGCGCGCCTGCGGTCGAGCGCCCGCAGCCGCAGGACGAGCTCCCGCAGCTCGAACGGCTTGGTGAGGTAGTCGTCGGCACCGAGCTCGAACCCGGACGCCTTGTCGTCGATCCGGTCGGCGGCGGTGAGCATGAGGATCGGGATGCCGCTGCCGGATGCGACGATGCGCCGGGCCACCTCGTCGCCGGAGGGGCCGGGGATGTCGCGGTCGAGGACCGCGAGGTCGTAGGAGTTGACGCCGAGCAGTTCCAGGGCGGAGTCGCCGTCGCCGGCGATATCGGCGGCGATCGCTTCCAGCCGGAGACCGTCACGGACGGCTTCCGCCAGGTAGGGCTCGTCCTCCACGATCAGTACGCGCATGCGTGAAGCCTAAGCAACACAACATATCGCCGACGTATGCAGGACGTGTGCACACCGGACACGCGACTCAGCTTGCCGGTGCCGGCGCGGGGCGAGGCCGGTCCGACGGCGCCTCCGCCATAGTGTGCCACCAGCGGCGCGACGCCAGCGCGGCCAGCACGGCACCGGCGGTGTTGACCAGTACGTCGTCCACGGAGGACACCCGGTCCAGTCGCAGGACGTACTGTGCGGTTTCGACCAGGACCGAGCAGCCCGCCCCGAGCGCCAGGACCCGCGGCACGGACGCCAGCGCAGCGAACCGCATCGGGGCGAAGAACCCCAGCGACGCGAAGACCAGCAGGTTGCCGACGATCCCGAGCGGCCCCATCGTGATCAGGTCCCGCAGCGGCACCAGGCTGAACCGGCCGGGCACGATGCCGGCCCCTGCGCCCGGCATCATGGTCAGCCACAGGAACGGCACCGTCCCGTGGACCATGCCGACCTCGGCCAGCGACATCCACCACGCCGATGCGACGCCGGCGGCACGCCGACGGCGCGCCAGAGCCCACACCACCAGCGCGGCCAATGGCAGCGCGACCAACGTCATGAGCACCACACCGTTGAACGTGCCGAAGCAGCCGTGCCACCGCCCGGCCATGCACATCGGAGCGGCCATCATGAGCGGCCCCCGCACGACGAACACGGCGCTCGCCACGCCGACGATCGCCAGGCCGAGGAGCACGATCCTGCGCGTGCGGCGGGGCGGGGCTGACAGGGGTGCGCTGTGGTTCATGCCCCCATTGGAGACGGAGGGCCGTTGCGGTGGCGTATGCGATTTTCGATACGCCCGCGATACACGGAACCCCCGGCATCAAGGAACTGGCGCACGCCGGCAGTGTGACGGTCCCGCCGCTGATGATCGCGCCGGCCCAGCTACGGGCATGTGCTGGACGACTGACCACGAATGCGGTCGTTCGCCGTGCAATGGGGGGCGACCTGACCGGGCGTCACGGCGATCAGGGTCGCCGCCACCCGAAGACGGCATGGCGGAGCGGAACCGGAGAGCGCGCAGCGCGTGCGACGAGTTTCCGGCATCCGCCGGAGCCCGTCCGAGCAGCGAATCTGGGACCGACGCGGCCGCACTGGTGAGCGAGCACACCTGGCCCGCACCGGCAATCGCCCTGACAAGTGAAGTACGGCACGGCAGCTGGAAACTGGCGAAGGACCCGGCATCCTGATTCGACGAGGACCTCGTACAAAAGGGAGAGCAGGTTACTTGCTCCGCTGATACCGCGGGCCTTCACCGGGCGGCCACGTGTTGAGGACCGGCAGGTCGTCAACGGGATGGTTTACAAGATCCGGACAGAGATCTCCCGGCGAGACCTGCCAGCCCGTTACGGGCCGTGGAAGACGGTGTACACCCGCTTCCGGCGCTACGCCCTGGACGGCGTGTTCACCCGAGCCCTGCAGCAGGTCCAGGCCCGAGCGGACGCGGCCGGTGACATCGACTGGTTGGTGCAGATCGA